>NZ_JAJPWN010000021.1:0-248498 GCF_046549135.1 Amycolatopsis sp. lyj-23 | reverse complement strand
TCAACCGCCTCAAACGCCACCGCGGGGTGGCCACCCGCTATGACAAACTCGCCGCCCGCTACGAAGCCATCATCCACATCGCCGCCATCAACGAATGGCTCTGACCCACTTCGATACAGGCCCTAGTACGCTTCTCAGTTCACCAGGAGCTTTCGATGGACCTCTCCGCCGGCACCGTCCTGGTCACCGGAGCCAACCGCGGGTTCGGCCAGGCAACCCGATACTCGTACGCTCGACGGACACCGGCGCTCCCGCAAATCGCGGCGCGGACCCTCCACACGGGCTAGTGGGCAGGTGCGCCCGCCACGCGGAGTGGTGCGCTCACCTCGTGCAAGTGCTGCAGGACGTAGTGGTAGGTCTTCAGCAGCCCGCACTGGGCGTAGTCGATCCCATGCTCGGCGCAGAACGCGCGCACCAGGGGCTGCGCGCGGCGCAGGTTGGCCCGCGGCATGCTCGGGAACAGGTGGTGCTCGATCTGGTGGTTCAGCCCTCCGAGCGCGAAGTCCACCCATCGGCGGCCTTGGACGTTGCGGCTGCTCAGCACCTGCTTGCGCAGGAAATCGAGCTCGGTCTTGTCCGTGTAGGTGGGCATGCCCTTGTGCCCCGGCGCGAACGAACAGCCCATGTACACGCCCCACAGTCCCTGGTGCACGGCGATGAACGCCAAGGCGACCGGCGGGGACAACACCACGAACACCGCCCCCAGGTACACCACGACGTGCGCGGACAGCAGCACCGCTTCGAGCCACCGGGTCTTGACCTCCCCGCGCCACACCGCCTGGATGCCCGCCCAGTGCAGGCTCAGGCCTTCCAGCAGCAGCAACGGGAAGAACAACGCCGCCTGGTGCTTCGACGTCCAGCGCACGAACCCGCTCTTGTGCTCCGTCTGCCCGCGGGTGAAGGCCAGCAAGGGAATGTCGATGTCGGGATCGTCGCCCTCGTGGTTGGGGTTGGCGTGGTGGCGGGTGTGCTTGCCCATCCACCAGCCGTAGCTCATGCCGACGATCCCGCCGAACGCGTAACCGGCGCGGTCGTTGGCCCGCCCGGTGCGGAAGACCTGGTTGTGCCCGGCGTCGTGACCGAGGAACGCGACCTGCGCGAACATCACCGCGAAGAACACCGCCGTGAGCAGCTGCCACCACGAATCGCCCAGCAGCACGAACGCCGCACAGCCGCCGGCGAACGCCAGCAGGGTCAGGCTGATCTTCACCGCGTAGTAGCCGTAGCGCCGGTCAAGCAGGCCTTCACGCCGCACGAGGCGGCCGAGAGCGCCGAAGTCGTTGCGTGACGTCGCCCGGAGGCCGGCGCCCTCGCTCACCGAAGATACGTCCATGGGAGTCCTTCCCCGAGTCCTGCGGGCGCCGGGGACTGGGGCGGCCACTCGATACCGGATCCGGATTCCCGGCCGTGCCGCTGATCAAACCAGGCCGGACCGGCGTCTCAAGCGCTCGGGACGGACTTCCGGCCCCACTCGGTGATGGTGGCCAGCCCGGCGTTGAGCAGGCGCACGACCTGGGACCGGGACCAGCCCGTCTCCGCGGCGACCTCGGCGATCGGCCGGTGCCGGACCGCCACCGACCAGACGGTGAAGCGCTGGCGAGGGGGCAGGAGCACCAGTTCGTCCCGCGCCACGGCGTCGGCCAGGGCGTCGGCGAACACCGCCGGGTCGCACCGACGGCTCCGGGCCCGCACGGCGGTCGCCACGGCGACCCGGCCACGCCGCGCCGCGGCCAGGCGGTGACCGGGGGAACCCGCCGCGCCGCCGGACGAGACCACCAGCTTGGGGACCAGGCGGGTGCACAGCCGAGCGGCGGCACCGGGCGACCGGCCGGTGCGGCGCGCGAGGAAGTACACCATCTCGAGGATGCGATCCACGTCGCCGACCTCGGCGCCGCGGACCCACGGAGGTTCGGCGGTGTGGTGGTCCTCCGCCCCGGTCACCGGCCCGGCCCGGCTGGGACGCAGCAGGCGATACCCGCGGCCTCCAGCGCCTTCCTCAGGGCCTCGTCGGCGGTCAGGACCCGGATGCCACCCCGGTCCCGGCCGTCCCGGGTGAAGGCGGCCCGCACGCTGCCGACGATGTCCACGGCCGGGAGCGTGCAGGCCGACACGTCGACCAGGACGACGCCGCGGCAGAGTTCGGCCGCCTGCCGTAGTGCTTCCGTCAGCGCCGCGGCCGCACCGGCCCGCGCCCCGCCGGTGGCGGTGACCAGGATCGTCGCATCCGCGACGACCGTCCGCACGACCATCGGGGCGGCGCCGCCCACCGCGTCGTCCAGGTGGCGGTGCACGGTCAGGAGCCGATCCACGCCGGTGAGGTGGATCGGCCGCCAGGAGGCCCGTGAGCCGGCGACCACGGCGAAGCGGGTCCGATCACCCGTCAGGCGGTGTGCCGCGAGGAGGACCGACAGGCCGGAGCAGGCGAGGAACGTGGTCGGAGCGAGGTCCACGACGAGCATCGGTGGCCGCTGAGCGATGGCGTCGGCCAGCGACTCACTCAGGGCCGGGATGGTGGACAGGTCGATTTCGCCGGCCGCGGTGAGCACGAGGACGTCTCCGCGGCGCATCGACCTGAGCCGCAGCAGCGACCGGGAAACAGAGGTACCCAAGCGTGGTCCGAGACCATCGCCGAGTTCGGAGTGGTTCACGATCAGCTCCTACGCTGACCTCCGCGGAACGGAACACGGCCAGCTGTCGATCGGTGATCGTCGCGAGCGCGTGGTCTCGGCCCTCCCGGCGCGGTACCCCAGAGTATAAGCCTTCACCCGCGTCTCGGCGAAAGGCCGAAAGCTGCCCGATCGGTGACCAGCGGCCCTTCTCCGGCGGAGCCGGACCGGCGAGGCTGGGCAGTCCGACCGAGGGACGGAGCCAGGCCGTGGACGCGCGACTTTTTGCCGCCGAAGGGTGACGCCCTCACTTTCGGCGTGGAGGAGGAACTCGTTCTCGCGGACCCCGTGACCGGCGAAGTGGCGCTCTCGGCGCCCCGCATCTTGGAACTGCTCGGCGTCGTCCGGCGCAAAAGTCATGACCGGCGCTCCTTCCGCGACGACGGCCGGACGAACCGGCCTGCGGGTTCCCCGAAGGCGTTCATGACGAGCCCGTCACTTCGCGACCCGCATCGCCGTGGTCACCGCGGCGTCCGATGCACCAGTGCACACGCATCCGCGGTGGAACCCGCCCGCCTGCGTTGCCGTGCAGAACCGGTGCGCGATCACATCATGCGATTCCGGGGAATGGGGGCACACCGCGCAGGCGGCCGCGGCCGGATCGCCGATTTCCGCGGCGGCAGCGCCGGTTTCGAGATCGAGGGACGACATGCCGGATCTCCTTCTGCTGGTGCTGATCATCCGGGCGCGGGACCGACGAGCAACCGGGACTCGCTCGAACTTCCGGCTTCGGGCCGGCTCCAGGGACACGCCGAGGTCCGGGGCGATACCGCCACCTTACGCCCGTGCCGGCCTGACCACCCGGCCGGAGAACCACTCGCCCGGGCGAACCACTCCCGGCGCTTTCCCGCCTAGGCTGGATGACCGCGCCCCGGTCCCCGGCGATCGATGACGTGCACTCCGAGTGCACCGTGAGCGAAGGCGGCGCCGGTGGACGACGAACAGACCGACCGGCCGCCGGTCGGGCACGCGTACCGCGACTGGCATACCCGCCACGGCGGTGCCTACCCACCCGGCTGGCTCGTCCGCTACCGCAGCCGCGTGCGCCGGACCGGGTCGCCGCGCGCGGACCCGGTGTGGTGCGAGCATTTCGGGACCGTCACCGGGCACAGCCTGCGCGACGAACACACCAGCACGACCTGGGTGCCCGTCCGCCCGCAGGGGGCCGCCGCCGATGCACCGGCCGGCCTGGTGCGAGCCACCGACATCCTCGACGCCCACCCACCGCGCTCCGGCGCTTGAGGCCGGAACCGGACCGTCGCCGGCGAGGGGCGAAGCCCCGTGGCGTGGCCGATCGAAGGAGACGGATGACCGCAACGGCAACGGTTTCCCGGGCTGCGCGGCCGGGCCGGTGGCCCGGTTGCGAAGATCCCCGGAGCGCGGCGCACCGAGCCCGCTGAGGACGGTCACGAGCCGGCGTGCCCGTCCTGGTGCCGGATGGAGTCCCCGCCCTTGCGGTGATCCGTCCGGCCGTACATGCTCTCGAGCACCCTCTCGAGTTTGTGCACCGCACCCCGGCACGCCTCGCCGACCGAACCCGCGTGATGGCTGACGGCCACCGTCCGCCGCCCGGCCGGCCGGGCTTCGAGCACGCAGCACCGGTCCTGCCCGTCGTCGGCGGTTTCCTCGCTGAAGTGGGCTTCCAGCCGCGTGATGTGGTCGCTGAACCGCGACAGCCTGGTGGCGAGCTCCACCTCGAAGTGCCGGATCAGCGCCTCGTCGCCGTGCACGGCCTGGTCCGTGCCGATCTGGATCAGCATGCGTGGTTGTCCCCTTCGACGGCCGGCCCGGATGAGCGCGAAGTGGCGTTCCGGTAGCCACCACCTTGCTCGTCCGGGCCACGACTGCCCAGGGTCACACGTCATCTGCTGGGGGGCCGAAGGAACCTTTCGCCGCGCACGAGGTGTGGATGACCAAGGTTTCGTGGAACCGGACGAGCCGCCGGCTCCTGACTGTCCTCAACAGACCTCAGGCCCGGCGTGCACGTCATCGGTCGCCGGGTCCGGGGCGCGGTCGTCCGGATCGGCAGGATGAGCGGTTCCCGCAGGCGAGTCGTTCTCCGGCCGGGTGGTCAGGCTGCGCACGCCCGAGCTGAAGACGGCGAGCAGCGGGACGGCCAGCAGGGCGCCGACGATCCCGGCGGTGACGAGCCCGATGGCGAGGGCGAGAACGACGGCCAGGGGGTGCAGCCGGACGGCCCGCCCGAGCAGCAGTGGTTGCAGGACATGGCTTTCCACCTGCATCACACCGACGACGACGGCGAGCACGATGACGGCCGTCCAGACGCCGTTGGCCACCAGGGCCACGAGGACGGCGATCCCGCCGGCGATCACCGAGCCGATGACGGGGATGAACGCGCCGAGGAAGACGAGCGTGCTCAGCGGAGCCGCCAAGGGGACCCCGAGGATCACCAGGCCGAGGCCGATGCCGGCGGCGTCGACGAACGCGACGGCGGCGGTGCCGCGGACGTAGTGGGCCAGGGTGGTGAACCCGCTGCGCCCGGCGATGTCGACGCGCTCCCGCAGGCGGGCGGGCACACCCCGGATGAGGAACGCCCAGATCGGGTTTCCCTGGGCGAGGAAGAAGATCAGGCAGAACACCGTGAGCAGGGCTTCGGCGAGCAGTTCCCCGACGGTGACCGCGGTGGTGAGGGCGCCCGAGGCGATCACGGACTTGTTCCGGCCGAGCATGGCGGTCAGATTGCCGAGCGCTTGGTCGAGCTGGCCCTGGCTCAGGTGCAGAGGGCCGGTGCGCAGCCAGGTGTGCAGGTCGGTCAGGCTCACGGTGACCTGGTCGATCAGCGCGGGCATGCCCACGGTGACGGTGATGACGACGAACGTCACGACCCCGCCGGCCAGCGCGATGCCCACGATCAGCACGATCGCGGTGGCCAGTGCGCGCGGGACCCTCCTGGCCGCGAGCCAGGTGACGGCGGGCGAGAACAGCCCGGCGAGCAGCAGTGCCACCGCGACCGGGACGACCACCGAGGCCAGCCGGGTGGCCACGAAGCCGAGGACGGTCAGGGCCGCCGCCACGACCAGGAGGCGCCACGAGACCGCGGCCGCGACGCGGAGCCCGTACGGCACCGGAGAAGCCCCGGGACCGCTCTGCGGATCAGCGCGTGGTGCTGAGGGGGAATTCATGAAGAACCTGCTCCTGGCGATGACCGGGCACGAGGCCGGTCGGGGTGAGAGCGGGGTCTGGGCGCTGTTTCCCGAGCATACCGCCGGGCGGATGCCCCCGCGGGCCGGTGAAGAACCACGGGAGCCGGCCCGCGGTCAGCCGTTCGGGGCGTCGCCGAGGTAGGGCCGCAGCCGCTCGGCCAGCACCCGGCGGGACACGTCCGCAGCCGGTCCGGCCGACGCCTGGCCGTGGGGACGGCCGGCGGCGGTGTCGGCGACGAACCGGGCCACCGCGTCCGGGGCGGGGACGAGGTCGTCGCCGTGGTGCGCGAGGACGACCGCGGCCGCACCGGGGTCGGCTTCCACCGCGAGGGACCACCCCCGGCGTTCGTTCCAGACCAGCATGACGTCGTGGCCGGGCCGGCCGGGCCACCGCCGCGGCAGCCCGAGGTAGGCGGTGGCGGTGTCGCTGATCTCCACCGTGGTGCCTTCGGCCGGGACACCGACCGCGGCCGCCACCGCCCGCACGTACGCGCTGAGGGCGCGCTCGAGCGTTCGGGCGTCGGGTTCGGGGTGTTCCATGACCGCCACGCTAGAGGGCCGCCGATGGCGTGCCGGATGGGCCCGGGCCGGTCGGCCTCCGAAAGGGCACCTGTACGGGAACGATTCCGGCGGCTCGTGCGTTGTAGATATTGGTTGCTCCGCTCATGCAGCGGGCAGGACGTCCCGGCAACCTCCACCATCCCCCGGTTTAGGCCGCCGTCAGCGGGCTACCCGGAATTTGATCGCCCCGGACCCTGGCGGCCGGATACGTCACGGAAAAGAGCGATCGATATGACACAGACGCTGCAACGGCCACCCAACATCGCGGAGCCGATGCTCGCGGGCGAAAAGTCCCGCACCGAAACCTTCCTGGTCAAGCTGTTCGCGGTCGTGCCGCTGCTGGCGCTGGCCGCCGCGGTGCCGTTCGCGTGGGGCTGGGGCCTCGGCTGGACCGACGTCGCCCTGGCCATCGGGTTCTACTTCCTGACCGGCCTGGGAGTCACCATCGGCTTCCACCGCTACTTCACCCACGGCGCCTTCAAGGCGAACCGCGGCCTGCGGATCGCCCTCGCCGCCACCGGCAGCATGGCCATGCAGGGCCCGGTGATCGGCTGGGTCGCCGACCACCGCCGCCACCACGCCTTCGCCGACCGCGAGGGCGATCCGCATTCCCCGTGGCGTTACGGCACTTCGGCCGCCGCGCTCGCCAAAGGTTTCTGGCACGCCCACATGGGCTGGCTGTTCGACCGCGAGAAGACCAACGCGCAGCGGTTCGCCCCCGACTTGCTCGCCGACCGCGACATCGCCCGGATCGACCGCTGGTTCCCCACGCTGACCGTGATCACCCTGCTGGCCCCGGCCGTGCTCGGCGGGCTGGTGACGATGTCCTGGTGGGGCGCGCTGACCGCGTTTTTCTGGGCGAGCCTCGTCCGGGTGGCCGTGCTGCACCACGTCACCTGGTCGGTGAACTCCCTGTGCCACCTGATCGGTGACCGGCCCTACGCCGCCCGCGACAAGTCCGCCAACTTCTGGCCGCTGGCCATCGCGTCCATGGGCGAGTCGTGGCACAACTCCCACCACGCCGACCCGACCGGCGCCCGCCACGGCGTCCGCCGCGGCCAGCTCGACATGTCCGCGCGCCTGATCTGGCTGTTCGAAAAGGTCGGCTGGGCCACCGATGTCCGCTGGCCCAAGCCGGAACGCCTGGCTCGCAAGCTCAACCCCGGCTACTCCGCGGCACCCCGCGGGTTCGGCAGGCTGGAGCGCGGTCTGCTCACCGAGACCCCGGACCGGAGCCGGTCGTGACCACCGTTGGTGACGAGGTCCGCCTGCAGCTGAAACCCGCCACCGGCGGCGGGTACGTCGACGGCGCGTGGTGGCCGCGGTCCCGCGACGCCCGCGTCGAGTTCCCCGGCGTCCTCGCGGCGGTGCGCGACCAGGTGGGCAACGTCGAGCGGATCAGCTATCCGCTGGGCGACGGCTGGGAGATCGCCCACCGCAAGCTCGTGGTGGACGGCCGTGTCGTCCGGCTGGAAGGGTTCCATTCCATGCAGGCGGACACTCTCGCGCTCATCGGCACGCAGCAGCGGCGCCTGATCCTGCTCGTCGTGGCGCCGGACACCGCACGCGACGACGCCAACGCCGCCCTGCGGACGGCTGCTGACCCGGACACCACGGCCGGTGCCGAGGACATTCTCGCCGGGGCAAGGCATGCCGGCAGCGATCCCGCGACGTCCTTGACCACGTGAAGCCATCAGGGCATCCGGCCGGGTACGCTCGGTGCACGCAGCCGCGGCAGCGGTGCTGATCCGGGCTCGGTGTCCGTGTTGGTGTGGCGATCACGAACACCGACCCGGAAGGAACCGGATGCCGGAACGCGGAGCTCGCCGGTGGTGGGTTCGCGGTGGCTGAGGTCGAGGACCTGCGCGCGAGCGTGCTGGCCGCCCTGGGTGAACCTGGGCCCGGCAGCGGGGTCGACGTCGTCGGCCGGGTCTGCCGGGCGTGCGTGCGCCTGCTGCCGGTCAACGGAGCGGCGGTGTCGGTGGTGGCCGGCGCCGGGCACCGCGAGATCGTCTACGCCAGTGACGCGGTGAGTACGGCGCTGGCGGAGCTGCAGTTTTCCCTCGGTGAAGGACCGTGTTTCGAGGCCCAGACCTCGGGCGGGCCGGTTCTGGTGCCCGATCTGGCCGCCGGGCCGCCGCCGGCGTGGCCGGTGTTCGCCGCGGAGGCCGCGGCGCAGCCGGTGGCCGCGTTGTTCACGTTCCCGGTGCAGATCGGGGCGGTCCGCGTGGCGACCCTCGACACCTACCGCTCGACACCGGGCTCGCTCGATGCCGCCGAGCTGTCGACGGCGTTGCAGGTCGCCGACATCGCCGCACTCGCCTTGTCGGGGCTGCGGGACGGGGGCGAGCGCTGGCTCGACGGTGACGGGCGCTGGATGGAGGGCGCGGGGACGCGGTTCCGGGAGGTGCACCAGGCGACCGGGATGCTGATCGCGCACCTGAACCTGCCCGCCTCGGCCGCGCTGGCCCGGTTGCGCGCCTACGCGTTCGGCCACGGGCGTTCGCTGCGGGAAGTCGCGGCCGACATCGTCGGCGGGCGGCTGCGATTGGACGAGGAGTTCCGGTGAGGATCACCATGAAGGCAGCTGACGATTCAGGAGATGGTGGGCATGCCCGACCGTGAACGACAGGTGACGCGGGCGTTCGTGGCACTCGCGGACACGCTGGTCGACGATTACGACGTCGCGGACCTGCTGCACACGCTGGTGTTGCAGTGCGTGGAGCTGCTCGACGTCGCGGCGGCCGGCCTGACCCTGGCCGACGAGCGGGGCGGGCTGCAGGTGCTGGCGTCGTCCACCGAACAGGCACGGCTGCTGGAGCTGTTCCAGCTCGACATCGACGAGGGCCCGTGCGTCGAGTGCTTCACCACCAGCACCCCGGTCCTGGTGGCCGACATCGCCGCACAGGCGGCACGGTGGCCGCGGTTCGCGGCCGAGGCGGCCAGGGACGGGTTCGCGTCGGTGCACGCGATACCGATGCGGCTGCGCCGGCAGACGATCGGCGCGCTGAACCTCTTCGGGCACTCCCCGGGTGAGCTGTCGGCCGACGACGTGGCACTGGCCCAGGGGCTGGCCGACACCGCGACCATCGGCATCCTCCACGAACGCGCGTTCCGCCAGGGCGAGCTCCTCTCCGAGCAGCTGCAGACCGCGTTGAACAGCCGGGTGATCATCGAGCAGGCCAAGGGCGTGCTCGCCGTCAGCGGGCAGCTGAGCATGGACGCGGCGTTCACGGCCTTGCGCGGCTATGCCCGGCGGAACAACCGCCGGCTCAGCGACGTGGCCCGTGCCCTGGTCGATCGCACCCTCGCGCCCGCGGTCGTGCTGGCGCCCTCGACGGTGAGCCGCCCGCGCTGAGAGGTCCTTTGTGGACTTTCGGATGAAAGTGCCGATCGGTCCACTGGTGGTGACAAACGGTCCTCCCGCCCGCGGACGCGGTGCGGTCATGCTGGGGGACGGCCGACTGGCTCCCGACGGCAGGAGTGCCCATGCGGTTCCGTGATCGCCGGGAGGCGGGCGAACGACTGGCCCTCCGCCTGCGCCCGCTGCGCGGCGACCGCGCCGTGGTCCTCGGCCTGTCCGAGGGCGGCCTTGTGGTCGCCGCCGAGATCGCCGACGTCCTCGGGGCGCCGCTGGACATCCTGCTCACCGCCCGGATCGAGGCCGCCGGACCGCCACCGGTGCTGCTCGGTGCCGTCGGGGAGGGCGGCCTGGTCGTCTGGGACCACGGCGCCATCCGCCGATTCGACATCTCGGCGGACGAGCTCACCCGGCTCGCCGACCAGGCGCGGGGCAGTCTGGCCAGGCAGGTCGCCGTCTACCGGCGCGACGTCGCGCCGGTGCCGATCGCGGGCCCGACGGTGGTACTCGCCGACGACGGCGCCGCCACCGGCACGACCGCGCACACGGCGATCCGCGTCCTGCGCGCCCGCCAGGTGCGCCGGATCGTGCTCGCGGTCCCGGTCGCGCAGGCACCGGTTCTCGACCGGCTCGCCCGCGAGGTCGACCAGTTCGTCTGCCTGAACCCGCTGCCCTGGCTGCACGCGGTCCGCAACAGCTACCGGAAGTTCCCGGAGGTCGCCGACACCGACGCGCTCGAACTGCTGCACCGCGAACCCCGCCTGCCGACCGAGGTGCCGCGGTGACGTCCACAGTGGACTGACAGGTCGCCGGCGGCAAGCTCGGCGCGACCGGGGTGGTGATCGCGCGCCAGGAACGACGGCGGCGGGCCTGCGCCCCGGACAAGATCCGGGCGCGGCTGCACGCACGCCTCGACGCCCGCCGCCCGGATCGGGCGGCGGAGCGAACTGAGGACGGCTATCCGCCGGCAGGCCCCGCTTGGGCGGGAATCCGGCCGCCTTCGACCTCCCAGCGCTGCACCGCTGTGTCCTCGTCAAGGGCGCCGAGCAGCGTGTCGACGGTGTCGTCGTTGCCCCGGCGCGCCGCGGTCAGCAGCGCGTGGTGCGCGAGGTCCGGATCGGCATCCGGCGGGATCACCAGCAGCGTCAGCCGGTGCCGCGGGCCGATCACGGTCAGGGTGGCGGCGTGCGGCGACCGGAAGCCTTCGAGCCGGACGTCGCCGTGCCCGTCGCCGGAACGCAGCCGGCGTGGGGTGGGCGGCCAGGCCGCGAGGTGGTAGGTGACCCGTTCGATCCAGCCCAGCCGGGCGGTCAGTGCCGGGAGCAGCGACGGCAGTTCGGCGGTCAGGTCCAGGGAGCGGGGCCACCAGGCGCCGTCGACCCAGCCGGTGGTGGGTGCTTCCGGCTTCAGCCGCAGCCGCGGCGCGTGGTGGCGAAGTTCTTCGGCCGCTTGCGCGAAGCGCATGGCGTGGGTGGTGTGCGGGACCGACTTCATGCCGATGCTCTCGTCCCCGGCCGGAGGGCACCAGCCGGACTTGGGGGCCGAGAACGACGCGGGCTCGATCACCGGCGTGCGAAATGCTCTCGACAACATCGATTCTACTCCGGAGGAGGGGTGTTTCGTTCCGCGGCAGCGGGCTGTTCGCGCTGCAGTCCCGGCCGGAACGGAATGCCCAGCGCCGCGAAAACGCCGAGCATTTTCGCGTTCTCCGCGTCGGTGTCGGCGACGAGCATCCGCACGCCTTCGTGTTCCGCCGAGACGACGAGCTGTTCGAGCAGCAAGGCCGCCACGCCGAGGGCCGGGCCACGGCCGTCGACGACCAGCGCGACCGCGGCTTCGGCCGGGTCGGCCAGGATGTCGTAGCGGGCGACACCGGCCAGCCGGGAGTGCACGAAGCAGCCCACGGCGGTGTGCCCGACGCCGGAGCTGTGGGACAGCTGCGTCGAGAGCTCGGCCAGCCCGGCCACGCCGAGGCCGAAGAACCGCACGTGCCGATCGCGCCCGGAAAGCCGGGTCCGCAGGGCGAGGACCGCGGCGGCGTCGCCGGCTTCCAGCTTGCGCACCCAGGCGGCTTCGCCGTCCGGGAGCAGGACTCGTACCGGCGGGGTGGCGGTGGTCATGATGTCTCCTCACGGATCCGGTGCGCGGCCCGGGTCCACAGTGCTCTGTCCTTTTCGCACAGAACACTGCGGAGTCCCGGGGGCCGGCCGCGGTCAGCGCTCGTCGGCCCTGGTGCCGTTCACGGCCGCGGGCGGCGGCACGATCGCGGCGGTGGCGGCCGGTTTCGGCTGGGCCGCGGCGGCGCTTTCGCGGGCCAGGAACGAGCCGAGTTCGCCGATGGTGCTCATCAGCGGGGCGGGGAACACGACGGTGGTGTTCTTGTCCACGCCGATCTCCACCAGGCTCTGCAGGCTGCGCAGCTGCAGCGCGACCCGGCGCGGCACGTCCACGGCCGGGACGATCAGCCGCAGCCCCGGCTCGCGCACGCCCACCACCCGGCCGAGCCGGAACAGGACCCCTGTTCGTACTGCTTGACGATCCGCACCGCGGACGCCAGGAGAAGCAGCAACGCGGCGGCGATGACGATGACCACGAAAACGTTCATGGTGCTCCAGAGGTCGCGGCTCGTGCCGGGGCGGAGGCTCAGCCGGTGAGCTGCACCTGGTTGTCGACCGCGGTCACGCCGGGGGCGAACCACGCGGTCTGCTCGGCCGACCGGCGTTCGGCCGGGGTGGGGACGGCGCCGGTCAGGGTGACCTGGCCGTCGTCGATGGCGACCTCGACGTGCTGGGCGGACCCGGGCGCGTGCCGGGCCAGCGCCGCGAGGATCCGTGCTTTGGTCTCGGCCGCGGTGACTCCCGGCGCGGCCGCAACGTGATCAGGTTCCGCACGCCGCTGACCCCGGGGAGTGCGGCCACCGCCCGGCGGGCGGCTTCGCGCTCGTGGTGCCAGTCCACCGAGCCGCGCAGGGTGATCACCTGGTCGCGCACGTCGACCTGCACCGAGTTCTTCGGCACGAGAACCGTGCGGCGGTCGAACACGGCCATGGCTTCACGGGCGAGGTCCACGTCGGCCGGAATCGCGTGGCCGTGCCGGACGAGGATCCGGTCCACGGTCGTGGTCACGCCGTGCACCCGCGTCGCGGCGCGCAGGGCCGCTTGCTTCTCGGGATAGGTGCCGACGTGTCCGGCCAGCGTCGCGGCACCGCCGTCGACGCTCACCGCGATTCCTTCGGCATTGACACTGGGGGTCCAGGCGAGCTCGTCGGCGACGGCCGTCTTGAGGTGGTGATCGGGCCGGTGCTGGATCTGTGTCATTCCTCCACCGTGGTCCGCCCGCGCCACGCGCCCTAGAGTCGCGGGACCTCTGTTCGGGTGCCGTTCGGCGTGGCGGGCGTAGCCTGGAGTGGTGGATGACAGCCCGCAGCACGCTCTGCCCGTCATCACGGTCTTCCTGGTCGACGACCACGAACTCGTGCGGCGCGGCGTCGCCGAACTCGTCGGGGACGAACCCGGCCTGAGCGTCGTCGGGCAGGCGTCGTCGGTGGCCGAAGCCCTGGCCAGGGTGCCCGCGCTGCGCCCCGACGTGGCAGTGCTGGACGTCCGGCTCCCCGACGGCAACGGCGTGCAGTTGTGCCGCGACCTGCGTGCGCTACTGCCCGGCCTGCGGTGCCTGATGCTGACCTCCTTCACCGACGCGGATTCGATGGTCGACGCGGTTCTGGCCGGCGCCGAGGGCTATGTGATCAAGGACGTGAAGGGGCTGCAGCTGGTCGACGCCATTCGCCGGGTGGGGTCGGGTGAGACCCTGCTGGACGGCCGGGCGGTCACCGCGCTGGTGGCCGAGCTGCGCGCGAAGACCGGGGAACCGGGTCCGCTGGCGGGGTTGAGCGAGCAGGAACTGGTGCTGCTGGACCTGCTCGGGGAGAGCCTGACGAACCGGCAGATCGCCGAGCGGATGTTCCTGGCCGAGAAGACCGTGAAGAACTACGTTTCCCGGCTGCTGGCGAAGCTCGGGCTGGAGCGCCGGTCCCAGGCGGCGGTTCTGGTCACCGGGATCCACGGCGCGCAACGGCGGCCGGGCGGTTAACGGCCGAACGGGTGCTCGTCGCTGATCACGACGTCTTCGAGCTGTGTCTGCGTGGGGGACGCAACGGCGGTGCCGTGGCCGAGCCGCAGCATGACCTGCGGCCAGAGCCCGCCGCCGAGCAGCTGCCGCAGTTCGCGCCGGGCCGCCGGTACGGCCATCACCTGCGAGGAGAGCGCCGCCGAAAGCCCTGCGGCGGTGGCCGTGAGCAGAACCCGCTGCAGGGCCTGACCGGCCTGGAGCCGGCCGAGAGCGGTGTCGTGCGGCGAGCCGATCACCACGACCAGCCTGCCGGGCTCGACGTCGAGGTCGCTTCCGCCACCGGGACCGGGTGTCGCCGGCGGGACTTCGGTGCGGTGCATGATGTCGCGCAGCTGGGGCACCTGGTCGTCGGTGATGGTGGCCAGCCAGGCGCGTTCCACTTCGGCCGCCCGCCGGAGCTGCCGCTGCACCGCGTCGGGGACGACGGCGGCGGTGAACGGGCGCCGGTTGCTCTGCCGTCCGGCGATGGCCGACACGAGTTCCCCGTCTTCCGGCGCGATCGTCTCGTAGCCGTTCGGCCGCACGACGGCGAGCAGGTCGGGCCGGTCCGCGGTGGGGAACAGGCGTGTATCGGCGTGGCTGCTCTGCGCCTTGATCGCCAGCCGGAGGTTCAGCAGAGCGGCCCCGCAGTCCAGCATGCGTTCCCGCTGGTCGCTGTCGGTACCGGTGGAGAGCGAATCCGCGTACAGCTCGACGGCGTCCGGCGTGCACTGGAACCGCCACGGCCGCCCGCGGCGCAGCGGCGGCGGAGCCGTGGCCGCGAGGAGCACGGATCGCATCTGGCTCGCACTGAGGTGCCCGACGGGCATGACACCGGTCTTCATGGACGGCTCCGAACTCCTGGAATCCTGGCTGTCCCCACCGTCCGCCGGGCTCCGGCGCGGGCCAAGGGCCGAACGGCACCCGTGGCCGGGCGAAGGACATCGGTTGCGAACGTGGTTCGGTTCCCCCGGAACCCGCCACGGGCCGCACCGCCGTGCCACTGTGGTGGCATGCCCGAGGAAACGACGTCGGGCCGGGACCGGATGGACGCGCTGCCGGCGGCTGTGCTCGCCTTCTCCGCCGGTCTGGAGCTCGAGACCACGCTGCACCGGATCGTCACCGCCGCCGCCGGCCTGGTCGGCGCCCGCTGCGGCGCGCTGACCCTGCTCGACGAGGACGGCCGGACCACCGGGTTCACCGCCACGGGCGTCGACGACGCCACCTCGCGCCGCCTCCCGCCGATGCCGGCAGTCCTCGACGTCCCGCTCGTGGTCCGGGGCGCGGTCCTCGGCCGGCTGTGCCTCGGCGGCGAGCAGCCCTTCACCGCCGACGACGAACGGGCGATCGTCGCGCTGGCGGCTGCGGCCGGGATCGCCGTGGACAACGCGCGGCTCTACGAGGAGAGCCGGAGCAGGCAGCGGTGGCTGGAAGCGACCGGGGAGATCTCCGCCGAACTCCTCGGCGGCACCGACGTCCACACGGTGCTGCGCCTGGTCGCGAACCGGGCCGCCGAACTCACCGGCGCCGTGGACGCGCTCATCGCCCTGCCCGTGCCGCCCGCTGAGGCACTGGTCGTCACGGTGTGCGCCGGCCCCGACGCCGAGGAGCTGACCGGTCGCCGGATCCCGCTCGACGGGTCGACCTCCGGCGCGGTCCTGCGCGATCACGTCCCGCGCAGCGTGCCGAACCTGGCCTACGGCCTGGGTGCGGACCTCGGGCCGGCGCTGGCGGTGCGGTTGCGCTCCGGCGAGTCCACCGCGGGCGTGCTCCTGGCGATCCGCGCTTCCGGCGCACCGGGTTTCGACGAGCACGAACTCCAGCTCGTGTCCGCCTTCGCCGACCAGGCCGCGCTGGCGCTGCGGGACGCCGAAAGCCAGGCCACCCGCCGCGAGCTGGACGTGGCGGTGGACCGGGACCGGATCGCCCGCGACCTGCACGACCACGTCATCCAGCGGCTGTTCGCCGTCGGCATGGGCATCGAGGGCACCCGCCGCCGAACCGACTCGCCCGCGGTCACCACCCGGCTCACCCAGCACCTCGACCAGCTCCAGGACGTCATCGAAGAGATCCGCAGCGCGATCTTCGCCCTGCACGGCCGGCCGGGAGCGGGTCGTGGCCTGCGGGCGCGCCTGCAGAACGCGATCACCGACGGCTGCGCCGACTCCGCCATCCACACGACGGTCCGGCTGTCGGGAGCGTTCGACCGGGTGCCCGCCTGGCTGGCCGAACACACCGAGGCGGTGGTGCGCGAAGCGGTCAGCAACGTCCTGCGGCACGCGCGTGCGGCGGAGCTGGCGGTCACCGTGTCCCTGGACGAGGAGCTGGTCGTCGAGGTTTCCGACACCGGGATCGGGATGCCGGAAGCCGTGGCGCGCAGCGGTCTGCGCAACCTCGAGCAGCGGGCCGCGGAGGCGGGCGGGTCGTTGCGGCTCGAACGCCCGGCCGGCGGCGGCACCTGTCTCAGGTGGACAGTTCCGGTGCCTTGAGCCGCGGCGTGTGCGGGTATTCCGTGGCGCGCTGCTGGAAAGAGAGGATCGCGGGGTTGCGGATCGTGCCGTCCTGGATCTCGACGGCCCGTCCCACCGTTTCGGTTTCCTCCCAATTGGACTGTCCGGAAAGGACTGTCCGCAGGTGCGGCAGCAGCGCTTCGCTGATTTCCCAGGTCGCCGAGTTCCACAGGTAGGAGGGACTGTGGTCGACGGCGTAGTAGGTGACGCCGTGGCCGACCGGGAAGGTCGGCCGGGTGAACGTGGTGGGCCGCGCCCAGCTGAAGCCCATGCCTTCGTCACAGGAGACGTCGACGATGAGGCTGCCGGGGGTGAACGCCGCGAGGTCGTCCTCGATGAGGAAGGTCAGCGGTGCGTCGGTGTCCTGGAGCACGCAGTTGACGACGATGTCGTGCTCGGCGAGGAACCCGGCCAGCGGCACCCGGCCGTGGGCGGTGTGTGCGCGGCTGCGGCGAGGGTCGCCCGGGTGGTTCTTGTCGTGGTCGAAGTGGACCATCGTCGCGGAATGGATCGGTGAGCCGACCGCGCTGAGGCCGCGGGCGGTGAGGACTTCGACGTCGTGGACTCCGTGGGCGTTCAGCGCGGTCACCGCGCCGCGCGCGGTCGCGCCGAAGCCGATCACCACCGCCCGCAAGCGGCGGCCGTAGTCGCCGGTCGAGCCGATCAGCTGCAGGGCGTGCAGGACCGAGCAGTAGCCGGCCAGTTCGTTGTTCTTGTGGAAGACGTGCAGCCCGAACGAGCCGTCACGCCGCCAGTGGTTCATGGCTTCGAACGCGATCACGGTCAGCCGCCGGTCGATGGCCAGCTGGGTCAGTTCGGCGTCCTGCACGCAGTGCGGCCAGCCCCACAGCACCTGGCCTTCCCGGAGTTCCGCGACGTCCTCCCGCAGCGGTTTGGCCAACAGGACCACATCGCACTCGGCGATGAGCTGCTCGCGCGTGCGCAGGCCCGCGACCGCGCGCGCCAGGTGTTCGTCGGGCACCCCGAAAGGTTCGCCGTAGCCGTGTTCGAGGTAGATGCGTTCCCGGAGATCGGCGTCGATCCGGTCGAGGTGGTGCGGGTGGATCGGCAGCCGCCGTTCGTTCTCCTTGCGGGAACGCGCGACGACGCCGAGACTGAGCTGGTCCACGAGGGCCCCTTTGCTAGAACCCAGTCTTAACACACCCAGCGCGGCCGTCGTGTACGCTGGGTGTTGTCCGAGAGCATTTCGCGCGCAAGTGGTCGAACCTGCGCCGTCCTCGGCCCCAATTCGTTGCTGCCAGCGGCCGGGGACGGGAGCACCGACATGCCGTCGGACCCGAAAGCCCCACTCACCGGACCGCGGCCGCGCTGAAGCCCGCGCCCGGGCACATCGCTGGGCGACCTGCCCGCGGCCCGGCCCCGCCGCTCGCACTCCCGACGCCGCCCTTCGGCGGCGTGCCCGAAAGGACTTTCTGATCAGTACTCCCACCATGGACAGCTCGTTGTTCAGCCATCCCATCGCGGAACAACCCCGCCCCGGAACGCTCACCACACCCCAGGACAGCCGCTACGGGAGCTTGTTCCGCCAGCCCGTGTACACCCCGGCCCCCGCTTCCGGAGACGAGGCCGAACGCTCCCCGCATCGCCGGTCCGCCGCGCCCGGCAAGCGGGCGTACGACCCGTCCGGCCGCGCCCGGCCGTGACATCGGTCCTTCGGGACGAAGTGCTTTCCCCGATCCGATGGAGCCGGACATCCCCACCACCGGATGTCATTGAGAGAGAAGAAGGTCAGACGTGGACTTCGTGACCCGTTACGAGCAGCGAGTGAACCTCGTCGAGAACACGGTGAAGGAGAATTCGCCGCTGTCCGCCGAAGAAGCCCGCACGCTGGCGATCCGCTTGCTGCGGACGCTCGAAGAGATCCCCGAGAAGATCCGGTGAACGCACCCGTTCGTGGTGGCGACTGATGACCACCGCGAATCCAGGGGTACCGGCGCCCCAGTGTCCGTTGCCAAACCGATGAGGCGCGTCGCGATACCACCCGAAGAGACCGGCGCCATGGCGCTCACGCCCGGACAGCGGTATCGCAGGGCCCGGCTGGTCGCCTCAGCCGCAAGCGACGCCGAAGATTGCGCTTCGCTGCTCGCCGCGCGCAGTCTGGAAGCCGCCGACGGCGCGTCGGGAGAGCGTCGGTCCCGGGCCGATGACCGCGGGCGGCGTCGCGGGAGCGAGGCGCGTAAATGACCGGTGAAACCGGGTTGCACCTGGTGCCGCATTACCGGGCGGAGTCGACCGTGGCGACTTTGACCGGGACCTTGACCGAGGCCGGCTATCGGGAGCTGCGCGACGGTGTGCTCAAGCTGGCCACGGACGCGCCGGAGAGCGTCATCGCCGACATCCATGGTCTCGACGTCGACGACGACAGCCTCATGAGTGTGTTCACCGTCATCGCGCTGCGGATCGGCGACTGGCCCGGGCTTCCGTTCGCGGTGGTCACCGACCGCGCGGATCACGTGGCCCAGCTGGCGACGCGCGGAGCGAATCTGCCGGTCCACGCCGACGTCCTCGCGGCCGAACAGGCACGCGAGCGCCCGTCCCGCCTGCGGGCGGTGCAGCTGCTGGCCGCGTCGCCGCACGCCTCCGCGACCGCCCGGGCGTTCGTCGGCCGGACCTGCGCGCAGTGGAACGTGCGCGAGCACGTCGACGATGCCCTTATGGTCGCGACCGAGCTGGTGGAGAACGCGATCGTGCACACGACATCGCACCCCCGGCTGCGGCTGGAGCTGCGCCCGGACACTTTCACGATCTCGGTCGCCGACGGCGACCCGCGGCAGGCCGTCCTGCGCGAGCGCCCCATAGAGAACGGTCTCGGACTCCGGCTGGTCGCCCAGACCGCACACCGCTGGGGATGCAGCCCGTCTTGGGGCAGCGGCAAGGTCGTCTGGGCCGTCCTGCTGCCGAATCGGCGGGGACATCCGATCGCCGAAGTGCCCGATCCCCGAGCGTCCGGGCCGGTACGGCGGCGCCAGCGTGACAGGTAATCGGACGCGGTGGGGGCGCGCCGCCGAACCGGTGCCGTGATCGCCGGCGGCATCACCCTGGAGCCTGCTCCGCGGCTCGCCAGCACCCTGGTCACCGTCACCGGGGAGCTCGATCTCTCCGGTTACCGGTTTCTGCGCGACGGCCTGCTGAAGGTGGCCGCCGACGGCCCGCCGGGGCTGATCGCCGACGTCGACGGGCTGGTCATCGACGCACTGTCCCCCGCCACCGTCTTCCCCCTGGTCGCCCGCCGGGTCGGGCACTGGCCCGGCATCCCGTTCACCCTGGTCACCCGTCAACGGGTGCATCTGCACGCCTTCCACGGCCACGGCACCGACCGCCTTGTCGCGGTCTGTGACGACGTCGAGACCGCCGAAAACAGCCAGGAGATCCCCAGCCGCCGATGGGCCCAGCGGAAGTTCCCCCGCACCGAGGACGCGCCGGAGCTCGCTCGCACGTTCCTCCGGGACCGCATCACGGATTGGGGCGTGCCCGAGCTGGCCTACGACGGGCTCCTGGTCGTGGGCGAGCTCGTCGACAACACGCTCCAGCACACCAGGTCCGCACCTGACGTGCGCCTCGATCTGCGCCGGGGCATGTTCACCATCGCTGTCGCGGACGAGCACGCCAGTCCGGCGATCCTTCTAGAGCGATCCGGTCTGCGCGACCCGGGCATCGGCCTGCAGATCGTCACCCAAACCGCGACGGCGTGGGGAAGCAGCCGGCGCTGGTCGTGCGGAAAGGTGGTGTGGGCGACGCTCACCTCCGCAAGCCGCATTTGACCCTCGTATCGGGGTGCGCCACCCCGCGTGCCCGGGCGCAAATGTCCGCGTGACACGTCACGATTCGATCCCGGCGGACCGGACGGCCCCCAGGAAGATCTGGTGCTTTCGGTGCGCCGGTTCGGCGTAGTGCCGGTGGTGATCGCCGAGGGCACCGTCGACCTGCGCACAAGGCCACAACTGGCCCACGTGATCACAGCCGCCGTCGCCCGGCAGCCGGCCGACGTCGTCATCGACTTGACGGGGGTGGGCTTCCTTTCCGTAACCGGCCTGCACGTCCTGCTCGATGCCCGGCGCGCCGCCGGGGATCGCACAAGGTTGAGGGTGCTCGCAGCCGGCGAGCCTCTGCGAATGATCACCCTCACCGAAGCGGACCAGGTGCTGGCGGTCTACTCGGCCCTGCCGGATGGGACCGGCCACTGAGCGGAGGCCGGCCCGGGCGATTTCAGCCGCCCGGCCACGATCTCGATGGGAGAGCGGCCTTTGCCGAAGGTGTCCGGAAAGCGACACCGTTGCCGGGTGAACGCGTCACCGGATCGGTGCGGCAAGATGCCGGCGCAACGTGGTGAGGGCGGTGCCGGCTCACGCGTACCGCACCCGAACTGGCGACGCCGAGCGTGGCAGCCGTCTTCCGGGCGGACAGGCCGACCATGACCCGCAGCACCACGACATCGCGCTGTTCCGGCCCCAGTAGGGTGAGCAGGAAGCCGATCCGCCGACACAGTTCGAGGCGTTCGACTTGGCGCAGCGGGCCCGGCCGGTCAGAGATCAGCAGGGCGAACTGCGAAACCGGGTGGCTCGTGTCGCTTTCCCGGCGGCGGTGCGCGTCGATGACCTTGTGTGAGGCGACTCCGTAGACGAAGCTCATGAACTGGGCGGCACCGTAATGGTAATCAGGCAGCGCGCCGAGCAGCACCTCCTGCGCGCAGTCGTCCGCGTCGCTGTCGCGGGAGCGCGTCCCCGAATAGCTCCAGCGCGTCGTTGACCGCAGCCTGGAATAGCTGCTCCTTGAACTCGAGGTAGTCGTTGACCGGTCGTTCGCCGACACGGGCCGGCCCCACCGTCCACACGACGAACCACGAACGACCTGCACGAACAGCCCGGCAGAATCCGGCACGGACGTGCCCGAGAAGTGCCCGAGAGGTCTCGTACACGTCGACAGAACGCGGTATAGTCCGACACAAGTGATGGCCGTTGACCAGCCGAAAAGGTCTTGTCCGACATCACTCGGCACCGCCCGACACCCCAAAACGCGTTCTCTTAATCAGCGGGTTAAGATTCCAGTGGTGTCTGAATACTTCCGGTCAGGCTGCGGCGCCGTCAGATGCCCCGGGCGTGTCCGCCTCGAACTCCGCGTGCCCTGTCCTGACGAGCTGTCGCGCCGGACCAGCCGTCGTGGCGTGCATCCGGTGAAAGCTGCGGCTGGACCGCTTGACAGCACAGTTGGCAACTCGACTTGTCGCGTGGAGCTCAGAGTCCGCCGTGGAGTTGGCGGCCAGGCCCGTTGCGCGGCACTCTGTTGTTAGTCGTCCGCTTGGATGGTCGACGCCCTCCCCTGTTAGTACAGGTGGAGGCGTTGTGTCCATACTGCCGAACGAGCCCGACCCTATAGCCCAGCGCGACGGTTTGACCCGGACGCCGCCGAGCGGCTGCATTCCGACGCCGGACAAGGTCCGGTTTACGGATCGGATAGTCGAGGCCCTGGAGATGCCCCCGCTGCTGCGGCAGGATCCCCAGGTGGCGCCGTTGCGTGTCCCTGCGCTTGAGCCGCTTGTTGACTCCGTGTCCGCTGGCTTTGCGCTGGTGCGAGTCGATGCCTCTGGAGCGATCGCGTCGAAGCCGACAGTCGCACTCCTGGGGTGGCGGGGAGGTACGCCCATAAGCTTTGACGTCCGTTCGGGCCTGATCGTGGTTTGTGCAGCTCCAGATGCCCAACGCCGGGTGCCGGCGAAGCTGAATCTCGTTCTGCCGGCGCGGATCCGCGCTCGGTGCCGTGTCACTGCTGGAGACCAAGTCCTTCTCGCAGCGCTGATTGAGCACGAAGTGTTGGTCATCTATCCGCAGCGGCGGCTCTACGACATGGTGATCGCCTACCACGCCAGTCTCCAGGCGAAGTCGGCCCCGCTTCCCTGACCGCCGGCCGACTTCGACCACGTTGCGGGTGTTCACGCGGCTCCGCGTGAACACCCGCAGCAGCGGTTATGCGGTGTCGTGTGCGAGCGGATGTGGTTCGCCGGTGAGGGCAGAGAGCGCTGCGGCGACTTCGGTGATGTCGGCTTTGGTGTAGGTGGTGGTGGTCAGGTCGCTGCCGCTGTCGGCGTGGCCGGCGTAGGCGCGAGCGATGCCCATGCCGAAGCGGCGTTCAACCCACTTGAGGGTGGTGTGGCGAAGCCAGTGCGCGGTCACGCCCATGGCCTTGGCCCAGTCGAGTGCGTCTTGGACACGGTTGAAGAGGTAGTCGTAGCGGCGGTCGGTGATGGGTCTGCCGTCGGCGTAGCGCAGCAGTTGCCCGGTTCGGTCGCCGTCTCCGCGTTCGGTGGCGTGCGCGAGAAGGTGCCGCATCAAGGTGGGTGAGACGGGCTGCCAGCGTTCGGTCTCACCCTTTTCGCGCAGCAGGATCAGGCATTGCTTCTCGTCGAGGTCGCGGGGCCGCAAGGCCAGGGCACCAGCGCGGCGGCAGGCCGTTTCGACGTGCAGGCGGCAGATCAGGGCGTCGAGTTCCGGGTCGTTGCCGGTGCTGGCCACGACGTCGGACAGCTCGGCCAGACGAGCACTGGCAAGCCCCCGCCGGGTGGAGGGGTTGCGGCGCGGCTTGGTGACGCGCGCGGCAGGGTTGTCACGTTCGTCCATGCGTTTGTCGTTGACCAGGTGCTTGTAGAGGCAGCGGATCGCGGCCACGAAGTTCTCCGCGGCGTTGCGGCCGCCGCGGGAGTTGCGGCGCACCCGGGCGGTGCGCCGCACGGTTTCGGCCTGGGCCTTGATCTCGCTGGCAGTGATGGTGTCCATGCGCCGGCCAGGCCAGGCGGCTTCGGCCTTCTTCCAGTAGGAGCCGTAGGAGGCGGCGGTGCTGGGCGAAACCAGATCTGCGACGACAAGGATCCATTCGCTGATCGTCGGGACCTGCTTATCGGCGGTGCCGTTGTCGGCCGGTGTGGCGTCGAGAAGGTCGGCGGGATTGACGCCGAGGCGAGACAGCAGCATGCGGGCGGCTTCGATGTCGGCCGGATTTGCGGCGCTCGTGCTGGTCATCGGTTGTCCTCCTCAGCGGCGAGGGTGGTGTGGAAGTCGCGCAGCATCGCGTGCACCACGTGCTCGGGGTGCACGACGAGGACGTCCTGGTCCAGGTCGGCCACGAGCAGGACGCGGCTGCCGGCATGTACGCCGCAGCCGTGCCGGACCGGAGCGGGCAGCACGACGTAGGGCTTGGTGGTCATCCGGAAGATCCCGTCGTCGCGGCGGTAGATCACGGCTGAGGAGCGGATCTGGGTGATCAGCAGCCGGTCCCCCGGCTTCCAGCTCAGCGCGCCGACGATGCCGCGATCCTGGATCCGGCCGGAAGAGTCCACCAGCGCGGTGGAGAACCGCCGCTGCCCGTGAGCGGCAAGGTCTGGCAGTCCGGGCATCGGCAGGGGGACGAACGCTCCGGCCGGTGCCGGGTTCGGCTCCGCGGCTCGGGGGCGGGACGGGAGCACAAGCGGCTGGATGAGACCGGTCATGACACACCTCCCCGGCAGCAGTCGTGCGGGGAGGGCACGGTCAAGATCAGCTTAGCCGACCATGCAGGGATGGATACGACGAAAGGACCCACCGTAGTGGGCCCCTTGCACTGTGGTGCGGGAGATATCCCGTATTTCTGTGTCCGAGGACGATCTTGCTCACTATCTACACGCCTGCAACTCCCAGCTTGACCAGCAAGTTCGACGAGTTGGACCCGAAGCCACCAGCGTCTCATGGGGTAATTGAGTGTACGAAGACGATCTTGCCGACCATCTACTCGCCTGATGCTGTCGTAACACCTGAAAGACATTTGCTGTCGAAGATGGGCCACGGCACCCGTCAGCGAGTGAGCTTGGCGTTACTGGCCGGACCAATAGCGACTGCCTTCAGCAGTATCCGCCTATTGTCGGCCGGTAAGCTCGCGTCGCCGTCGATCGGCCCGAGCAACAAGGTCGCTCCGACCCAACCTCGCATAGGCCTTGGCAAGGTTGGTAAGCGCAGTCACCTCCAGCAAGCGGTTTCCGTGTTCTTGAAAGACAGCAAGTGCCTCTTCGTAGCACCGTATAGCAGCGGCAGACTTATCCTGCTTGATGTAAATGTTCCCCAAGTTAATCATCATGCTCGCGCGGTTACTGAGGTCGCCGACCTCGGCCGCAATATCGATGGCGCCGAGTAGCAACTCTTCCGCCTCCGGAGCTCCGTTGGCTTGATAAAGGGCCGTTCCGAGCTGAGCCATTGTAGATGCCTCGGCACGCCGTGAGCCCGTCGCGCGATGGACCGTAAGCGCTCGTCGCAGAACTCGTGCTGCCTCATCCAGCTCACCAGCCTCCCGAAGGCTGATCCCCAGATTCGTCAAGTGGAATCCATAGCCGCGCGCGTCCTTCACTCGCGCACCAAGCTTTACTGCACGTCGCAACGGGCCGAGGCTGGCATCCGGGTCGCCCCGGTCGCGCAGCGCGCTGGCGAATCCGACTAACAACTGCGCCTCCGTGCGCTGGTCCCCCGCCTCACGACAGCAGCGAAGACCGGCCTTGAATGCCTTGATCGCACCATCGTAGTCGCCGAGCGCAGTCTGAGTCAGACCCACACTATTAAGAGCGCCTGCTTCATTTTCTGCATCGCCTCGTTTCCGCGCCGCAGTCAGCGCCTCATCGAATACCGGCAAGGCGGCCCGATAGGCGCCTCGAAGGAATAGATACTTTCCCGCAGCCATGCCGAGATCCCAAGCTTCGGCATAATGGCCGATTTCGAGCGCCTGGTATACACATGGAACCAGGTTGTCGATCTCGGATTGAAACCAGTTCAGCGCTTCAGCGTGATCACGAAAGCTAGCCGCAGTAGGACTATCTACCATGCCGGGCGTGTCGTCGAGCCACCTGGATGCCCCCACGGCTAGGTCAAAGTAGTAATCGACCAGCCTGGCGCGAATCGTCAACACCTCGCGCACATTCACCTCAGCACTGAGACACTCCGCACTGTAAAGACGAACAAGGTCATGCATTTTCCATCGACCAGTAGTCGAACCAGGTTCGAGCAGGCTGGCGTGCACCAGAGATCGGATGAGCTGTCGAGTCCGTGCATCCTTTTCATCCAGCATGCTCGCCATCACTCCGACACCGAATTCCTTGCCAGGATTCAGAGAAAGAAGCCTGAAACACCTCGCGGATTCATCGTCGAGACGACTGTATGACAGTTGCAGCGCAGCCTTAACCTCCAAGTCCGCGAAGTGCAACCCACTCAGCCTACTGGTTTCGTCGGCCAGCTCCGCCACAAGCTCACTTTGCGGCGCGTCAGGCTCAGCTCTGATGATTGCGGCGACGATCGCCAACGCGAGCGGAAGATCTCCACAGAGAGCCGCCAACTCGTCTAACACGTCGATGGAGTTCACTCTACTCTTGCTACGGATCAACTCAACCGAATGCCTGCGCGACAGGGCCCCAATCCGGATGTCGACGGCGGCGTCCAGCCTTGGGGCGAAGATGTTCCGCGACGTCGTCAGCACCCGGTGTGCAGAGTCTCGTGGGATCAGCGGCAGTACTTCGCCCGGAGCGGTGACGTTATCCAAAATCAGCAGGACACGAGAGCCGCTGCGCGCTAACGCGTGAAGCGCATCGTGATAACTCATATCGAGCGTGCGTTTGTCATCCCTGACCGCGGACTCGTCGAGGGCGTAAAGCACGCTAGCTAGCACATGGCGTGCCGGCGTCTGGACCTCCCCGAAGTCGACCTGGAGCACTCCGCCCGGGAACCAGCCGTTTTTCGCAGCTTCAGCCGCCGCACGCCTGGCGAGTGCGGTCTTGCCCGCACCCGCCATGCCGGTAATGGCACCTACTGTAGACGGATGCAATCCATCGCGAAGAAAGTTCGAAAGTTCGGCGAGTTCTCGTTCGCGGCCGCTGATATCAGGAATGTCCGGCGCATCCGGGAAAAGCCTTCGCACTGACACATACGGGTCTTCCGTCGGAGTTTCTCCATCGATCAAGAGGATCCGGCTTCTCACGGGCTCCATGTGCGGCTGGTCAAGCACAGCGGCGATACGTTCCAAGTGATAGAGAATCGTCTCTCCGTCGACACTCTCGCGGAGCTGGGTTCGCTGTCCTAGCGTAATCTCTTGGTTGGTAACAAACACCATGCCGTCAGCACCGTTGGCGCGCACACCACGGAAGTCCGCGACGAACTTCTTCTTGATATCGGCGAACCGCTGCTGATTGCGCGGGAAGTACACGGCCATGACCCACGTACGACCATCGCGTCGCGCTATGGCATCTCTGCCACCGTCCGGTCCGCCGAGCGGATGACTTGGATCGAGGTCGGTGAAGCCTTCGGCGAGCAAAACCTGAGCAGCCAGGCGCTCAGAGGGCGCCTGTCCTCTCGTCCAGGCAAGCAACCGATGCCACGTCTCGTCGTCCCTGATCGACATCGTCCTATCCTCGCACGAGCCCCGCCCAGGAAGCCGACGAACGCGTCTTGACGCGTGCACCACAAAGCCTGCCGGGCACACTGGCGAGGCGTGGCCGCCTGCGCTTCGCGGTCCGAGACGATCTTGCTCTCGATCTACTCGCCTGCCGTTGTCTACCTGACTGCGGGTCCGGCTGGCCGGCGGGGGCGCGCCTAAGCAAGGCCACTATTGACCCGAACTTGGAAGGCCGCCCCCCAGCTTGCGGGCCGGACGCGGTGAGCGAAGGATGATTTCTCTGCGTGAAGTTCCGGTAAGTGGCGACGCCCATGCACGGAGTGGCTCCGTAATCCACTTGTTCTCGAAGTGCATGATGTTCCACATGCCGAAGGATGCAGCCCACGATCGGGAGGACGAGTGTCTCGAGCTGGTGTGCGCCGCACTGACGAGCGCTTCGAGATCGCTCACCATTGAAGACAGGCCCGATCGTGCAGGCCGAGCGCGCGACTTGACGGTCGACGCCGTGATACGAGTCGTCGAGGATGGCTACGACGCCGCCTGGGCGGCGGACGTGTGCCTTGCCTCGCGAAAGTTCGACCCAAGGCTGCCTGCTGCAATGAACCAGCTGCGTGAGATCCTGCTACCACCGCTCAACGAGCTCGCAACACGGACAGGCCACCACGCCAGCGTGAGTTGCCGTGCGTACGTCCGGTTGCCAGGAGTGTCTCGGAACGAGTGGCGCCGGATGCTCAACGGCTATGTGCGCAACGTGTACGACCGAGCAGTGATGGCACTTGTCCGCCCGGACAAAGAGTGGTACGACCCCGAAGTGGGTATCTACTGGCAACCTGACAGCCCCGACTTTGACGTCGAACCTGTACGCCTTCAGTTTTACGACCCGTTCATGATGGAGGGCTTCCGATTCTCACGCGCCGTCCCGCTGAAGTTGACCAAGCAACTGAAGCGAGCCCACGATGCGGGCTACCCGACACTCCTGATTCTCGACCAGAAACCGCCGAGCTACGTCACCTGGCTCAGTAACACTTGTCCTGAACCATACGAACTCGGCGAAGCAATGGCGTTTATGGTCGGCCGGCACAGAGCAACCCTTGCCGCTTGCGTGCTCGTTGACCACGATGATTCAGTGCATGAGATTTACCGTCGCGTGGGCAAGGCCGCAAACGGTCTTACTTGCTAACTACACGCCTGAAGCTACTTCGGAGAGAGCGGGGCCAGCCTCGCGTAAGCTCGATCCGCCAGCTGGCCGTCAACCTCTCCCGTCGGCTCCACCTGTAGGATCAGTGGCTTACAGAGCTTGTACCTATGACGTCGCAGCAGGGGGTCTGTACGTGCAGATAGAATCCACGCTCTTCCGTCGCTTGGACTTGACTGACGCGGTTACCCGCGAGCTGTCTTCACGCAATCGCCTTCTGCCTCGACGATGGGACTATGCGGCACTCGCGACGGACCCGTCGGCCGTCGAGTCGTGGCTACGGCCTCAACTGCGCCGCGGTCCGTCTGGAAATACCGCTAGCGTGGTATTCGCCGACAAGGGGTGGCGCGGGGTGCGACCATTGCACGTCATGAGCCTCGCTGACAGAGTCCTATACCGGGCGCTCGTCACGCTGATCAGCGAGTCGCTGCCGGCGTCGTTGCGAAGCAGGATTCCCGCCGAAGACTTCCGACAAGCGCCACTGGAGGTCCCGACGGCCCGGTACATCAGCAAGACAGACGTGACCTCATACTACGAGTTCGTCGATCACGAGTTGCTTCGCGCGGAACTTATCAATCAAACTGGCGAAGAGATCGCCGCCGACGCGCTGATAGACCTCCTGCAGGCAATCCTCGCACGCCGTGTTGGCCTCCCGCAAGTGCACCCGTCGAGCGATGTGCTGGGTGACACCTACATAGATCCGGCTCGCAGGCGACTAATTCGACAAGGACACCCCGCCTTCACATATTCAGACGATTTTCGAATCACAAGTGATTCACTCGGACGCGCACGAGCAGCACTTGAGGCGTGCGCGACAGAAGTGCGTTCACTTGGATTAGTTTTGAATGAACGCAAGACATACACCTACCGCGCTTCCAAGTATCGGAAATCTTTGACTTCATTCACTGACGCGGAGCGACGTCTTTTTGGCGACGAAAAGTCCGCTTCGTCAGCTGATAGCTTGGGGTTCTTTAGCGATAACTACTCCGATGCTGGCGATGGTGCCGGGGAGCCGTTGCAGCTTGGAGCCTTGCCGCTTGACAGCAGCGTCGATGAGGATGAAGTAATCGGCACCGATGCGGATGAAGTTCCCGAGGCTTCTGATCCTGCGCGAATATTGGCGGCGCAGCGAGCCTGGGAGTTATGGCTTGACGAGGACGAGTCCGATGACGTGCAAGCGGGGCAGGATGCTGCTATTACGCAGTCGCTTGTTGGCCGCGCCCTGCCAACCCTCGGTGCCGCAGCCGACGACGGCCCCCTCGAAGCACTTTCGCAACTTCTTCGCCTGGAGCCAGCTCTGACGCCGCACATTGCGACCTATATCGACGCGTATGCGCAGACTGGCAGCCATGCGCGAGTCGCGATCCGCGAGAAGCTTGATGAGATCGTTTCGAGCGACATTCTTAGTCCATGGCAGGGCATGTGGCTTGCAGACATTGCTGGCGCGATTCGACGAGCTAGGCGAACACATGACTATGAGACTTGGCTGGTCAACTGCGTGAAAGGACCTCACGATGGCCTTGCAGCGACCGCTGCAGCCGCTCTAGGCCGAATCGGCCGTGAAGATCCAGATGCGGTCGCCGAGGCTATTGACCGAGTTAGTCCAGAATGGCGGCGACTGGCATTCTGGGGGCTAATCGGCCTCGATCGCAGCGCAGCGGAATCCGTCGCCGACGACGAATTAGACCGGCTTATGCTCACCGCGCTGGCCAGGCAATGAATAAAAAAGTAACTCCAAGAGTCCCTTCAGTGCACGCTGAGGCAGCATCTTCCCTCCTATTTCGAACTCTTGGCGTGCACCAGGTCGCCGTGGCGGCTTTGCAAGCCCGAACGCGTTCAAGATTGGGAATCTTGCCGGACGATGACCCGGTGCAAGATATGTGTCAAGCGACATTGGTCAGAATGCTGTCAATTACCGAGGCCTTCGCAGCCGACATGCTTTCCCGCGAAATTGATCGCACAGTTGCGACTGCAAGTGACGTCGCTGCTAAAATTGCCGATGAGGCAGTGATCCGTGCCACGAGTACGTGGCTGGAGCAGAAGAAGTCTTACAAGGCGTGGCTCGGAGTCAACGAGAACTGGAACGCGGTCGAACGACTCGCTGAAGCTCGCAACGCTGTAGCTCACGGCCTGGGAAGCCTAACGAGGCGTCAACTGAAGAACAAGGAAGGCGTGAAGGCCAAACTCAAGGACGCAGGTATCACGGTCAACGACAACAAGATCGTGCTATCAGCCGAGAGCTTGGCGAAAGTGGCCGCAACCTGTCGCGAGTTCATAGAGCGCCTCGACCGAGCCGTGCAAGATCGATAGACCCCCGACCGCCTGTTGCGCAGGTCGGCCTTCAGCTTGGCCGCGCAATCATGTAGCGGGTCTCACGGGCATCGCTCCGTCGAAGACACCATCACTTCTTCCGCACATAAGCTAATCGCTGGTCGACGCTCGCGTCAGTTGCGGATCGGCCAGAATATGAGATTGTCGACAACCAAACAGGCCTGTCGGGCTCACTCTCCGGCGCGTCTACTTCCCAAATGCGCGCAAGAGACCTTTGCCTCGCAGCCAGTCTGTCAACTTTGTTTTCCCATTTATTATCTCCCAAAGATCATCTCCATCAACCGCAAAGATCATCCCGCCACTTCCTTGAAATGACTTCAATCTATTGAGGAAGGTTTTCGCGAAACCTGAGAATGAGACAAAGATCCCAATCTTGCATATCGCTCCTCGATCTTTAATCTTCGACTCCATGACTCGCAGCTCTTGAACTCCTGGCTTTTTCTTCCAGTTCTTACACTCCACCATGATTAAGGGGCTATTTTGGGTTATCCAGAATGGATCGGATAACCCATTGCTTAGCACAAGATCGATTTCTTCTTCACGAGTACGGAAGTTCTTTTCAACGACACGCAACTCAGGCTCCTCTGTCCTCACAAGAGCATCAATGAGCTGCTCAAGAATGTCGCCGCGGGCCTTCTTTGTGCTGTCACTATCACCAACAAGAGCTACCATTCGTCCATACAGGTCAGCGGCGCGCGCGAACCAAAATGGTTGGCTCAATTTATTGTCGAACGAAGCAAGTACACTAAACAGCCGCCCCAATGTCTGCGCAGTTGTGGCGAGCGCGGACGAAGCAGACTCCCAGTACTTCGAAATATATTGATGACCTTCCTCCAATGAGGTGACACCCTCCTCCGCAGCATCCTCCGTCAAGACATACACAACCTCCCCATCGGTCGACAGATGCCGCAGGAGAGTGCAGACCAATATCGGCCACGCAAGCAAAGGAGCATCTCGGAATAACACGACAATGGAAATTGCGGCCCTTGCTGCCGCGAAGCTGTCGATTTCCCCGTCCTGGCGCGCAGCGTCAATGATCTCAAAGAAGAAGCTAGCGGCATTGGGCGGATCCCCATCATATGTGATGTCCTTGAAAATTATGACTTCGTCAGTTTGCTCGTCGCACCATTGGCGCGCCAGCAGTGTTCCCAGTGCAACGAGGTCCCCCTCGGGTGATACGGCGCGGAAAGTCTCAAAGCGGCGCACCAAATCTTCAGTCGATTCTTCTCCGGCGTCACTCATGCCTAAGAATATTGCTTCCGCATAATGATCCATCCGAATCTCGGCGTAAGCAGAGATAGTGGCACACCAACCCAGTCCGGCAGCGTCGAGGTTTTCAAGAACATTTTTAATCGAGGATTGATAAGCAACACTTATCGCAATTTCAGAATCATCTGTTGGATCCGTCGATACCGAGTATTGGTCATGCTGAAACAGTAATCTCGGGAGCTCGCTAACCCTCTTACGCCACATCAAAGCAATCCGGCCGTCGATCTCAAGGTAAGTATCAAACCCCACTGCAACCTTCCTTTTCCTTCGTTATCAACGGAGAATAGCACGAAACGCCAGTGGAGATGTTTTTCTAATTGTTTTTGTTCACACTGACATCGGTTCGTCCTGCCCGATCGATCATGCCGAGTGATCCTACCGGCAATAATTCACCACGGTCGGCGCCTTACCTAGCTTATACATCTACAACGGGATGGAAGCCGGTTCAGGCTCATCAAACTGATCGCAGATGATCAAAACACGGCTTGGCATCTGGAATTGATCAGTTACGCAGATGTTGAACTCGTGAGCAGCCCTGACCCCTAACTGGATTCGCTCGGGTCGGCCGCCGATCTGGGTGAAGGACTCATCTTTATCGTCGAAGTAGACGCCGGATGCGTCACGCTCGCCTACGTTAACAAGTCGGTACAGCTCGCCACGAACGTGTTCAACTACGAAGCGCGGCTTCCGTGCTTCCTCAGCCTTCGCCTGAAGTGCCTGTTCATCCTTGCGCTCCTGACGCCGGTCTAGAGCCTTGCTAAGCCGCCCGAGGCCGAAACCTAACACGGCAGTGAAGACGGGCAAGACAATCTGTAACCAAACGGGCATTTCAGGATTGTCTCACCGATGATGGCATTACGGTGACCGACACGCACAAGCGGTCAGCGCGAGGCTTCCACATCTTCGAGGTGCAAAGTCCCCGTCGAGGAGCGAGCCCACGAGTACGTCCTGACGCGTGCGCCACGACTCGCCAGCCGCTATGAGCGACGCTCGCGCCGTACGAGCTTTCCAACGTCGGCGACGGTCACGGGCGAGATACCCAAGCAAGATCGAGTCGCTAGCCAGTACGCGGTAACGGTCCGCTATCTCGAAATCCGCACAGCGCTCGACGGAACCGTGTCACGTATCTGGCTGTCACAGCACCGTTCTCCTCGCCGTCTAACCGTCACACCCGCCGCGACAGCTACAAAGGAGGGTTGACCTGCGAAGACGTTACTTGTGACGCCTGTGACGAGTTCAGATAAACCCCGTCATAGCCGTCACATACGGGCTACGCGGCGCCTGATTTGACCCCGGGACAGGCCACCTGTCACGCCCGGCATCGAAGAGGCGACCTTCGTCAGCGCCGAACGTCTCCCGCAGTGTGCGGTGGCTCAAGGACGACCGATCCGATCTTGCCGGGGTGTGATCCCCTGCTCACGTCGAAAGATGGCGTCGCAACTTTCGCACTGTCGGGGAATCTGACGTCGTCGGCGCTCGTCGGATAGCTCGAACATGGCGGCGCCGGAGGCTCCGCAGAGCATCGTGATGACCTGCCCGGGTGCTGGGATCTTCGTCAAGTCGGTTCGATGCCACTCGCCTTCGATCACCGGGAGGATCGTAAGCGGGTCGATGTAGATTGCCGCCGTCACCGCGTCGCTCGAATCAATGCGGGCGCCCTCAACGCGGACGGGCTCACCGGCTCATCGGACGCGCGCCGCAGTAGGGCCTTTGCCGTGCCGTGGTAGCGGCTCAGCATCGTCCGGTCGGTCACGTAGGTGTTGCAGTGGTGGTGCCTGAGCACCACGGCGATCGGGCCGGAGCGGTCCTCGAAGAGCGTGAAGGCGCCGATCGACCTCAGCGCTGTCTCTGTTGACGGCACGATCCGGACAGTCACGTGTTCGAGCTGCGACGCCGCGCGAAGGTGGTCGATCTGAGCGTCGTGCAAGTCGTCCAAGTCGTGAAGTGTCTGGTCACCGATCAGGAAGACGTAGCGACGGGTCCCGTCGTTCAGGGCCTGCTGGCGGACTTGGCGGCTCAGCAGGTCCATGTCCCTGCGGTCGTCCTGCACCACGGCCGTGTCGAGCCCTCGTTCGGCATACGCCCGCGTCTGGAGAAGATCCGGAATGCACAACGGTGCCCACTCCACGACCCGGGTTGACAGTTGTTCGTACGTCCACAGCAGGTGCCCTAGCTGCGGGTCAGACTGGTCGACCAGGTTCGCGTCACCGGCGCACGGGGCGAGCGCCATCACCCGGTCGTACTCTGCCGACTCGACCCGGAGGTATCCGAGGATCCACGCCACGGCCGTCGCCGGCGCGACTTTGATGCCCAGTTCCCAGGCCGAGAGCGTTGCAGGATGAACACCGATCTTCTCGGCGAGCCTCCGCAGGCCGATTCCGCGGCGCTTGCGGGCGTCGCGCAGGCTGCTGCTGACGGCAACAGTCGCGGGCGGACGGATGGTCGGCTTGGGCATCTTCGGATCCTTGCTGAGGGCTGTTGGTGGCGTGAACGCGCACGTGGCTGCGGATTGAGGACGGCGGTTGGGTGGCCTGCTGTCAGGGCGGGCTCTCGGCGGGGAGCGCAGCTCTCATCTCGGCGACCAGAGCGCCGGCTGTTGCCGCGACCGACTTCAGCGCGCCGATATGCTCCTGCAGCCGGTTCAGACCCAGCGGGGTCAGGCGGAGTTCGCGGGGTTCGGCACGGCACTGGAGGTAGCCGGCCGCGCGCAAGAACTCGATGTGCAGGTCCAGGTCAGGCGTGGGGAGCCCCAAAGCCTGCTGGACGGCTAGTTGCGAACGCCAGCTGGTGTCGGCCAGCAGGCAGGCGATGAACAGGCGGACCGGCTGGAGCAACAGTGCGTCGAGGTCCGTACGCGACGACGGGGGCGAAATCGGCGTCATCGTCGCCTCACCGCGACGCGTGCGGAGGCGTTCACGAGTTCACGACACGCCGGACATGAACGGTCGGCCGGTGCCAGGCAGGAGTGAATCAGCACCTCGTGGCCGCAAAGCGAGCGGTACCGACCCTGTTGGAGGCGGAGGCCGCGCAGGAACTCCTCGTCCGTGACCGCGTGCGTCAGGCCGTCAAGCACGCACCGGTACCAGCTGATGTAGAGCCCTGCGTGCAGCGACCTGCAGCTAATGCCTGTCACGTCCCCTCCCTTCGGCCTCGCGACTGATGAAATCAGTCAAACCGGAACCAGATTCCGCGACCAGCGCAGCAGTGCGGCAGTTGTGTGGCGCGCATGGTGCACTAGCCGGTCTGAGCTGCAGTTACTACTGCTACATTGATCTGGTCACGCAGGATTGGAGGTTGGTCATGCCCATAGGGCGACGTCGCGATGGGCTGATCTCAGCTCGCAAGGTCGCCGGCTTCACCCAAGAGGGTCTGGCGGACGTGCTGCACGTCGACCGGTCGACCGTTGCCCGCTGGGAAGCCGGCGACTACGTGCCACTCCCCTACCTCTGGCCGAAGCTCGCGAGCGTGCTCGGTCGTTCGCGAGACGAGTTGCAGGCCTTGATCGATCCGAGCGCTGTCACGCGGGAGGTCAGCCCGGATGACTCGTTCGAGCCGGTGTTCATGTGGCTCGATCGGCACGCCGGGTGGCCGCTGGGGCGAGCCCGTGAACAGGTGCACGCGAGCGCAGCCACCTCAACTCGGGACCGACCGAATCCGCCGCGAAGCGTCATCGCGGATGCCCTGGCTGACTACTACGCACATCCGACCAGCGACCACCGGCCATATGCGGCACGGTGCGGTCGGATGGAGGTGAACACCAGCGTCCTTACGCGGCCGGCGTGGCTGGATCTCGCCTGTTCGCTGACGGCCGCGGGCGAGCAGACCACCTTCGAGGGCGGCGGCACGCGGCCGCCGCTGGCGGCGGTTGACGAGCGAGCTGCGGTGCAGCGTCTCGCGGACGCAGCAGCGTCCGGCATCCGGATCGCTGACGTTCCCCTGTACCGACTGCTCGAGGTCGACCCGCAGCCTGGAGCACTACGCGCGAAGGTCGGGATCGCGTCGTTCGTCGAGTACGCACTGGGCGTCGACCTGCTGGAACGTGAGTTGATCGAGTACTTGGCGAGCGGTCGCGCCACGCGTCCAGGGCCCATGCCGCTCCGGGACCGCCAACTGCCCGACGTGTCCGCGGTGCTCGACCTGCCCGGCCGCCTCTGCGCGGGTGGCGTGCTGGCGTTGACCGCGATCGCACGTCCGGCGGGCCCGTTCCGCGGTGATGCCGACTTCGTGCTGCTGGTTCAGAAGCGGTCCGCGCAGGTCGTGAACACGGCCAACCGTCTGTCGGTGATCCCGAAGAGCTTTCATGGACCGCTCGCGGACCGGCGAGCGGACGCCCGGATCGGCGTCACCCTACGCCGTGAGCTTGAGGAGGAGCTGTTCGGCAGGACGGACGTCGACCGGTCCGCCGGAGACCTCAGGGTCGCCGATCCCATGCATCCGACCAGGCTGTCCGCTCCGATGCGGTGGCTGACCGAGCAGCCCGGCCGGCTGCGGATGGAGTGCACCGGGTTCGGGCTCAACCTGGTCAGCGGGAACTACGAGTTCGCCAGCCTGGTCGTCATCGAGGACGAGGAGTTCTGGCCGCGGTTCGGTGGCGACGTTGAGGCGAACTGGGAGGCTGCCGGCCTGCAGCAGTATTCGACGCTCGACGGTGACTTGGTCACCGAACTGATCGGCGACGAAAACTGGAGCAACGAAGGACTGTTCGCGTTTCTGCAGGGATTACGTCGACTCGCCGAGATCGGCGGCGATCGAATGAAGATTCCCGCCGTCGAATTAGGTTGCTGAGGGCCAGCGAACGGTCAGGACGACCGAATCCGCCAACGCTTCCCAAGAATGGTCGATGCCCGGTCCCCACATCACGTAGTCACCCTGGCGCGTCATAATCTTGCCACCGCCGGTGACCTCTACGCGGAACTCGCCGGAGATCAGCATCACCAGCGTCGTTCGCTGGTCGTCGGAGGTCCACTCGGGGCGCTTGTCCCCTGCAGGATGGTTGGCCCACTTGACTTCGACGTCCCTGGAGGCTCGGACGCCCTGCGACGGGTCGATGAAGTGACCGACCAACCAGCCGCGCGTGTCGGCCGCGTCTTCGTTGGCGTTGCCGGCGGTCCAACCGTCGCTCACTGGCCTATCTCCCATTCGATCGCGGGCAGTTTCACGCGCTCTCCGCCGATTTCCGCAAGGCGTCGAAGTCCTTGCGCCATGGCGAACAGTCCTTCGTTGCTCCACGCTACATCACCTAACAACTCGGTGACGAGTTCCGCATCAGTAGTCGAATACTGACGAAGAGTCGCGGATTCCCAGTTTGCTTCGACCACTCCGCCGTAGCGTGTCCAGAATTCTTCGTCGTCGATGACGATGAGGCTGGCGAACTCGTAGTTGCCGCTGACCAGGTTGAGGCCGAACCCGGTGCACTCCATCCGTAGGCGGCCGGGCTCGGCGAGGAGCCAGCGCATCGGCTCCGTGAGCCTGGTCGGGTGCATCGGGTCCGCGGTCAGCGTGTCGGCGACCGTGTTGTCAGCGTCCGGCCGGCCGAACAGCTCCTCTTCCATCTCGCGTCGCAAGGTGGCGCCGATCTGGGTTTCTCGCCGGACGTCGGTGAGCGGCTGGTGGAAACCCTTCGGGATGACGGCGAGCCGGCGCGTGGCGTTGAGTACGTGGCCGGAACGTTCCTGGACCAAGAGCACGTAGTCAGCTTCGCCGCGGTACGGGTCGGCCGGCCGAGCGATGGCCGTCAAGGCGAGAGCTCCGCCTGCGCAGAGTCGGCCGCCGACGTCCAGGACGGCGCCGACGTCTGGAAGGTAGCGATCACGCAGGGGCAGCGACGTCGTGTTGCCGGCCGCGAGCGCGTCGAGCAGCTCGCCTTCGAGCAGGTCCATCGTCAGCGCGTAGTGGACGAAGTGGTCGACGCCGAACGTGCCGCCGAGGTGGCGTTCACGGATGTCCGTGCTCAGCAATCGGTAGAGCGGCGCGTTCATGAGCCGCGTGTTCATGGCCACCGTCTCGGCCAGCCGGTTGACCGCTGCATTCGTCGCGTGTTCGTCCAGCACTTCCCGTGGGTCTGGCCGGGCGCTTGCGATCGTGAGCCCGTCGTGCGGCGGGCGTAGTTCGCACGCCAGGTCGAGCCAATCAGCGCAGGTCAGGATGCTGGTGTTCACGGCCTGGTCACCGCAGCTTCCGGCGTACAAGCCGTGGTCGCCGTGGTGCCGGCCGTAGTACTCGGCGAGCGCGTCGGTCACGGCGCGCTGGTCGACCCACGCGCGGCGGGTGGCCCGGGCGTACGCCTCCTGCGCGTCGACGTGCGCGGCCTGCTCGGCTACGGCGCGGCGTGCTGCGCCAGGACTCCGGTAGGCGTGCTGGTCGAGCCATTCGAGAGCCGCGCCGACGTGGGGGTCAGCGGCCAGTCGTCGGTCGGCTTCCTTCGTGTCCGGCCTGGCGTGGGCGGCCGGCCCGTCGCCGGTCAGCTCGGCGAAGCGGGCTCGCTCGGCGTCGGACGCCCGTTCATACGCGGTGTCGAGGACCTGCTGCATCTCGGACTGCGGGCGCAGGTCTGGCTTCTGGTGCCAGGAGGCGACCGTGCGCGCGCCGATTCCGAGCTTCTCGGCGAATTTCTCATTGCTTAGCCGCAACGCGGATTGCAGCGCCGACGCTGATCGTCCGGTCCATCCGCCTACCCCGCTCATTGCCGCCCCGAAGCGCTCTTGTGCAGCGGATATGCAGTGGTTGCGCACTGCTTCTGCACTGGTTGTGCATGGGATCGGACGTCGTTTCGGCCTTGAATTCTAGGTATGGAAATCACCTGGTTCACCAGCCCGAATCGCCCTCCGCTAACGCTTCGGCTTCACGTGCTCAACCACGGTCGCAAGGCTCGTCTGGACGTCCTCCAGCCGATCGGTGATCTCGGCCAGGCGCTGTTCCAGCGCGTCCAGCCGGGACCACAGCTCGTGGCCGTCGTCGGCCGGCTCGTCCGGGTGCGGCGGAGTGCAGTTTTGCAGCACGGCCAACAGGTGCTGCGGGTGCCAGCCCAGCGTCGTCGACAGTGCTTCGAGCGTGCGCGCGCTCCGGCGGCGCTCGACCGTGTGGTGCTGGAGCTCGCGGACGATCGCCTGAGACACGTGCGAACGCTCGGCCAGCTCGCGCTGTCGCCAGCCGAGTTCGTTCACGCGCATGTTGATGGCCTTGGCGACTGCCGCCCAGTCCTCCGTCACGTATTCCTCCGCGCTCCGCCTCAGCGCCGAGATTAGCGGTTCTTCGCGCTTTCACCACGTCGCCTAGCACTTCGTCGGCGGCGCGTCGGACAAACGCGCCCGTCTTCGAGCTGAAATCAACAACATAGTCTTGAAATCATCAGATTGGTCTTTCTCATGAACTCGCACATCACCTTTCACACCATTCGAGAAGCGGCCTGGCTGCTCGGTGTCTCCCGCGCCGCGGTGAGCCGGGCGATCCGCACGCACGAGCTGCACGCCACCCGCTGCCGTTCTGGCCTCCGCGTGTCGTCGACCGAGCTGGCCCGCCTGCTCTGGTCGCGTCAGGCCGGAGGTGCCGCATGAGCGCCGACGACCTGCAGTTGATCGGGATCGCCTGGCGGCTGGACCGGCTGCGCTGGGTTCCGACCGAGGTCTTGACCGACGTCGTGACCAGCGAAGGAGTCTGCATGTGGCCTCCGCCGGACGACGGGCCACCCGACGCTGACAGCGACGGCGAGCTGGCCGAGCGGCTGTGCGGCGGGTGCCCTGTTCGGGACGAGTGCCTGGAGCTGGAGTTGCGGACGGCCGGCCTCGACACGGTCGGCGTCTGGGGCGGGATGACCGACGACAATCGGCGCGCCCTGCACCCCGTCTGGCTGCGGCGCGGCGAGCGGACCGATCGGGGTGCGCGATGAACGGACTCACCGTGACGCCCACGCAGATTCTCGCCGGTGTCGGCGTGCTGCTCGTGCTGCTCTGGGTCTGGCGGGCCGGTTCCCGCCGGGCGAAGGCCGCCGCCGAAGCTGCTCGGAGCGGGGCGCGACTCGTGTCGCTGGTCGGGCGGGTGCTGTTCAACGCCGGGCTGATCGTCGCTGTTCAGTGGGTCGTGATCGCCCATCCGGGGAACCCGTGGCTGCTGTTCGGCGTGCTCGGGTTGCCAGCGCTGTTCGCGTCCTACGCGCTGACTCGCGCCATGACCGTGACCACCGTCGACACGTCGAAGCGGGGTGGTCGGCGATGAACCGGGCGCAACGGCTTGCGCAGGACGCGGCCGAAGCCGCGGAGGTACGCGCCTACCAGACCGATCCGGACGTCGTCGCGCTGCGGATCGAGCGGGTGCGGCGGCAGGTCGACTGGATGTGCTGGTCCGGGATCGTGCTCGGGCTGGCGTTCACGATGACCAACGTCCAGGGCTTCGCATCGGCTGGCACACGGCCGGGGTCGCTGCCGTGGCTGGCCGCGTGGGTGCTGGACCCAACCGTCTCGCTCGTTCTGCTGGCGATTCTGCGGGCCGAGCAGGTCACCGCGCGGTACCAGGTCCGGACTGGCGGCTGGGTGCGGCGGGCGAAGTGGTTCACGCTCGCGGCCACCTACGTCATGAACACCTGGACGTCGTTTGCCGCCGGGGAGGCTGCGACGATCGTGCTGCACTCGGTGCCGCCGCTCGTGGTGTTCGTCGCCGTTGAGGCGATCACCGACCTGCGGGACAAGCTCACCGATGCCGTCTTGGTCGCGGCTGAACGGCGTCCCGTCCAGCAGGAGACCGGGCGACGGGTGCTGTTCGCCGATTACCTCGCTATTGCTCGGGAGACCTGGACGCCGGACGTCGAGATCACGCCGGCGTGGGTGCGGCGGGCTACCGGCTGCTCGCGTGGCTTGTCGCCCCGGCTGGCGCGGGCGCTGCGGTCGGAGGTGGGCAATGGCTGACTCATTGCCGATCAAGGCCGATCCCGTGTTCGACGGCGAGCTGATCGACGACACGTTGCCTCAACCGCGTCGGCGCGAGCCGAAGACGAACCGTTTCGTCCGGTGGTGGCGGCACTCGCCGCGGGTGCCGTTGTGGCTGAAGAGCAAGCCTCAGGCCGTCCAGGCTGGCAAAGACGCCGTCGTCAGCCTGGTGAAGTCGCCGTGGCGGTACGTCGGCGCAGTTGTTCGCGGGCTGGTCGTCGGGGTGCGGTGGTGGCGTGGGTGGGTCACCGTCCGGGACTACCGGACGGCTGCCGAGGAGTCGGAGAAGCTGGCCGACAAGTTCACGGAGATTCGGGCGCTGACCCTGTTCCGCTGGAAGGTGACCGGTGCCGTCCTGGTCGTCGCGATCGTCGGGGTGGCCGTCGTTGACCTGGTGTACGGCACCGATCCTCTGTGGATCGGCGGGGCCGCCGCCTCCTTGGCGCTTGCGATCCTCGGGCGCAAGAAGGACGGCAGTCCCGGCCGAAAGCCGGCGCTCGCCGGGCCGCGGACACTGACCTGGACGATGGATCCCCAGGTACTGGTGGACGCGTTCCGGGACGCGAAGCTGATCGGCAAGGACGAGGTGCTGCGGCTCGTCGAGCGCGCGACGCGCGTCGGCGACGGCTGGGCGGTCACCGTCGACCTTCCGGCCACGCGCAAGGCGGCGGACGTCGTGAAGAACCGGGATGCGCTCGCGTCGGCGCTTGCCGTCGATGAGGTCCAGTTGATCGTCGAACGGGTCCGCGGGAACGGTGGGCACGCCGGGCGGGTGTCGATGTGGGTGGCGGATGAGGACCCGTACGCGTCGCCGCCGTTGCGGACGCCGCTGCTCGGCGTGGCGCAGTGGGACGCGTGGCGGCCGATCCCCTTCGGACGGGATGCGCGGGACCGGCGGATTGACCTGCCGCTGGTGTGGACGTCCCTGCTGGTCGGCGCCATCCCCCGGCAGGGCAAGACCTTCGCCGCCCGGCTCGCGGCTGCCGGGCTCATCCTGGACGCATGGGTGCGGCTGTACGTGGCGGACTTCAAGGCTGGGAAGGACTGGGACGCGGCCGGGCTGGTGGCGCACAGGTTCATGTCCGGCGACGAACCCGAACACGTTCTGGCGCTCGTGGACTGGCTGATTGAACTGGTCGGCGAAGTTCAGACGCGGTTTCGGCGGATGCGCGACCTCGACGACCTCACGTGCCCGGAATCGAAGGTCACGCCGGAGATGTCCCGCGATAAGGCCCTGAACATGCCCATCACGGCCATCTTCATCGACGAGGTTCAGGTTCCGCTGGAGGACCGCACGCCCGTTGACGTGCAAGGGAAGAAGCTCACCGCGGGCGAGTACGTCGGCGAGCTGCTGACGTGGCTGGCGAAGAAGGGACCGGCCGCCGGGATCGTGCTCGTTCTCGCCACGCAGCGGCCGGACTCGAAGACGATCCCTTCCGGGCTGCGGGCGGTGCTCGGCTCGCGGTTCGCGCTGCAGGTGATGGACTGGCGCGACTCGAACATCGTGCTTGGCGAGCAGATGAACACGCGCGGGTTCGACTCCAGTCGGCTGTTGCCCTCGCACAGAGGCGTGGGCATTCTCCGGCCGGACGGCGACACGTCAGCCGGCGCCGATGTGCTGGCCATGACGGTTCGGACGTACTACATGCCGAACGAGGACTGGCGGACCATCTGCGAGCAGGGCCGGACGCTGCGCGAGGCGGCCGGGACGCTCACCGGGCACGCGGCCGGGCAGGACACCTTGCCGGTGCTCGACCACGCGGCCGCGGTCAAGGCAATCGGTGCAGGTCACGCAGTTGAGTCGCCTGGCGAACTGCCCGAGGTGCTCGCGTCGCTCGTCGAGTACTTGGGGGACGATCTCGGACCGGACGGTAGGGACTTTGTGCCGACAGCCGAGTTGCTGGACGTCCTGGAGGTCGACTCCCGGACATTCACGCAGCAGATGGCCGAGGTGGGATGCCGGCCGACACGGGACCGCGTGACTGGCGAAGACGGCGAGACGCGGCAGGTCCGCGGGTATCGGACGGCTGAAATCAGGAGCGCGATCAGCCGAGCGACCACGGGCGCCAGCACAGCAGACGAGAACGGTCAGCGATGAGCACCGACCGTTCCGAAGATCCGCAAATCCGGGTTATCCTACCTGCGGGATTGCCTGAGCTGACGCCTGCGGTAGCGCGTGCACTGCTGGCCGTTCTGATCGAGGTTACTGAGGTGCCGGTGCTCGACGTTCCGGCGGAGGAGGTGAACCGTGGCAGCTGAAATCATCAGCGATCCGTGGGCAACGCTGGATGACATCCTGGGACTTGAGGTCGCCGACGTGACAGACGACGGAATCGGGAACCTGGCGGGCTACGGCCGGTGCTCGACCGAGGACAACCAGGACCCGGAGACCTCGCGCGGCTGGCAGTTCGGGAACGCTCGCAAGTTCGTCGAGCCGCTCGGCGGGCAGATCGTTGCGGAGTTCTTCGACGTCGGGCAGTCACGGTCTGTCCCGTGGGAACGACGAACCGAGGGCGCGCGGCTGCTCGCCGAGCTGAAGAATCCGCGACGCGGATGGGATGGGATCGTCGTCGGCGAGGGCACGCGGTGTTGGTTCGGCAACCAGTTCTCGCTTATCGCGCCGAAGTTCGCCGCCTACGGGGTTGATCTGTGGGTGCCGGAACTGGGCGGGAAGTACGACCCGCGGAACCCGTCTCACAAGATGCTCATGAGCGTGCTCGGCGGGATGAGCGAGTCCGAGCGTCAGCACGTTCAGGCTCGCGTCCGAGCGGCAATGGACGCGCAGGTGATCAACGAAGGACGACACCAGGGCGGCCGGGCGCCGTACGGCTACGTCGTCGTCGACAGCGGTCCGCACCCGAACCCACGGAAAGCCGCGGAAGGGTTCAAGCTGCGGGTGCTGGCGCTCGACGAGACGACGGCGGACGTGGTCCGCCGGATCTTCGCCGAGTACCTCGACGGCAACGGCGATCGAGCGATCGCCAACCTGCTCAACCGCGACGGCATTCCCTGCCCCTCCGCCCATCGGCCGGACCAGAACCGGCACCGGCTCGCGGACGGCTGGCAAGGCAGTTCGGTGCGGGCGATCCTGGACAACCCGCGATACACCGGCTACGCGATCTTCGGGCGTTGGACGAAACATGAGACGTTGCTCGACCCGGAAGACGTCGCCGCGGGCCACGTGGTGCGGTTCAAGCGCGCGACTCCCGACCGGATCGTCCGGTCGCGCGAGCAGGCACACCCGGCGATCGTGTCCGTGGAAACCTTCACGCAGGCGCAGCTATTGCGCCGGTCGAAGTCGGCAGGCGGATTGAAGACGGCACGCAAGGCCGAGCGAGGCGCCCGAAACACCGCACGGTCATATCTGCTGCGCGGACTGATCCGATGCGGAGTCTGTGGCCGGAAGATGCAAGGAGCCACGATCCGGAAAGGCGCCTACTACCGCTGCACCTCGCGGACTATGGCGCCGGGCTCGCTGCAGCTGGCGGAGCACCCGAAGACGGTGAACCTGCGCGAAGGTGTGGTCGTCGAGGCGCTCAACGGATGGCTTCACGAGCTGTTCCACCCGGACAACCGCGACCGAACGGCGGCCGCGCTACTCGGATCGGACGGGAGCAAGGCCGGCGGTGGTCCGCTCGAAGCGGCGCGGAACCGACTGGCGGACGCAGAGGCGAGGCTTCAGCGGTATCAGGCCGCCATCGCGGCCGGCATCGAGCCCGAAGCGCTCGTCGAACCGATGAACCAGGCACAGGCAGAACGAGCGGCCGCGAAAGCCCAGATCGAGAGCGTGCCAGCAGACTCGACGGTAAGTCATGCGGAGATCTACGCGAGGATCGATGCCCTCGGCGACGTCTGCGGGACACTGGCCGACGCAACCACGGCTGGCCTGAGTCGCCTGTACCGCGCCCTGAACCTAGAGCTACGCTACGAACCAAAAGAGCTGGCCGTCTACTCGACGACCAGCCCGGGTGCAGATAGTGCGTGTGTCCGAGGGGGGACTTGAACCCCCACGCCCGTTAAGGGCACTAGCACCTCAAGCTAGCGCGTCTGCCATTCCGCCACTCGGACCTGCTGAAGAAAGAGTATACGGCCACCCCGACCCCGCCTTCAGGGGGGTGTCGATCCACCGCCGGCAGACCTCTGGCAAGATCGACCGGTTCCACCCCTCCTGCATCGATCCAGGACCCCGAACCCCGCAAGCGACCTGCAAAACGCCGGTTTACAACCAAGCCTTCCGTTCCTAGGATTCGCCGGGCAAGCCAGCGCGTTCCGGCGCCCCTCGGGACCTGGAGGTTCGGTATGGCGCGCACCGGGTGGCGGCCTGATGATGAGGTCTCCGTTGATGAGCTGCTGCGGGAAACCGGGGCCATGCCGCGGGCTCTCGGGGGCCACCTCCCCGGCACGCGGGTGCGGGACGCCGATACCGGGGATGGGTACCGGGAACGGCTCGAGCAGCGGGCGCGGGCGGCCGCCGCCGGGCAGCAGCGGGCTGGGCGGCGGATTCGGTGGGTCTCTGCCCTCTGTGGGGCCGCCGTTGTCGTCGGGAGCCTGGTTGTCATCGCCGTCACCTCCGAAAGCTCGCCCGGGCGGCAGGCCGCCGTGGGACCCGGGCCACTCGCTCCCGCCACCACCACTCCGCGGACCAGCGCCACCACCGCCGCGCCTGCTCCGGTTCCCACCGTGCTGCGGCAGACCTCCTCCGCCGCCGCGCCCAAGACCACCGCCGGCAGCACCACGCAGGCCGCTCCTCCCCCTCCGCCTGCGGTGGTCGCCGCCTGCACCGTTCGCTACGCCGTCACCGATCAGTGGCCCAACGGGTTCACCGCCGGGGTCTCCGTCACCAACACCGGCACCCGGACGCTCTCGCCTTGGACCGTCAACTGGACCTTCACCGCCGGGCAGCGGGTCACCCACAGCTGGAACGGCGACTACTCCCAGAGCGGCTCACGGGTCACCATGAAAGCGGTTTCCTACAACCTCACCCTCGCTCCTGGCGCCACCGTCGACATCGGCTTCAACGGCGCCTTCGACCACGGCAACCCCTCGCCCGCCGGGTTCACCCTCAACGGTGCGAGCTGCACGGCCGGCTAGCCGAGCACCGACTGCATGAAGCCCACCAGCCAGTGCTGGGCCGGGCTGCGGGCGTGCGTGTGCCGCGTGTACACCGACACCTGGGCCGGCTCGACCTCCAGCGGCAGCTCGAACAGCCGGACGCGGTGCTGGGCCGCGAACATCTGCGCCACCAGCCGCGGCACCATCGCCACCAGCTCGCCGTCCTGCACCAGGTACGGCAGCGCCGCGAAGCGCGTCACCTCGAGCACCACGCGGGCGAGCAGGCCGTGCGCCTGCAGCGCGCGGCGGGGGCCGTCGTGGCCGGTCGGGCCGAACACCGTCACGTGGCGTTCCGCCGCCAGCTCGTCGAACGTGACCGCCGAGGCCAGCCGCGGGTGGTCGGAAGCCACCATGCCCACGTAGCCCTCGGAGAACAGCGGGAGCCGGGCGACGCGCTGGGAACTGATGAGCGAGGACGCGATGAACGCGTCGATGTCGCCGCGGCCGAGCTGGTCGGCCGCGCGCTCGACGTCCAGCGGCCGGACCGTCAGCGTCACCCCGGGAGCACTCCCCGGCAGCGCCGCCATCAGGCGCGGCAGCAGCGAGATCTCCCCCAGGTCGGACAGGCACAGCGTGAACGCCGCCCGTGCCGTCGACGGCGAGAACGACTTCGCCCCGCTGACCGCCGTCTCGATCTCCGACAGCGCGCTGTGCAGCGGCTCGTAGAGCGCGCGGGCGGTCGTCGTCGGCACCAGGCCGCCGCCGGTGCGGCGGAACAGCTCGTCGGAGAAGCGGCGCCGCAGCTTCTGCAGGCTGTAGCTGATCGTCGGCTGCGTGACGTGCATCGACTCGGCCGTGGCGGTCACGCTGCGGGTCTCGTACAGCAGCACGAACGTGCGCACCAGGTTCAGGTCGAAGTCCTGCATTATCGATCCCATCTATGAAGCCACGAGCCAACATTTATTGGAACACAGACGCGCAGGTCCATAGGGTCAGGCCAACTTCGAGGAGGACATCGATGCCCACCGCCCGCCGGCTCGCCCACGAGTTCCTGGACCGCCGAGGCCTGACGACCATCTTCGGCAACCCCGGCTCCAACGAGCTGCCGTTCCTCGCCGAACTGCCGGAACACTTCCGCTACGTCCTGGGCCTGCACGAAGGCGCCGTCGTCGGGATGGCCGACGGCTACGCCCAGGCGACCGGCCGCCCGGTGCTGGTCAACCTGCACGCCGCCGCCGGCTCCGGCAACGCGATGGGCGCGCTCACCAACGCCGTCTACTCGCGCTCTCCCCTGGTGCTCACCGCCGGCCAGCAGGTCCGGACGGCGATCGGGCTGGAGGCGATGCTCGCCAACGTCGACGCGACGCAGCTGATGCGCCCGCTGGTCGCCTGGTCGGGCGAGCCGAGCTGCGCCGAGGACGTGCCCCGGTCGCTCGCGCAGGCGGTGTTCGAGGCCGAGCTGCACCGGCGGCCGAGCTACCTGTCCGTGCCCTACGACGACTGGGCCGCCGAGCTGCCCGCGAGCCCTGCGCTCGACCGGGACGTCCAGCGCGGGCTCTCGCCCAGCGAAACCCAGCTCGACGACCTCGCCGCGAGCGTCGCCGCGGCGAAGAACCCGGCGCTGGTCCTCGGCGGCGACATCGACGCCACCGGGCTCTTCGACCGGGCCGTCGCCCTGGCCGAGCACCTCGGGCTGCCGACGTGGGTGGCGCCGTCGCCGCACCGGCTGCCCTTCCCCAACCGGCACCGGCTGTTCCGCGGCGTGCTGCCCGCCGGCATCGCGCCCGTGTCGGCCGCGCTGACCGGGCACGACCTCGTGCTGGTGCTCGGCGCGCCGGTTTTCCGCTACCACCAGCACGTCCCCGGCGCGTACCTGCCCGAAGGCACCCGGCTGGTCCAGGTCACCGACGACTTCGGCGCCGCCGCCCGCGCGCCGATGGGCGAGGCGCTGGTGGCCGACCCCGCACCGGTGATCGAGGCGCTGCTGGCCAAGGTGCCCGCCCGCGCCGCCCGGACGGGCTACGGCGAGACGCCGGAGCCGAAGACCGGCGCCAAAGCGCTGCACCCGGAGCAGGTCTTCGCCGCCTTGCGCGACACCCAGCCCGGCGACACCCGCTACGTCGTCGAGTCGACGTCGACGAACTCGGCCTGGTGGCGGCAGATGGACCTGCGCCGCGAAGGCTCGTACTTCTTCCCGGCCGCCGGCGGGCTCGGCTTCGGCCTGCCCGCCGCGGTCGGCGTGGCCATGGGCAGCCCGGACCGCCCGGTCGTCGGCGTCATCGGCGACGGCTCGGCCAACTACGGCATCACGGCGTTGTGGACCGCCGCGCAGTACCGCGTGCCGGTCACGTTCGTGATCCTGCGCAACGGCGTCTACGGCGCTCTGCGGTGGTTCGGCGAGCTGCTCGGGACGCCGGACGTGCCGGGCACGGAGATCCCCGGCCTCGACTTCACGGCCATCGCGGCCGGGTACGGCGTCGAGGCCACCACGGTCACCGACGAAGACGACCTGCGCACCCAGCTCAAGGCGACCCCGGACGGCCCCCGGCTGCTCCAGGTCGACACCGAACCGACCACACCGGAGTGATCATGTCCCTGCTCGAGCACGAATTCCACGGCGGCACCGGCGGCACCCACGCGGTCGTCGAACCGGCGACCGGGGCCACCCTGGGCCACGTCGGCGTCGCGACACCGGGCGACGTCACGGACGCCGCCACGGCCGCCGCGCGGGCCCAGCGCGACTGGGCCCGGCGCAAGCCCGCCGAGCGCGCCGCCGTGCTGCGCCGCGCCGGCGAGCTGTGGGAGGCGCACGCCGCCGAGGTGCAGGACTGGATCGTCCGCGAAGCCGGCTCGACGCGGCCCAAGGCCGGGATCGAGACGGAGATGGCGGCCGGCATCTGCTTCGAAGCCGCGGCCCTGCCGACGCACCCGCTCGGCGAGGTGCTGAGCACCGGCGAACCCCGCTGGTCGCTGGCCCGGCGGGTGCCGGCCGGCGTGGTTTCGGTGATTTCGCCGTTCAACTTCCCGCTCATCCTGGCCATCCGCTCGGTCGCCCCGGCGCTCGCGCTCGGCAACGCCGTGCTGCTCAAGCCGGACCTGCGGACCGCGGTGTGCGGCGGCGTGAGCATCCTGCGCGTCTTCGAGGAGGCCGGGCTGCCCGAAGGCCTGCTGCACCTGCTGCCCGGGGACGCGGCCGTCGGCGCCGCGGTGGTCGACGCGCCGGAGGTGTCGGTCGTGTCGTTCACCGGCTCCACCGCGGCCGGGCGGAAGGTCGGCGAGGCCGCCGCGCGCTCGCTCAAGCGCGTGCACCTGGAGCTCGGCGGCAACAACGCGCTCGTCGTGCTGCCGGGCGCCGACGTCGCCAAGGCGGCCTCGGCGGGCGCGTTCGGCTCCTTCCTGCACCAGGGCCAGATCTGCATGACGACCGGCCGCCACCTCGTCCACGAGTCCCAGGTGGACGAGTACGTCGAGGCGCTGGCGGAGAAGGCGCGCCGGTTGCCGGTGGGCAACCCGGCCGACGGCGACGTCGCGCTCGGCCCGATCATCGACGACCGCCAGCTCGCGCACGTCACCGACGTCGTCGACCGCAGCGTCGCCGCGGGCGCGCAGGTGCTGGCGGGCGGCAAGCCCGACGCGCCGTTCTACCCGCCGACCGTCCTCTTCGGACTCGACGACCGCAGCCCGGCCTGGCGCGAGGAGATCTTCGGCCCGGTGGCGCCGGTGCGCGCCTACCGCGACCTCGACGAGGCCGCCCGGCTGGTCAACGACTCGGAGTACGGCCTGTCGGTCGGCATCCTCGGCGACGTCGGCACGGCGATGAAGCTGGCCGAGGAGGTCCGGTCGGGCAAGGTGCACATCAACGAGCAGACCGTCGGCGACGAGCCGACCGCGCCCTTCGGCGGCGTCGGCGACTCCGGCAACGGCTCCCGCTTCGGCGGGGCGAAGGCCAACATCGAGGCCTTCACCGAGACGCAGTGGCTGACCGTCCGCGCGGAAATCGCGAACTACCCCTTCTGATCCCCTGAATCGAGGAGCACGACAATGACGACGTCTCCCGCCCGTGGCGCGTGGACAGCAGTCCTCTGCTGGCTGACGGTCCTGCTCGAGGGCTACGACCTGGTCGCGCTCGGCGCGACCATCCCCACCCTGCTCAAGAGCGGCTACCTCGGCTTCACCGCGGCCGGCGCGACGCTGGTCGCGACGGTGTCGCTGATCGGCGTGGCCGTCGGCGCGGCCGGCCTGGGCCCGCTCACCGACCGGTTCGGCCGCCGCGTGATGCTCATCGGCTCGGTCCTGCTGTTCTCGCTGTTCACCCTGCTGACGCCGCTCGCGCCGAACGTGGCGACGTTCGGGATCTTCCGGTTCGTCGCCGGGCTCGGCCTCGGTGCGTGCATGCCGGTGGCGCTCACGGTGATGTCGGAGAACCTGCCGTCCCGGCGGCGGGCCAGCGCGAGCACGTTCACCATGACCGGCTACCACGTCGGCGCGGTGCTCACGTCGATCCTCGCGCTGTACGCCAAGGAGGACTGGCACCTGCTGTTCTACGGCGGCGGGATCGTCGGCCTGCTCGCCGTGCCGCTGATGTGGTGGAAGCTGCCGGAGTCCGCGGCCTACCTCGAAGCCCGCGGAACGGCCGAGCGCGTCGGGCTCAAGGACCTGCTGGGCGCCCGGTTCCGGCGGATCAGCATCGCGGTGTGGACGGGGTCCTTCATGGGACTGCTGCTGGTCTACGGGCTCAACACCTGGCTGCCGCAGCTGATGCGCACCGCGGGCTACCCGATCTCGACGTCGATCACACTGCTGCTGGTGCTCAACATCGGCGCGGTGCTGGGCCTGGTGCTGGCGGGCACGATCGCCGACCGGTTCGGCATCCGGGTCATCGCGCGGATCTGGTTCGGCGCCGGGGCGGTCCTGCTGGCGGCGCTGAGCCTGAAGATCGGGAACGCGGTGCTGCTCAACGCGGTCGTGCTGCTGACCGGCGTGTTCGTGTTCTCCGCGCAGGTGCTGATCTACGGCTACGTGGCGCACGCGTTCCCGGCGTCGGCCCGCGGCACGGCACTCGGCCTGACGTCGGCGGTCGGGCGGCTCGGCTCGATCCTCGGCCCGTTCGTCACCGGCGCTCTGGTCACCGCCGGGGTCGCCTACCCGTGGGGCTTCTACTTCTTCGCCGTCGTGGCCGCGCTCGGCCTGGTCGCGGTCCTGCTGCTGCGCGGCGACACGCGTTCGGAGGAGCGGTTGACGCCGGTGTCGGCCGGGTAGCCACGGGGGAACGGCTACCGGAGGAGTCTCAATGACCGTGTCAAGCAGCGGTTGCGGCCGTGACCGGCGGTGAGGGATGAAACTCGCGGCCGTCGCGCAGCAGCGCCCAGATGACGTCCACCAGACGGCGGGCCAGGGCGATCAAGGCCTGGGTGTGGCGTTTCCCTTCGCTGCGTTTGCGCAGGTAGAAGGTGCGGGATGGGCTGTTGGGGCGTTTGATCGCCGACAGGGCGGCCAGGTAGAACACCCGGCGCAGCCCGCGGTGGTAGCGCTGCGGGCGGTGCAGGTTGCCGCGTACCCGTCCCGAGTCGCGGGGCACCGGGGCGAGACCGGCGTAGGCGGCCAGGTGCGCGGAGCTGCGGAACGCCGTTTGCAGGTCGCCGCCGGTGCCGGCCAGCAGCTGGGCCCCGAGGATGGGACCGAACCCGTCGAGGCTGGTGATGTGCCCGGCGTCCGGGTGCTCAGCGAACCGGTCGGCGATCTGCTTGCCGAGGTCCTTGATCTCCCGGTCCAAGTCGAGCAGCTGCCGGGCCAGCCGCGCGATCAACGGCGCGGTCACCGCTTCACCCGGCAGGGCAACGGTTTGCTCACCGGCGGCCGCGAGGGCTTTGTCCACGATGGACGGGATTCCCTTGGCCCAGGCACCGTGTTCGGCCAGGTAGGCCGACAGTCCGGGTGCTTCGGCAGCGCGGATGCCGTCCGGGGTTTGGAACCCGGTGAGCAGGATCAGCGCGGAACGCGTGGAGTAGTCGAACGCCCGCTCCAGCGCGGGAAAAATACTCGCGAACAGCTCGCGGATCCGGTTGACCCCGCGCACCCAGTCGGCCATCAGATCCTCCCGGCGCGCGGTGAGCACCTGCAGGTCGGCCACGACCTCCTCGGGGCTGGTGATCGGGGTCAGATCGCTGCGCATCCGGGCGGTTTCGGCGATGGTGCGGGCGTCACGCGCGTCGGTTTTGCCTTCACCGGCGAACGCACCGGCCATCCGGTTGACCAACCGGCCCGGCACCGACACCACCGGCTGGCCCGTGGCCAGCAGCAACGTGATCAACAGGCTCGCCGCGCCGGAGGTCATGTCCACCGCCCACACCACCTCCGCGGCTTTCGCGGTGGTGTGGGCGATCAGCTGCTCGATCGCGGCTTGGCCGTTGGCCACCTTCCGCGAGAACACGACCTTCCCGGCCGCGTCCACCGCGCAGGCGTGATGAAAGCCCTTGCCGACATCGATCCCGACCCACACCTTCCCCACGGCCATCCAGCCGGTCCTCCCTGTTCGTGCACGTCAACCCCGTGGACGACCCGCCGGCATCTCCATAAACAGCGACCAAGCGCAGATCTCAATCAGCGGCCAGGGCGTCCAGAACGACAGGGCGGCCACTCCTCAGAAGCCACCACAAGAGGGCAAGGACCGATCAGCCACACCCCATCGCCCTGGGCATCCAGAACAACCCGTCCTGAACACCAACAATCTTATGGAGGACCGATGTCGCAGCCCCACGACGAGACGGGTGAGGTGGACTCGAGCGGGAACCCGGTCGACGACCCGCCCCGCCGCAACGAGCCGGACGGGCCGGATGGACCGCTGGAAGACGAGGACGCGAAGGCACGGCCGGGTCACCCGGCCACGCACGAGAACTTCCGCGGCGGCTAAACCGTGTCTTCCGGACGCCGGCGGCCCAGCGTCGCTTCCGGGTGCTCGGTGCGGCGGTCGGAGTCGCGCAGGACCTCGCGGGCCTGGGCCTCGGGGTCCGCGCTCTCCACGGCCTGCTCTTCGGGCAGCAGTTCCGCCCGGGTCTCCGTCCGGTCAGGGGTGTCGTCCATGGGCAGCAGGTACCCGCTCCGAGACGATTTCAGACACTCAACCAGCCGACGGCCAGCGAAAGGACCAGTGCCGCCACCATCAGCACGAGCACGCCGGTGAGGATCAGCCAGAGCACCGGCATCGCCTTGGACGGCATCGGCTGCGGGTGCGACAGCCCCGACGTCTGCGCGGAGTCGGGTGGCGTGCTGCCCGGGGGCACGCCACCGCCCGGCTCCAGGTCCGGGGTCCGGCGGGGGTCCGGATCCGGGGGTTCGGCGGTCATGCGGCACCGTCCTTCCGTCGCTTCCGCGAGGGGTGCCCGGCGCGCCGCCGGGCAAACCCGTTCAGTCGCGGGAACGGCGGTTTCCGGCCGCGTCGCGGCGCAGCTGGTCGGTGTGGGCGGAGATCTCGCCGAGCTGTTCGGCGAGCCCGGCGTGCGCGCCGGTCAGGTGCGGCCGCGCGGCGGCCAGCGGCGAAAGGAGCGTGGCCGGGTCGTCGTCGCCCAGTGCCACGCCGAGGCGGTCGGCGCTCTCCTGCGCGGCCGGGCCGAGGCCGTCGAGGGCGCTGACCCGGCCGGCGAGCTGGCGCAGGATCGCGGAGTTGCGGCGGGCCCAGTCGGCGACGGCCCGGTCGCCCGCGCGCCGGTCGCGTTCCGCGTCGACCCGCGCCTCGCCCGTTTTCGCCCCCGGGTGCGACGGCTGCAGCCGCAGGTACCGCCGTTCCGCGGCCTGGCGGCTCGCGACGCCCAGTGCGGGCGCGAGCGCGACCCAGCTGGTGCCCGCCGCCCTGGCCGCCGCGATCAGCTCCGGTTCCCAGCTCGCGAGTTCCTCCCGCAGCTGCCGCAGGCCGGACAACGCCGCCAGCAGCCGGTCCTGGTCCCCCGCACCGGCCCGGGCGGCCGCGACCACCTCCTGGATCCGGCGCAGCGCGCCGGCGGGGTCGATTCCCTCCATGACGTCATCCTTTCGACGACCCAGTTCTTGTCATCGTTTTGACGACATGCTAGAACAGACCCGCGTGTTGACACCAGAGCTGTCAAGTCCAGGAGGTGGATCCCCATGTTGATGCGCACCGACCCGTTCCGCGACCTCGACCGGTTCGCCCAGCAGGTCTTCGGCGCTGGCACCTGGTCGAAGCCGGCCGCGATGCCGATGGACGCCTACCGCGCCGGCGACGAGTTCGTGGTGTGCTTCGACCTGCCCGGTGTCGATCCCGGCGCCGTCGAGCTGGACGTCGAGCGCAACGTCCTCACGGTCAAGGCCGAACGACGGCCCCTGCCGACCGGCGACGACGTCAAGATGCACGTCTCCGAGCGGCGCCTCGGCGTGTTCTCCCGCCAGCTGTTCCTCGGCGACACCCTGGACACCGAGCACATCACCGCGAGCTACGACGCCGGGGTGCTGACCGTCCGCATCCCGATCGTCGAGAAGGCGAAGCCGCGCCGCATCGAGATCGACGGCGCCGGCGACCGCAGGCAGATCGACGCCTGACCCGAGCGAAGCGGGGCCAAGCGCGCCCGGTCATCGCCCGGCCGCCGGCTCGGGCGCGCTCGACCTCAGACCCGTTCGACGCGGAAGACCGCGATGCGGTCCGCGGCGGCCGCGACGGCGTCCGGCGTCGGCGCGTCCGCCAGGCCGGTCGTCACGAACCGCTTCCCCACGCTCGCCGGGCTCGTCTCGACGAGCCGCCGCAGGACGGGCCGCCGCGCCTCCACCGGCAGCTCGGCCAGCCGCACGACCGAGGAACGGCGGCCGCGGGTCAGCGTCACCTCCCCCGCGGCCCGGACGTTCACCACCCAGGCCGCCTTCGGATAGGCCTGGAAGATGTAGTGCTCGCCGTCGAGGGCCATGACCGCGATGGGGAACGTCCGCGGGACGCCGGTGCGCCGTCCGGGCACGGTGAGCAGCTGCATCGGGCCGAAGGCGACGCCGAGGCGCTGCAGCCCCACGACGATCTTGTTGCCGGCGTTGACCATCCGGCGGTAGCTCTGCGCTGTTGTCATACCCCGACGGTACACGAAGTCATACGGAACTCATATGTTCTGAGCCTCAAAGCGACTCGCGCTCGGGGCCGGGCTTCGGCTCCGGGGGCAGCGGATCCGGGACGGGCACGCCGGGATCAGGGACGGGCACGCCGGGGTCCGGGAGCGGCTGCCCGGGATTGGGGTCCGCCGGGACGACGGGCTGGGGCTGGATCGGTCCGGGCGGTGCCGGGGGTGCGGTCGACATCGGTCTTCCCTCCGCCGCGCTGCGCCGCCCGCGGGCCGGGCGGCGATCACCTCGTGAGCTACCCCGGCCGGGGGTCCCGGGAAACGCCTTGACCCTGACACCGTGTCAGCCGCTACCCCGGACCCATGACACCGTTCCGCACCGCGACCGAGGTGGCCGCCGGGATCCGCCGCGGCACACTCGCGTCCCGCGACCTGACCGAACAGCTCTTCGCCCGCATCGACGCCTCCACCGTCAACGCCGTCGTCGCGACCTGCCGCGGCTCCGCGCTGCAGGCCGCTTCGGATGCCGACCGGGCCGTGGCGCGCGGCGACGACGTCGGGCCGCTGCACGGCGTCCCGATGACGGTCAAGGACGCCTTCGCCGTGCAAGGCCTGCCCACGACCTGGGGCGAACCGGCGTTCGCCGACTGCGTCGCGGACGAGGACGCGGACGTCGTCGCCCGGCTGCGGGCCGCCGGGGCGATCATCGTGGGCAAGTCGAACGTGCACCACCTGCTCGCCGACTTCGGCCGGACCGAGAACCCGCTCCACGGGCGGACGCTCAACCCGAGGGAGCACACCCGGACGCCCGGCGGCTCGAGCGGTGGTGCCGCGGCCGCGCTCGCCGCCGGCTTGACCTACCTCGAGTACGGCTCCGACCTGGCCGGGTCGATCCGGATCCCGGCCGCCTACTGCGGGGTCTACGGCCTCAAGCCGACGCCGGGCACCGTGCCGCTGCGCGGGTTCCAGCCGCCCGGACCGCCCGTGGCGCTCGCCCGGGAATTCCCTTCGGCGGCCGGTCCGCTGGCCCGGTCGGCGGCCGACCTGCGCCTCGCACTGGCCGTCACCGGCGGGCCGCTGCGGCCGTCACGGCGGTCCCGGCTCGAGGACTTCCGCGTCGGCGTGGTGCTCGACGATCCGGCCTGCCCGGTCACCGGCGAGGTCGGCGCCGCCCTGTCGGACGCCGTCGACGCGCTGGCCCGCGCCGGAGTGCGGGTGCGCGAGGGCTGGCCGCCGGACGTCGACCCGGTCGCCCAGGCGGCGGCGTTCGGCTTCCAGGTGGAACTGTTCTTCGCGAGCCAGGAGGGGCGGACACCGCCCGGGACCGCCGAGCAGGAGCGGCGGCGCGCGGTCGCGACCGCCGCGTGGGGCCGGTACTTCGCCGACGTCGACGTCTTCCTCGGCCCGACGGTGTTCACCACCGCGCGCACCCACGACGACCGGCACCGCTACGACGACCAGGTGTTCTGGATCGCGCAGACGTCGCTGCCCGGGCTGCCGGCGGTCAGCGCCCCGGCCGGCGAAGGGCTGCCGGCCGGGCTGCAGGTCGCCGGGCCCGCCCACGAGGACGACACCGCGATCACGTTCGCGGAACTCGCCGCGGACGTCGTCGGCGGGTTCGTCCCGCCTGGGGAAGGATCGGCTCGTGTTCTCGATCGGTGACTTCGCCCGCCACGGCCGGGTTTCGGTCCGGATGCTGCGCCACTACGACGCGCTCGGGCTGCTGCGCCCGGCCCGCGTCGACCCCGCGACCGGCTACCGCAGCTACACCGCGGGCCAGCTGGCCCGGCTCAACCGGATCGTCGCGCTGAAGGACCTCGGGTTCACGCTGGAGCAGGTGGCCACGCTGCTGGCGGACGAGGTCAGCGTCGAGCAGGTGCGCGGCATGCTGGCGCTGCGGCGCGCCGAACTGGAAGCCGCACTGGCCGAAGGCGCGGCCCGGCTGGCGCGGGTCGAGGCGCGGCTGCGGACGATCGAAGCGGACGGCCGCCCGCCCGCCCACGACGTCGTCGTCAAGGAACTGCCCGCGATGCGCGTGGTGGAACTGACCGGGATCGCGGCGGGGTTCGCGCCGGAGGCCATCGGGCCGGTCGTCCACCCGCTGTGCGCGGAACTCGGCCGCCGCCTCCCGCAGGCGGACGTCACGCCGGCCGGACGCCTGACCTGCTACTACGAGCAGCGCGCGGAGGACGAAGTCGTCGTGCACGCAGCGATCCCGGCTTCGGTCGGCGGCGGCGACCTCAACGGCTTGGCGGTGGCGGACCTGCCACCCACCCGCGCGGCCACGCTCGTGCACCGCGGCGCGCTGGACGGCGTCCTGCCGAGCTGGCAGGCGGTGGTGCGCTGGATCGACGACCACGGCTGCCGCTCGGCCGGGCCGCAGCGGGAGGCCTACCTGGACTGTCCGGAGGACCCCGCGGGCTGGGTGACGGAACTGCAGGAACCGATCAGCTCGGCTCAGCCCGCGGCTCCGCCGCCCTCCAAGAGCTGACCGAGGCGGTCGGCCAGCCTGCCGCGCCCGGCTTTCCCGGCCCGGTCGCGGATTTCCGGCAGACCGAGGTCGCCCAGGCCGAACTGCCGGACGATCCGCGCCACCCGGGCCTCGAGCTCGGCTTCACGCCCGTTCGGGCCGCGGCCGAGGAGAGCGTCGAGCCGGTCCAGGAAAGCTCGTTCCCGCGTGCCCCGGTCCACGCACCAGACGTGCACCAGATCGGTCTTCAGGACGGCGAACGACCCCAGCTTGGCGAGCGGTACCGGCCCGTCGGGCCGGAAGCTCCCGGCCGGCAGCACCACCCGCCAGCCACCCTGCGCGGTGCGGACCGGGGCGCAGTCTTCGAGGCCCTGGTTGCGCAGCCACCCGGTGATCCGGGCCTCCGCGTCCGCGGTGTGCGCGTCCGACTCGAGCACCCCGGCGATCTCCGGGGTCGTTTCGCACAGGGTGCCGAGCTCCGGGTCCGCGACGTCGGCGGCCTGGCTGTAGACCAGGTGCCGGAGCCGGCCGCTCGTCTCCGCCGCGCGCACGACGAACACCGGCAGGTAGACGCACTCCGGCCGGTCGAGGATCTCGGGCCGGTCGATCCGCACGGGCAGGTTGTAGTGGTCGCGGTCCGCGCGCCCGGCCAGTTCCGCCGGCGCGCCGGTCCGGAAACCGTGGCTGGTGTGGAGCATCCGGTAGGTGCGGTACTTCTCGTTCGCCGTGGCGGCCGGGATTTCGCCGACGGTCAGGAAGGTGACCACGTCGGCGTCGTAGTACGGACGGCTGAGCGGAGCCGACCGGAACCCGTCGAAGTACAGCTTCCGCCGGTCCTCGCGCCGGACGACGTAACACACCCGGTCCCGCTGCGACCGCAGGCCGAGCTCGGTCAGCGCGAGCCGCCCGTCGCGCACCTCGAGGTGGCCGATCCGGTGCAGCACGCGCAGCGCCCGGTCGACGAGGGCGTGGTCCAGCGCGAAGAACGCGGCCAGTTCGGCCGTGGTGCCCAGGCCGGCCTCGGCGATCCCGCGCTCGAGGTATCGGTCGATCAGCTCGTACGGCCGGCCGTCGGTCGTCGTCGCCCGCACTTCGACCTGCCAGACCGGCAGCAGGACGGCGAACACGTGCAACGGCGTCAGGCCCTGGCCGAAGGCGGCGTCCTCGAGTGCCCGTTCCTCCGGGTAGCGCATGAGTTTCCTGCGCCCGCTCACGAAACGTCCCGCAGGTCGTCGAGCACGCGGCGGATCTCCGCGTAGGGCCGCACGTCCCCGGCCGCGGCGACGTGCCGGCCCAGCGCCCGGGCCAGCTCGCGGAAGTCCGCGTCACGGGCCAGCCGGAGCATGGCGAGGTCGCCGGTCAGCACCAGCTGCTGCTTCGCGCGGGTGAACGCGACGTTCGCCCGGCGCAGCTCACGCAGGAAACCGACGTTGTTCGCCCGGTTGCTGCGGGTGAACCCGTAGAGGATCACGTCCCGTTCGCCGCCCTGGAACGAGTCCACGGTCCCCACGTTCGTGTCGATCGTGTCCTGGTCCGCTATTTCCGCGCGCAGCAGCTCCTTGACCAGTTTCACCTGCGCGGCGTACGGCACGATCAGCGCCCACTCCTCGTGACGGCGGTGGTAGAACGCGGCGAGCTCGGCCAGCAGGCGGGCCTCCGCGTGGTTGACCGACCCGCCCGGCAACCGCGGATCCCAGTCACGGGCCGGGGTTTCGGCGCGCTGCGCTTCGGCGAGGCCGGAGGTGTCGACGAAGGCCAGCGGGCCGGCGAAGATCGGGTCGTGATGGTCTCGCTCCACCATCGTCGTGAGCGTCCCGTCGTAGAACGTTTCCGAAATGAAGTCGGCGATGACCTTCGGCATCCGGCGCTGCCGGCGCAGCCGCACGACGTGGCTGTCCGGCAGGCGGCCCACGAGCACCTCGAGCGCGCTCTTCGTGAGCAGGTCCCGGAGCGCGGGGTCACCGCTTCCGGCGGCCCAGGCTTCGAGCTCGTCGTCGACGAACGGCGGCAGCTGCTGGTGGTCGCCGACCAGCACCGTCCGCTCGGCGCGGACGAGGGGCACCAGCAGGTTGCCGACGCCGATCTGCCCGGCTTCGTCGACGATGGCCAGGTCGAATTCCACTTCGGCGATCTCCGAGCGCGACGCCGAGCCGATGCAGGTCGCCCCGATCACGTCGGCGTAGCGGATCAGCTCGGGGTAGAGCTGCTCGACCGCACCCGAGGCCTCTTCGTGCCACTCGTCGAGCAGCTTCGCCCGGGCGCGCAGCAGCGCCAGGCGCGGGCCGAGCCACGTGTACAGGCGGCCCAGCGTCAGCACGGTCGCTTCGGCACTCTCGTCGCGCAGTTCCGGCAGGACGTCCACCGGGCCGAGCGTGACCCGGACCGCGTGCGCGGCGGCCATCGCTTCCGCCCGGCGCTCTTCTGTCCGGCGAGTGGCCTCGTGCAGGGAGTGCCGGGCGGCGTGCACGGCGGGCACGTGTCCGGTGGCCAGATCGAGCGCGTGGTCGGCCGCACGCACGGCTTCGCGAAGCCAGTCGGCGCCCTTCCCGAGCTCCGCCAGTTCGGCACCGCGGGCGGCCAGCAGGCGCGCCCGCCGTCGAGCCAGTGCCCTTCCGAGCCCGGCGAACCACGGCCACGGGCGCGCCTGCCGGTCGCGCTGCGCGAGCCGGTCCACCTTGGCCCGCCGCTTGCCGATCTTCGCCTCTTGACCGGACAACGCGGCGACGGCGGCATCGAACTGCTCCTGAGCCGGGCCGCCGAAATGCCGTCGTGCGTCCGCCAGACCGCCCCGGGCGGCTTGTGCCGCGCCCAGCGCGGTGCCGAGGGCACCGATCCGGCGGCCCAGTTCCCCCGCCCACCGCTCGGCCGCCGGCAACCGCTCGTACTTCGCGCGCGCCGCCGCGGTGGTCCCCAGCACCTCGCCGCGCAGGTCGGCGGCCCGGCGTTCCAGCAGGAACGGCCGGCCCGACGCATCGATCCGGCCTTCGTTGCCCACCCGGATGGCCACGACGTCCGCCGTCAGCTTGGCCAGGACGTTGTCCACGGCCCGGTTCGTGTGCGACGCGACGAGCACCGGCCCCCGCTCCGGGGCCAGTGCGCACGCCCGCGCGATCTGGCTGATGGTCCGGGTCTTGCCCGTGCCCGGCGGCCCGAGGACCACCAGCAGATCGGGCACGCCGAGCGCGCTGCGGAACGCGGCCGCCTGGTCCTCGTCGAGGTCCTCCCCCGGCGTCTCCGGAACCGGCCGGTACGCGCGCACCCGGTGCTCGGCCAGCACGCGCAGCACGGACCGGTTGCGCGTCCGGCCGGCCCGCAGGAGCGCGACGGCCTCGCGTTGCTTCGCGAAGACGACGTCACTGGCGGTGAGCTCCAGTTCGCCCTGCTGGGCGAGCCGTTCCCAGCTGATCGGCTGGTCGAAGCGGACCGTCACCGCATCGCCGCGGGTCCGGATCACCTGACCGCGTTGCTCCGGTTCGCCCCGCAGCTGCACGAACTTGTCCCGCTCCGGCAGCCGCCCGCCGACGACGCGGAAGTCGTAGACCGGCGAACCGGTGTACCGCCGTTCCCCCACCGGTTCCACGGCCCGGTAGGGGTAGGCCGGCGCCGCCTGCGACCGGGTCGCGGCCAGCCGCTGGTCGGTGTCGATCAGCTGGTCCAGCCGGTCGAGGAACTCGGTGTGCGCGGGGACTTCGGGAGGCGCCGGATGACCGCCGTCCCGGTTTCCGCCCACGGCGGCCCATTCCCGGCGGATGCGGTCCCAGTGCGCGGACGCACCCTTCGGGATGTCCCGGTGCTGGGGCACGACGAGCCAGGTCGTGCGCAGGAGCAGGCAGCCACGGGCGAGCCGGTCGTGGTCTTCGAGCCGGATCGGGTCGATCGCGGCGATCGTGTAGGCGTCGCCGTACTTCGTCGCGAAGAGCCGCACCACGTAGGTGTGGGAGTGCAGCAGCAGGCTCCAGTCGTCGCCCGGCCGCCGCGGCGCGCCCAGCGTGGCCGGCACGCCCTCGTGCCGCGCGGCCAGGTCGGCCGCCACCTGGCCGACGCCGGCGGGCAGCCCGGGGTGGTCCCGGCGCTGCCGCTGCAGCCGCGCGTCGACCGGCTTCCCCGGGACGAGGACGAGCCCGTGCGGCAAGGGGACGACCTGGAGCAAACCGGCTTCTCCTTCTCTCACTGGTGACGATCGCCGGTGGTCCGGAACGCCTCGCCGAGCGCACGCAGTCCGGGGCGCCGGGCCGGGTCGGCGGCGAGCGCGGCGTCGATGGCGTCGGCGGCGCGCTGCGGAAGCCCGACGGCGGCGCTGCGGACCGGCAGCGGGATCGCCGGGTCCGGCGGAAATCCGGTGACGAGGTGGTAGGCCACGGCCGCGAGCTGGTGGACGTCGGTCCACGGGCCGGGCCGGCCCCGGCTGCGCAGCCGCTGCTCGGCGGCTTGGTAGGGCGACGGCCCCTCGCCGGGCCGGTACGGCGTCCCGGCCAGGCCGAGGTCCCGCAGCACGACCCGGCCGTCGTCCCGGCGGATGAGCCCGGCCGGGGACAGCGCGCGGTGGGTGAAGCCTCGCGCGTGCAGGGCGGCCAAGGTGCGGCACAACCCGGCCAGCTCCGACAACGTCGTGCGGGCTCGCCAGGCGTCGATCGGCTCGCCGATGTGCGGGACGAACTCGGCCAAGGTGCCGCACGGGCCACCGGGCGAACGCGAGGCGGGCCAGCCGCTCACGGCCGTCACCACGGCTCCTTCGCGGACCAACTCGCGGGGCGGCGGGAAGCCGGGAGCCGTGCCGCGGAGCTCGCCGAGCAGGTGGTGTTCACGGGCCAGGAACTCCGCTTCCGCGGCCGGCGGGCCCGGCCGCAGCTCGACCTGCCGCAGCCAGACGTATTCGCGCGGCTCACCCAACCGCAACGCCCGCGCCTGGCGCACCGGTGCGGCGCCGCCCTGGTCCGGCCGGACTTCGAGCGTGTCGGCGTGGACGAGGTACCGGTGCCGCCCGATTTCGACCTCGGCTCCCCCGGTCAGGGTGGACGCCGTCGGGCTTCCGGCGCGCGGCTCGCCCGCGATCACCGGGGCGACGGCCGGTTCCGGTGGGACGAAGACCGCCAGCGGCGGAAGTTCGTAGAGCGGTGTGCCCGCCAGCGCCGCCAGCAGTTCGCGGACGCCGTCGAGGGTGAATTCCGCGACCGGGTAATGGGTCGTCGAATGCCCGCACAGGCAGTCCGGGATTTCACCGGCGTCGTGCCCGGGGAGCACGACCGGCAATATCCGGCGCGTTTCCCCGGGCAGAGCGCGGACGAGGTTGTCGCGGATCATCGCGGCCTCGAGCACTTTCGCGGGGACGGCCGCCGAATGCGTGTGGCCGTCCAGGATGCGCTTGTACTGCGGAGACGCGATGGCCAGCACGAACTCGGCCTGCCGGAGCTGCTCGATCGCCCAGGAAGTCCAGTCCCGCCGCCGATCCGCGTACCAGACGTCCAGCTGCGCGTCGACGCCCGCCTGCGTGCGCAGGAAGGTCGCGAACTCGCGCACCGCGCGTTCGTGTTCCGGCGAATCGCCGGCGTAGGACACGAAGATGCGCGGCGAGCGGACGGCTGTCCCCGCTTCCGTCACCACCGCCTGCCCTTTCCCCACCCGTACCCGGCAAGATCACCGCGGCCAGTACCCTCTCATGATCGCGAACGGGGCAGCACCGAATGCGGCAACTGTCCAAGAATTGTCCTGTTTCCCGCCGACGACGAGGGCTTTTCCGATGGCGCAAGAGAACCGGTACGACAGCCACGAGCCCGGGGACCACCCGAAGGTCTTCGTGTCCTACACGCACGACAGCGAGCAGCACCGCGAAGCCGTGCTGACCTTCGCCGATTTCCTGGTGCGCCACGGTATCGACGTGGTGCTCGACCGCTGGGCGACCGACCGGCGGCGGGACTGGCAGGCCTGGATGACCGCACGCATCACCGAGTCCGACTACGTCCTGGTGATCGCGTCCGAAGGCTACCGGCGGATGGGCGACGGGAACGGTCCCGACGACCTGAACCTGGGCGGCCAGTCGGAAGCGGCCCTGCTGCGCGACCTGCTCCAGGGCGACCGCGCAACGTGGACGGCGAAGATCCTGCCCGTTCTCCTGGCCGGCCACGGGAAGGAGGAGATCCCGAAGTTCCTCCAGCCCAACGCGGCGGACCGGTACGAGGTCCGGGCCAACACCCCGGAGGCGGCGGAGTCGCTGCTGCGGGTGCTGACCCGGCAGCCGCGGGACGTCCCGCCGCCGCTCGGGCCCCGTGTGGTCCTGCCGCCGCGGTCCGGTGCTGCGCCTGCCCGGATCGCCGTCCCGGACGGTATTCCGGTCAGCTGGCGCTCGGAATTGCTGCCACCGGGCTTCCGGCCGCAGGGGCCGGTGGTCGAAGTGCACCTCATCCCCGCCTCACCGTTCACGCGCTACCGGATGCTCCAGCTGGAACGGATCGGCGACGAACTGGCAGCGTCGGCCCGGGCCGACGGGCTCTTCTCGCAGTCCCAGGCCATCTCCGTGGGCTCTTCGGCCGATGCTGCGTGGGCGGTGTCGACGGACTGGCGTACCGGCGAGTGCGGGCTCGCGGTGCTCCGCGGCGGCCAGCGTACGTGCTGGTTCGCGCTGCCCAGCGCGAACATCGGCTGGATCCTCGACCGCGCCGACCTGACCTCGAAGCTCACCGAGCGGCTGGACCTGCTCCTGCGGATCAGCCTTCCCGCCCCGGACAGCTTCGCGCCGGCGATCGCGTTGGAACCGGTGAGCCTGACGCGGCTCGGCAACCTCTCCGAAGTCACCGCGAACAGCGCGTCGCTGCCCCTCAACCCTCCTGAGCGGCTCAGGGTCGCCCCCGAAGAGGCCTTCCTCGTCGACGAGCTCCGCCGCTCGCGACAGGATGTCGCCGAGGAACTGGCCGCCCGGCTCACCGTCGCGTTCCGGCGGTGATCAGCTTGACCGTGGAACGTGGGCGTGGTCGCCCGACGGGATGTCGCGGTCCACGTGGTCCGCGTGGTGCAGCGCCTGGGCCAGCAGCCCGTGGACGTGGCTGTCGGCCGCCGAGTAGTACACGAACGTGCCTTCGCGGCGGCCCTTCACCAGGCCCGCCAGGCGCAGCTTCGCCAGGTGCTGGCTGACCGCCGTCGGAGCCGCGCCGGCCAGTTCGGCCAGGCAGGCCACCGAGGACTCGCCCTGCAGCAGCGCCCAGAGCACCTTGATGCGGGTCGGGTCGGCCAGCAGGCGGAACGACTCCGCGGCCAGGTGGACCTGCTCTTCCGTGGGCATGTCGAACTCCGGCAGCGACGTGTGCATGGTCATGACCTTACTACTTGCGTATCTGCATGCTTGCGCAGATAGACTCACCCCATGACCGGACACGGACACGGACACCGCCACTCGCGGTGGCGGCCGCACAGCCACGACAGCGCCGACCGCGTCGACCACGCCCTCGAGACCAGCAGGCGTGGCGTGCGCGCGCTCGTGGGGTCCTTCGCCGCGCTGTCGGTGACCGCCGTCGCGCAGCTGGGGCTCGTGCTGGTCACCGGGTCGGTCGCGCTGCTGGGTGACACCATCCACAACTTCGCCGACGCGCTCACCGCCGTCCCGCTCGGCATCGCCTTCCTGCTCGGCCGCCGCGCCGCGACCCGCCGCTACACCTACGGGCTCGGCCGGGCCGAAGACCTCGCCGGGGTGGTCGTCGTGCTCGTCGTCGCGGCTTCGGCGGCGGTCGCCGGCTGGGAATCGGTGGTGCGGCTGGTCGACCCGCAGCCCGTCGCGCACCCGTGGGTGGTCGCCGCGGCCGGGGTGATCGGCTTCGCCGGCAACGAACTCGTTGCGCGCTACCGGATCCGCGTCGGCCGCGAGATCGGCTCGGCCGCGCTGGTCGCCGACGGGCTGCACGCCCGCACCGACGGCTTCACGTCACTGGCGGTCGTCGCGGGCGCCACGGGTGTCTTCTTCGGCTTCCCCGCGGCGGATCCGCTCGTCGGGCTCGGGATCACGGTCGCGATCCTGTTCGTCCTGCGCGACACGGCGAAGGAGGTCTTCCGGCGGCTGCTCGACGCGGTCGACCCGGCGTCGGTCGAGCTGGCCGAGCGGACGGCACGGGCCGTCGGAGGCGTGCTGGGCACCCGGGACCTGCGGATGCGCTGGATCGGCCACCACCTGCGGGCCGAGCTGGCCGTGACGGTGGCGGCGGACCTCACCGTCGAAGCCGCCCACACCCTGGCCCACGAGGTGGAACACCGGCTGCAGCACACGATCCCGCGGCTGACCGCGGTGGTGGTCCACACCGAACCCGCCACCGGGGCGGACCGGGCGCACGAAACCGTGGCCCACCACCACTGATCAGCCGACCGGCTGCTCCACCGGCTCCGGTTCCCGGTTCAGCACCCCGGCGAACACGGCCGCGAGCACGCACAGCACCACGGGCACCGCGAACGTCACGTTCAGCGGCAGCCACCGCGTCAGCCCGCCGATGAGCGCCGGTCCGGCCAGCAGACCGACGTACCCGAGGCCGACCACCCGGGCCATCAACGCGCCCGACGCCCGCGTGTCCAGGTTGCCCGCCGCCGTGAACAGCTGCGGAACGCCGCCGGAGAGGCCCAGCCCGAACAACGCCCAGCCCGCCAGCGACACCGGCACCCAGGGGGCCGCCGCGGCCGTGGTCAGGCCCACCGCGGCCAGCGTCGCGCCGTACCGGACGATCGCCGCCGGGCCCGCCCAGGCCGCGACGCGGTCGGTGAGGAACCGGCCGGTCGTCATCGCCACCGCGAACGCGCCGTACGCGAGCGCCGCCGTCGAAGCCGAGGTGCCGAGCACCTTTTCCATGTGCAGCGCGGCCCAGTCGTTCGCGACGCCCTCCGAAAGCATCAGCGCCAGCGCCAGCAGGCCGAGCAGCCAGACCGCGCGGCCCGGGCTCCGGCGGCGCACCGCCGGTTCCGGCCCGGCCGGAGAAGCGGTGGCCGGCACCTCGGCGGACGGCGCCGCGGCCGGCTCCATCAGGAACCGCGCGGCCACCGCGGACAGCAGCACGCACACCAGGCCGGTGCCGGTGAGCGTGACACCGGTGGGCACCCCCGCCCCGAGCGTCGCCGCGCCGATGACCGCGGCGATGGCGCCGCCGATCGACCACATCGCGTGGAACGCCGCCATGATCGGGCGCGGGTAGGCCCGTTCGACCACGACCGCGTGGGAGTTCATCCCGACGTCGATGGCGCCGTTGCCGAAGCCGAAGAGGATCAGCGCCAGGCCCAGCGTCCACCACGAGGTCGCGAACCCGGGCGCGCACACGGCGAGGCCGAGCAGCACGCCGGCGGCGGGCACCAGCCGCCGGTGCCCGAGCCGGTCGACGAGCGGGCCCGCCACCTGCATGCCGGCGAACGCGGCGCCGCCGAGCACCAGCAGCAGCGCGCCCAGGGTGCTGTGCGAGATGCCCGTCGCCCGCTCGACGTTCGGGATGTGCACCACCCACATGCCCATCGCGAACCCGTTGAGGCCGAAGAACATGAAGGTCGCGAACCGGGCGGCGCGCGGGCGGGGCAGGACGGTCATCGGTTCTCCACGGGGACGGCGACGTGCACGAGCACGCCGCGCTCGGTCAGCGCGGCACGCTGGTCTTCGGGTGCGCCGGGGTCGGTGACGACCACGTCGACGCGGTCGGCGGGGCAGATGCAGGCGAGCGCGGCGCGGCCCCACTTGGCGCCGTCGGCGAGCACGACCGCCCGGGCCGCGACGTCGAGCGCGGCCCGCTTGACCTCGGCGTCGCCCAGGTCGAAGGCGGTGAACCCGGAATCGAGACCGAACGCGCAGGGGCTCAGCACGGCGACGTCGAACCGCAGCGCCCGCAGTGACGCCAGGGTCAGCGGGCCGACCAGGGCCTGCTCCCCCGGCCGGGCTTCGCCGCCGGGCAGCAGCAGCCGGACGCCGGGGACCTCCGCCAGTTCGCGGGCCGCGTGCAGCGACAGCGGCATCACGGTGATCGGGCGCCCGCGCAGCAGCCGGGCCAGCTCGAGCGCCGTCGTGCCGCTGTCGAGCACGATCGTCTCGCCGTCGCGGATCAGCTCGGCCGCCGCCGCGGCGATGGCCCGCTTGGCCGCGACCGCGGTCGTCGCGCGGGCCGCGAACGGCGGTTCGACCCCCGACGGCGACGCCGGGACCGCGCCGCCGTGCACCCGCCGCAGCAGGCCGCGGGACGCCAGCTGGTCGAGATCGCGGCGGACGGTCATCTCGGACGCACCGGTCGCTTCGGCGAGCTCGGCGACGCCCACCAGGTCGGCGTCGCGCAACCGCTCCACGATGACCCGTTGCCGGTCGGCGCTCTTCACCCCGCGATGTTCGCAATCCGGGCGCGTTCGCACAACCGATTTGTTCGTTCGCTCACGCCACATGTGCGAACCACCGCTGCGGCATGATGGGGCCGTGCACGCCGCCGACACCACCGCGACCCCGTGACCGGGGGCTACCTGAAGGGCCGGATCCGCCGCGAAGACATCATCACGGCGGCGGCCGCGGCGTACGGCGAACTCGGTTACCACAGCTCGTCGCTGCGGGAGATCGCCAAGCGCGTCGGGATTTCGCACGCCGGCCTCCTCTACTACTTCCCGACGAAGGAAGCGCTGCTCGCCGCCGTCCTCGAACGCCGGGACGCCGAGGACTCCGAGCGCGAGCAGCTCACCGTGCCGCCCGGGCTCGAGTTCCTTCGCCACTTCGTCGCGCTCGCCGAGCACAACGTCCGCCACCCCGGGATCGTCGACCTCTACTCCCGGCTCGCCGCCGAAGCGGTCGCCCCGGACCACCCGGCGCACGAGTACTTCCTGCGCCACTACCGCGCCGCGCGCGACGGCGTGCACGAGTCCTTCACCGCGCTCGCGGCCCGCGGCGAACTCCGGGACGGCGTCGACCCCGCGATGGCGGCCCTGACGTTCATCGCGCTGATGGACGGCCTGCAGGTGCAGTGGCTGACCGTGCCCGGCGACGTCGACCTGGTCGGCTCGCTGCGCTTCTACGTGCAGAACCTGCTCACCGTCCCGCTCTAGAGGGTCTTCGCGTACGGGTCCCACCCCGGCGGCAGCAGCGGCGGCACCTCGACCGTGCTCGCGACTTCGACGCTGTGCCCGCGGGTCATGGATTCCTCGATGGCCAGCATCGCGTCGAGCACGTGGAAGGCCAGCTCGCCGGACGCGCGTTCGGGCACACCCGCCCGGATCGCCCGCGCCAGCTCCAGCGCGCCGGTGCCGCGCGAAGCAGCGTGCCCCTGCGGCGCCAGTTCTTCCGGCTCGTCCCGGTCGAGCAGGTGCAACCGGGTCGGCTCGTCGAACCGGTTGGGGTCCGGCAGCACGGCCGTCCCGAGCGTGCCGGTCAGCTCGACCACGCCGGCCCGCTTGAGCGCCGAGTCGAAGCTCAGCACCAGCTGGGCGGAAGCGCTTTCGAACTCGACGAGCGCGGTGACCGTCGTCGGCACCGACACGGGGAACTCCGTCCCCGCCCGCGGCCCGGACCCGACGACCCGCGTGTCGCGCGCCCGGCCGCCGGCGCCCGTGACGCGCCGGACCGGGCCGAGCAGGTGCACCAGCGCCGTCAGGTAGTACGGGCCCATGTCGAGCAGCGGGCCGCCGCCGGGCTGGAAGTAGAACTCCGGCGCGGGGTGCCACAGCTCCGGGCCCGGCACCTGGAACAGCGCCAGCGCGGTGAGCGGACGGCCGATCCGGCCCGCGTCGACGACGTGGCGCGCGGTCTGGAGCGCGGCGCCGAGGACGGTGTCGGGTGCGCTCGCCACGCGCAGGTTCTTCTCCCGGGCGCGATCGAGGAGCTTGCGGCCGGTCTGGCGGTCCAGCGCCAGGGGCTTCTCCGTCCAGACGTGCTTGCCCGCGTCGAGCGCGGCCAGCCCGACCTCGACGTGCGCGACCGGGACTGTCAGGTTGACGACGAGCTCGACGTCCGGGTCGTCCAGCAGCTCGGCGACGGTGCCCGAGCGCGGTACGCCGTACTCGGCCGCGCGGGCCGCCGCGCGGGCGGTGTCGAGGTCGGCGACCCGCACCACGCGGACGTCCGGGAAGGCGGTGAGGTTCTCGAGGTAGGTGCCGCTGATGACGCCGGTGCCGATGATCCCGACACCGACCGGGCCGCCGGTCACCGGTCCGCGCCGGTCAGGAAGGCGAAGCTGGCGGCGATGGCCTCGAAGAGGTCACCGGCGAAAGCGTCGAACTCCACCACGCGCAGCGCGTCCGGCGCGGCGGCCAGCACCTCGGCGACCGGCACCCGGCCCTGCCCGGCCGGGACCTGGCCGGTGGCGTCGGTGGCGAGCCCGCCGTCCTTGACGTGGATGGCCCGCACCCGGTCGCCCAGCCGCCGCAGCAGGGCGGGGGCGTCCTCACCGCCCGCGGTGGCCCAGTACGTGTCGACCTCCAGCTCGACCGCCGGGTCGAGCCGGTCGGCGAACACCTCCAAGGCGCTGCGGCCGTCGAGCCGGGACTGCAGTTCCCACCAGTGGTTGTGGTAGCCGACGCGGACGCCGTGCTCGGCCGCGAGCTTCGCGGCGGCGTTGAGCGCCTCCGCCGTCGCCGCGACGTCGGCCGCCTCCTGCCACCGTTCGGCCGGGACGTACGGGTCGATCACCAGGCCGATGCCCAGCTCGGCCGCGGCGGCGAAGACGGCCTGCTGATCGGCACCGATCAGCTGCGCGTGCGCGGTCGGGGCGGTCAGGCCGTTGGCGGGCAGCCCGGCCCGCAGCGCCTCGACGTTCTCGAGCACGCCGTACGGCTCGACCTGGGTGAAGCCGATCGCGGCGAGCCGCCGCAGGGTGTCGGCGGGATCGGCCGCGAAACCGTCGCGGACCGAATACAGCTGGACGGAAGGCACGCTCATCACCGGCTGCTCCACTTCCCCGTGGCGGCCGTCCGCCGCGGCTCCTCAATTTCTACCACCTGGTCAAAATTGTGACCAGGGGTTTTGCCGCGGGTCCGCCGTCCGGCGTGCGTCGACTCGCGCCGGACGGTGTTTTGCCCACCGCCCGATGGGGCAGTAACGCCAAGAGCAGGCAGCCAGAGCCGATCCGGGAGGTGGCGGGAGTGGACGGGGCAGGAGACGAACGGGACACGTGGACCGCCGTCGGGCACCCCGGGTCCCGTGGCGACCTGACGGACCTGTCCGAGGCCGCCCGCGACCTCGACCGGCGGATCGACCAGCACCTCGAGCGGCTGCGCCGGGAACGCGCCGAGCGTGCCGCCGACATCCCCGGCCAGCGGCTTCGGGGCTCGGGGTAGCGGGAGACGACCTCGTCTTCACCGCGCGGACGCGACCTACTACTCTGGGTGGCCCAACGCCGCCCGCCGAAGGTCCTGCGAGGTCGCCATGTCCGACGCGCCGTCCGTGCTGTCCCCGAGCCAGACGCCGGTGGGGGTCGACCCCGACCGGCCGAGCATCGCGCGGATCTACGACGGTTTCCTCGGCGGCAGCAACTTCTACGAAGTCGACCGCGTGGTGATGGACAAGATCCGCACGGCGGTCCCGGAAGCGGTGGACATCGCGCGCGGCAACCGCGGCTTCCACAACCGCGCCTTGCGGATGCTGGCCAACCAGACCGGGATCCGCCAGTACCTCGACTGCGGGTCCGGGCTGCCGACGGCCGAGAACACCCACCAGATCGTGCAGCGCATCGACAAGGACCACACGGTCGTCTACGTCGACAACGACCCGGTCGTCCTCGCCCACGGCCGGGCCCTGCTCGTCGAGAACGACTTCACGCACATGGTCGAGGCGGACATCTTCAAACCGCAGGAAGTGCTGGGCGACAAGGAAGTCCTCGCGCACATCGACTTCTCCGAGCCGGTCGCGCTGCTGCAGGTGGGCACGATGCACCACTGCGAGGGCGACGGCGTCTACGACATCATGCGCGCGTACATCGATGCGCTGCCGTCGGGCTCGTACGTGGTGCTGTCGCACTTCTTCGACCCCGAGGTGCCGGAATTGACCGCGATCGCCAAGCGCATCGAGCAGATCCTGGTCTCCGGCCCGCTCGGTGCCGGCCGCTTCCGCACCCGCGCGGAGATCGAAGCGATGCTGGACGGCCTCGAACTCGTCCAGCCGAACGCGACGTCGCAGCCGGGCCTGGCGGTCTGCGACGAGTGGTGGCCGGACGGCCCCCGGCTCACGCCGCTCAGCGATTCGGCCCGGTGCGTCGCCGGGGTCGTCGGCCGCAAGCCGTAGCCCTCACTCCTCCGGTTCCTCCGACGGCGCCGCTTCGGTGGGCACGGCCCCGTCCCGCACCCACTTGAGCTTGACCTCGAACTGGCCCTGCAGCCCGGTGCGTGCGATCACCGCCCCGGCCTGGGCGTCGAGCTTGACGCCGAACTTGAGCTCGACCTCGTCCGGCCCCAGGTCGCGGAACTGCGTCAGCGCGGCGGCCGCGGCTTCGCGGACCTCGCGCAGCGCGTGCTCGAAGGTCGTGGTCGCCTTGCGCAGCACGCCCGATGGCGCCGAGGCCTGTTCCAGGCCCGGTTCGCCTTCGACCTCGACGACCACCGAACCGCCGCCGGCCAGCGGGAACCGCACGAACTCCTGCACCGGATCTCCTTCACTGGTAGGGGCCCGCCGTCAGCACGGCAGGTCGAGCCACTGCTCCCGCGCGATGCCCAGGCGGACCTGCTCCAGCTGCCGGAGCAGGGCGGGCAGCCGGTCGGGACGGGCGAGGTACTCCAGCACCGCCTGGTAGAAGGCGCTGGTCATCGCCGACGGCATCAGGTCCGAGGCGTCGAAGCACAGGTCACCGCGGCCGGCCAGGGTCGCGGCGATCCGCCGGGTCACGTCGCTGCGGTAGACGTCCTGGCCGACGAGGCGCTGGTGCACCGAGAACGTCGTCCCGCCGGAGGGCCAGATGCGCTGGCCCTCCGCCCCGGCCAGGTAGGCCATCAGCCGCCGCGCGGCCGGGGTGTCGCGGAACATCCCGGCGAGGTCCGCCGACACCTCGGCCGGGCCGGCGCCACCCGAACCGGGGAACGGGAAGAACCGGAAGTCCCGGTCGGGGACCGGCGGACCGGCCGCCCGGCGGATCGCGGTGTACCCGCCGATCGCGAACGAGCCGAGGTGCTCCAGCGCGCAGCCGGGCGGGTCGGTGAACATGGCCCGGCCGGCGTCGGAGAACGACGTGAGCAGCGCCGCCGTGCTGCCGCCGCGGACCGCGCCGGGGGCCAGCACCAGCGTGCCCCAGCTGGTCCACGCGTCCACCACCGCCGCGTCGGTCCAGGCCAGCCGGCCCGCGGCCCAGCTGCTGTACACCCGTGGCCCGGCGCGGTGCAGCAGGATGTCCTCCAGCCAGTCGGTGCCGGGGAACCCCGAGTTCGGCGGGGCACCCATGCCGAGGCACCACGGCCGTTGCCCGGCCGCGGAAAGCCGTTGCGACGCCGCCACGAGTTCGTCCCAAGTGGACGGTATCGGCCCGGCGAACGTCTTGGGCGTGTACCAGACGACGCTCTTCAGGTCGGCCTTCACCACGACCGCGAGGACGGCGTCGCCGCCGAGTTGCTGCAGCCTGCGCCACTGCGTGCTGTAGGCCGCGGTGGCCTCCGTCCCGAGGACGGCGTCGAGCGGTTTGACCTCGCCGGAGCGCGCGTACCCGGCGAGTTCGGCCGGGTTCGACAGCACCGCGATGTCGGGCGGGGTGCCCTGCTGGAGGTCCCCGCGCAGCACCTGGTTCTGGGCGCGGGTGCCCTGGTAGCGCACGGGGATCCCGGTCGCCCGGACGAAGCCGTCGAGCACCCGCTGGAACGCCGCCTGCTCGTCGCCGGTCCACGGCCCCAGCACGGTCACCTCCTCCGCGCCGCTGCCGGCCGAACACCCGGACAGCAGGAGGACGACCGCCAGCACCCAGCCCGCACAGCGCTTCACGACGGCTGCCTCCCCGCGCGGAACCGGTATTCGTCGAGGCGGGGTTGCAGGCCGCCCACCACCAGGACGCCGATCCCGGCGGCCAGCACCGGGATCCCGTACCCGAGCACCCCGGTCCAGCCCGGTTCGGTGAGCCCCGGCCCCAGCAGCGCCACCTCGTCGACCGCACCCGGCGGCCCGGCCGGTGCGGCGGGCGGGGTGGCCGTCGCGGCGGCGAACGCGGCCACCGTGTCGCCGCAGGCGGCCGCTCCGCCCGGCCCGCACTGGGCGGCCAGGACGCGGGCGAGCGTCCACTGGGCCCGGCCGGCGGCGGCCGTGGTGGCGGCGGACCGCGTGGCCACGGTCCGTTCCAGCGCGGTCCCGCCGGCCCGCGCGTCGGCCTGGACGCCCAGCAGCAGCGCCGTTCCCGCGCCCAGCAGCACGCCCGCCGCCGTGGCCGCCAGCAGCGCGGTGTTGACCGTGCGCCGGAACCGACGGGTGAGGAACCGCTGGGTCCACGCCAGCGTGCCGAGCAGGACGACCAGCGGCAGCGCCCAGAGCAGCGTGATCGCGGGGTCCAGCCAGTCGGCGTCGAGCTGGTCGTCGAGCGCGGCGCGCTGGGCGGCTTCGAGCGCGTCGAGCCGCGCGAGGATGCCGTTCTCCGGCGCGGTGAGCAGGTCCGACGCCGACAGCAGGTCGCTCGCGGCGAGCGGGCCGCCGCCGTCCTCCCGGAAGTGGGCGTCGGCGTGGCCGATGAAGCCGTTGTACGCCGGCAGCAGCCCTTCGATCAGCCGCAGCGTCCGGCTGCCCGCCGCCCCGGCCGCGTTGTGCTCGGCGACCTGCGCGAGCTGCTGGCCGGCCCGGGCGATCTCGTCTTCGTACTGTTCGCTCGGGCCGGTCAGTTTCGCTTGCTCGTGCTCGAAAGCGGCCACCGCGGCGCCGTGCGCGGCGACGATCGCCTCCTTGGCCAGCGACACCTCGAGCACCGCGGGCGCGGTCCGCTCGCGCACCTCGGCGATGCTGGCCCGCACGCCGAGGAAGGTCGCCAGTGCCGTGCCCAGCACCACGACGCTGGCGGCCACCAGCCCGAGCCGCAGCCACCACAGGGTCTGCCGGGTGGTGCTCTTCGCGGTCACGAGGGCGCTCCGGTCTCGAACGGTTCACCACAGTGCCCGCACCGCTTCGCCGTCGGCCGCGCCTTGTGTCCACATCGGACACACTCGCGCGGGGCACCGGCGGCGGGCGGGGCGACGGCGGCGGGTTCTCCCGCACCGGTGTAGGTGGAGATCGTCGAGCCGAGCACCAGGGAGAAGCCGTCGCGCGGGCGCACGCCGTCCTTGATCGCGACCGTGCCGTCCTCGCGCACGTCGATCAACCGGCCCAGGCGCTTGAGGATCTCCGCGTTGCCCAGCTCGGTCGCCAGCCGGACGGCGGTACCCCATTCGCGCGCCGCCTCCGCGCGGTCGTCGCGCTCGAAGGCGTCCCAGCCCGCCCGCACCGCGCGGCCCAGCTCGGCCTGCCCGGTGACGCGGGCGACGTCGTCGTCCGGCACGCTGGAGAGCGCCAGGTCGTCGGTCAGGTACCCGACGATCGCGAGCTGTCCGGTGACGGCTTCGCTTGCGCCGGCGAAGAGGGTGGCGGTGCCCAGCAACCGGTCCTCGTAGCGCGTCAGCTGCGCGGTCTCGACGTCGAGGCAGAGGTGGTACTCGCGCTGCTCCTCGCCCCACGCCCCGGTGGGCAGCTCGATCGCGTGGCCCTCGACGTGGCACTGCGGGGTCAGCTCGACCTCGGTCGGGAAGACCTGCTTGACGAACCGCAAGCGGCTGTAGGGCAGGGTGGTCAGCCGCAGCCGGACGTCCGGCACGGTCCGGCCCATCGCCCGCTCGACCAGGTGCCGGAAGTCGCCGGCGAGCTCGGCGTCCTCCAGGACGGCGTCGGCGCTGCCGCGCAGGACCGACGCGATGCGCTGCAGGTCCCGCGGTTCCCAGTCGTCGCCGATGCCCCGCGCGTCACAGGCGAACTGCCCCCGGCAGCGGTCGAGCGCGGCCTCCAGCGCGCCCGCGCGGTCGGTTTCGTTCTTGCCGTCGGTGAGCAGCACGGCGTGCCGGATCGCGGCCGGGGTCCGCTCGAACAGGTCACGGGCCAGGTCCAGCCACGTGCTCATCGCCGTGCCACCGCCGGCGATCAGCCCGGACGCCGCGGCCTTGGCGTCGTGGCGGGTCCGCTCGCCGGCCACGGCCAGCGGCGGCTCGGCCGGGTAGACCAGCCGGGCGTGCTCGGTGCACTCGACCACCCCGAACAGCACGCCGTCCCGCAGCGAGCCGATGGCGGCCCGGCAGGCGTGCCGCGCGGCCTCGATCTTCGTCGGCGGCCAGTCCATCGAGCTGGAGCAGTCCACCAGGAGCAGTTCGGCGGTCGGCGGCGGCCCGGCCGCGGGTGCGACGGCGTCGCCCACCCGCACGGTGAGGACGACGTCCATCCGGTCGTCGTCCGGGGCCAGGTACTTCCGCTGGCTCAGCTGGAGGGCGAACGACGGTTCGGGCATCCGATCACCTTCTCGTCTTCGGCCGGACGGAGTTCGCGAGATCGACCAGCACGCCGTGGGAGGTGCGGTCGCGAGCCCGCTCGGCGAGCCGCCGCAGGGACTGCTCCAGCAGGGCCCGCAGGCCGCGTTCGGTGACGCGCCCGCCGAGCAGCGCGCCGCCGTCCCAGCCGTCGGGCCCGCCGTCGTCCCGGCCATCGGCACGGCCGAGCGCGGCCAGCGCGGCCTCGCGGACCAGCGCCTCCAGCCGGTCCTGGGCCTCCCGGTCGAGGTAGAGCTCGGGCAGCCGCCGGGCCGCGTCGGCGAAGTCGTCGCGGCTCGGCGCGCCGGACGGCAGGCGCCCGGCCCGGATGCGGACGGCGGCGATCCGCGCGGCGTCGTAGTGGCGCGAGATCGGCGGGACCGCGTCGAGCAGCGCGACGGCGGCGTCCCGGTGGTGGGTCCGCAGGTGGCCGCGGGCCAGGCCGAAGGCGGCGCTGACCTGGGCGTGGTCGCGGTGCCAGACCGAGCGGTAGCAGCGCTGCGCCTGCTCGGTCTTCCCGCGCAGCTCGGCGCAGAACCCCAGGGCCAGCTTCGGCGCGAGCTCGCCGGGCCAGCTGCGGTGCACGCGGTCGAAGGCGGTCGTGGCCTGCTCGGCGTCGTCGCGGGCCAGCGCCAGCAGCCCGTGGTGCCAGGCCGCCCGCCAGTCGCGCGCGGCCTCGGCGCCGAGCTGCTCTTCGGCGTCCGCCAAGGCGGCGGCCGCGGCGCCGGCGTCGCCGAGCGCGACCAGCGCCCGCGTGCGGGCGAAGGCGATCTCGACCGAGCGCTCGCCGAACATCGCCAGCTTGTCCAGCCAGCGGTGCGGCCCGGGCGCACCCGCGGCGGCGATGAACCCGGCCGCGGCGTCGTCGGGAGCCACCCGCGGGATCGGCAGCCGTCCGGCACCGTCGGCGGCCCCGGGCAGGCCGAGGTCCAGCCCGGCCGTGCGGTCGCCGGTGACCCAGTGGTCGAGGCCGGGTACCGCGCCGAGGCCGTCGTCGAGCAGTTCCGCGGTGTCCTCGAACAGCGCCGACGGTGCCGGCCGCGGCCGTTCGTCGCGCAGCGAAAGGATTTCCCGGCGCACCCCGTCGAGCTGCTCGGCCATTTCGGCCGCCGTGGCGAACCGCCGCTCGAACGGGTCGACCGCGCGTTCGAGCACGCGGTGCAGCGAGTCCAGGCCGCCGGCGACGCGGTCCGGGTCGGCGTCTTCGCCCGCGGCTTCGAGCAGCACCTGCAGCGTCCGGCCGACCGTGTGCAGGTCCGAGCGCACGGTCAGGCCGTACCGGGCCAGCTCGTGCGCCGGGGCCTGGAACCCTTCGGTGCCGACGCTCGGCCCGGTCGCGCCCTCGATCGGGCGCGCCGCCCCGAGGTCGATCACCTTGACGCGCTTGTCGCCGTGGATCACGTTTTCCGGCTTCATGTCGCAGTAGAGCAGGCCTTCGCCGTGCAGGTAGTCGAGCGCGCCGAGGATCGCCCGCCCGTAGACGATCACGTGCTCGACCCGCGGCGGCGGCCCTTCCTTGAGCAGGTCACGCAGCGACCGCCCGCCGACGTACTCCATCACCAGGTAGGTGTCCGGTTCGCCGCCACCGGGCGGCACGTGCTCGACGAAGTCGCTGACGCGCACGATGTTCGGGTGGTCGAGCCGGACGAGCACATCGCGCTCGACCCGCGCCATCGCCCGCAGCACGGCGTTGCCGCTGTTGATCACGCCCTTGAGGGCGACGTGCTGGCCGGCGAGCGCGGTGTCGGCGGCGAGGTACACCCAGCCGAGCCCGCCGCGGGCGAAGCAGCCGAGGACGTCGTAGCGGTCGCCGACCCGCTCACCGCGGTGCAGCTTGGGCAGGAAGGAAAAGCGCTCGCCGCAGTTCTCGCAGTACCCTTCGGCGAACGCCGGTTCGCCGGCGTAGGCCCGGCCGACGGGTTCCCCGCAGTGGCCGCAGAACCGGTGCTGCTCGGGGTAGTCCGGGTCGGCCAGGACGAGCTTCTCCGGGTCCGGCACCTCGATGGCGGGCAGCGACTGGAAGTCCGCCTCGCCGCTCCAGAGCTCGACACTGCGCCGGGTGCTTTCGGGGGGTGCGACCGGCGCCGCGGCGGCCACCCGGCGGCGGCCGCACACCTCGCAGAACCCGATCGGCCCGACCGGCCGCCCGTGGCACCACACCGCCCCCGTCGTCACACACCCTCCAACCGGCGACGAACCCCACGCACGTACCGCTCAACCAATCCCGCCGCCACCTCCGGCTCATCCCGCCGGTCGATCAACACCGCCATCGCCAGACGGCCGCACACCACTCCCGTCGTCACACACCCTCCAACCGGCGACGAACCCCACGCACGTACCGCTCAACCAACCCCGCCGCCACCTCCGGCTCATCCGGCCGGTGGGTCAGCGCCGCCATCGCCGGGCGGTACAGCCCGGCCAGCTCTTCGTCCTCCATCAGGCCCGCGTCGGTCGCTTTGGCGTTGTAGCCGCGCAGCCGTCCGAGCAGCTCGTCGTGCCGGGCGGCCAGCGCGTCGAGCTCGGCGTACCGCCGCACCAGCGCCCACCGGGCCGCTTCGGCGTCCCGTTCGGTCGCCGCCAGTGCCCGTCGCACGCGGCCCGGTTCGATCCGCTCGCCCGCCGAGCGCAGCGCGCCCAGCCGCAGCCGCAGGTCGGCGGAGCCGGCGGGCACCGCCGTGCGCGAACCGAGCCGGGCGGCCCGCTCCCGCGTGCGGTCCTCCTCGTGCTCCACCATGTCGACCAGCAGCGCGAGCCGGTCGAGGCGCCGCGCGTTCCGCTCGGCCTCCCAGCGCCGGGCCAGCCGCACGCCCGGCGAGTCGGGGCCGCTGAACTGGACCAGGACGGTGGCGCCCTTGTCCACCAGCGGCCGCACCACGTCGGTGAGCACTTCCTCCGGCGCCCGCGCGTCTTCGACGCCGGTCACCGCCACGGCGACGTCCTCCGGATTGGTCTCCAGCACGGTGACGACCTCCCCGCTGCTGATGCCGGCGCTGACGTGCTCGGCCACTTCGCCGGCGGTCTTGCCGGTCGCGTCGACGATCGCGGCGAGCCGCTCGGCGGTGCGCCGTGACCCCCGGCGCTCGCGCCGCACCTGCGCCAGGAAACCCTCCCGGACGGCCGAGTCGCGGTCGCCGATCACGACGATCAGCGGGCCGGCCGACGGCCGCGGCGGCTCGCCCACCCACCGGCCGACGTCCGGCACGTGCCGGACGATCACCTCGACCGGGATGAGGTAGGCGAGCCCGGCCCGTTCGTCGGTGTATTCGGTGACGACCATGCCGAGCACCGCGCCGGTCGCCTTGTCGATCACGCCGGCGCCGCTGAACCCGCGCCGCACCCGCTCGCCGGGCAGCGGCGAATTGAGCTGGATCCACTCCCCGCCCGCGCCCGCCGGGCCGGCCAATTCGGCGTTGTTGACCCAAACGCCGTAGCGGTGCGGAGCCGGGAAGCCGTAGGTGTGGACCACCCGGTCGCGGACGGCACCGAGGCGCACCAGCGGCGCACCGGGCACGTGGGCGAACGCTTCGGCGAGGTCGAGCAGGGCGATGTCGCCCCGGCCGTCGTCCGACGGCGGCACCCAGCAGCCGGGCCGCACGGAGGCGAGGGTCTCCGGCATGCCGTCCAAGCCGACGAACCGCACGTGCAGGTGCGCGCCCGAAAGCGCTTCCTCCCCCGCGGCCTGCACCACGTGCGCGCAGGTGAGGACCGTGGATTCGCCCAGCAGCATCCCGGCGCCCAGTGCCCGGCCCGACGAGTCCACCAAGCACACTCGCCACGGCTCCGGATCCCCCGCGTGCCCCTCGGCAGAACCGTTGTGCTCCCTCACCGGGTGCGACCTTACGACCCGGCACCGGCACTCCGGGCCGGGTTCGCCCGCTTGACCCGGCAGATCACCCGATCGGCCGCCGGACCCGCCGCCGCCGTGGAAAACTCACGAACCCGCGCCGGCGCCCGGTAAGCCGTGTCAGGCGATCGAGCGCAGCCGGCGGAGGGCGAAGAACACCAGCGCCGCCGCCAGGAGCACGAAGATCCCGCTTTCGATGCCCTGGAAGAGCCAGAACCGGTCCCCTGGCTGGTACTGGACCCAGTTGCGGGCCCCGGGGCCGGCCACGGCGTCGAAGCAACCGCCGGAGGGGCACGGGCCGAGCTGGGCGTTCGGCAGCACCAGCTCGCCGGCGGCGTTGCGGACGCCGAGGTCCAGCACCCAGTTGCCCGCCGCCGGGTTCGGCGTCTGCCCTCCGCCCGGGGTGAACGTGAGGCTCTGCGCGGGCAGGTACCGCGGCCGGGCCAGCACCTCGATCGCGACGCGGACCGCAGCGAACCCGAGCAGGGCGAGCCCCATGGCGGGCAGCACTTTCGGCCAGTACGTCCCGGCGAAGACGCCCAGCGCGAGCGCGAAGAGCGTGTACGCGACCGGGACGATCCCCTGGACGTCGAACGACAGGTAGTTCAGCCGGCCGGCGCTCGCGCCGACCAGCGGCTCGAACCACCACGACACGCCCAGCGCGTACCCGACCGCCAGCACCGCGGTCAGCGCCCCGGTCAGGCCGAACTTGGCCAGCGCCCACTGCAGGCGGGTCACCCCCTGCGTCCACACCAGACGGTGGGTGCCCTGCTCGACCTCGCGGGCGACGAGCGGCGCGCCGAAGAACACGCCGACCAGCAGCGGCAGGACGACGAACAGGACGGCGACGAACACCAGGCCGCCGAACTCCTGCTGGAACTGCTGGCCGAGGTTCTCGCAGCGCGAAACCGCCTCGGTCTGCGTGACCAGCGACGCGCTGCCGAGCGCGGCCCGGCACGGGCCGAGGCCGACGTCGTCGTATTTCGTGTGCATCGCCAGGCCCGTCGGCACCATGATCGCGGCGAGCGCGGCCAGCGCGGCGAGGGTGAACAGCGCCTGCTTGCGGTGCTGCCGCCAGACCAGCCAGATCATGCGGGCACCTCCCAGGCGGACGCCGGGACGCGCGCTCCGGCTTCGGCGAGGTGGCCCAGCACCACGTCTTCCAGGGTCACTCCGTGCTCGGTCCACAGTGGATCGATCGGGCCGCCGCCGCGGCGGACCAGCAGCGTCGACTGGCGTTCGGTGTGGCTGACCCGGACCACCTCGTCGACCCCGGCGATGGACTCGCTCCCGGCGCGCGGCCCGACGAGCGTGCGGTGGCCCTCGATCAGCTCGTCGACCGCGCCGGCCAGCCGGACGCGGGACCGCTGCAGGACGATCACGTGGTCGCAGCTGCGTTCGAGGTCGGCGAGCAGGTGCGAGGACAGCAGGACGGTCGTCCCGCTCTCGGCGACGGCACCCATCAGCGTCTGCATGAACTCGCGGCGGGCGAGCGGGTCGAGGCTGGCGATGGGCTCGTCGAGCAGCAGCAGCCGTGGCCGCTTGGCCAGCGCGAGCGCCAGGGCGACCTGGGCGCGCTGGCCGCCGGACAGCTCGCCGACCGGCTTGTCCGGCGGGACGCCGAGCGCGGCGAGCCGCTCGCGGGCCAGCGCGGTGTCCCAGCGGCGGCGGTTCAGCTTGGCGCCCATGGTGACCAGCTCGGCCGCGGTGAAGTCGCGGTAGAGCGGGGTGTCCTGGGCGACGAACCCGATGTCCGCGAGCGCCGACCGCGGCTCCCGCCCGAAGACGCGCACCTGTCCCTCGTCGGGTTTCAGCAGGCCGACGGCGAGGTGCAGCAGCGTCGTCTTGCCCGCGCCGTTCGGGCCGACCAGCGCGGCGATCCGCCCGGCAGGCACCTCCAGCGCGCAGCCGCGCAACGCCCAGGTGCGCCCGTAGCGCTTGCCGAGCGCCCGGGCTTCCACCGCCAGTTCCATTCCGGACTCCCTACGACAGGTCGTGCGGCACCCGGGTGCCGCGGATCGTGGTCTCGATCAGGGCGGCGATGTCGTCGGGCGACATCCCCGCGGATTCGGCGCGCGCCAGCCAGGCCACCAGTTCGTCGCGCAGCTGCGCCTGGTGGCCCAGCGAGGGCCCGGCCAGGCTGCCGGTGACGAACGTGCCCACCCCCGGGCGGCCTTCGGCCAGCCCCTCCAGCACCAGCTCGCGGTAGGCCTTCAGCACGGTGTTCGGGTTGATCGCCAGCGCCTCGGCCACGTCCCGCACCTTCGGCAGCTGGTCGCCGGGCCGCAGCAGGCCGACGCGCAGCGCCTGCTTCACCTGGACGACGAGCTGCATGTACGTGGCCACCCGGGAACGGCCGTCGAGGACGAACTCGATCACCTGCCCACCCTCCTATTGTCTTACGACATTAAGACAACACCTCACGGCGAGGACCTGTCAAGGCATAGGGTTCCGGTCGACGGACGCACACGGCACCGGGAGGCAGGCATGTCGTTGTTGGACGAGCTCGGCAAGGCGATCGCGGGCGGCACGGTCGAGATCGTCGACCTCACCGCTCCGCTCAGCTCGAGCACGCCGATCCTGCAGCTGCCGGAACCCTTCGCCAACACGATCCCCTTCCGGCTGGAGGAGATCAGCCGCTACGACGAGCGCGGCCCGCGGTGGTACTGGAACGACGTCCACACCGGCGAGCACACCGGCACCCACCTCGACGTCCCGGTGCACTGGGTGTCCGGGAAGGACGGTCACGACGTCTCGCGGGTGCCGCTGAAGACGCTGGTGGCGCCCGCGGTCGTGCTCGACTTCTCCGCGCGGGCGGCCGGGAACCCGGACTTCCTGCTTTCGGTTGCCGACGTCCGCGCCTGGACGGCCGAGCACGGCCCGCTGCCCGACGGCGGCTGGCTGCTCTACCGCACGGGCTGGGACGCCCGCAGCGCCGACCAGGCGGCCTTCCTCAACGCCGACGAAACGGGCTCGCACACCCCCGGCGTCTCCCCCGACTGCGCGCGGTGGCTCGCCGAGGAGACACCGATCACCGGGCTCGGCGTCGAAACGGTCGGCACCGACGCCGGGCAGGCGCCCGGTCTCGAGCCGATGTTCCCCTGCCACGAGCTGTTGCTGGGCGCCGGGAAGCACGGCCTGACGCAGCTGCAGAACCTCGCGTCGCTGCCGCCGACCGGCGTGCTGCTGCTGGTCTCGCCGCTGCCGATCGTCGGCGGTTCGGGCAGCCCGGCCCGCGTGCTGGCCCTGGTGGAGCGGTGAACGTCGCCGAGCTGGTCGGCCGGACGCTGGCCGGCCTCGGTGTCGGCACGGCGTTCGGCGTGGTGGGCAGCGGCAACTTCGAGGTGACCAACGCGCTGCGCGCGGGCGGCACCCGGTTCGTCGCGGCCCGCCACGAGGGCGGCGCGGCGAGCATGGCCGACGCGTACGCCCGGATGAGCGGGCAAGTGCCGGTGCTGTCGCTGCACCAGGGCTGCGGCCTGACCAACGCCGTCACCGGGATCACCGAGGCGGCGAAGAGCCGGACGCCGCTGCTGGTGCTGACCGCGGACTCCGCAGGAGCGTCGGTGCTGTCGAACTTCCGCATCGACCAGGACGGCCTGGCCGCGGCGGTCGGCGCGGTGCCCGAGCGCGTGCATTCGGCCGCGACCGCGGTGGCCGACACCGTGCGCGCGTTCCGGACGGCCCGTCAGCAACGCCGCACGGTGGTGCTCAACCTGCCGCTCGACGTCCAGGCCCAGCCGGCCCCGCCGGAGGTACCCCTGCCGGACGTCCCGGGGCCGGCACCGGTGCGTCCGGACGCCGCTTCGGTGGCGGCGCTGGCCGGCCTGCTGGCGGCCGCCGAGCGGCCGGTGTTCATCGCCGGCCGCGGCGCCCGCTCGAGCCGCGAACCGTTGCGGCAGCTGGCCGCGCGGTGCGGCGCCCTGCTGGCGACGTCCGCGGTCGCGCACGGCCTGTTCCACGACGACCCGTTCGCGCTGGGCATCTCGGGCGGCTTCGCGTCCCCCGTGGCGGCCGAGCTGATCGTGGGCGCCGACCTGGTCGTGGGCTGGGGCTGCGCGCTGAACACGTGGACGACCCGCCACGGCAAGCTCCTCAGCCCGCACGCGAAGCTGGTCCAGGTCGACGTCGAGCAGGCGGCACTGGGCGCGCACCGCCCGATCGACCTCGGCGTGGTCGGCGACGTCGGGTGCACCGCCACCGACGTCCTCGCTTCGGTCGGGGAGCACGGGGGCTACCGAACGGACGAGGTGGCGGCCCGGATCGCCGCGGGCAACTGGACCGACGTCGAGCACGAGGACCTCTCCGGCGAGGGCCGGATCGACCCGCGCACGCTGAGCAGGCTGCTGGACGGGCTGCTGCCGGCCGAGCGGATCGTCTCGATCGATTCGGGCAACTTCATGGGCTACCCGAGCGCGTACCTGTCGGTGCCGGACGAGCAGGGGTTCTGCTTCACGCAGGCGTTCCAGAGCATCGGCCTGGGTCTCGCTACGGCGATCGGAGCGGCCCTGGCCCGCCCGGACCGCCTGCCGGTGCTGGGCACGGGCGACGGCGGGTTCCACATGGCACTGTCCGAACTGGACACAGCGGTCCGCCTGGGCCTGCCACTGGTGGTGATCGTCTACAACGACGCGGCGTATGGCGCGGAGGTCCACCACTTCGGCGACGCGGACATGACGACGGTCCGCTTCCCGGATTCCGACTTGGCGGCCATCGCCCGCGGCTTCGGCTGCACGGGCGTCACGGTGCGATCGCCTTCGGACCTCCCGGCGGTGCAGGACTGGCTCACGGGCCCGCGTTCGGCACCACTGGTGATCGACGCCAAGATCGCCGACGACGGCGGCTCGTGGTGGCTGGCGGAGGCGTTCCGCCACTGATCTTCGGTTCCTTGACAAGCTCCCGGGTCAGTTGTCTTACTGTCGTAGTACAGTGTGTAAACTATCCGAGGAGCTTCTGTGCGACTCTTCCTGGCCGTATTGGCGGCCGCGACGCTGCTGGTGTCACCGGCGGACGCGGCCCAGCAGCGTCCCGACCCGGCGGCCGCGCTGCTGGCGGCGTTCGACAGCCACGCGATAGTGGCGAAGTCCAGCCCGGACGTGGGAACGTTCGTGTTCGACTTGATCCGCGACCCGAGGTTCCCGGCCCGGGTGAACGACATAGCGGTGGAGTGCGGCAACGCCCGCCTCCAGCCACTGCTGGACGCGTACACCACCGGGGCGGCGGTCCCCGACATCAGCCGCGTGTGGCGCGACACGACCCAGCCGAGCTGCGGGTTCTCGACGTTCTACGAGCAGTTGTTCGCGTTGGTCCGTCAGGTGAACACGACACTGCCGGCCGCGCGCAAGATCCGGGTGCTGGCCACGGATCCCCCGGTGGACTGGAGCCGGGTCCACGCACCGGCGGACCTGGAGCCGTTCCTGGACCGCGACGCGTCGATCGTCTCGGTGGTGAAGACGCAGGTGCTGCAGCGGAACCGCAAGGCGTTGCTGCTGTTCGGTCTGGGCCATCTGACCCACGACGGCGGTAGCGGCGCAGTGGCGCAACTGGAGCGTTCGTACCCCGGGGCGGCGTATGTGATCGCGGACCACCGGGGGTTCACTGTGGACAACGCCGGGTTGGAGCGGCAGTTGGGTGTGTGGCCGGCTTTGGTGCCGCTGCGGGGTTCCTGGCTGGGAGCGTTGGAGACGACGTATTTCCCGGTGAACCGCGACTACCCGCCGGGAACGCGCGGGTATCCCGGGGTGGACGCGTACCTGTACGAGGGCCCGGCGGATTTGTTGCTGCGAGAGCCGTTGTCGGCTCGAGCGGTGTTGGATGACGGGTATCTAGCCGAACTCCGCCGCCGGGCGGCGGCGATCGATGCGCCACCGGATTCGATCGAGTGGCCGGAGACGTTCTTCGCCCGGGAGCGCGCTTCGGGAGTCCTGCTGCGCGGCTAGGTTGTGCGGCTGCCCGGTGAGCTCCGGGTTCGACGCTCACCGGGCGGACGCTGCGCCGGCGTCACGACCTCCACGGCTAACGCGACCAGGATTCCAACGCGATCAACGTCTTCGTCCCCGTCACCTGGTGGTGGCGGCGGATCTCGTCGATCGTCTTCTGCAGGTGGGCCATGTCCCTCACCCGCAGCCACACCAGCGCGTCCGGGTCGCCCGCGATCGTGAACACCGCCTGGGCCTCCGGCATCCGGGTGGTCGTCCGGAGGATCTCGTCGACCTTCGCGTTGCCGACGAACCTCAGCTCGGTGAACGCCTCGATCCCCCAGCCCAGCTTCGCGTGGTCGACCTGGATCGTGAAGCCGGTGATCACCCCGCTCTCCCGCAGCCGGTCGATGCGGCGCTTGACCGCCGCCGTGGAGAGCGTGACGCGGGACGCTATGTCGGACAGCGTGCGGCGGGCGTCTTCGCGCAGCAGGCCGAGGATCTCGTGGTCCGTGGCGTCCAGCAGCTCTTCGGGCATGCGGCGGAGCCTACACGCAAAAATCGGCGCCCAGAGACATCAGAACCTACCGAAGTTTGCGTTCAGCCCCTCGAAACACACCCGCCTGTTGCGTCACTGTGGTCCACGTCGCATCGTGCCCCAAACACAGAGAGGAGCCCGACCGTGGAGACGTTCACGCTGGAAGACCGCTACCTGGGGGAGGCGGGGACCGTGCACCTGACCGGGGTGCAGGCCCTGGTCCGGCTGCTGTTCGACCGCGTCCGCCACGACCGGGCGCGCGGTGGCGATCCCGCCGTGTTCGTCTCCGGCTACGAGGGCTCGCCGCTGGCCGGGTACGACCTCGAACTCGGGCGCCGCTCGGCCCTGCTCGAGAAGCACGACGTCGTCCACCGGCCCGGGCTGAACGAAGAGCTCGCCGCGACGTCGGTCATGGGCAGCCAGCTCGTCGCCGGCGCCGGTGGACGCCGGGGGGTCACCGGCTTCTGGTACGGCAAGGCGCCCGGCCTCGACCGCGCCACCGATGCCATCCGGCACGCGAACCTGGCCGGTACCGACCCGCGCGGCGGCGCCGTCGCGCTCGTCGGCGACGACCCCAACGCGAAGTCCTCCACCGTCCCCTGCGCGTCCGAACTCGCCCTCGCCGACCTGGCCATCCCCGTCCTCTTCCCCGCCGACGCCCAGGACGTCCTCGGCCTCGGCATGCACGCCGTCGAACTGTCGCGGGCCAGCGGGCTGTGGACGTCGCTGAAGATCGTCGCCAACGTCGCCGACGCGTCCGGCACCGCCACGGTCAGTCCACAGTGGAGTGCACCCGAGGTCCCGGGCGGGTACCGCCACACGCCGACGTCCCGCCTGCTCGGGGCCGGCCTGGCCGAGCTGGAGCGCAGCCTCTTCACCGTCCGGCTGCCGCTCGTCCTCGACTACCTGCGCGCGAGCGACGTCAACCGGATCACCCGGCGCGGCCCGGCCGACCGGATCGGCATCGTCTCCGCCGGGAAGTCCTTTTTGGACCTCCAGCAGGCCCTGCGCACCCTGGGCCTCGACGAGGAAGACCACGGCATCCGCATCCTCAAGCTCGGCGCCATCCACCCCGTCGAGCCCACGATCGGCCGCGAGTTCGCCGACGGCCTCGACGAGATCGTCGTCGTCGAGGAGAAGCGGGCGTTCATCGAAACCGCGCTCAAGGAGCTCCTCTACGGCGTTCCCGGCGCACCGCGGATCATCGGCAAGAAGGACCACCACGGCCGGACGCTGTTCACCGAACTCGGCGAACTGGACCCGGACGGCATCGCCGCCGGGCTCGCCGGAATCCTGCCGCCGGGCATCCCCTCGGTCGACGCCTACCGGGGACGGCGCCGTCGCGAGCGCATCGCCGTCCCGCTGCTCGCGCGGACGCCGTACTTCTGCTCCGGCTGCCCGCACAACTCCTCGACGAAGGTCGCGGAAGGCACGCTGGTCGGCGCCGGCATCGGCTGCCACACCATGGCCCTGTTCATGGAGCCCGACCAGGTCGGCACCGTCCTCGGCCTGACGCAGATGGGCGGCGAAGGCACGCAGTGGATCGGCATGGCGCCGTTCGTCGACGCTGAGCACTTCGTCCAGAACATCGGCGACGGCACCTTCACCCACTCCGGCAGCCTCGCCGTGCGCGCGGCGGTCGCCGCCGGGGTCAACATCACCTACAAGCTGCTCTACAACTCCGCGGTGGCGATGACCGGTGGCCAGGACGCCGTCGGCGGCCTGCCCGTCGAAAAGATCGCCCAGCTGCTGCTCCTGGAGGGCGCGAAACGGGTCGTCATCACCAGTGACGCGCCCCGGAAGCACCGGAAGCCGCCCGCGGGTGTCGAGGTCCGCGACCGCACCGAACTCCTGCGCACGCAGGAGGAACTGGCCGCGGTCAAGGGCGTCACCGTGCTGATCCACGAGCAGGAGTGCGCCGCCGAGAAGCGCCGGAAACGCCGTCGCGGCAAGCAGACCGCGCCCGCCACGCGCGTGGTGATCAACGAGCGCGTCTGCGAAGGCTGCGGCGACTGCGGCACCAAGTCCAACTGCCTGTCGGTGCAGCCGGTGGACACGGAGTTCGGCCGCAAGACCGCGATCCACCAGTCTTCGTGCAACGTCGACTACTCCTGCCTGGCCGGCGACTGCCCGTCGTTCGTCACCGTCGTGCCGACCGGCCGGAAGAACCGCCGGACGGCCGCCGAACTGGCCGCCGACGCGGTGCCGGCGCCGGACTTCGCCGCGACGGACTTCACCGTGCGGATCACCGGGATCGGCGGCACCGGCGTCGTCACCGTGACGCAGATCCTCGCCACCGCCGCGGTCCTCGACGGCCGGCACGTCCGCACGCTCGACCAGACCGGGCTCGCGCAGAAGGGCGGCGCGGTCGTCTCCGACCTCAAGGTGACGGCGGAACCGGTCGAACAGGCCCCGAAGCTCGCCGCCGGCGAGTGCGACCTCTACCTGGCCTGCGACGCGCTGGTCGGGGCGGACGCGGCGAACCTCGGCGTCGCCGACCCGGCCCGCACCGTCGCCGTCGTCTCGACGACCGAGGTGCCGACCGGCCGGATGGTCGTCGACACGACGGTGTCCTTCCCGGACCCCGCCAGCGTCCTGGCTCCGCTGGAAGCCGCGGCGGCGCGCACGGTTTCGCTGGACGCGCGCGGCCTGGCCGAGGAGTTCTTCGACGACGACCAGTACGCCAACGTCCTGCAGCTCGGCACGGCCTACCAGACCGGCGCGATCCCGCTGCCCGCGTCGGTGATCGAGCGCGCCATCGAGCTGAACGGCACGCAGGTCGCGGCGAACCTGCAGGCGTTCCGCCGCGGCCGCCTGCTCGTGGCCGAGCCTCCGGCGGAAGCGCCGCGGCCAGTGCAGGCCGCGAAGCCGACAGCGGCGCGAAAGCTGGTGCACGCCGAACCCGGCTCCGAACTGGCGCGGCTGCTCGACATCCGGATCCCGGAGCTGATCGCCTACCAGGACAAGGCTTACGCGCGTGCGTACGCGGAGTTCGTCGAGCGGGTGCGGGTGCTGGAGGACGGGCCGACGGAGATCACCGAAGCCGTCGCGAAGCACCTGTACAAGCTGATGGCGTACAAGGACGAGTACGAGGTCGCCCGGCTGTCGCTGGACCCGGCGTTCACCGACGGCCTGGCAGCGCAGTTCGGCGTGGGCACGAAGTACGCCTACCGGCTGCACCCGCCGGTGCTGCGGGCGCTCGGCCTGCGGCGCAAGATCAGTCTCGGGCCGTGGTTCCGCCCGGTGTTCCGGCTCTTGCACGCGCTGCGGCGGCTGCGCGGCACCCGCTGGGACCCGTTCGGCCGCGCGGAGGTGCGCAAGGTCGAGCGCCGGCTGATCGAGGACTACCGCGACGTCGTCCTGCGGGCGTTCGAAACCCACGACCGGGCGCGGGTGCTGGCCCTGGCCGAGCTGCCCGACCTCGTCCGCGGCTACGAAGACGTCAAGCTGGCCAACGTGGCCCGCTACCGCGAGCGGCAGGCCGAGGTCCTCACGCCCGCAGGTAGCTGAGCATCGCCCGGCCGCCGTCGGGGACGCGCAGCTTCGTGCTGACGTCCCCGGCGTGCTGCCGCGCCGCGGCGGTGCCGATGCCGAGCAGCCGCCCGATCGCGGGCACCGAATGGCCTTCGGCCAGCAACGCCACGACTTCGCGCTCGCGGGGGGTCAGCGTCGCCACCGGGTCGTCGGGCCGGGGCCGGGCGAGCTGGACCGCCACGACGTCCCGGTCCAGGACCGTGCCGCCGGCGGCGACGCGCCGGAGGGTGTCGAGGAACTCGCCGGGCTTGCCGACGCGCTCCTTGAGCAGGTACCCGGCTCCTCCGCCGCCGCCCACGGCCAGGAGGTCGCCGGCGTAGCCGTCTTCGACGAACGCCGACAGCGCGAGGATCGCCAGGCCGGGGACGCGGCGCCGGGCTTCGAGGGCGGCCTGGAGCCCTTCGTCGGTGAACGTCGGTGGCATCCGGACGTCGACAACGGCCAGGTCCGGCTCCGCGGCCTCGACCGACGTCACCAGGTCGTCGGGACGGTCGACGGCGGCGACGACCTCGAACCCCTCGCTGCGCAGGAGCAGCACCAGCCCTTCGCGCAGCAGAGCGTCGTCCTCCGCGATCACGATCCGCACGGCGGCTGCCTCCTCGCGTCCACGTCACCCCCTGCCTGGAGGCACGGACGCGCGGGCGGAAGCGTTCAGCTCTGGCCGGACCAGCCGCTCAACCGGGTCAGCAGGCGCTCCAGGACCTGCGGGTCCGCGGCCACCGGGTCGCCCGAGACGGGCTCGTCGACGAGCGTCCGGCGCTCCTGGCGCCGCGGCAGGCGCACCTGCCGCGCGGTCATCCCGCCCGGCAGCGGCAGTTCGCACCAGGTGGTGCGGCCGCCGCCGTCGGCGGGCGAGACGCCCAGCCGCTCGCCGGGTCGCGCCGGGGTGTCCGGCCGGCCGGGCACGTCGTCGTCGACCTCGATCGAGAGCACCTCGGCGCGCAGCCGCAGCCGCAGCGTGACGAAGGCGGGCGCCTTCGGGTCGCTGGCGTCGACCACCGCTCCGACCAGGCGTTTCGCGGTGGCGGTCACCTGCTCCAGCATCGGCATCAGGGACCAGTCGGTGAGGATCAGGCGGACGAACAGCTCGGTGACCGGCAGCGCGCTGGGCTGCGCGACGAGCCGGATGTCGTCCATCTGGGAGGTGTGCGCGCTCAAACCCGACCTTCCTCGCCCGGGTGCGGCAGGTGCCGCACGTCAGTCCGCCCGCGCGGCACGGTACCGCCCGGGCCGGGCGGTACCGCCGTCGGGTGGGGGCGAGCCGGTCAGACCCGGGCCGGGGCCCAGAGCTCGTCGATCGCGCGTTCCGCCGAGGCGAGGCTCTCCTCGGCGAGCGGGATGAGCTCCGCCAGCGCCGGGCGCACCGGCGCCAGCGTCAGTTCCGCGGTGATGAAGCGCGGCTCGAGCCCGGTGAGCGAGACGCCGTGGGGCAGCCACTGCTCGGCGTGGTCCCAGCCCTCGCGGGGCGTGCCTGCGCCGTACCCGCCGCCCCGGCTGGCCAGCACGACGAACTCGCGGCCGCCCAGCAGGCCGGTGTTGGTCTCGGGGTCGATCGACAGCCCCGGCGCGATGAGGTGGTCGACCCAGGCCTTGACGCTGCTCGGCGGCCCGAAGTTGTACAGCGGCAGGCCGAGCAGCACGGTGTCGGCCGCCTTGACCTCCTCGACGAGCTGGACGATCCGCGCCCAGGCCGCCGCCTGCTCGGGCGTGTGCTGTCCGGGCGGCACCTGGGCGGCCAGCCCGCCGGCCGCGTCGGCGTGCGGGATCGGGTGCGCACCGAGGTCGCGGTAGGTGATCGTGCCGTCCGGGTGCGCGGACCGCCACGCCGCCGCGGCTCGCGCGCTGAGCCGCCGGCTCACCGAGGCGTCGCCCTGGATGCTCGAGTCGATGTGCAGGAGATGAGCCATGTCGTTAGCCGTCCATAGATCGTTGGTGTAGGACGAACTATTGATATCACATGGACCGTCCAGGTGCCCATATACTGGGCGCATGAGCTCGCTCCCGGTGGTCAACCAGCCACCGCACCGCTGCGGCGCGCTGGTCGACCACCTCGCGCGCCGCCTGCGGTTGCGCAGCGAGTCGGTGCTGGCCCCGCTCGGCCTGCGGCCGCGCCACCTGATCCCCCTCACGGTGCTGCGCGACCGCGGCGGCAGCTCGCAGCAGGAGCTGGCGAAGATCCTGGAGATGGACAGTACGAACGTGGTCACCCTGCTCAACGAGCTGGAGACGGAGAACCTGATCGAGCGGCGCCGGTCCCCCGAGGACCGCCGCCGTCACCTGGTCGAGCTGACCGACGTGGGCGCGAAGCTGCTGGCCCGCGCGGAGTTCGCCCTGACCGCGGTCGAGGACGAGGTGTTCAGCGGGCTGAGCGACGAGCAGCGCGAGACGCTCTACACGCTGTTGCAGCAGGCCACGAGAAAGACGGCCGGGGAGGCCTGCCGGGAAGTCGGGCCCTGCTGAAGCGTCAGGCGCCGGTGATCTCCTGTACGAGCTGCTGCGCGCCCGGGCCGGGGGACGTCACCTTGATCCGCAGCATCCCGTCGGCGATGGTCGAGTAGATCGCCGCCGTGCCGAGCACCCGGCTCTTCAAGACCACCGCGAGCCGCTTGCCGATGTGGTGACCGGTCCACTCCGCCCAGGTCGCCGTCCCGGCTTCGGTGAAGCTGAAGGTGATGACGGAACCACCCGTCAGCGGATCGACGCCCGCCTCCACCGAGTCCACTTCCGCACCGCTGAGGAAACCGGGGCCGAGCACGTACCGGATACCTCGCGTGCGGTCGCAGCCGACCAGCGGCAGCGCCGGGTCGTCGCGGCCGTCGAGCTCGTCCGGCTGCTCCGGCACGCACGGCAGCGCTCGCGCGGCGGCGTCCTGGGTGGCGGGGTCCGTGCCCTGCCGCTGTCCCGGCGGCCCGGCCGCGGGCCCGGCGGGCAGCTCGCTCAGGACCGGCCGGAACCGCAGGTGCGTCCCGTCCTTCACCGGCACACCGGCCTGGCACCCGGCAACGGCGACGAGAACGGCGCTGGCCGCGAAAAAGGTCCGCACGCGGTCATCCTGGCGTGCGCGCCCCGGGCGGGTCGAGCGTTTCGGGCGGGAACAGGCGCGGCATGAACGCCAGCATCAGCGCCGACCACACCACGTGCGTCAGCACCGGCGCCTGGACTCCGCCGGATCGGCCGCGCTGCCACGCGAACACCGTCCCCATCACCGCCGACGCCAGCACCAGCGCCGGGTTCCGGGTCGCCGTCGTGGACAGCACGTACACCGCCGTCGACGTCCTCGGTCCGGTCGCGTCGTAGAGCGCGCCGCGGAAGAACACTTCCTCCGCCGCGCCCGTGAGCAACGCCGTCGCCGCCACCGAGACCGTCGAACCGCGGTGGGCGTGGGTCAGCACTCCGGCGATCGCCCGGCGCAGCGGCGGGATGCGGCGGGCCACCAGCGCGCAGCCGTAGAACACGCCGAACGCGCCCGCGCCCGCCACCGCCGGCTGAACGACGTCCCGGCGGCCACGGGGCACCGGGCCGGCCGCCTGGGCGCCGGCGAGCCACGTCGCCGCGACCGACGCCGTGAGCACGTGGAACCGGCGGGAACCGGGGCGGCTCGCCAGTGACGCGCCGAGCAGGCCGGATCCGGCGGCGGTCACCGCCGCGAGGAACGGCTTCACGCGGGACGCCTGCTCTTCGCCCGTTCGCCCAAGGCCTGCAGCACGGCTTCGTCGTACCCCAGCGGCTCGAACTCGACGATCCGGCGGATGGCGTCGTCGCGGACGACGACCTCGTTGGTCATCGAGTCGATCAGCGCCCGCCCGGTCGTGAGGTCGATGTCCGTGACGAGCGAAAGCCAGTACGACGACAGGCGCGGGGACAGCAGCGGCACCGGCAGGATCACCAGCGGCCTGCCCTCGATCGCCGCCACGCGCAGCAGCATGTCGCGGTAGGCCAGCACTTCCGGGCCGCCGATGTCGAACGTCCGCCCGGCGGCCTCCGGGTGGTCGAGGACGCCGACCAGGTAGCGGACGACGTCGGCGACCGCGATCGGCTGGGTGCGGGTCTTGACCCAGCGCGGGGTGATCATCGCCGGCAGGTGCTCGACCAGCTGCCGCGTCAGCTCCCACGACGTCCCGCCGTGGCCGATCACGATCCCGGCGCGCAGCACCGTCACCGGCACGCCGGTCTCGCCCAGCAGCCGCTCGACCTCGCGGCGGCTGGCCAGGTGTTCCGACAGCGCATCTTCGTCGTCCCCGAGGCCGCCGAGGTAGACGATCCGGCGCAGGCCCGCGCCCTCGGCGGCCCGGGCGAACGCGCGCGCGGCGTCGGCGTCGCGGCGCTTGAAGTCCACACTGTCGAGTGAATGCACGAGGTAGTACGCGGCTTCGACGCCCTTGAGCGCGTCCCGCAGGGAACCCACGTCGGCGACGTCGCCGCGGACGGCCTTCCCGGCGCCGCGGTACTTCGCGGGGTGGCGGGTCATCGCGAGGACCTCGTGCCCGGCCGCCTCGAGCGCCGGGCACAACCGGCTGCCGACGAACCCCGACGCCCCGGCCACCAGCACTCGCATGCCTGCGACGTTAGCCGGGACGGTCTTCGCGCGCAGATCGTCCGCCGCCGGCGAAGCAGACCGCGGCCACGACACCCGCGCACCCGGCCAGCTGCGCCCACCCGGGCGCCTCGCCGAGCAGGCCGATGCCGAGCAGCACCGCACCGACCGGTTGCAGCAGCATCAGCGTCGCCCCCGTGGTGGCGGACATCCGGGGCAGCGCCGCGGAGATCAGCAGCCAGCCCGCCAGCTGGCCGACGCCGGCGAGCGCGACCAGCCAGCCGAACGCGGACCAGCCGGGCGTCAGGTCGAGCGTGCCGGTCGGGACGCCGAGCACGACGGCGACCACGCCGGCGGACACCGTGGCCAGCACCAGCGAGTGCGCCTGCGTCCCCGTGCCGCCGCTGAGCCGGATCAGGAAGAGGTAACCGGCGTACCCGGCGCCGGCGAGCAGGGCCGCGACCGCGCCGGTCACCGGGTCCGGGCCGAACGAACCGGTGCCGGCGAACCCGCCGGCCAGCACGATCCCGCCCAGCAGCACCGGCACCGCGAGGAGGAACCGCTTCGACGGCCGCTCGGCCAGGAAGGCGAACGCCAGCAGCGGCACGATCACCACCTGCACGGCGAGGAGGACGGTCGCGATGCCGGCCCCCACCCGCGGGATCGCCTCGCCCCACAGCACGAAGTCGAGGCCGAGCCCGGTTCCGGCGAGCAGGGGGAAGAGCACGCGGCGGCGCGGCGCCGGGCCGGCCTTCCGCCGTTCGCGCCCGGCCAGCAGGAGCAGCACCGGACACGCGAGCAGGCAGCGCCAGAACGCGCTCGTGCTGCCGCTGACGTGCGAAACCTTGATGAAGACCGACGACAGCGAGATGCAGAAGCTGCCGAGCGCGGCCAGCAGCCGCGGGTCGAAGCGGTGGGTGAACGCCGGCACGGGCCGGGACGCGGTCGTGGTCACGCCTCCAGCCTGCGGGCGGCGACTGTCAACGACAAGCGAATGTTTCTGCGCGGAATTCGGTAGCATCCCTACCGTGTTCGGACTCGAGCGGATGCGGGCGCTGCGCGCGGTCGCGACCCACGGCTCGGTTGCCGCGGCGGCCGAGTCCCTCCACGTGACGCCGTCGGGGGTGTCGCAGCAGCTGGCGAAGCTGGAGCGGGAGGCGGGCCAAGCGCTGCTGGAGCCCCGCGGCCGCGGGGTCCGGCTGACGAAGGCGGGCCAGGTGCTGGCCGGGCACGCCGAGCGGATCCTCGCGCAGGTCGCCAAGGCGAAGGCGGACCTGGAACTGCTGCGCGAAGACGTCATCGGGCCGCTGCGGATCGGCGCGATCCCGACGACGGTGCACGCCCTGCTGCCGCCCGCGCTGGCCACGCTCGCCGCCCAGCACCCGCGGCTGGCCGTGACGCTGCACGAGGGCGAGGCCGAGCAGACGGTGCCGCGCGTGCTGGCCGGCGACCTCGACGTGGCGGTGCTGGAGAGCTGGACCGACCGCCCGGCCGTGCTCCCGTCGTCGACGACCCGCGTCGCGCTGTTCTCCGACGTCGCCGACCTCGCCCTGCCCGCCGGGCACCGGCTGGCCCACCGCAAGGCGGTCGACCTGTCCGAAGTGGACGATCTGCCGTGGATCGGCTGGACCGCCGGGTCCGGCTGCCACGAGTGGCTGGTGCAGGTGCTGCGCAAGCAGGGGCTGGAGCCGCGGATCAGCTGCACGGTCGGCGGCTACCCGACCCAGCTGGCCCTGGTGGCGGGCGGTGTGGGCGCGGCGCTGGTCCCCCGGCTGGCCCGCGACCGGCTGCCGGACGGGGTGCGGATCCTGACCACCCGCCCGGCCCTGAGCCGCACGATCTACGCGGTCTGCCGGGCGGGCGAGGAGGACCACGGCGCGGTGCGGGCCTGCCTGGATGCGTTGCGGGCGGCGTCGGCGCGGTTCGAAAGCGTCGGACGGCCGGCGGGCTGAGCCTTCGGCAGAGGTCGCGGACGGCCTGCACCACGGCATCCTCGCGCTGGATGTGCCGGAACTGGTGCGCCGCGTCGTCGAGCACGCGGTGCGCACCCCGCGGCGCACCTCGGGCGGCCATTCCGCAAGCAGCTCCGGGCACTGCGCCCGCGCGGCGCGGACCTGGTCTTCGGTCAGGTCGGGCAGCTCCGCGGCCGCCCGCTTCATCTCTTCGTTCAGACCGGCCGCCTCCGCGGGCAGGTGGGCGAACCGCCGGGCGTACGCCGCGTCGAGGGAGTGGGCGGCGAGCACGCAGGGCCCGGTGACGCCGGCGGCGCGCAGGAGGGCACGCAGCTCCGTCGCCACCTCGGCCGCCGTGCGCGGCGGCCCGGCCGGGCCGCTCCAGCCCGTGCCGGCGCGGTCGTACAGCACGCTCGTCGTGAAGCCCACGGCTGCGGTGTGGATGGTGAGGTGGTCCAAGCCGACCAGCCCCCGGCCGCGTCCGCCACTTGCCGAGCCCCCTCCGGTTTCCGGCCGCCGAGCGGGCTACCGGGGACGGCTGAGCCGCGCCACCATCTCGGTCACCAGCTCCCCCGGCCGGCGGTGGTGCACCAGGAAGATCTCCCGCGCGGGCTTCGCGTCCGCGGCGTCGCGCACCTCGACGCGCGACGGGCCGGCCCGTTCGAGCACGCTCTCCGGCACGAACGCGATGCCCAGCCCGGCCTCCACCAGGGCGAGGATCACCTGGTAGTCCCGCGTCTCGTACGCCACCCGCAGCGCGGCGCCGGCGGCGTCGGCGAGCTGCTCGAGGCAGGCGCGATTGGGCACGCCCGGACTGCCGGAAATCCAGTCCTCGGCGGCCAGGTCCGGCAGGGTGAGCCGGCGGGCGCGGGCCTTCGGGTGTCCCGGGGGCAGGATCAGCCGGAACCGCTCGGAACGCAGGAGCGTCCGGGTCAGGCCACGCGGGTCCGGCAGCGGCGCGCCGGGATAGCGGTGGGTGATGAGCAGGTCCAGCTCGCGCGAGCGGACCAGCCCGTACCCGTCGGGCGGCTCGAGGTCCAGCAGCCGCAGGGCCACCCCGGGGTGGTCGCGGCGGAACCCGGCGAGCGCGGCGGGCACCAGAGTCATGCCCGCGCTCGCGAACGTGCCGACGGTCAGCTCCTCGTCGCGCAGGGCGCGGGCCGTCCGCTCGGCGGTGCGCAGCTCGCCGGCGATCGCCTCGGCGTGGGTCAGCAGCGCCTCCCCGACCGGTGTGAGGGTGACGCCTCGGGCGTGGCGGTGCAGCACGCGGGCGCCGACGTCGCGCTCCAGCTTGGCCAGCTGCTGCGAGACCGCGGACGGCGTGAAGGAAAGCCGCTGCGCGGCCGCGGCGATCGAGCCGGCGTGCGCGACCTCGGCCAGCAGGGCGAGGCGGTGGGCGTCGAGCACGGAGGCCTCCAGCCGTAAGGTCTGCTAACGCCAGCATAGGAGACGCAGCTGGTGCTTACGGCGGTCCGCGCGCATGCTGGAGCCCATGATCAGCACTGCGGATGTGGCACGGGCGGCCGCGCGCATCGAGGGCCGGGTCCGCCGGACACCGGTGTTGGCCGACGACGGCGTGTGGTTCAAGCTGGAGCAGCTGCAGCACACCGGGTCGTTCAAGGCCCGCGGCGCGTTCAACCGGATCCTCGCCGCCGGCGAGCAGATCGCGGTCGTGACCGCCTCGGGTGGCAACGCCGGCCTCGCCGTCGCCTACGCCGCCCGCGAATTCGGCCTCACCGCAAGGGTCTACGTCCCGGCGACCGCGCCCGCGGTCAAGGTCGCGAAACTGCGGCAGCTCGGCGCGGCGGTGGAGCTGGTCGGCGAGAAGTACGCCGACGCCTACGACGCCGCCGTGAAGGACGCCGCGGACTCCGGCGCGCTTTTCTGCCACGCCTACGACCACCCCGACATCTGCGCCGGGCAGGGCACCCTCGGCCTCGAGCTGCTGGAGCAGACCGGCGGCCTGGACACGATCCTCGTCGCGGTCGGCGGCGGCGGGTTGCTGGCCGGGGTCGCCGCCGCGGTCGAAGGCCGGGCGCGCGTGGTCGGCGTCGAACCACGCACGATCCCGACGCTGCACTCGGCGCTGGCCGCGGGCGAGCCGGTCACGGTCGGCGTCGGCGGGGTCGCCGCCGACTCCCTGGGCGCGTCCCGCCTCGGTGACATCGCCTTCGCGGTCGCCACCCGCGCGAACACCGGCTCGGTGCTGGTGGACGACGCCGCGATCGTCGAAGCCAGGGCGGCGCTGTGGGACCGCTACCGCCTCGCCGTCGAACCCGGCGGGGCGACCGCGTTCGCCGCCCTGCTCTCCGGCGCCTACCGGCCCGCGCCGGGCGAGCGGCTCGCCGTCCTGCTCTGCGGCGCCAACACCGACCCGGCGACGCTCACTTCCCCGACAGCCGCGCCACCACCGGCGCGAACTCCTCCAGGAACGCGCCGTTGACGCTGATGTAGGACAGGCCCTGCTCTTCGCGGCGGCGTTCGAGCTCGGCCACCATGTCGTCGACGCTGCCGCGGAGGATGGCCAGGGAGTCGTGCTCGACGAGCGTCTCGGCGTCGACCCCGATGAAGCCGCGGATCCACGGCGGCACCTGCTCGCCGACGACCCAGATGTTCATCGCCAGCTCGAGGTCGCGCTCGCCGGCCGCCGACCGGACTTCTTCGACGTACCCGGTCATCTCGTCGCGGGTGGTCAGCACACCGCCGGCCATCGTGACGATGTCGGCCTTCGCCCCGGCCAGCCGGCGCGCCTTCGGGCCGCCCGCGGCGATCATCACCGGTGTGTGCGCGTCGCCGTCGAGCCGTCGGACGTGGTCGACCGTCTCGGAAATCGAGTCGAGCCGCTCCTGCCCCGAACCGTAGGGCAGCCCGAGTTCCCCGGCCTGCTGCCGCATTTCCGGCCGTCCGGTGCCGAGGCCGAGTTCGAACCGCCCGTCGGTGACGACGGTGAGGCTGTGCGCCTCCCAGGCCGCCGCGCGAGCGGTGCGCAGCGGGCTGGCCAGGACGAACGAGCCGACGCGCAGCTCACTCGTCGCCGCCGCGGCGGCCGCGAGCGCCGCGGTCGGCGTCGGCATGTTCAGGTTGTCCGGGCACAGCAGGGTCGCATAGCCGAGTTCTTCGGCGCGGCGAGCGGTGGCGAGCCACTTCGCCCCGCCCTCGGTCGCGCCCGCGACCACGCCGAACCGGAACGCCTTCTGCGGCATCGAAGCACCCCCAAGTCGTTGGTCCTTCGATCAAACCACCGGAGCGCCCGGCCGTGCCACCACGGCCGGGCGCACGACCGGCGTCAGCCGCGCTGGTATTCCTCCCAGGTGACCTTCGGGACCTGCGGGCCGTCGTCGGCGCCGCGGCCGGCCAGGCCGTTCATGCCCAGGTAGTAGTCGCCGGTCTGGTGCTGCGCACCCGAGGACAGGTCCGGGTCGGAGACGGCCATCGCGTGGATGTGGTACTCGAAGCCCTGCGCCGGGGTCCGGTACCAGGCCGCGAAACCGACGTTGCGGAGCGCCTTCAGCAGGGTGGTCCGGGTGGTCGCGGACATCCCGGACACCGAGATGTCCATCGCGCCGCCGCCGTCGTGCGTCCCGGCCGAGGCGTCGACGCCGCCCGGGTTGTACGAACCCTGCGTCAGGCTGACCTGGAAGCCCGCCTTTCCTTCCGCCGCAACGAGCATCGCCTTCGTGCGGGTGTTGAGGGTCTTGCCGTGGTAGGTGACCTGGCTGCCGGCGGAGATCGGGTTGGTGACCGTGTACCGGCCTTCGCCCAGCTTCTCCAGCGACGTCTTGCCGGGCAGGCCGGAGGCGTCGAGGCCGCTGTAGCCCAGCGACTTCTGGTACTGCGAGTACGCCGAAATCGTGGTGGTGCCGAAGTACCCGTCGACGTACTGGCCGTCAAGCAGCCCCTTCGCCTGCAGCGCCTGCTCGACGAGCAGGACGCTGTCGTGCGCGCCCGGGGTCTGGGTGTCGTCGGCGCGGCGCGGGTCGATCTGGGCCGCCTTCAGCACGGCCTCCATGTTGGCCGTCGGCAGCGCCGTCGTGACCGCGGTTCCGGCGTGGGCCGGTGCGGCCACGGCGAACGTCGCCGCGGTGAGCGCCGTGAGCACGGCGGCCTTCGTGAACATCCTGGTCCTCCATCGGTCGGAATTCGGTACGGGAAGGAGGATCACGCAATCGGGTACAAGGGACGTACAAACCGGATTCACCCGGCCCGGAACCCGCGCAGGCGCAGGCTGTTCGTCACCACGAAGACCGAGCTGACCGCCATCGCCGCGCCGGCGAGCATCGGGTTCAGCAGGCCGGCGGCGGCGAGTGGCAGCGCCGCGACGTTGTAGGCGAACGCCCAGAACAGGTTGCCCTTGATCGTCCGCAGCGTCCGGCGCGACAGCCGGATCGCGTCGGCCGCGGCGAGCAGGTCGCCGCGCGCGAGCGTCAGGTCGGCCGCCTCGATCGCGGCGTCGGTGCCGGTGCCCATGGCCAGGCCCAGGTCGGCCCGGGCGAGCGCGGCGGCGTCGTTGACGCCGTCGCCCGCCATGGCGACGACCTTGCCGTCCGCCTGCAGCCGCGCCACGACGTCGGCCTTGTCCTTCGGCAGCACCTCCGCGATGACGCGCTCGATGCCGACCTCGGCCGCGACGGCGCGGGCGACCACCTCGTTGTCGCCGGTCAGCAGCACCGGCGTCAGGCCGAGGCCGCGCAGCCGCCGGACCGCCTCGGCGGACGTCGGCTTCACGGTGTCCGCGACGACCAGCCGCCCGCGCACTTCGCCGTCCCAGGCCACGGAGACCGTGGTGCCGGGGTGCTCCGCCGCGTCATCGCCGGCGAACTCCGCGCGGCCGACGACGACCCGGTGTCCCTCGACGACGCCTTCGACGCCGAGTCCCGGCGTGCTGTGGAAGTCCGCAACGGACGGCAGCGTCCCGAAGCGGTCGCGGGCGGCGTCGGCGATCGCCCGCGCCACCGGGTGTTCGGACGCGGCTTCGACCGCGCCCGCCAGGCGCAGCACTTCGCCGTCGCCCTGCACCAGCGTCATCTTCCCGGTGGTCACCGTGCCGGTCTTGTCGAGCACCACGGTGTCGACGCGGCGGGTGGACTCGAGCACTTCGGGTCCCTTGATGAGGATCCCCAGCTGGGCGCCGCGGCCGGTGCCGACGAGCAGCGCCGTCGGCGTCGCGAGGCCGAGCGCGCACGGGCACGCGATGATCAGCACGGCGACCGCGGCGGTGAACGCGGCCGACGGCGGTCCCCCGGCGCCGAGCCAGAACGCCAGCGTCGCCGCGGCGAGCGCGATGACGATCGGGACGAACACCGCCGAGACGCGGTCGGCGAGCCGCTGCACCTGCGCCTTGCCGGTCTGCGCCTGCTCGACCAGCCGGGCGGTCTGCGCCAGCTGCGTGTCGGCGCCGACGCGGGTGGCGCGGACGACCAGCCGGCCGCCGGCGTTCACCGTCGCGCCGGCGACGGCGTCTCCCGGCCCGACCTCGACCGGCACGCTTTCGCCGGTCAGCAGGCTCGCGTCGATCGCGGCCCCGCCGTCTTCGACGACGCCGTCGGTCGCGACCTTCTCCCCCGGCCGCACCACGAACCGGTCGCCGACGGCGAGGTCGCCGATCGGCACGCGCTGTTCCCCGCCGTCGCGCAGGACGGCGACGTCCTTGGCGCCGAGGTCCAGCAGCGCCCGCAGGGCGGCACCGGCGCGGTGCTTGGAGCGGGCCTCGAAGTAGCGGCCGGCCAGGATGAACGTCGTGACGCCGGCGGCGACCTCGAGGTAGATCGCGCCGTCGCCGGTCATCCGCTCGACGGTGAGTTCGAACGGGTGGGTCAGGCCGGGCGGGCCGGCGCTGCCGAAGAGCAGCGCGTAGAGCGACCAGCCGAACGCGGCGAGCGTGCCGATCGAGATGAGCGTGTCCATGGTGGCGGCGCCGTGGCGCAGGTTGGCGAACGCGGCGCGGTGGAACGGCCACGCGCCCCAGGCGACGACCGGCGCGGCGAGGGCGAGCGAAATCCACTGCCAGTAGGTGAACTGCCAGGCCGGCACCATCGCCAGGACGATGACCGGGACGCTCAGCGCCGCCGAGCCGAGCAGGCGCTGCCGCAGCGTCCGGGTGGGGTCGTCGGCCGCCGGCGCCTCGGGTTCGGCGGCGGGCAGCGCTGCGCCGTAACCCGCCGCTTCGACCTGCTTCACGAGGTCCTCCGGAGCGACGTCGCCGGCGTAGGAGACCTTCGCCTTCTCCGTGGCGTAGTTGACGCTCGCGGTGACGCCGTCCAGCTTGTTGAGCTTGCGTTCGACCCGCATGGCGCAGGACGCGCAGGTCATGCCGGTGATGGCCAGCTCGACCTCGGCTTTCTCCAGGTGCACGGTCACGGCCGGCCCCCTTCCGCGGTGGTGACGGTGAACTCGGCGGTGCGGACGACGCCGCCGTGGCGGAAGTCCAGGAACAGGCGGTAGGTCCCGGCGGAGGGCACCTCGGCGAAGAAGGTCACGGCCGCGGTGTTCCCGTCGCCGGGGTGGACGTGCAGGTACCCGAGGTCGCCGCCGCGGAGGGCGACGAGGTGGCCGTACGCACCCAGGTAGGGCTGCAGGTCGGTGACCGGGCGGCCGTCCCGGGTCACCGTCGCCGTCACGCGGGAGGAGCGGCCGGGGACCAGGTCGCCGTCGAGCCGGACGCGGTAGCCGTCGACGTCGGCGGTGCGTGACTCCGGGTGTTCGACCGGCTGGAACAGCCCGGGCGCGATCAGGTCGACGCCGAGTGTCCGCGCTGTCCCGCCGGACGGCGTGAAGTCCGCGAAGGCGCGGTAGCTGCCCGCTCCGCCGACCGGGATCGGCACGGTCCAGGTGCCGTCGGGGGCCAGGTCGGGGTGCAGGTGCCGGTAGCCGGTCGTGTCGCGGCGGACAACGATGAAGTGCAGCCGCTTCTCGTGCTCGACGTCGTAAGCGGTCACGGCGGCGCCGTCCGGACCGGTGATCTTGAACGCGAACGTCGTGGTGGTGCCGGGCGTGAGCGTCGTGGTGGCGGGTGTGAGGGTGTAGCCGCCCGCGGACGAGGCCAGCCCGCCGGGCTGGTGGTCCGCGGCCTCCGTGGCGGGGTGGGCGTCCTGGTGGGCCGCCGCCTCGGGAAGGGGACCGACGGCGGTGCCGGCCACCCAGCCGGTGACGGCGACGACCGCGAGGGCCGCGCCGTAGGCGGAGAGCTTCGCTGCGGTGTTCATGCCAGCCGGTATCCCGCTTCTTCCACGGCACCGCGGACGTCGTCGGCGGACAGGGTCGCGGTGCTGTGCACGGTCACCGCGCCGGTGCCGAGGTCCACGGCGACGCCGGTCACGCCGTCGAGTCCGCGGAGCTGCTCTTCCACCGACCGGGCGCAGTGGCCGCAGGTCATACCGGTGACGGTGTAGGTCGAGTTCGTCATGCCTCATAGATACCCTAGGGGGGTAGGGTAAGCAACAGCAGTAACGGTGTGTAATGCCTGCCACATTCGGGTGCGTTGCCACTGGTCCAGCCGTGTTGTCCAGCGTCACGCTGGGTTTCTGATACCCCGCTCTGGACGGCGACGTACTCGTTTCGTAACCTGTTCGAGATCTCGCGGCCCCCGGTCGTCCCCAGACGGCGACGCGAGATCGCCGCCGATACCCCCTGCCGGGTACCGGACCCCACCGCGGGCTCTTCCTGTTGCGGTCGAGCGCGCCCCGGGCACGGGCGAGGCCCCCGACTCGCCGTCCCGGTACCCGTCGGCGGCCGATCAGCAAAGGAGACCCGCGCGAGAATGCGTTCGCATCCCGTCAAGCGCGTGGTGTCAGGTGCCCTCGCCGCGGCCTCGGTGATCACCGTCGTCACCATGGCCCAGCCGGTGGCCACCGCCGCCCCCGTCCCCGTCCTCCAGGCGCCGCCCGCCGGGTCGGACGCCCTCGCCAAGTACCGCGACCTCGCGGCCCAGGCGGAGAAGCTCAACGAAGACCTGCTCCGGGCCCAGGACGACCTGACCGCCAAGCAGGGTCAGCTCGACAAGGCCAACGCCGACGTCACCGCCGCGAAGAACGCCGGCGCACAGGCGATCGACGCGAAGCGGCAGTACCAGTCCGAAGTGGACAAGTTCGCCGACGCGTCGTTCACCAGCGGCGTCCAGCTGAACAAGCTGTCGGCGCTGCTGGCCGGAACGTCCACTCAGGACTTCCTGGACCGCTCCGCGGCGCTCGAGGTCATCGCGACCGACAAGAACGCCGCCTTGGACAACTTCAACACCGCGGCGGCGAAGGCCACCGCGGCCGAGAAGTCGGCCGCCGACGCGGCGAAGCGGGCGCAGGACGCCCGCGACGCGGCCGCGAAGCTGGCTTCGGACATCGAGGCCAAGAAGAAGGACCTGCAGGCGCAGATCGACCAGATCGAAGCGCAGAGCCGGAACCTCAGCAGCGCGGACCGCGCCGCCCAGCGGGACACCGGCGGAGCGGCGCCGAACGTCAAGGCGCCCACGGCCGCCGCGCAGACCGCGGTCAACGCGGCGCTGAGCAAGCTCGGCAGCCCCTACGTCTGGGGCGCCACCGGCCCGAGCACGTTCGACTGCTCCGGGCTGATGCAGTGGGCGTACCAGCAGGCGGGCATCTCGCTGCCCCGGACGTCGTCGGCGCAGGCCGGTTTCGGCACCCCGGTGTCGCGCGACCAGCTGCAGCCGGGTGACCTGGTGGCCTACTACTCCCCCGTGTCCCACATCGGCATGTACATCGGCGACGGCAAGATGGTGCACGCGCCCACGAGCGGCGACGTCGTCAAGATCTCGCCGCTGCTGAGCCAGTACGCGGGAGCCACGCGCCCCACGGCGTGATTTCCGGCCCGGGTGCCCCGTTCCGCGACGTGTAGAAATCGCGGAACGGGGCACTTTGCGCGCATGGAAAACAACCCTGACGCCGCCACCGTCGAGGCCGTCGGCAAGGTGACCGAGGCGTTGGAGACGATCGAGCGGGCCCGCGGGCACCTCTACTCGTTCCACCAGCTGACCGGCAGCGCGGACCTGGCCCTCGGCGAGGCCGTGGAACAGCTCGAGAAGGCCGGGCACGGCGACTGGGCGCGGCGGATCTCCGAAGAGCTCATCGGGCTCAACGTGTTACCCGATCGGTGGACGTTCCAGGTCGTCGAGGAGTACGACGACGGCTACTACAAGGCGTGCCGCGACTTCGAGCGCGAGCTGCTCACTTCGCTCACCGGCGGACGCCGTCACCTGCACGAACAGCAGATGAAGGACGACCGCCGGACGCACGGGCGGCCGGGCCACGAGGCGGGCGGCCCGAGCACGCCGCCGGCGGGCTCGTGAGCGGCGGTCGTCGGACCCCTGCGCTAGAGTCGGATTTGCACGAACACACGTTCGATCGGAGCTGTGATGACTGACCAGGTGGAGCCCAACCCGGAGAAGGACCCGAGCGACTGGACCACCGGCGACGAGCCGATGACCGGGCCGCAGAAGTCCTACCTGCAGACGCTGGCGCAGGAAGCCGGCGAGGAGGTGCCGGACAACCTGACGAAGGCGGAGGCGTCCGAGCGGATCGACGCCCTGCAGAAGTCGACCGGCCGCGGCGCCTGAGGGTCACCTCGCGGGGATCCGCCACAGCACGGTGGCCGGCTGCTCACCGCGCCGGGCCCGCGCCCGGACGGCGAGCAGCCAGCCGACGCCGATGACCGCCACCAGGGCGAGGCCGCCCCAGGAAAGCGCGGTGAAGACGTCGGCCTGCAGCGCGGTGGGCTGCGGCTGGTAGCCCTGTTCGAGCTGGACGTACTGCCACGGCGTGCCGGTGAGCAGCAGCGTCAGCACCAGGGCGATGCCGTGCATGGCGTCCCACAGGGCGTGGAGCAGGGCGACACCGAGGTAGCTGAGCAGCAGGCGGAGCGTCAGGGCGAAGTGGCGGTGGTCGCTGGCGGAGAAGAGCACGCCGCCGAGGATCGCGGTCCAGAGGCCGTGCCCGACCGGGGCGAGCACGCCGCGGAGCAGCTCGGTCTGGACGAGGTCCATCAGCGAGAGCCCCCGCTCGGTGAACAGCGCGGTGAAGGCGTACCCGGCCGACTCGAAGGCGGCGAACCCGAACCCGACGGCGGCGCCCAGCACCATGCCGTCGGTGGCGAACTTGACCCGCAGGTGCCGCGTGAGCACGGCCAGGACGGCGAGCTTGACGGCTTCCTCGATCAGCCCGACCCCGGCGAACAGCCAGGCGGAGGGATGCAGCAGGTAGGACTCGAGCAGCGAGGCGGCGAGCACTCCGAGGACGCCACCGGCGACGAAGGTGCCGAAGAGCAGTTCGGAGGTCACTTCCCCGCTCCGCCGCCGCCCGAAGGCCCAGGCGACGAAGGTGACGGGCACGAGGAAGCTGCCCAGAAGCACCACCGTGGGCACGAGGTTCGGGTTACCGGTGACGAAGGTGACGACGACGGCGAGCACCCAGAGCAGGGCACCGGTGAAGAACATGCGCAGCCAGACCCGGCGTGACCGGGCCCCGGCGGGCCGAGCGGACGGAAGGGCCATGGGGGTACTGTGCTCCCGTTTCCGGAGGTCCGCACCCGAGGCGCCGTGGAGGTGCAGTTTCCCGGCCGAGGTGAGCGGAGGCCGACCCTCGGCGGTCTTGGCGGCGCGCGGCCGTGGGAGGCCGTGAACCGCGGGCCCTGCCCGCTGACAGCCGCCTCGATGAATGGACGGCCGCCCAGTGGGTATCCGTGGGGATGTCCGAACCGAACGAACAGCAACCCGAGATCGCGCGGGCCGGGACTCCGGACCCGGGCCGCGCCGAAGACCGGCGCTACCGGCCCGGCGAGGGCGAACCGGCCGACCGTCCCGAAGATGCCGAGGGCGTTGGGGCGAAGGTGATCGGCGAACTGCGGGCGCGCCGCGACGACACCTGAGCGGTCAAGCCGCCGCGGGCAGGGCCGCGCCCGTCACGCGGAACAGGAACTCGGCGTTGGAACCGGTCTTGCGGAGCTGCTCCAGCAGCTGCTCGATCGCGTGCGACCCCGGCAACGCCCGCCGGACTTCGCGCATGGCCGCCAGTTCGCCCGGCGTCACCAGCAGTTCTTCACGCCGGGTGCCGGAGGCCGCCACGTCGACCGCCGGGAAGACGCGGCGCTCGGCCGTCTTGCGGTCGAGCTTCAGTTCGGCGTTGCCGGTGCTCTTCAGCTCTTCGAAGAACACCGTGTCGGCCAGGGAACCGGTCTCCACCAGTGCCGTGGCGATGATCGTGAGCGAACCGCCGCCCTCGACATTGCGTGCGGCGCCGAGGATCCGCTTCATCGGCTGCAACGCGGCCGCGTCGACGCCGCCGGAGAGCGTGCGGCCGGACGGGCGGGCCGAGAGGTTGTACGCGCGGCCGAGCCGGGTGAGCGAGTCGAGCAGCAGGACGACGTCTTCGCCGTGCTCCACCAAGCGTTTCGCGCGCTCGACGGCGAGTTCCGCCACCGCCACGTGTTCGGCGGGCGGCCGGTCGAAAGTGGACGCGATCACTTCCCCGGGCACGGTCCGGCTCAGCTCGGTGACCTCCTCCGGGCGTTCGTCGGCGAGCAGCACCAGCAGCCGGCAGTCGGGGTGGTTGACCGACAACCCGTGGCCGATTTCCTGCAGCACGGTGGTTTTCCCCGCTTTGGGCGGCGAAACGACCAGCGCGCGCTGCCCGCGCCCGAGCGGGGTGACGAGGTCGATGACGCGAGGAAGCAGCCGCGTCGGCGTGGTTTCCAGCAGCAGCCGCCGGTCCGGGTGCACCGGGACGAGGTCGGCGAAGCGCGGGCGCGGCTCGTCCGGGTCGTGGCCGTTGACGCTGGTGATCTTCTCGGCGGTGCCGGTGATTTCGTCGCCGGACCGCAGGTTGTGCTTGCGGAGCACGGACACCGGGAGGGCGACGTCGTCGGGCGCCTCCCGGTAGCCGGGGCGCACGAACGAGGTTTTGCCGGACAGGTCGAGGATGCCGTGAAAAGACATGGGTGTCTCCTGAGGTGAGGATGGGCCTGCGCACGGACGGCGAGGCCGGAAGTGAAGGAAAGAGGCCGATGGGCCTGGATCCGGGGAGCTGCCTCCGGGCGGCCGAGGGGCCAGCATCCGCGAGGAGCACCTCCACTGTAGCGACACCTCTCACGAAGCACAACGGGTAAGACTCCGTGGCGGTGGGTAGTCCTCGGGGGAAGCCCATTTGGAACTGGGGAACTGCGGCTGAACGATGGGAGCTGATCGTGTATCGACATACCCCGGGAACTGGCGTCGATACGGGCGAAAGCACCGACGCCGACCAAGCCGGGACCACGGCCTCCGAGCGCTCGGCCGCCGGATCCGTGGTCGCCTCGACGTTCGAAGAACTGGCGCCCGCGCTGCCCAACGAGATGGCCGGCCTGCGCCGCAAGCTGATCCAGTGGCTGAGCGGGTTCCCGCTCGATGCGGACAGCAAGCACGACATCACGCTGGCGACCTACGAAGCCCTGGCCAACGTGGCCGCCCACGCGTACCCGGACGGCCACGGCTGGGCCCGTCTGCAGGCCCACCGCGAGGGCGACGCGATCACGGTGACGGTGACGGACACCGGCTGCGGGATCTCGGCGACCCGCCCGCGAACGGCGGGTCTGCGCACCTCGGGTGGCCGCGGCCTGGTGCTGATCGACCAGGTGACGGACCAGTCCGAGATCGAGACGGGCGCAGCGGGAACAACGATCCACATGACGTGGCGCCCGGCGGTCCTGCGCGACGCAGCCTGATCAGCCGAGGCCGCCCGGTCGGGTTCGCCCGGTACTCGCCCACCGGTTCAGCACCGGTCCGAGTAGGTCTGGGACGGGTACGTGCCCGATCCGGCACCCAGCCGAGCCGATCGCGGCGAACCGGCAGCCCTGCCGCACCGACCGGCCACGCCTACCGCCAAAGCCCGCCGGCTCGCCTTCGCGCGGGCTGGCGGGCTCGCGTTGAGCGGCTTACGCGGCTTCGCAAGGTGAGAAGATCCGGCGGCGCCCCAAGCTCACCAGCCGGCAGCTCGCCCGCGGTACTCCCGCTCCCGACCCGCGCGGCATCTCACCCGCGGAGCCCCCACCTCAACCCGAGCCCCCCAGAAGTCTCAATCCCCCACCCCCACCATCCCCTCAAGCCACGTCGGCCAACCGCACCAGCCTGTTCCTCGGGTACGAAACCAGCTCCCGCTCCCCATCCGTCGTGAAGATCTCGACGGAGTCCTCGACCAGCTCCGCCGAATTCACCTGCAGCTGCCACGCGGGCAGTCCCGGCGCCGGCTCGTGCCAGAACCACTGGCCCTTGGTGAGCTGGTGCGCCGGGACTGTCGCGTTGTCCGTTTTCATGTGCTGAGGCTAGCCGTCACCACCGACAGTTTCCGCGCGGCCCGCAGCGGCCGGGCACTGTGATGACGGCCACTGTGGACTAGCCCGTCGTGCAGGTCACCGTCGGGTCCGCCAGGTTGCCGCCGTGCTGGACCGTGAAGCCGATGACGTTGCCGCTGCCGTTGGGCCTGGCCGTCAGCACGTAGCCCGTGCTGTCCCACGTTCCCGTGTAGTTCCAGCTGCCGATCACCTTCTGCGGCGCGTGGAACGTCACCGTCAGCACCCAGTTGTTCGAGCCCGTCACCGTGATCTGGCCGTTGAAGCCCACGTTCCACTCCGCCGTCTTGAGGTAGGCGCCCGTGCAGCCGCCCGGCGCCGGGGACGTGGTCGTCGGCGTGGTCGGGGTCGTCGGCGTGGTCGGCGTGGTCGGGGTCGTCGTCGGCGTGGTCGGGGTCGTGGTCGGCGTGCCGGTGTCCGGGGGCGCGCCGCCGTTCAACGCGTCCAGGACCGCCGTGTACGCCGCCTTCTTCTGGCCGTTTCCGTCGAACAGCAGCGGCGTGGCCGACGCCCGCCACGAGTCCGTGTCGCGGATGCCCCACACCGTCATGCCGGTGCAGCGCGTGACCGCGAGGCACGCCTGCGTGACCGTGCGGTAGTTGTCCGCCTGCGCGGTCCCCGAGCCTTCGACGTCCAGTTCGGTGATCTGGACGTCGACGCCGAGGTTCGTGAAGTTCTGCAACGTCGTCCGGTAGTTCGACGGCACCGGGCTGTTGCTGTTGAAGTGGGACTGGAAGCCGACGCAGTCGATCGGCACGCCGCGGGACTTGAAGTCCTGCACCATCCGGTACACCGCCTGGGTCTTCGCCTGGTTCCAGTCGTCGGTGTTGTAGTCGTTGTAACACAGCTTCGCGTCCGGGTCGGCCGCCCGCGCGGCGCGGAACGCCGCCTCGATCCAGTCGTCGCCCGTGCGCTGCAGGTTCGAATCACGGCGGGCGCCGGATCCACCGTCGGCGAACGCCTCGTTCACCACGTCCCACGCGTAGATCTTGCCGCGGTAGTGGGACGCGACCTGCGTGACGTGGTTCAGCATCGCCTGCCGCAGCGCCGACCCCTCCATGCCCTGCATCCAGCCCGGCTGCTGGGAGTACCAGGCCAGCGTGTGCCCGCGCATCCGGGCGCCCTGGCTCGCCGCCTGGCTCACGATCCGGTCCGCGTTGGCGTAGGAAAACTGGCCCTGCGCGGGTTCCGTCGCGTCCATCTTCAGCTCGTTCTCCGGCGTGATCATGGAGAACTCCCGGCTCAGGATGCCGGTGTAGACGCTGTCCGACAGCCTGCTCGCCGAGACCGCCGTGCCGAAGTAACGCCCGGTGCGGGCCGCCGCGCTGCCCAGCGTGGTCCCCGCGGGCGGCGGCGAAGACGTGGTGGTCGTCGGCGTGCTCGGGGTGATCGGGGTGGTGGTCGTCGGGGTGGTGGTCGTCGAGCTGCTGTTCAAGCCGAGGAACGCGATCGCGTACGGCACCATCCCGCTCAGCGGCAGCGAGTGCCCGGCGCCCTGGACGCTGATGCCCTCGACCGGCGGCTGGGTGCCGGTACCGCCGTAGCGGGTGCGGGTCCAGCCGGACTGCGGGCTGTCACTCGACGACGGCGTCTGGCTGACGCCCTGCAGGTTCGTCCACTGCTTGATCTCCTCCCCGAAGTTGGGGTAGCGCAGCGTGTCGTCGGCCGTGCCGTGCCACAGCTGCATCCGCGGGAACGGGCCGCTGCGGCCGCCGCTCATCTGGCGCGCCTGGTCGCCCCACTGCTGGGCGGTCTTGATGAGCTGGCCGCCCGAGCACTGGTTGTTCCAGCTGGAGCCGTCGGTGGTGGCGAAGCAGCCGGCGGGCACGCCCATGAACGCCGAGCCGGCGGCGAACACGTCCGGGTACTCCGCCGCGAGCAGGTTCGTCATCATCGCGCCGGAGGAGAACCCGGTGACGTACACGCGGGAGGTGTCGACGTTGTAGCGCTGCTCGGCCCAGCTGACCATGGACAGGATGCCGACCGGGTCGCTGCCGCCGCCGCGGGTGAGGGCCTGCGGCGAGGAAACGTCGAAGCACTGCCCGCTGCGGGTGGCCTCCGGGAACACGATGACGTACCCGTACTGGTCGGCCGCGGTCACGTAGTCGCGGGCGGGGCCGTTGAAGACCGCCGACGCCGAGCCGGTGCAGTAGTGGATCGCCACCAGCAGCGCCGGCCGGGCGGCGACGCGGTCGGGCACGTACGTGTACATGTTGAGGTTGCTGGGATTGCTGCCGAAGTCGGTCACCCGGGTCAACGTGGCCGCGGACGCCGGCTGCGCCGCCACGACCAGCACGATCGCCGCGGCGATCGCCAGTGCGGCAGCGGAAAGGGCGGTGAGGAGTCTTCGCACTCGAGGAAATCCTTTCCGGGGACGGGAGCGCAGCTGCGACGATCGTTCGTCTCCCGGCCCGGGCCGGTCAACGATTATCGAAACCTTTCGGGAACTTTCGAGCGGACCGCTGAAGCACGCCGGGCGAGGTGCGGACCGACGGCGACGCTGCGGCGGGCGCCCCCAGCCGAGGACGGCGAGCCGACCCGGCTGGTCCGAGGGTGGGTGCGGCACGGCCACCCTCACCCGCCGGATCCGGGTTAGCCTCGGATCATGGCCAAGGACAACGCGCTCGGGGAGTTCCTCCGGGCCCGCCGTGAACAGGTGGGCCCGGAGGAACTGGGCCTGCCCGCGGGCGGGTCGCGCCGGGTGGCGGGCCTGCGCCGCGAGGAGGTCGCGCTGCTGGCCGGCGTCAGCACCGACTACTACGTCCGGCTCGAGCAGGGCCGGGAGCGCAACCCGTCGGCGCAGGTCGTCGAGGCGCTCGCCCGCGGGCTGGCGCTGGACGACGACGCGGTCGCCCACCTCCACCGGCTCGCCCAGCCGGTCCCGGCGCGCCGGCGGTGGGCCCGGCGGCCGGAGCGGGTCAGCCCGAACCTGCTGCGCCTGATGGACAGCTGGCCGGGGACGCCCGCGGTGGTACTGGGCCGCTGCCTCGACGTGCTGGCGCGCAACGCGCTGGGCGAAGCGCTGTTCGCCGGGCACACCCACAGCGGTGACCTGGTCCGGCTGGTGTTCCTCGACCCGGACGCCCGCGAGTTCTACCCGGACTGGGAGCGCGTGGCCGTGAACACGGTCGGCGGCCTGCGGGCGGCCGCCGGGCTCGACCCCGACGACCCGCAGCTCATCGACACCGTCGGCGAGCTGTCGGTCAAGAGCGCCGACTTCCGCCGGCTGTGGGCGCGCCACGACATCCGGCAGAAGACCCACGAGACGAAGCGGTTCCGCCACCGGCTGGTCGGCGAGCTGGAGCTGAGCTACGAGGCGCTGACCGTCAACAGCGCCCCGGGCCAGCAGCTGGTCGTGTACCAGGCCGAGCCGGGCAGCCCGTCGGAAGCCGCGCTGGCCCTGCTGGGCAGTCTCGCCGCGTCCTGAACCATTTCCCAAACCATCCACAATGGACGGAGTAGTTCGCCGTGCCCGAAAACCCTGTCTGGTTCATCACCGGCTGCTCCACCGGCCTCGGCCGCGCACTGGCCGAAGCCGTGCTCGAGAACCCGTCGATGCGCGCGGTGGTCACCGCCCGCGACCCGGCGCGGATCACCGACCTCGCCGAGGCCCACGGCGAGCGTGCGCTGGCCCTGCCGCTCGACGTCACCGACCACGCCCAGGTCGTCGACGCCGTGGAGCGGGCCGAAGCGGCGTTCGGCCGGATCGACGTCCTGGTCGGCAACGCCGGCTACGGCTACCTCGCCGCGGTCGAGGAAGGCGAGGACGAAGAAATCCGGAAACTGTTCGACACCAACGTGTTCGGCCTCGCCGACGTCACCCGCGCGGTCCTGCCCGGCATGCGGGCGCGCCGCAGCGGCCACATCGTCACGGTGTCCTCGCTCGGCGGCCTGGCGGCCTTCGGGGCCACCGGCTACTACCACGCGACGAAGTTCGCCGTGGAAGGGCTTTCCGAGTCGCTGGCCGCCGAAGTGGCGCCGCTGGGCATCAAGGTGACCATCGTCGAGCCCGCCGCGTTCCGGACCAACTGGTCCGGGCCCTCGATGCGGCAGCCGGCGGTCCACATCGACGACTACGCCGGAACCGCGGGTGCGCGCCGGGAGGCGACGCTCGCCACCTACGGCCGCCAGCCGGGCGACCCGGCCCGCGCGGCCGAAGCGATCCTCACCGCCGTCGGCAGCGACGAACCGCCGCTGCGGCTGCTGCTCGGGCGGGCCGCCTACGACATCGCGACCGCCCGGCTCGACACCCTCCGCGCCACCTTCGACACCTGGCGCGAAACCACCCTCGCCGCCGACTTCCCGGAAGGAACCCTGTGAAGACCGTCCTCATCACCGGCGCCAGCAGCGGCATCGGCCGCGCCACCGCGTTGCGCCTCGCCCGCGAAGGCCACCACGTCGTGCTCGGCGCCCGGCGCGAAGACCGGCTGACCGCACTGGCGAAGGAGATCCACGACGCCGGCGGCACCGCCGACGTGCACCGCCTCGACGTCACCGACCGCGCGGACGTCGCCGCGTTCGCCGACTCGGCCGTCGAGGCGCACGGGCGGCTCGACGCCTTCGTCGCCAACGCGGGCGTGATGCCGTTGTCGCGCTTGGACTCCCTGCACGTCGAAGAGTGGGACCGGATGATCGACGTCAACGTCCGCGGCCTGCTGCACGGGATCGCGGCCGTCCTGCCGCACTTCCGCAGGCAGGGCGCCGGGCACTTCCTCACCATCGCCTCGACCGGCGCGCACGAGGTGGTGCCGACGGCCGCGGTCTACTGCGGCACCAAGTACGCGGCCCGGGCGATCACCGAGGGCCTGCGCCTGGAAGCCGACCCGGGCATCCGCGTGACGACGATCTCCCCCGGCGTCACCGAGTCCGAGCTGGCCGACAGCATCACCGAGCCGGGAGCGCAGGAGGCGATGCGCAGCTACCGCGCGGTGACCCTCCCGGCGGACGCCATCGCCGCGGCGGTCGCCTACGCGATCGGGCAGCCGGAGGGCGTCGACGTCAACGAGGTCATCGTCCGGCCCACCACCCAGCGGTAACGGCTCAGCGCTCCAGTTCGGCGATGACCCGCGGGATCTCGGCCACCAGCTCCCGCGCCAGCAGGCCGGTGCTGCCGGTGTCCGGGATCAGGCGCTGGCCGGCCACGGCGTGGACGTGCGTCGCCCAGCAAGCAGCCTGGTCCACGGCCGCGCCGCGGGCGAGGAAACCGCCCGTCAGGCCGGCCAGGACGTCGCCGCTGCCGGACGTCGCCAAGCCCACGTGGCCGCTGCCGTCGCGCCAGACCCCGCCGTCCGGCGAAGCGACGACACCCATCAGCAGCACCACGCCGCCGTAGCGCTCGGCGATCCGCACCGCCGTTTCCAGGTCGTCGACGTCCTTCTCCTCGCAGCCGTCGAGGTAGGCGGCTTCGACCCGGTTCGGCGTCAGGACGAGCCGGCCCGCCAGCGGTGCGGCGAGCGACGGGTCCCGGCTCAGCGCGCCGAGCGCGAACGCGTCCAGCACCACCCGCGCGTCCGGGGCGATCGCGGGGACCAGCCGCCGCAGCAGGTCTTCGGTCTCCGTGACGCCGGTCAAGCCGGGGCCCACCACGACGGTGCCGGCACCGGGCAGCACGTCCGCCAGCCGGTCGACGGCCGCGGCGGCGATCGCCCCGGTGCCGGTCTCCGGGAGCCCGGACACCGACGACTCGGGCACCGAGACGCCGATCGCCGTCGCGTGCCGTTCAGCGACCGCCAGCTGCAGCGTGCCCGCGCCGGCGCGCAGGGCGGCGGTGCCGGACAGCGCCGGTGCTCCCGGCACGGTCCGGGCGCCGCCGACGACGAGCACGGTGCCGCGGTCGTCCGCGCCGATCCGCCAGTCCCGCAGCAGGGCCGGGCTGATCGGCGCCGGGTCAGGTGAGCTGCTGCGCGGCATCGTCGTCCGCCGTCGGCGGGGTGTCGGTGGCGTGCAGGTGGCCGACCTCCTGGGCCAGCACCATCGTGAACCCGCCGTCGGAGTCGCGTTCCCACGCCGTGACCGAGCCGTTCGGGACCTCGGTGGCGTCGGCGGCCCGCAGCAGGTCGGGCTCGGGCAGGCCTTCGAGGAGGTAGCGCAGGGCGAAGACGGTCATCTCGTGCGCGGCGAGCAGAACGCGCTTTCCGGCGTGCTCCGCGCTCAGCTCGTTCAGCAGCGACCGCAGGCGCAGCACGACGTCCGCCCAGGACTCCCCGCCCGGCGGCCGGTAGTAGAACTTGCCCAGCCGCCGCTTGCGCCGCAGCTCGTCGGGCCACCGTTCGCGGACGCCGTGCGAAGTGAGCAGGTCGAGCACGCCGAGTTCGCGGTCGCGCAGCCGTTCGTCCGGGATGATCGGCACCCCGTCGGGCGCGGCCAGCCGCGCGGTGTCCCAGGCGCGGCGGTAGGTCGAGGTGATGATGACGTCCGGCCGGTGCTCCGCCAGGAACTCCCCCGCCGCCGATGCCTGTTCCCGGCCCAGGTCCGTCAGCGGCACGTCGGCGTCGCGTTCGGCGATGTCGATCACGTCCGTGCCGGCCGACTCCGCCTCTTCCCTGGCCATGTTCCCGGTGCTCTGGCCGTGCCGCAGCACACCCACCCAGTCCAAGTCGACGTTCACGCCGGCCTGGATACCCCGGGGGACCCGCCGTCGAAACCCGGGATGGTTAGGCCTGCAAACCAGTTGCGGCTAGGGTCGTTCCATGTCGCGAAGTCTCGACGCCCAGAACCGGCTGCAGCAGCTGGAGGCGATCCTCGGTGCTCCGGCCGCGCACCTCGGCCTGGCCGAGATGCTGGCCGAGACCCTCCGGCGCCTGCGCGAGGTGCTGGAGGTCGACACCGCGACCGTACTGCGGTACCAGCACAGCGGCCGCCAGCTGGTGGCTTTCGCCGCCGCGGGCATCGAAGAAGAGGTCCACCAGGGCGTGCGGGTGCCGGTGGGCAGCGGGTTCGCCGGCCGGGTCGCGCTCGAGCGGGCTCCCGTCATCCTCGACCACGTCGACGACACCACCGTCGTCAACTCCCTGCTGTGGGAACGCGGTCTGCACTCCATGCTCGGCGTCCCGATGCTGGCCGGGAGCGAGCTCGTCGGCGTGCTGCACATCGGTTCCGAGGCGCTCCGGCAGTTCGGCGAGCCCGAAGTGGCCACCATGCAGCTGGTGGCCGACCGGCTCGCGATGGCCATCCACCTGGAGGCGCAGGAGGAGAACCGCACCGCCACGATGGCGCTGCAGCGCAGCCTGCTGCCCAGCAGCCTGCCCGCCGTGTCCGGCCTGGACTTCGGCGCCCGGTACGTGCCCGGCGCGGAGACCGGGCTCGGCGGCGACTGGTACGACCTGTTCTCCCTGCCGGGTGACCGGCTCGGCGTCGTGATGGGGGACGTCTCCGGCCACGGCCTCGACGCGGCCGTGATCATGGGCCGGCTGCGCAGCGCCCTGCGGGCCTACGCCCTCGACTCCGAAAGCCCCGCCGAGGTGCTCGCCAAGCTCGACCGCAAGGCCAACCACTTCGAACACGGGGCGATGGCCACGGTGGCCTACGGGATCATCGGCCCGGACCGCGAGGCGCTGACGCTGTCGCTCGCCGGGCACCTGCCCCCGGTGCTCGCCCGGCCGGGCGAGGCCGGCGAGCTGATCGACTCGCCGCCGGATCCCCCGATCGGGCTCACCATCGGCGTGCCCGAACGCCGGACGACGGTGATCGAGCTGCCCGAGGAGGCCGTGCTGGTCTTCTACACCGACGGCTTGGTGGAGCGGCGCGACCGGCCGGTCGACGTCGGGATGGAGCAACTGGCGGACGCCGTGTACGCCGGCGAGCCCGAACGGGTCTGCGCGCAGGTCATGGCGGCGATGATCGGCAACCGGCCGGCCCAGGACGATGTCGCCCTGCTGGCCCTCCGGCGCCATGGCGTCCCGGCCGGTGCGTGACGCGGCCGGGACGATCCGGTCAGGACCCGGCCAGGGCCGCTTCCCGCGTCGGGAAGAGCGACAGGCTCTCCTCGAGCCCGGTCAGCTGGATCGGGCGCAGGGTGGCCCGGCCGGAGGCGACGATCCGGACCGCGGTGGCCGTGCCGGCGTTGCGGTGGATGGTCAGCAACGCGGTCAGCCCGGGCGACGCGAGGAACTCGACGCGGGTCAGGTCGACGACCAGCACCTGCGGCTGTTCCGCCAGCGCTTCGTCGGCCGCTTGCACGAGGGCGGGCGCGGTGGTCGTGTCCACGTCCCCGGCGACCTCGACGACGACCGCGTCCTCCTGCTCCGTCCGGGCGATCCGGAACTCCCCGAACGGCACAGCGGTGGCCGAGCTTTCGAAGTGGGTGTGCTCGGTCATGTGTTTCTCCTCGCCTTCAGCAGGCGCCACCGAACGACCGATGGGCGTGCGTGATCTCGAAGGCTGTCTGCTCAACCGCTCTCAATCATGCCTGCCCGGACGGCTCGCCGCCGCGTCAGCACCCCCCTGGCTTCACGCCGGGTCCCCGAGCAGGCAGGATGGGCGCCATGGGCGAACGGGACGTGACCGGGGACTCACTCGACGACGCCGCCGGCTCGGCGGGATCGGTCGCGTTGGAGACCCGCGACGGCGTGGCGGTGCTGCGGGTCGACGGCGCACTCGACCTGGCGCTGGCCCCGAAACTGCGCCGGCTGGCGGAACGGGCGGCCCGCCTGGAACCGTCGCTGCTCGTCATCGACCTCACCGATGTGACGTTCCTGGCCTCGGCGGGCATGGCCGAGCTCGTCCGGGCCCACCGCGGACCCGCCGCGTCGGCCCCGCTGCGGGTGGTGGCCACCGGCCGGATCACGCTGCGCCCGCTGCAGCTCACCCGGCTGGTCGACGAACTCGCCATCTACCCGTCGCTGTCCGACGCGTTGGTCCCCTGATGACGTCCCCGCCGGGATCCGACCCGCAGTTCGACACCGTCCTCGACGCCGTGCGCCGGGCCTTCACCGGCGGCGCTCCGGCGCCCACCGAGGTCCGCGCCCTCGGCCCGGCCGAGCTGCGTGCGGTGCTCGACGACCGCGTCGCGGCCGCGGTGACCGACCGCGGGGTGCTCGCGGACCTGGTGCCGGGCGAGGAAATCACCCGCGCGGTCGCCGTCGCGGCCGCCGACGGCGAGCGCGGCGCACTGGTCTACAGCACCCGGGACGTCGGCGAGGCCCCCGCGGCCCTCGCCGACGCCATCGAGGGTGTCACCGCCGGCCTGGCGGCCACCGTCCACCGGCTGCGGGGCGAGGCCGCGGTCCTGGACGCGCTGCACTCCACCGGCCGCGAACTGACCGCGCAGCTCGACATCGACCGGATCGTGCAGGACGCGACCGACGCCGCCACGAAGGCGACCGGCGCCGCCTTCGGCGCGTTCTTCTACAACCTGATCGACGAGTTCGGCGAGTCGTACACGCTGTACACGATCTCGGGCGTGCCACGGGAGGCGTTCGCCCGGTTCCCGATGCCGCGCAACACCGAGGTGTTCGGGCCGACGTTCGACGGCCTCGGGACCGTGCGCAGCCCCGACATCACGCAGGACCCGCGGTTCGGCAAGAACGCGCCCCACCACGGCATGCCCGAGGGGCACCTGCCCGTGTGCAGCTACCTCGCCGTCTCCGTGCTCGGCCCGACCTCCGGTGCGGTGCTGGGCGGGTTCTTCTTCGGCCACCCGGAGCCCGGCCGGTTCACCGCGCGGCACGAATACCTCGCCGAGGGCATCGCCGCCTACAGCGCCATCGCGCTGGACAACGCCCGGCTCTACGAGCGCGAGCGCAACCTCGCCACCGAGCTGTCCCGGAGCATGCTGCCGGTCGCCCCGCCCACCCCGGGCCTGGACGTGCTCACGCGGTACCTGCCCGCCGCCACCGGCAGCAAGGTCGGCGGCGACTGGTTCGACGTGCTCCGGCTGCCGTCCGGCGACACCGCGTTCGTCATCGGCGACGTCGTCGGCCACGGCATCCGGGCGGCGACGGTGATGGGCCAGGTCCGGACGGCGATCCGCAGCTACGCCCGGCTGGAGCTGCCGCCGTCGGAGGTGCTGCGCAACGTCTCCGAGCTGACCGCCGGGCTGTTCGACGAGAGCTTCGTGACCTGCTTCTACGCGGTCCACCGGCCCGCCGACGGGACGCTCGCCTACGCGAACGCCGGCCACCTGCCCGCGATCATCGTCCGCCCGGGTGAGCCGCCCGAGCAGATCGGCGAGGCGCTGGCGCAGCCGCTGGGCGTCGGCTCGGTGTTCCCGCAGCGCACCGCGGGCTTCCCGGTGGGCGCGGACCTGGTGCTCTACACCGACGGGCTGGTCGAAAGCCGCACCCGTGACCTCACCCTGGGCATCGAATGGCTGCTGGCGGGTATCCCCGCCCTGCTGACCGCGGCCGATCTCGAGACGGCGTGGGACAAGCTCGTCGACGAACTGACGCGCGGACGGCACGACGACGACATCGCCGTGATCCACGTGCGCCACCGCGGAGAGGACACCCCATGACGGACCCCCTTCCGCCGGGCGCGCCCGCTCCCCCGGGCTCGTTCCACCACCGCACGGCCGCGATCGCCGAACGGCTGCCGGCCTTGCGGGAAGCCCTGGCCCGGTGGCTGGCCACCCTCCACCTGAGCGCCGAACGGCGGGAGGACATCGTCCTCGCCGGCTACGAGGCGATGGCCAACTCGGCCGAGCACGCCTACCCGGACGGGGAGGCCGGCCCGGTCGAGGTCCGGGCCGAGGCACTGCCTGGACGGCTGACGGTGACGGTCACCGACTACGGCGCCTGGCGCCCGCCCGCCGCCTCGAACGGCCTGCGCGGACGCGGCCTGCTGCTGATCGACACCCTGGCCGACCACAGCGCCCAGGTGCACCGCGACGACGGCACCACGGTCACCATGACGTGGCTGCTCGGCTGACCGTCCGGGGTGTGCCGAGCGGCACCCGGCGGGCCGGTGGCCGGTCGAGTAGGCTCGGCCGGGGTCGCGTGAACCTGGAGTGTGATGAGCGTCGGGGAAGAGGCCGCCCACCGGGCCGTGTTTCCGGGGGCCAGCCGGATGGCCGCCCGGATGCGGGATTTCGACTGGGCGTCGTCCCCGCTCGGCGAGCCCGGTGACTGGCCGTCGAGCCTGACGACGGCGGTCCGGATCTGCCTCACCTCCCGCTTCCCGATGATCGTCTGGTGGGGGCCGCAGCTGCGGTTCCTCTACAACGACGCCTACCTGCCGCTGCTGGGCACCAAGCACCCGGCGCTGGACAAGCCGGGCTCGGAGGTCTGGGCCGAGATCTGGCACATCATCGGACCGATGCTGGAAAGCGTGATGACCACCGGCCAGGCGACCTGGTCGGAGGACATGCTGCTGCCGATGAACCGGCACGGCTACTGGGAAGAGACCTACTGGACGTACTCCTACAGCCCGGTGCACGACGACGAAGGCACCGTGCGGGCGGTGTTCACCGCGGTCTCCGACACGACCGAGCGGGTGATCGGCGCCCGGCGCCTGGCGACGCTGCGCGAGCTGAGCGCCCAGGCCGGCCGCGCCCGGAGCGTGGGCGAGGCCTGTGAGCTGGTCGCCGAGGTGCTGGGCCGGGCCGGCGCCGACGTCCCGTACGCCGCGATCCACATCCGGGACGACGACGGCGGCCTCGCGCTCGCGGCCGTCACCCCGGGCGGCGAAGGCGCGGGTGACGACGCCGACTGGCCGCTGAAGGACGTGCTCGCCGACGGTGTCCCGCGGACGGTTTCGGGTGACGCGTCCGGCGAGCTGCCCGCGGGCAGCTGGTCCACCCCGCCGACCGAGGCGATGGTGCTGCCGCTGCCCGGTGACGCCGGGGACGCCGCGACCGGCGTCATCGTGCTGGCCGCCAGCGCCGGTCGCGCCCTCGACGAGTCCTACCGGACCTTCCTCGGGCTGGTCGCCCAGCAGACGACGGCGCTGGTCAACGGCGCGATCGCCTACCAGGTCCAGCAGCAGCGCGCCGAGGAGCTCGCCGCGCTCGACGCGGCGAAGACGACGTTCTTCGCCAACATCAGCCACGAGTTCCGGACCCCGCTGACCCTGATCCAGGGTCCGGCCGCCGAGCTGCGGGAGGCGCTGGACGGCGCCGGCGACCGGGTGCGGGAAGAGGTCGACGTCATCCAGCGCAACGCGCTGCGGCTGGGCCGGCTGGTGAACAACCTGCTCGACTTCTCCCGGATCGAAGCCGGCCGCATGCAGGCGCGCTTCGAACCGGTGGACCTCGGGACCTTCACCGCGGAGCTCGCCAGCGTCTTCCGCGCCGCCGTCGAGCGGGCCGGCCTGGCGTTCGAAGTGGACTGCCGCCCGTCGGCCGAGCCGGTGCACGTCGACCGCGGGATGTGGGAGAAGGTCGTCTTCAACCTGCTGTCCAACGCGGTCAAGTTCACCTTCGAGGGCGCGATCCGGGTGACGAGCACCGTGGCCGACGGTCACGCCGTGGTCGCCGTGTCCGACACCGGGATCGGGATCGACGCCGCCGAGCTGCCGCGCCTGTTCGAGCGGTTCCACCGGATCCCGACGGCACGGGCGCGGTCGAACGAGGGCAGCGGGATCGGCCTGGCACTGGTGCGCGAGCTCGTCGGCATGCACGGCGGCGCGGTCACCGTGGAGAGCGCACCGGGCGCCGGGACGACGTTCCGGGTCCGGGTCCCGCTGGGCACCCGGCACCTGCCCGCCGAGCACGTCGTCGACGAGCCGACGACCGGCGGGCCGGCCGCGGAGTCGGCGGAAGCGTACGTCCAGGAAGCCCTGCGCTGGCTGCCGGGCGACGACCAGCCCGCCTCGCCCGCGCCGGCCGGGGCCGCGGGTGCCCGCTTGCTGGTCGCCGACGACAACGCCGACATGCGCGACTACCTCGTCCGGCTGCTGCGCGACGACTACGCGGTGACCGCGGTGCGCGACGGCGTCGAGGCGTTCGCCGCCGCCTGCGCCGAGCCACCCGAGCTGATCATCAGCGACGTCATGATGCCGCGCCTGGACGGCCTCGGGCTGCTCGCCGAGCTGCGCGGCGACCCGCGCACCGCCGCCGTGCCGGTGCTGCTGCTCTCGGCGCGGGCCGGTCAGGAAGCCGCCGTCGACGGGTTGGCCGCGGGGGCCGACGACTACCTCGTGAAGCCGTTCTCGGCGCAGGAGCTGCTCGCGCGGGTGCGCACGACCGTCCAGCTGGCGAGGCTGCGGACGCAGCACGCGCGGTGGCGGGCGGCGATGATCGACTCGCTGCAGGAAGGCTTCTTCGTCTGCGACGGCGACGGCCGCGTCGTGGAGATCAACACGGCGTTCACCGAGCTGCTGGGCTACGGCGCCGACGGGCTGCCCTACGCCCCGGCGTTCCCGTGGTGGCCGGACGCCGACGCCGAATCCGCCGCCCACCGCGAGGTCGCCGAGGCGTTCGGCGGCGCGTGGGACCGGCCCGGCGGCAGCTTCGTGCTGCCGATGCGCCACCGCGACGGGCACCGGCTCTGGGTCGAGGTCGCCTACAGCCGGCTGCAGGACGACGAAGGCCGCCGCCGGCTCGTCGGCACGATCCGCGACGTCACGGCCGAGCGCTACGCCGTCCAGCGGGAAAGCGCGCTGGCGTCGATGAACCAGCGCCTCGCCGGGATCAGCGGCGCACCCGAGGTCCTGCGCACCGCGCTGGAGCTGCTGCGCGAGCTCTGGGACGCCCAGCGCGTGCTCGCGGTGACCTGGCCGCGCGACGGCGAACCGGAGCTCGCCTCCACCGATCCCGCCGACCGGCACTGGACCGGCCTCGCCGAGCCGCTGCGCGCGACCCTCGACCACATCCGCTCGCTCCCGGCGTTGCACGCGACGCCGGCCGACAGCGGCGCGGGCACCACCGTCGACCACCCCGGCGGCCGGCTGACGCTGTGGGTCGACCCCGCCCCGGGCCGTCCGTTCGGCACCGAAGACCGCACGCTGCTGGCCCTGCTCGCCGGGACGCTCGCGCACGCCCTGCGCCGCGCCCACCGCGACGACCGGCAGCGGGAGGTGGCCCTGGCGCTGCAGCGCTCCATCCTGGGCCCGGCCGAGCTCCCCGACGGCTTCGCCGTGCGCTACGAGCCGGCGAACCCGCCCTTGGAGGTCGGCGGCGACTGGTACGACGTCGTCCCGCTGGCCGGCGACCGGATCGGCATCGTCGTCGGCGACTGCGTGGGCCGGGGCCTCGCCGCGGCCGCGGTGATGGGGCAGCTGCGCAGCGCCTGCCGGGCGCTGCTGCTCGAAGCCAGCAGCCCGCGGGACACGCTGGCCGCACTCGACCGCTTCGCCTGGCGGCTGCCCGGCGCCCTGTGCACCACCGTCTTCTGCGGCGTCCTCGACCCGGCCACCGGCACGCTGACCTACAGCAGCGCGGGGCACCTGCCCGCCACGCTGGTGCACCGCGACGGCACGGCGCAGCTGCTGGAGGAGGGCAGCAGTGTGCCGCTGGCCGTCCGCGTCGTCGCGCCGCGCCCGGAGGCCAAGGCGGTCGTGCCGATCGGCTCGCTGCTGGTGCTCTACACCGACGGGCTGGTGGAGCGCCGCCGCGAGTCGCTCGACGACGGCATGGACCGGGCCACCACGGTCGCCCACGACACGCGGGACGCGGACCTGGCCGACGTGGCGACCGCGCTGATGGACCGGCTCCGCCCGGACGACGGCTACGAGGACGACGTCGCGCTGCTGCTCTACCGCCGGTCGGTCCCCCCGCTGGACTTCGAGTTCGCGGCGGACCCGGACCACCTCGCCTCGTCCCGGCACTGGCTGCGGGCCTGGCTGGCGAACGCGGCCATCGAACCGGACCTGGCGCAGGACGTGCTGGTCGCGGCGGGTGAAGCCTGCGCCAACGCCGTCGAGCACGCCTACGGCGACGGTGCCGGGGCCACCGCGCACCTGGCGGCCCGGCTCACCGGCGCGCACCTGGTGGTCACCGTGACCGACCGGGGCCGCTGGCGGCAGCCGCCACCGGACAACCACGTGCTGCGCGGGCGCGGCGTGCCGATGATGCGCGCGCTGGCCGACGCGGTCGCCTTCCGGCACGACCCGGCCGGGACCACCGTCACGCTGGAATGGAGGATCGGTTCGTGACGACGGCACTCACGCTGGTCAGTGACCCGGGGGACGACGGCGACCGCGTCCTGTCCGTCACCGGCGAGATCGACATGAGCAACGCCGCGGAGTTCGGCGCGGCGCTGGACCGCGAGCTGGCGGCGGGGACCGGCGTCACCGTCGACCTCACCGGGGTCACCTACCTCGACAGCGCCGGCATCGCGGTGCTGTTCGACCGGGCGGGCGAGCACGACCTGCGGCTGCTCGCACCGCGGCTGCTCGACCGGGTACTGCGGGTGTCCGGGCTCGCCAGGGTCGCGAAGGTCATGATCCGCTGAACGGTTGACTTCCGGCCGACGGGGTAAGCGGGCGGCAGCGACGGCCGCGGGTGGGTTGTGCTGCCGTCCGTCGCCAGGTGGCCCCGGCGCCCAACCCTCGACGTTCAGCAGTGAGCGGCGGGCCGGAGCCACCGCTTTCTCCCGGCCGGTGTCGCGGTTTCGATGTTGCGGAACACGCGGCGAACGCGAGTAGTGTTTTGCTGCTGCCGTTGAAGCAGCAGCGGTCCGGCACGAGCCGCAGCCGTCGGGACGGAGATGACGCCAGTGAACGGTGAGCCGATCCGGCCCGAGCACCTGGACGAGCTGACCGCCGCGATGGCGGACCTCACGGGCGCTCTGGAAACCGAACCCGCCGAAGCCGAGGTTCTCGAGGCCGTCTGCGCCGAAGCCGTCCGCGCCATCCCCGGCGCCGACATGGCGAGCATCACCGCGATCCGGGACGGCGAAGCGACGACCGCGGCCACCACCGACGAGCGTGCCGTCGAGATCGACGCGGCCCAGTACGCGGCCGGCGCGGGTCCCTGCCTGCAGGCGGCGGCGACCGGCGAAGTCGTCCGGGTACCGCTCGCCTCCGCCGGGGCGGCGTGGCCGGAGTTCACCGGGCGTGCCCGGGAACTCGGGGTCGGCAGCTACCTCGCCGCACCACTGCGCGTCGACGAACGCCTGTCCGGTGCGCTCAACCTCTTCGGCTACGGCGACCACGGGTTCGCGGAGACCGACTCGCGGCTGCTGCAGCTCTACACCACGGTCGTCTCGTTCGGGCTGCGCACCACGCGGCGCTACCGCCAGGCCCGGCAGCGCGCCGTCGACCTCGAGGCGGCGATGCGGTCGCGGGCGGTGATCGAGCAGGCCAAGGGCATCCTGATGGCCGTGCACCGGATCAGCGCCGACGACGCCATGAAGCGGCTGGTGACGGAGTCGCAGCGGACCAACGTGAAGCTCCGGGACATCGCCACCCGGTTCGTCGACGACCTGTCTTCGACGCCGTCGCGCTGACCGCTCAGGCCGTCCGGCGGGCCGGGAACGGCCAGGTCAGCGTGATGATCGTGCCCCCGTCCGTCGAGCGCACGTCGAGCCCGTCGACCAGGGCCTGGATCAGCCGCAGCCCGCGGCCGCCGTCCGCGCGCTCGGCCACCGTCGCCCACCGGCCCTGGTCGGCGACGGTGACGATCAGCACCTCCTGGTCGATCCGGGCGCGGACGTCGATCAGCCCGGGGCGCCCGTGGTAGGCGTGGTCCAGCACGTTCGCCATCGCTTCCCAGCAGGCCAGCACGACGTCGTCGGCCTGCCGCCCCACCTCGTCACCGGCCCGCCGACGCAACCAGGACACCAGGTGCCGGCGCAGGCTCGGCAGCGTCCGTGGCGAAATCGTGCCGCGGTACCGCCATCCGTCGGATCCCAGCGTTTCCACGTTCACCTCCTCGGGGGACATCGGGTTTGCTACCCACCGGTCGGGATTCTCAACCACCGGTAAAGCCGCGGTGGCACCGTTCGGCCCTGGTGCGCTCCGGGCGGTCGTGATCGGATGGGCGGATGATCCGGTCGACGTCGTCCGTGGTGCTGTGCGCGGTGCTCGCCGCCACCCTCCTGCCCGCCCCGGTGGCCACCGCGGCCCCGGCCCCCGGACCGGGGGCCGTCTCGCACTTCGGCTTGGCCCGCAAGGACTGCCTGGGCACCGCCCGGAACACGACGAGCAAGGCGTGGTTCACCGTCGCCGGCGGCGTGCTGTCCGACGTCTACGCGCCGGTGATCGACAACACGAACGTCGAAACCCTGCAGTTCGCCGTCACCGACGGCGCCACCTTCACCGACCTGCAGGCGCGGGACATGACCTACACCGTCCGCACGAGCGCGGGCGGGATGGCGTGCGAGGTGACGTCGACCCCGCGCAGCGGGCGGTACCGGCTGGTCACCGACTACCTGACCGACCCCGCCCGGACCGGCGTGCTCATCCGGACGCGGCTGGAACCGCTGCGGGACTCCGGGCGCGACCTCAAGGTCTACGTGCGGTTCGACGCGAGCATCAACGGCAACGGCGGGGGCGGCCCGGCCAACGGTGGCGGTGACACGGCCACGGTGGACCCGGCGACGTCCGCGCTGGTCAGCGCGGACACCACCACGGTGTCCAGCGCCCCGGCCCGCGACTACGGCACCCCGCTGGCCGCCGCGCTGCGCGCCGACCGCCGGTTCCTGACCACGAGCAGCGGCTTCGCCGGCACCGCGGGCGACGGGCTGGCCCAGCTGGACCGCGACCACCGGCTCACCGACCCGACGCCGTCGGCGGTGAACGGCAACGTCGTCCAGACCGCGCAGCTGGACCTGCAGCCGCACCGGCCGTCCGTGCTGGCGCTCGGCTTCGGCGCGGACGCGCGGGCCGCCGTCGCCACGGCCGGGGCGAGCCTGCGCACGCCGTTCGAGGCGAGCTACCGGCAGTACGCGCGCGAGTGACGTGACTACGACAACGGGCTGATTCCGTTGCGAGGCAAGGACTCTGACCCCTACTACCAGTCGGTCAACGTGCTGAAGGCCAGTGAGGACAAGACGTTCCCGGGCGCGGTCGTGGCTTCGCTCGGCAGCCCGTGGGGCCAGGCGGTGTCCGCGGGTGACGCGCCCGGCGGGAAGCCGGTCTACTTCGGCTCCTACCGCGAGATCTTCGCCCGCGACCTCTACGAAAGCTTCTCCGGCCTGCTGTCCGCCGGCGACCGCGAGACAGCGCGGGCGAGCGTGCGGTGGCTGTTCTCCCGCCAGCAGCAGCCGGACGGGCGGTTCCCGCGCAACTCGCTGCTCAACGGCAAGAAGGCGCCCGACTCCGGCGGTGACCAGCTCGACGAGAGCGCGTACCCGATCCTGATGGCGTTGCAGGCCGGGCTCGACCGCGACCACGCGCTCTACACCGGCCACATCCGCGCGGCCGCGGACTTCGTCGTCGCGCACGGACCGGCGTTCGGCTCGGAGCGGTGGGAGGAACAGGGCGGCTACTCCCCCTCGACGATCGCGGCGGAGATCGCCGGGCTCGTCGCCGCCGGCGTGATCGCCGACCGCAACGGCGACAGTGCCCGCGCGAACGTCTACCGCGCCACCGCCGACCACTTCCAGCGCAGCACCAAGGGCTGGACGGTCACGCAGAACGGGCCGTACGGCGGCCGGTACTTCCTGCGGCTGACGAAGAACGGCGACCCGAACTCGGAGTGGAACTACAACCTGGGCAACGGCTCGATCGACGCCGACCAGCGCGCCGTCGTCGACGCCGGGTTCCTCGAGCTGACGCGCCTGGGCGTGCTGCCCGCGAACGACCCGGACGTCACCGCGTCGCTCGCCGTCGTGGACCGCGTGATCAAGCGCGACACCCCGGCCGGCCCGGGCTGGTACCGCTACGGCACTTCGGCGGCGGGCAGCGAAGACGGGTACGGCGACTGCTACGAGCCCGATCCGACGAACTGCGGCCCGACCGGGGCACCCTGGCCGTCGACGAACACCGGCTCCGGGCACCTCTGGCCGGTGCTCGCCGGCGAACGCGGCGAGCAGGCCGTGCAGACCGGCGACCGGGCCGGCGCGGCGGCGCTGCTGCGCGCGATGCGGGGGCAGACGGGCGGCACCGGCCTGATCCCCGAGCAGGTCTGGGAGGACCCGGCGCTGCCCGCGTCGCCGTACGGGTCGGACCCGCGGACGGCGTCGATCGGCTTCACGCCGGGGCAGCCCGCCGGCTCGGTCGCGCCGCTGAGCTGGGCGCAGTCGGAGTCGGTGCGGCTGGCCAGGGCGCTGGCCGACGGGCGGCTGCCCGAGCAGCCCGCCGACGTCCGCTCGCGGTACGTCTCGCACGCACCGCCCGCGGCGCTGGCGGTGACCCTGGACGCGCCCGCGTCGGTGTCCACCGCGACCGCGCCGGTCACCGGCACCGCGCCCGCCGGCAGCCGGGTCGACATCGCCGTTTCCGCCACCGACGCGGGCACGACGTCCGTGCTGTCGACGCGGGCTTCGGCGGCGGGGACGTTCAGCGCTTCGGTTCCGACGCCGCTGGGCGCGAACGTCGTCACGGCGACCGCGACGGGCGCGGGCACCGGCTACGCGCAGAAGACGATCAGCTCGGACTTCGTCACCGGCACGGTCCTGCTGGACACGACCGACCCGGACGGCGACGACAACGGCCCGGGCACGTACACCTACCCGACGGCGGGCGACTTCCACGCCGGCGCGTTCGACCTGCAGCGGTTCCAGGTCATCGATGCGGGCCCCACCCTGGTGTTCCGGGCGCAGGTCCGGGACCTGACCCCGACGTTCGGCTCGCCGCTGGGCGCCCAGCTGCTGACCATCTACGGGCACGACCCGGCCGCGGCGGCGACGTCGACCGCGGCGCCGTTCCCGAGCCGGGCGTACACGATCGCACCGCAGGACGCGTGGAGCCGGCGCATCGAAGTCCAGGGCTTCGCCGAGCCCGCGCTCGTCGACGCTTCGGGCGCTTCCCTGGCGACGCCGTCCGTGCAGGCTTCGCAGGCAACGCGGTACATCACGGTCAGCGTGGCGAAGGCGGCCTTCGGGACGCCGGGGCCGGGCTGGACGTTCGCCGTGGTGCTGACCGGCCAGGACGGCAACTCGCCGGACCAGGCGCGGCCGTTCACGCCGACGGCGGGCCAGTACACGTTCGGCCTGTGCGCACCGGGCGGGACGGCGCCGATCTGCGCGGCGGACCCGGCGACCGCGCCCAAGGCGTTCGACGTGCTGACGCCGTCGGGCGTGGACCAGAAACTCGAGCTGGATCCGACCCGCGGGCCGGTTTCGGTGCGCGGGGTGCCGGTGGTCTGACAGGCTGGCCGGCGTGATCGACGAATTCGCGAAGGACTACCTGCACGGCGACCTGCGCGAGGTGCGCGAAGAGCTGGTCGGGAAGCTCGACGGGCTGAGCGAGTACGACGTCCGCCGTCCCCTGACGGCGACCGGCACCAACCTGCTCGGTCTCGTCAAGCACCTGACCCTGACCGAGGCACGGTACTTCGGCGAGGTCTTCGGCCGTCCGTTCCCGGCACCGCTGCCCCGGTGGGACGACCGCGCGGCACGCGGCGCGGACATGTGGGCGACCGAGAACGAGACCCGCGCGGAGCTCGTCGATGGCTACCGCCGGGCCTGGGCCCACTCCGACGCGACGATCGCGGCGCTCGCCGTCGACGCGCCGGGCCACGTGCCGTGGTGGCCGCGCCCGGACGTGCTGTTGTTCAACATCCTGGTGCACGTGCTCACCGAGACGAACCGTCACGCCGGCCACGCCGACATCCTGCGCGAGCAGCTCGACGGCTCGCTGGCCACCGGCAGCCACCACGACGCGCAGTTCTGGGCGGCGCGCCGCGCCGAGGTCGAGCGCGCGGCCCGCGCGGCCGGAGTGCCCTCGTAAGCCTGCGGTCAGAGCCGGCTGAGGCCGTGGAGGATGCGCTTCATCAGATCCATGCTCGGCCGGTTGCCGTTGCCGCGCTTCGCGGTGTGCACGGCGACGAGCCCGCGGTCCGCGAGGTCCGAGAGCAGGACGCGAGCCACCCCGAGCGGCAGCCGCCGCCGCGCGGCGACCTCGGCCACCGACTGCGAAGTGCGGCACAGCACGCAGATTTCCGACTCTTCCGCCGTGCTCCCGCGCGTCATCGCCCGCCCGCGCGCGGTGGTCGAGACGAGCGTCTCGACGGGGAGATCACGCGTCGGACGCGTCCGGCCGTGGGTGCGGAAGTACGGGCGAACGAGCCCAGCGGCCCCTCCGTCGTCGAGCGCGGTCCCCCAGTGCACAGCCAGCTCCTCACGGCGATTAATCCTTGTAGGCGATTATTCGACACCGTGATCGACTCCACCGCAATCGTCCGAACAGGCTAACGGACGGTAAACTACTGGTCAGGGGCACGCCGTTGGGCGACACCACCCCGAGGGATGAAGGTCATCCGGCGGGATTACTCAGACTCCTGACAATCTTGTCCGCTTCCGCGCCTTCCGGGCGTTGGCCAGCAGGCGCGTCATCGTTCGCCGCCACCGCCGGGCGGCGGCGAACTCCGCCTGCACCTCGGCTATCCGTGCGTGCAAGTAGGCGTCGGAAATCATCGAAGGCTCCCCTCGTCGTCCGTGCCGTCACGGTGCGCCGGGGCCACTGGCAAAACCTTGGCGAGACCTTGCCCGGACGCCGCGGATCCGCTACGCCTGAGTCAGGGAGGGGGCAGTCGTGGCGGAACTGCGGGTGCTGGGTGCCGTCGAAGCCGAAGCCGGCGGCACCCGGCTCGACCTCGGGCCCGCGCGGCAGCGTGACGTGCTCGCGGTGCTGCTCCTGGACGTCGGCCGGACGGTTCCCGTGGACCGGCTCATCGACCGCGTGTGGGGCGAGCGGCCGCCGCGGCAGCCCCGCAACTCCCTGTACGCCTACGTTTCGCGGTTGCGTGCGCTGCTGAGCGCGCTGGACGGGGTGACCATCGAACGCGAACGCGGCGGCTACGTCCTCACCGCCGACCCGTGGACGGTGGACGTCCACCGGTTCGAAAGCCTCCTCCGGCAGGCGCGGACGACGGCGGAGGACCAGGCTGCTCTCGCGCTGTACGACGAAGCCCTGGCGCTCTGGCGTGGGACGCCGCTGAGCGAGCTCGATTCTCCTTGGGTGGCCGAGGTTCGCCGTGAGCTCGAGCGCAAGCGCGAAGCGGCCGAACTGGACCGCGACGACCTCCGGCTCCGCACCGGCGCCCACGCCGAAGTGCTCGCCCGGCCCGTCCCCGACGGCGAACGGGCGGCGGCCCAGCGGATCGAGGCGCTGTTCCTCGACGGACGTCCGGCCGACGCACTGCGGGCGTACGAAGAGGTCCGGGCCCGCCTGGCGGACGAGCTGGGCGCCGACCCCGGCCCGCGGTTGCGCGGGCTGCACGAGCGGATCCTCGCCGGCGGCGGGCCGGAACCGCGGCAGCTGCCTGCCGCGGCGTCCTCGTTCTCCGGACGCACCGCCGAGCTGGCCGAGCTCGACCGGATGCTGGCCCGCCTCGGCGCGATCGCGGTGATCTCCGGCGCGGGTGGTCTCGGGAAGACGTGGCTGGCCGTGCGGTGGGCGACCGACCACGCGAACCGGTTCCCCGACGGCCAGCTGTACGTCGACCTGCGCGGGTTCGACCCGGCCCGCGAACCGGTGCCGCCCGAGCGCGCCGTCCGCGGTTTCCTCGGCGCGCTCGGTGTGGCGCCGGCGTCGATCCCGCCGGAGCCGGACGGGCAGGCGGCGCTCTACCGCAGCCTCACGGCCCGGCGGCGGCTGCTCGTGGTGCTGGACAACGCGCGGGACACCCGGCACGTGACGCCGTTGCTGCCCGGCGGATCGTCCTGTTCGGTGCTCGTCACCAGCCGGCACGAGCTCGGCGGCCTGCTCACCACGCACGCCGCGGAGGCGTTGCCGCTGGGCACCCTCGACGAAGGCCAGGCGCGGGACCTGCTCGAGGACAAGCTGGGTGAGGCCCGGCTGGCCGAAGAGCCCGAGGCGGCCCGGGAAATCCTGGACCGGTGCGGCGGGCTGTCGCTGGCGCTGGCGATCGTGGCGGCTCGCGTCGCGGCTCAGCCGGGACGGCAGCTGTCCACCCTGGCCGCCGAGCTGCGCGAAAGCCGGCTCGACGCACTGGACACCGGCGAGCTGACCGCGAGCCTGCGCGCGGTGTTCGGCGCGTCCTACCGCTCGCTCTCCACCGGCGCGGCCCGCGCGTTCCGCCTGCTGGGACTGGTACCGACGGAGGACATCGGACGCGCGGCCGCGACGGCCCTGCTCGGCGACGCCCGGCCCGTGCGGGAGTTGTGCGCGGCCCACCTGCTGGAGGAGCACCAGCCGGGCCGCTTCCGGATGCACGACCTCGTCAAGCTGTACGCGGCCGAACTGGTGGCGGTGTCCGACGACGCCGCGACCCGCCTCGCGGCGTCGACGAGGCTGTTCGACCACTACCTGAGCGGGGCGTCGGCGGCCATGGACCTGTTCTCACCGCACGAGCCCTACTTGCGGCCGCAGGTGCCCGGGCCGCGCCCGTCGTTCACGTCCGGCGAGGCGGCGCGCACGTGGCTGGACGCCGAGCGGGCCACGATGCTGGCGCTGGCCACCAGCGCCCCGGAAGCGTTGGCCGGGCACGTGGTCCGCTTGTCGGCGACGCTCTGGCGGTACCTGTACATCGCGGCCCACCACAATGACGCACTCGCGCTGCACACGACGGCGTTGGCACTGACCGGCCCGGGCACCCGCGAGCGGGGATTCGCAACCCACGCGGTCGGCATGACGTTGATCTTCCTGGGCCGGTTCGACGCGGCTGCCGAGCACCTCGAGCAGGCGCTGTCACTGGCGTTGCGGCAGCGGAGCGACCTGCTGGAGAGCATGACGCGCAACAGCATCGCCACGATCGACGACATCCGCGGCCGCCGCCCGGAGGCCCGCGAGCAGTACGACCTCGCCCTCGCGGCCGCGCGCCGGACGGGCCACGCGCTGCTGGAGGGAATAGCGCTGTGCAACATAGGAGAGCACCACCGCTGGTGCGGCGACCACGCTCAGGCGATCGAGTACCTGCACCAGAGCGGCCGCATCGCCCAGGACCTCGGATCAGCGGGCTTGGGTGGACCGGTACTGGCGGCCTTGGGTAGCGCGTACGCGGGTTTGGGGCGGCTGGAAGAAGCCGAGGACCACTTCCGCCGGGCGCTGGAGTTCGCACACGAAGGCGGGAACACGAACCTGGAAGTCACGGCCCTCAACGACTTCGCGGCGACGAAGACGGGTGCCGAGGCGATCGAGTTGTACGAGAAGGCGTTGGCGCTGGCCCGCCGGTCCGGTCATCTCCGAGAGCAGGCTTTGGCCCAACACGGGTTGGGCGTGGCCCACCTCGCGGCGGGGAACCACCCGGAGGCGGTGTCCAACCTGGAGGCGGCGCTGGCGGCGTATCGGGAGTTGCGCGCCCCGGAGGCCGAGGTGGTACGCGGTCTGCTCGCTGCCTACTGAATACTGTATACACTCTGTGAGCAATGATCGACACCCGCGCGGCGGTACCCGTTCGTGCTTGATCGACTATCGTTCCCCCATGACGCTGGAACTCACCGGCGGACCAGATTTCGCCGCCCAGGCACCGAAAAACTCTCGCTGGACCCGGCAGTACACGCATGCCGCGGTGACGTTCGGCTGCCCCGCCCGCACCTCCGAACGCACCCCGCGCGTGTGGAGCGGCCGGGGTCTGGGGCTGCCGGAAGCCGAGCTGGCGGGGTTTGCGGAGCAGCTGCGCCGCGTCATGAAGCACAAGGCCTACTGGATGGCCCGGGACGGCCGCAGGGGTGACGCGGCGGTGTGGTCTCCGGGGCGCTTCGACGACGAAGACGGCTTCGTGTACTTCGCCGGCCCCTGCACTCACGGCGGCCCATGGCCCGGCTACCGGCCGGCGCTGGCGTTCACGATCGCGCTCCCTTGCGTGCGCGGCCTCCGGATCCGGGTCGCGGCATACTTGGCCGGACGCGAGCGAATGCAGTAGACGGTATACCGTCGACCCCGTCCCCTGCAGATCTGCATGAACCCGCGCCGTGCCACCGTCAGCGGTATACCGTCGACTGTGCGAACCATCCTTACCGGCCAAGCAGGCGCTCTCGCAGCAGTCAGCGGTATACCGTCGACCGTGCGCACCATCCTCGCCAGCCGACCAGCACGAGCCGGCGCCATCGCCGCCGTCGTGAGCGGTATACCGTCGACCGTCCACGCCCTGCTCACCGGCCGTGACATCCTCGCCGCCACCCGCGCCGCCGGCACCCTGCTACCAAGACGACACAACCAGCCCGGCGTCGCCGCCGGGCTGGTCGCTCACGTGATCGTCTCCACCGGATGGACCGCCGTGCTCACCGCGACCGCCCGTCACCACCGGCTAGGCGCCACCGGTGGGGCGATCGCCGGTCTCATCATCGCGGCGCTCGACCTCGGGATCGCCGCCCACGCGTACCCCGCCGTGCAGGCGTTGCCGCGCGGGCCGCAGATCCTGGACCACCTCGTGTTCGGCGCCGTCGCCGGTGCGCTGCTCGGCCGTCCACAACGGACGGATCAGGGCACGACCTCGACGAGGTCACCCGGGTTCAGCGAGTTGTAGAACTTCACCGCGTCCGCGTGCGAAAGGTGCACGCAGCCATGGGACTTCGCCTTCAGGCTGCCCTGGTGGAACGCGACCCCGGTGGTGGTGAAGAACACCGAGTACGGCATCGGCCCGTTGAACTGCTTGCTGTAGTGGTCGATGTCCTTGTACTGCACGTGGAACTTCCCCAGCGGGGTCGGGTACTTCGGCAGCCCCACCGTGATCGGGACGCCGCCGTACGTCACGTTCCCGGCGCCGTCGGTCAGCCACGCGGTATTCGAACTTCGCTGGACGCAGGCCTTCGCTTCGGCACTGCACGGCGTCGATGCCGCTTCGGCCGTTCCCGCGAACGCCACGGTCCCCGCCATCGCGGCGACCCCGCCCAGGAGTGCGATCATCCTCCGGTACATCGTGTGCCTCCCGTTGTCGTTCGGCTACACAAAGAGAGTGCCCATCCGGGCGATCATCGAATCGGCGAAAACCCGGAAATCCGCCGAGATCAGTTCTGCGGCTGCGAAAGCCCGAGGAACTCGGTCTGCTCGCGGTCGTAGCGGCGGGTCAGGCCGGTGCCGTACCGGTCCCACCAGTTCTGCGTGTGGCCGCCCTGCGTGGTCGTCGTCCCGCCGTAGACCTGGCGGTCGTATTCGACGCGGGCGTCGCGGAACTCCTGCTGGAACTGCTCCGGCGTCAGCCCCTGCGCGTGCTGGATCGCCGCGTCGCTCAGCGTCCGGGAGCTGCGCACGATGTCGTCGCCCGCCATGTGGTTGAGGATCGCGCGGACGCCGCCGGCGCCGCGCATGTGGGCGCCGGACATGATCGCGGCCTGGGTGCCCGGGTCGGTGAAGTTGAGGGCGCCCGCCGTGCGGGCGTTGGCGGTCATCAGGTCGGCGACGACCGCGCGTTCCTCGGCGCTGCCGATCCCGTACTGCTCGCGCGCGGCGATGATCCGGTCGTAGCCGTTGTGCATGTTCTGCCGGAAGCCGTAGGCCTCGGGCACGCCGCCCTGCTCCCCCGTCGTGCCTTCGGACCGCATGATCGAGTCGACGACGCGCGGGTCCAGCTGCGGCGGCGCGGCGACCGCGGCCGCCGCTGCGGCGCCACCTCCGCCCGGCCCGCCGCCGTAGGCCTGGGCGACGTCGGAGTCGGCGGCGCGGTAGCCGTCCGCCGCCGTCTGGACGTTCTGGTTCACGTTCGTCAGCAGGCCGAGCAGCTTCTGGAGCGCGCTGCCGAGCGTCGAGTGCAACGCCGTGTTCGCGGCGGCGACCCCGCTGCCGATCCCGGCGAAGGACAGCGCGTCCAGCACCAGGCCTTCGAGGTCGCGGGTGGCGGACAGGAACGACGACCCGACGTCCTCGACCGCCCTGACGACCGCCCCCATCTCCGCCGTTTCGGCGCGGTAGGCCCCGGCACTCATGGTCTGCTCCCTCCGGACACCGGCTGTGCGCGTCGAGAATTCCCCACCGCGCCGCACCGGCCCACGGCCGAATTACCCACTGACCGCGGCAGGACTGCCCACACCGGCGCTAAGGTCGGGAGATGAGCGAAGACCCGAACGTGGTCGAGGGCGAAATCGTCGACGAGACCCCCACCGCGGCCTTGGCGGTCCCCTCGCCGCCGCTGCCGGACCCGGACTACAGCGAGGGCGGGGTGCCCAGCTTCGACTTCGTCCGCGACAAGATCGAAAACCGCTACACGACGTCACTGGGGTCGGTCGACGTCGCCGGCCTCGGCACCGACGACACGGCCGAGACCCTCGACAAGAAGATCGCCGACCGCGACCAGGCGGCGAAGGACAGGCTGGCCGAGATCCGCCGCTCCCTGCGCGGCGAGTGAGCCGCGCACCCGCCTGACCAGCCGCTCAGCAGGGCAGCCAGCGCATCTCCGCCGGCTGGTACCGGGCGATCGCCAGCAGGCGGTGCGGGAACACCGGCACCCGCCCGGCCAGCCCGGTGAGCCGGACCACTCGCTCGACGTCGCCGCCGGCGGGCACGATCAGGCAGCCCGCGACTTCACCCGTCCGGCACAGCTCGAACAGGTCGAGCAGCGCGTGCACGGCGTGGACCGACAGGAAGTCCAGCCGGCCGAGGTCGACGACCAGCAGCCGGGGCCACGGGAGCTCGCCCAACGCCGTCTCGAGGACCGTCGCCCAGCGCGGGGCCGTCGTGATACCCAGCTCGACGACGAGTGCGCCGCCGGAGCGTTCCGAGGCGATGTCGTCTTCGCGCATCGCGCCTCCCGGGAGCCGTCCCCGTCCCGGGCCCATGGTCGCACGGACGTCAGGCTTCCGTAATACCCGCGTGGAATCATGGGACGCCGGCGGCAGTTGTACCAGGCGGTAGCACCGCACGAGGAGAAGGAGTGACGCCGTGACCACGTCAACCGAAAGGGCCGTCCTGGCCGGCGGCTGCTTCTGGGGCCTGCAGGAGCTCTTCCGCCGTCAGCCCGGGGTGATCTCGACCCGGGTCGGTTACAGCGGCGGCGACGTCCCGAACGCCACTTACCGCAACCACGGCACGCACGCCGAGGCCATCGAGGTGGTGTACGACCCCGCGCAGACCACGTTCCGCGACCTGCTCGAGTTCTTCTTCCAGGTGCACGACCCCACGACGAAGAACCGCCAGGGCAACGACATCGGCCTGAGCTACCGCTCGGCGATCTTCTTCGAAAACGACGAGCAGAAGCGGGTCGCCGAGGACACGATCGCCGACGTCGACGCCTCCGGGCTGTGGCCGGGCAAGGTCGTCACCGAGGTCAGCCCGGTGGGCGACTTCTGGGAGGCCGAGCCGGAGCACCAGGACTACCTGCAGCGCATCCCGAACGGGTACACGTGCCACTTCGTGCGCCCGGGCTGGAAGCTCCCGAAGCGTGAGACGACCGCCTGACCCCGTTCCACCGAAGGCCCCTTCGCCGCGCTCGGCGAGGGGGCCTTCGTCGTCTCAGCCCAAGCCAAGATCACCCGAACGGCGGTGATCCACCTCGAGTCCAGTATGGACGATCGCGCAATCGAATCCCAATGATGAACATTGTCCTTTTTGGGAGTTATTGCGTCCGGTAGATAAGACCGTACGTTAGTCGCTTGTTCACGAGGCTTCGGCACCGGATCCTGATTTTCGTTCCACGGCAACATCTCTCGTCCCCTTGTTCAGACCCGGCCACGAACCCGGGTCTGGTTCACCCTGCCCGGAGGGAATCCTCGATGGATCTGAGACGTCCTGTCGTCTTGGCAGCAACCGGCGTCCTCGTCGGCGCGCTGTGCATCACCGGCACCGCACAGGCCCAACCCACCCCGAACGCCGCCCCGAACGCCGTCCCCAGCGCCCAGGCCCAGGCCGTGTCCGCGGCCGCCGGGCTCGTGGCGAGCAGGCCGGCCGCGCTGCACGCCAGCGCGGACGACGTTTTCCTGGCTCAGAAGGCGATTTCCGCCACCAACGGGCTCCAGTACATCCCCTACGAGCGCAGCTACAAGGGCCTCCCCGTCGTGGGCGGCGACTTCGTGGTCGCGACCAACTCGACCGGCCAGGTGCTCGGGACCTCCGTCGCGCAGGACCAGACCATCAACCTCGCCACCACCGGCGCCAAGGTGACGAAGGCCGCCGCCGAAGCCACCGCGCGGCAGCAGCTGTCCGCCGTGGACAGCGTGAGCCCGGCCGAGCAGGTCGTCTTCGCCCTCGGCGCGCCGACGCTGGCCTGGAAGAGCACGGTCGTCGGCCGCGACGCCGACGGCCCGAGCCGGCTCGACGTCATCGTCGACGCCGCCACCGGCAAGGTCCTCCACACGCAGGAGCACGTCCTGCACGGTGACGGCACCTCGGCCTGGAACGGCCCGAACCCGGTGCACCTCGACACCACGCACTCGGGCAGCACGTACTCGCTGAAGGACCCGACCATCACCAACACGTCCTGCCAGGACGCGGCCAACAACACCACGTTCAGCAAGACGACCGACAGCTGGGGCAACGGCAACGCCACCAGCCGCGAAACCGGTTGCGTCGACGCGCTGTTCGCCGCCCAGACCGAGAACAAGATGCTCTCGCAGTGGCTGGGCCGCAACAGCTTCGACGGCAACGGCGGCGGCTGGCCGATCCGCGTCGGCCTGGCCGACGAGAACGCCTACTACGACGGCACGCAGGTCCAGATCGGCCACAACTCGCAGAACCAGTGGATCGGCTCGATCGACGTCGTCGCGCACGAGCACGGCCACGGCATCGACGACCACACCCCGGGCGGCATCTCCGGCAACGGCACCCAGGAGTTCGTCGCGGACGTCTTCGGCGCCTCGACCGAGTGGTTCGCGAACGAGCCCGCTCCCTACGACGTTCCGGACTTCCTCGTCGGCGAGCAGATCAACCTGGTCGGCTCCGGCCCGATCCGCAACATGTACAACCCGTCGGCGCTGGGCGACAAGAACTGCTACGACAGCTCCGTCCCCAACGGTGAGGTGCACGCGGCCGCCGGCCCGGGCAACCACTGGTTCTACCTGCTGGCCGAAGGCACCAACCCGAGCAACGGCCAGCCGACCAGCACGACGTGCAACAGCTCGTCGATCACCGGCCTCGGCGTGCAGAACGCGGTCAAGATCTTCTACAACGCGATGCTGCTCAAGACCTCCGGCAGCTCGTACCTGAAGTACCGCACCTGGACGCTGACCGCGGCGAAGAACCTGTTCCCGGGCAGCTGCACCGAGTTCAACACCGTCAAGGCGGCGTGGGACGCGATCAGCGTGCCGGCCCAGTCGGCCGACCCGACGTGCTCGGCGACCGGCACGGTCACCGTGTCCAACCCGGGCAACCAGAACACCGTGACCGGCGCTTCGGTGAACCTGCCGCTGTCGGCTTCCGGCGGCACCGCGCCCTACACCTGGTCCGCCTCCGGCCTCCCGGCCGGCCTGTCGATCAACGCCTCCACCGGCACGATCTCGGGCACCGCGACCACCGCGGGCACCTCGAACGTCACGGTGACGGCGAAGGACTCGGCCGGCAAGACCGGCACGGCGTCGTTCACCTGGACCGTCGGCACCACCGGCGGCTGCTCCGGCCAGAAGGTCGCCAACGGCGGCTTCGAGTCGGGTGCCACCAGCTGGACCGGCGACACCGGCAGCATCGGCCAGTGGGCGTCCTCGGGTGAGGCGGCGCACGGCGGCACCTACAGCGCCTACCTCGACGGCTACGGCTCGACCCACACCGAGGCCGTCGCCCAGTCGGTGAGCATCCCGGCGGGCTGCCACGCCAGCCTGACGTTCTACCTGCACATCGACACCGCGGAAACCACCACCACGACCGCCTACGACAAGCTGACCGTCTCCAACGGCAGCACGACGCTGGGCAGCTACTCCAACCTGAACAAGAACACCGGGTACGCCCTCAAGACCATCGACGTCTCGTCGGCGGCCGGCGGCACCCTGGCGCTCAAGTTCAGCGGCACCGAAGACAGCTCGCTGCAGACCTCGTTCGTCGTCGACGACGTGGCCGTCACCCTGAGCTGAAGCTAGCGCACTGAGGCGGGGAGGCCGGGAAACCGGTCTCCCCGCTGCTGCGTTTCCCGGAGGGCGCTCGGCGGCTCAGGGATAAACCCGGAGGACAGACCGGGCAGCGTGGCCTAGCTTGTCGGTGGTCACCTGAAGGGGGGAGCCGACATGCCGGCACCGGAACCGGGCCTCGCCGTCCGGGTACGCGGGCTCGTGAAGACCTACGGATCGACGCGCGCGCTCGACGGCGTCGACCTCGACATCCCGGCCGGGCAGGTGCTCGGCCTGCTCGGCCCGAACGGGGCCGGGAAGACCACGACCGTGCGGATCCTGACCACGCTGCTGCGGCCGGACTCCGGCGAGGCGTGGGTGGCGGGCCACGACGTGCTCGCCGAGCCGGACGCCGTGCGGCAGCGGATCGGGCTGTCCGGCCAGTACGCGGCCGTCGACGAGAACCTGACCGGGTTCGAGAACCTCTACATGGTCGGGCGGCTCTACGGCCGCAAGAAGGCCGCGGCCCGCTCGCGCGCCCGGGAGCTGCTGACGCGGTTCCGGCTCGAAGAGGCCGCCGACCGGCCGGCGAAGGGCTATTCCGGGGGCATGCGCCGGCGGCTCGACCTGGCCGGCGCGCTGGTCGCCGAGCCGGCCGTCGTCATCCTCGACGAGCCGACCACCGGCCTCGACCCGGGCGGGCGCCTCGACACGTGGGCGGTGATCAAGGAGCTCGTGGCCGACGGCACGACGGTGCTGCTGACCACCCAATACCTCGAAGAAGCCGACCAGCTCGCCGACTCGATCGTGGTGATCGACCACGGCCGGGTGATCGCCCGCGGCACGGCGGACGAGCTCAAGGCCCAGACCGGCGGCGAGCGGCTGGAGCTGGTCGTCGCCTCGGCCGCGGACCTGCCGGCGACGCTGGCCGTGCTGCGCGAGGTCGGCACCGGCGAGCCGGCGGGCGACGACCACACGCGCCGGGCCGAAATCCTGGTCGACACCGGGCCGAAGGCGCTGATCGAGGCCCTGCGGCGGCTCGACGCCCAGGGCATCACGGTCCAGGACGTCGGGCTGCACCGCCCGACGCTCGACGACGTCTTCCTGTCCCTGACCGGCCACGGCACTTCCGCGGCCGAGGAGGTTGCGAAATGAACGCGCTGGCGAAGGGCATCTCCGACGGCGGGATCGTCACGTGGCGCAACCTGATGAACGTCCGCCGCAACCCCGACTGGCTGATGGCGGCGACCCTGCAGCCGATCATGTTCGTCCTGCTGTTCGCGTACGTCTTCGGCAACGCGATCGGCGGCGAAGCGGGCGGCGCGGCGTACCGCGAGTTCCTGATCGCCGGGATCTTCGCCCAGACGGTGGCGTTCAACTCGGCGTTCACGGTGATCGGGTTCGCCAACGACCTGCAGAAGGGCATCATCGACCGGTTCCGTTCGCTGCCGATGTCCCGCATCGCGGTGGTGCTGGGCCGCACGACGTCGGACCTGGTCGTGAGCGTGGTGGCGCTGGTGGTGATGTCGCTGTGCGGGCTGCTGGTGGGCTGGCGGATCCGCGGCAGCGTCTGGGACGCGCTGCTCGGCTACCTGGTGATGCTGATGTTCGCGTGGGCCCTGTCCTGGGTCGGCGCGCTAATCGGCCTGGCGGCGCGCAGCGTGGAGGTGGCGCAGAGCCTGGGGCTGATCTGGATGTTCCCGCTGAGCTTCATCTCCTCGGCGTTCGTCCCGACGGGGACCCTGCCGCCGTTCCTGAAGGCGATCGCGGACTGGAACCCGTTCACGGCGGTGATCAACGCGACGCGGGACCTGTTCGGCAACCGGTTCGGGCCGCAGCAGACGGGCTGGCCGGCGGAGCACGCGGCGCTGTACGCGATCGTGTGCTGCGTGGCGATCATCGCGGTCTTCGCCCCGCTGGCCACGGCGAAGTACCGCCGGGTGGCGAGCAAGTAGGCAGTCCGAAGAGGACTGGTTCAGTCCTCTTCGGACAGCTCCACGATCGGGATCACCCGCTTCGCCTGCCGCGCCTTGGCCTGGTGGTCGGCCAGGAACGGGTACTCCTCCTCCAGCTCCGTCCAGGTCCGCACGTAGTCCGCCCCGAGCAGGGGCAACGCCTCCGCGTCGAACTCGTGGCCGTCGACCTCGACGTGCACCCGCGAGTCGGCGTCGAGGTTCAGGTACCAGTCCGGGTGGCGGGGCGCGCCGATGTTGGACGCCACCACCAGCCACCGCGGCCCGTCGCGGTGGACCATCAACGGGACCGTGCGTGGCTCGCCGGACGTGCGGCCCGTCGTCGTCAGCAGGGCCAGGCGCTCCCGGTGCATGCCCTCCACTTCGCCGCCCGCGCGGAACTGCTGGATCACCCGGCGATTGGTCTCCCGGATGTCCATGGTCACCGGTCGTAGTAGCGGGTCGGCGGGTCCTGCTGGGTCCACTGCCGGCGGGTCGGCGGCGGCGCCGCCGCGTTGGTCTGCTGCGTGCGACGCCGGTGCAGGGTGCGGGCGCTGGCCGCCATGCTGTTCACCACCGCCGCGATCACCAGGCCGATCACCAGGTTGATCACCGCCGTGGCGATCTTCGCGCTCGGCGTCACCGTGAGCGTCAGCGGCAGCACCACCGCGATCAACGTCACCAGCACCATGATCCAGCCGAAGAACTGGGACGGCGCCGGCGTCGCCACGCTCAGCAGGTGCATCAGCCCGGTGGCGAGCAGGGCCACCGCGGCGGCGACCAGCGCGTACGTCGTGGTGCTCGCGTTGCCCCAGACGCCTTCGCCTTTTGGGGCGAGCACTTCGACCTCGAAGATCCCGCGTGCGATCAACAACCCGACGACCGCCAGCAGGGCCGCCACCACCGCCGTCGCCACGCCGCCCGCCCACAGGCGGCGCGCGTCGATCCCCGGGCGGACGTCCTGGGGCTGGTTCCCGTAGTAGTCGGACATCAGTGCCTTTCCTGGGTCGGCCTTCCTGGGTCGGCTGCGCCTCTCCCCCCGATTGTCCCCTGTTTCGGCCCCGTCCGCGATTTGCGCTGGAGCGCACTCCAGCTCGTAGCGTCGGAGGCATGACCACCGCACAGCACAAGATCGGTTCGGGCTTCGGCGCCACCACCACGGCCGCCGAAGCCGTCGCAGGCGTCGACCTCACCGGGAAGCTCGCCGTCGTCACCGGCGGTTACTCCGGGATCGGCCTGGAAACCACCCGCGCGCTGGCCGGCGCCGGCGCCCACGTCGTCGTCCCGGCCCGCCGCCGCGAGATCGCCGAGGAAGCGCTCGCCGGGATCGCGAGCACCGAGGTCGACGAGCTGGACCTGGGCGACCTCGACAGCGTCCGCGCCTTCGCCGAGCGCTTCCTGGCGACCGGACGGCGGATCGACCTCCTCATCGCCAACGCCGGCGTCATGGCCTGCCCCGAGACCCGCGTCGGCCCGGGCTGGGAGGCCCAGTTCGCCACCAACCACCTCGGCCACTTCGCGCTGGTCAACCGGCTGTGGCCGGCCGTCGCCGAGGGTGCCCGCGTGGTCTCGCTGTCCTCACGCGGCCACCACTACTCGCCGATCCGCTGGGACGACGTCCAGTTCGAAACCGGTTACGAGAAGTGGCAGGCCTACGGGCAGGCGAAGACGGCCAACGTCCTCTTCGCCGTCCGGCTCGACGAGCTCGGCGCCGAAAAGGACGTCCACGCGTTCGCGCTGCACCCGGGCGGCATCATGACGCCGCTGCAGCGGCACCTGCCGCGGGAGGAGATGATCGAACGCGGCTGGATCGACGAGGCCGGGAACTACCTGGTGAAGTTCAAGACGCCCGAGCAGGGCGCCGCGACGACGGTCTGGGCCGCGACCTCGCCGCAGCTGGCCGGGCTCGGCGGGCTGTACCTGGAGGACTGCGACGTCGCCGAGCTCGCGCCGGACGACGCCGAGGGCCTCGCCGCGTCGGGTGTCCGCCGGTACGCCGTCGACCGCGAGCAGGCCGCGCGCCTGTGGACGCTCTCGGCGCAGCTCACCGGCGTGGACGCGTTCGCGCGGCCCTGATTGTCACGCCGGCGGGCCCCCGGACGATACTTTTCCCGTGATCTTCCGACGTTTGCCGAGCACGGGTCCGGGGTACCTGGCGCCCGTGGCCGACGAAGCCGGGAGAACGGGGCGCCCGCCGACTGACGACGGGGCGGAGGTCACCCGTGGCCGCTACGCACTGGGCGAGTTCACCATCACCCCGCGCAGCGCCCTCGACGACGAGCGGCCCCCGGGTCTGCTGGGCGGCCGCTACGAGGTCGGCAGGCTGATCGGCAGCGGCGGCACCGCCCGCGTCTACCGTTCCTACGACGTGCGGCTGAACCGCGAGGTCGCCGTCAAGATCTACGACCGCGACGCGGTCGCGCTCGACCAGCGGCGCCGCCTGCGCGAGATGACGATCCAGGGCAGCATCAGCCACCCGGGCGTGGTGGCGCTGCTGGACAGCGGCACCGAACACGGCCGGACGTACCTGGTGATGCAGCTCGTCGAGGGCGAGAACCTCGCGGAGCGCCTGCTGGGCGGCCCGATGCCCGCGGCGGACGTGACGGCGCTGGCCGACGGGCTCGCCGAGGCGCTGGCCCACGTCCACGCGCAGCGGATCGTGCACCGCGACCTCAAGCCGGCCAACGTGTTCCTGTCCGCGGACGGTCCCCTGATCGGCGACTTCGGCATCGCCCACGCCCTCGACACGACCCACATCACGGGCACGGGCCTGATCCCGGGCACGGCGGCGTACCTGGCACCGGAGCAGGTGTCGGGCGAACCCGCGGGCCCGCCGGCGGACGTGTACGCGCTGGGCCTGATCCTGCTGGAATGCCTGACGGGCCAACGGGAGTACCAGGGAACGATGGTCGAGGCGGCGATGGCCCGGCTGACGAGACCACCCCGCATCCCGGAGGACGCACCGGCGGCCCTGGGCTACACGTTGCGCCGGATGACGCAACGTGAACCGGCCGACCGCCCGACGGCCGCGAAGGCGTTGGACATGTTGCACGCTCCCCCGCCGGCGTCGCCGTGGACCCGGACGGAGCGCAGCCCCCGGTGGCGCCGCCGTTCGGCTGCGGGTGCGGTGGCTGCGGGCGGTGTGGGGGCGGTCGCGGGCTCGGCGGAGTCTGGTGGGGCCGCGGAGGCGGTGGCCGCGGACTCGGCGGGGAATAGCTGGCCCGCCGCCGGTGCGACGCCGATCGCCGACCAGACCGACCACGGTGGGCCCGCGGAGGCGGTGCCGGCCGCCGGTGCGGCCGCCGCTGCCGCTATGGCATCGGGCGCAGACTCAGCGGGATACGAATGGCCCGCCGCCGGTGCGACGCCGGTCGCCGACCAAGCCGACCAGGGTTGGCCCGCAGGAGCGGTCCCGGGCGCCGGCGCAGCGGCCGCCGCAGCGCCCACAGAGCATGATCGGCCCGGCACGGCACCGGGCGCCGGCCAAGCCGACCGCAGTCGGCCCGCATCCGGGGCCACTTCGGCTGCCGACAACGCTTCGGCCTCCCACCCCGCCAACCACGGCTGGACCGCCGCCAGGCCCATCGGCCACACGCAGCCCCTCGGCAACACGCCGACCCGCGTCCACGACGTCCCGCCGGCCCCTGCCGACAGCCGGCGGCGTCGGCGGCTGGCCGTTGCGGGCGGGCTGACCGCCGCCGCCGCGGCTGTCGTTGCCGCGGTGCTGCTGGTCCAGCCCGGATCCGGGACCGGCACGCCGTCCCAGCTACCCGGCGCGAACTCGCCCGCCGCTTCCTCGACACCCGCCGCTTCGACCCCGCTCGCCGAAAACGGGAACCGGTTACCGCACCCCGGCTCCGGCGGCGCGGGTCCGCAGCCGGGTACCAGCGCACCCGCCTCGCTCGAGCCGGCCGCCGTCACCAGCGGAACCCCGGCGACCGTCGCCGGGCCGACCTCCGGCGCCCCGTCGTCCGAGGCCACCCAGCCTTCGGACGGCGGCCAGCCGTCGGACGCCGGACAGCCGTCGAAGCCGGGCAAGCCCGAGAAGACCACCCCGCCCGGCCAGACCAAGGGCAAGGGCTCCGGCCAGACCACCTGAGCCGGGGCACGCGGGACCTCCGGCGCGCGAAACCGGGCCCAATGGCCCTGGTGCGGAAAACGGCCCGAAACAGCGGGTAATTCGATTCAGTGAATCCGGACTCGAACCAATAACGACAGGTAACCGCAGCGGCGTTCGGCCCGACTCCCTCCACGGTGCGGCCGCCGGGAATCCCCTCCCGGACGGTCCGGCGAACATTCCCCGGAGGTCTGGATGAGTGTCCAAGCTGCCCTCGCGCGGCCGGTTTTCCGCACGTCGAGCGGACGGCACGCCAAGCCGCGTCCCGCGTGGCCGCGGGTCGCCGGCCGGGCAGTTTTCCTCGCCGCCGCCGTGATCTGCGCCGTCGCCGTCTTCGCTCTCGGGTGGTCGCCGGTGCTGCTGGCCGTGCCCGCCGCGGCGTTCGCGCTGATCGTGGCCGGTGTCGCGAAACTGCGGGCCGCGAGCTCGAAGATCGACACGATCCTCGCCGAAGAACTGCCGGAGATCTGAGCGGGACGCGTCACCGCAAATCGAGCCACATGATCCGCAACCCGACGTCGCCGGCCACCGGGTGGCGGAACGCGCCGGGCGCCGTGCCCAGCGTCACGAATCCCAAACTCTCGTAGAGGCGGATCGCGGGCGTGTTCACGTCGACGACCGCGTTGAACTGGATCGCCGCGAAACCGCTCCGCCGGGCCCAGCCGATCAGGTCCTTCGCGAGTGCCCGGCCCACGCCCGTGCCGCGCGCCTCCCTCGCCACCATCAGGCTGCCCGAGGCGACGTGGCTGCCCGGCCCCGGCCGGTTGGCGTACATGTTCGCCGTGCCCGTCACCCGGTCGCCGTCGACGGCGACGACCACCCGGGCCGGCGGAGCGAGCAGCCACATCCCGCGGGCGGCGCGCTCGGTCATCGCCGGGTCGTACGGGAACGTCCGCTGCTCGGTGCCGACGTCGTGGATGATCGGCCAGATCGCCGTCCAGTCGCCGTCGCGGGCTTCGCGGATCACCGGGGCCGTCACCCGGCCATCGCCGCGCAGAGTTCCGGCACGACGGTCTCGATGTCTTCCCGCAGCACGAAAGCGGCGTCCTCGTCGTACGGCGTCGGTTCGCGGTTGACGACGACCAGCGTCACCCCGGCCCGCACGGCGACCGTGCACAGCGACGCCGCCGGTTCGACCTGCAGCGAACTGCCGATGGCGACGAAGAGCCCGCTCGCCGCCTCGATGTTCCTCGCGTGGCCGAGGACTTCGCCGTCCAGCATCTGTCCGAAGAGGACGACGTCGAGCTGGAGGATCCCGCCGCAGTGGGGGCACGCCGGGTCGTCGTCGCCGTTCTCGACGCGCGAGAGCACCTCGGGCGTCGGGAACCGGGCCGGGCAGCCGGTGCACCGCGTGGTGCGCATGGTGCCGTGCAGTTCGAGGACCTTCCGCGCGGCCAGCCCGGCCCGCTGGTGCAGGCCGTCGACGTTCTGGGTGAGCACCCGGACGGCGACCCCCGCGCCGTCCAGCCCGGCCAGCGCGCGGTGGGCGGCGTTGGGTTCGGCCCGCCAGGCCGCGTGGCCCGCGTAGGTGCGCCAGAACTGACGGCGCACCGCCGCGTCGGCCAGGAAGTTCTTGCGCGTGAAGGCGTTCGCGGCGCCCGGCGTGCGCGTCCAGACGCCTTCGGGGCCGCGGTAGTCGGGAATGCCGGACGCGGTGGAGATGCCCGCACCGGTCAGCGCGGCGATCCGCCGGGCACCGCGGATCCGGTCGATGAGCTTGCCGTCCATACCGGCGGAGGGTAGTGGTTCGGTGCCGGTGGCACGATCGGATTTCGGTGATCACCGGAGGCTGTCCGCTCACTCCCTCCGCAGCCGCAGCGCCAGTGCCGGGCACGCCGCCGCCGCGCCGCGGGCCTCCGCCAGCAGCTCCGCGGGCACCGGACCCGAGGCCACCACCGGGTAGCCCCACTCGTCCAGCCGGACCAGTTCCGGCAGCAAATCCGCGCACAGCCCGTGCGCGCGGCACCCGATCGGGTCGACCGTCACCTTCATGCCACACCCGCCGGGACCCGGCACCGGCCGGCGGCCTGGTGCGCTCGGACGTCGGCGCCGAAGACCTGCACCGCGCTCGCCGCCAGGCGGGCCGCGCCGTCGGGGTGGGCGCACGCGCCGCGGCCGGTCAGCAGCGGGAGGCGGCGGGCCAGCCGGGCCGAGGCGGGGCCGCCGCGGAGCAGCTCGGCGAAGTCCGCCGCGATCGCGGGCAGGCCGAACGTGCACGGCCCGCACTGCCGGGCCGACTCGGCCGCCAGGAACGCCAGCACCCGGGCCGTGTACTCGAGCCCGCAAGCTCGCGCCGGAAGCGCGTACACGGCCGCGATTCCGGTTACGCCACCGTCGAAGTCCGCCGTCCACGTCCCGCCGTAGCCGCCGGCGAGCACCGCCTGCACCGGCTCCGCTTCGCCGCCCGCCGCGGCGAGGATCCCGGCCACCGGCGTTCCCGCGGCCACCTCGACGACGCCGGGGCGCCGGACCGCGCCGGTCACCGTGACCAGCTCCGTCCGGGACGCGCGGTAGTGGTGCGGGCCCAGCAGGACCACCGACGCCAGCTGCGCCAGTGTCTCCACATTGGACACGAGGGTGGGGCGGCCGCGCACGCCGCGTTCGGCGGGCCGGGGCCGTTTGCCGCGCGGTCGCGCGTCCCCCGACGTGAGGTACCGGACGAGCGCGGTCTCCTCACTGGCGACGTACCGGCGCGGCACCTCCGCGATCCGCACCGGCACCCGGTCGTCGCGCTCGGCCAGGGCCGCGGCGACGCTCGGCAGCGCCGGGCTGCCCGCGTGCACGCAGAGGACGGCCTCGGCGGCGCCGGTGGCGTGCGCGGCCAGTTGCAGGCCGTCGAGCACGAGGTGCGGCGAAAGCGTGAGGAGTGCAACGTCTTTCCGGCTGAGCGGATCGCCTTCACACCCGTTCGCGACGGCGATCGAGCGTTTCGACCGCGCCGCGCGCAGCTTCACCGCCGCCGGGAAGCCCGCACCGCCGCGGCCGCGCAGGTCCGCCGCCTCGACGGCCTCGATCAGCCGGTCGCGGCCGTCGTCGCCGTGGTAGGCGACCCACGGCAGGACGCCGTTGTGACGCCGGTGGCCGGCCAGGTCGAGCCGGTGCGGGGGCAGGATGCTCATCGGATGCCTCCCAGGGCAGCGGATTTCGAGGTGCGGTACCCGACGGAGCCGAGCACCGCCAGCACGCACACCACGTCGAGCGCGACGATCCAGCCGTACGCGGAGTCGTTCTCGGCCATGCCGAAGCCGTGCACCAACGCGACCGGCCAGCACAGGTACGCCAGCCAGTGGACGGCGCGCCACGCCCGTGCCGGCAGGCGGGTGCGCACGAGGCTGGTGACGACGATCGCGAGCAGCAGGTCGATCGCGACGGCGCCGAGCCCGACCCACAGCGGCCGGTAGCCGGCGCCGAACGGGACGACGACGTCGAGCCAGCCGAGCGGAACGTAACCGTCGAGGACCGCCGAGGCGATGTGCGCCGCGAGGAACGCAAGGCTGGTCAGCGCGAGGTTGCGGTGCACGGCGGCAACGGCGAACCGCGGCCACTCGCGCGTGGCGAACCGGCCGGCGCCGAGCGCGCCGAGGACGACGACGCCGGTGAAGAGCACCAGTGAGACGAGCCCGCTCGCGCGGCTGAAGTACCAGATCATGCCGCTTTCCGTTCTCCGGGCCAGCCCGGCGTGGTGACGACGTCGCCGTCGACGCCGACGAGCCGCGCGGGCAGGTGCCGCCGCTCGAGCCAGCCGGGTGCGGCCGCCCCGAGGACGACCGCCGCGGTGCTCGCGGTGTTGGCGTCCACAGTGGACTTGGCGGCGACGGTGACGGTGCGCCAGCGCGGTTCGGGCACGTCCCCGGTGCGCGGGTCGACGATGTGGTGGACGACCCGGCCGCCGTGGCGCCACCGCCGCCGGGTGGTGCCGGAGGTGGCGAGCGCCCCGTCCCGGTGGAGCGCAACGGTGGTAGCGGGATGGGCGACGGCCTCGGCGTGGTCATCACCGAGCGCAACGAGCCACCCGCCGGACGGCGGCGGCCCGGCGGCCCGGAGATCGCCGCCGAGGTTCACGAGGACCCCACAACCGAAGGCGGCGTGGATCCGCCGGGCGCCCCGGTCGGCGGCGAGGGCCTTGGCGGTCGCGCCGAGATCGAGGTGGACACCGCGAGGGAGGACGACGAGCCGTTGGACGGGGTCGAACAGGACGCGGTGCCAGCCGGGTGCGGCCTCGCGGATCGCTGCACCGGCCGGGTCGCCTCGGTCACCGGCTGCGCCGGTGACCGGCACACCCGCCGGATCGGGGACAGTCCGGCCAGGGTTGCTCTTCGCCGGAGGAGCGGTTGCGTGGTGCGGGCGAGCGGCAGCCTCGCCGCAGAACGCCGCCGGACCGGGACGCTCACCGGCTGCGCCGGTGACCGGCACACCCGCCGAATCGAGAGCAGTCCGACCGGACTCCCCCTCCGCCGGAGGAGCGGTTGCGTGGTGCGGACGAGCGGCAGCCTCGCCACGGAACGCCGCCGGACCGGGGTCGCTCTCCGCAGGAGGAGCGGCTGCCGTGTCCCGATCACCGGCCAGCAAAGCGAAATCACGGTCGTACCCCAGCTCCCGCACCGCCGCGCCCACCGTCGGATCGACCAGGCCCTCCGTCAGCCGGGCCGCGCGCAGCGCCACGGCCAACGCCTCCGCCAGCAACGACCCCACCCGGACCTGCCGACCCGCCGCCGCATTCAGCCGCGAGATCTCCGAATCCTCGCGGAACCGGCTGCACGCCGAATCGATCGCCGCCAGTTCCTCGCGCAGGACCGCGGTCGCCTCCCCCAGGCGGGTGGGGTCCGTCAGCAGCAGCTCCGCCGTCGTGCCCAGCGCCGGGAACGCCGTGGTCACGACGCGCCCGAGCCGGTGTGGGCGTGGCCGGATCCGCTGGTCAAGCCGCTGTCCGGCGCCTGCAGCTGGTCTCCGGAATCACTCGAAGTAGCCGAGGCCGTCGACAGGCCGAAGCCGATGGCGCCGACGGCCGCCGCGCCCAGGACCGCGGCGGTCGCCGTGGCCAGTGCGGCCCGGCGGCGTCCCTGTGCGCGGCGGGCGGGTCCGGCCGGGGTGGTGGGTTCCATGGGGTCGAGTGTCGGCTTCGTTCCTTTGAAGGAGCTGGGAGCGACCTGTCAAACCCCTGGCGCACCAACCAAAGGAGGTTGACACCGGAAAGGCGTTCACCCACTCTTTCCGTTGTCCGCCGGAGGTTTCCTGGTGTTCACGAGCCGGACCACGACACGGCACGTCCCGGCTCCCTGCCGTGGACATCATGAGGCGCCCTCACCCGCCACCGTTGGAGGACCCATGATCCGCAAGCGGATCTTCGCCGCGTTCGCCGCCGCCACCCTGGTCACCGCCGGTGTCGTCGCCGCGGCCGTCGTCACCGGAACGGCCGAGCCGGCCGCGATCCGGCCGACCGCGTCGACCGTGCCGTCGTTCGACCACATCGTCCTGGTGATGTTCGAGAACAAGAAGTACTCCTCGATCAACGGCAGCTCCAGCGCGCCCTACCTCAACACCCTCGCCTCCCAGAGCGCGAAGTTCACGAACTCCTTCGCGATCACCCACCCGAGCCAGCCGAACTACGTCGCCCTCTTCTCGGGCGCGACGCAGGGCGTCACCGACGACACCTGCCCGGCCGACCTCGGCGCCAAGGCCAACCTCGGCCGTCAGCTGATCGACGCCGGCAAGACCTTCAAGGGCTACTCCGAAGCCATGCCGTCGGACGGCTACACCGGCTGCTCCAGCGGCACCTACCGGCGCAAGCACAACAGCTGGGTGGACTTTTCGAACGTCCCGGCCGCGAGCAACGTGCGGTTCTCGAGCTTCCCGAGCGACTTCACCCAGCTGCCGACCGTCGCCTTCGTGACTCCGGACATGTGCAACGACATGCACGACTGCAGCATCGGCACCGGCGACACCTGGCTGAAGAAGAACCTCGACGCCTACGCCCAGTGGGCCAAGACGCACAACAGCCTGCTGATCGTCACCTTCGACGAGGACAGCGGCACCTCGGTCAACCAGATCTTCACGACGTTCACCGGCGCGGGCGTCAAGGTCGGCAGCTACAGCGAGTCGATCAACCACTACACCGTGCTGCGCACGATCGAGGCGTCCTACGGCCTGGCCGGCATCGGCAACGCCGCGAGCAAGTCGCCGATCACCGACGTCTGGCAGTAACCGCGTGTACCTGTCCACCATCGGCCGCCGAGAGCATGCTGGGACGGTGTCCCGGCGCAAGCTCTCGGCGGTCGGCGCGAACGTCTTCGCGCTGGGTGCCGTCAGCCTGGTCACCGACGTCTCCTCGGAGATGGTCACCGCGGTCCTGCCGGTCTACCTGGTGCTCGGCCTGCACCTCGGGCCGGCCGCCTACGGCCTGGTCGACGGCCTCTACACCGGCGCGACGGCCCTGCTGCGGATCGTCGGCGGGTACGTCGCCGACCGCGTCCGGCGGCGCAAGGTCGTGGCCGGCGCCGGCTACGCGCTGTCCGCGGTGGCGAAGCTCGGCCTGCTCGCGGCCGGGGCGTCGGCGGCCGCGATCGGCGCGGTCATCACGCTCGACCGCACCGGCAAGGGCCTGCGGACGGCGCCGCGCGACGCGCTGATCACGCTCTCGGCCCCCGAGCCGCTGCTCGGGCGCGCCTTCGGCGTGCACCGCGCGATGGACAGCGTGGGCGCCTTCGCCGGCCCGCTGGTCGCGCTCGCTGTCCTCGCCGCCTTCGGGGCCGCCGACCCCGAAGCCTTCGACGCCGTGTTCGTCGTCAGCTTCTGCATCGCCGCCATCGGCGTGCTGCTGCTGGTGCTGTTCGTCCGCGACCGGCGGACGCCGAAAACCACCGCGAACCCGGTCTCGCCCCGCGCTGCGGTGGCGTTGCTGCACGGCCGCGGCGTGCGCCGGCTGCTGGTGGCCGCGAGCGTGCTCGGTCTGGCCACGGTGGGCGACGGGTTCGTCTACCTGCTCCTGCAGCACAAGGAGGACATCGCGACCGGCTGGTTCCCGCTGCTCGCGGTCGGCACGAACCTCAGCTACCTGCTGCTGGCCGCGCCGCTGGGCGCACTCGCCGACCGGGTCGGGCGGCTGCCGGTGGTGCTCGGCGGCTACGGCGCGCTCGCGCTGGTCTACCTGCTGCTCGCCGGGCCGGTGTCCGGCTGGCCGCTGCTGGTGGCCGCGCTGGCGTTGTACGGCGGGTTCTACGCGGCGACCGACGGCGTCCTCATGGCCCTCGCCGGGCCGCTGGTGCCGGAGTCGTTGCGCACCACGGGAATCTCGCTCGTGCAGACCGCGCAGGCGCTCGCCTACTTCGCCTCGTCCGTCCTCTTCGGACTGGCGTGGCAGTTCTGGGGCGCGGACCTCGCCATCGCGGTCGCCGCGGGCGGCGCCGTGGTCGCGATCGCCGCGACATTCGCGGTATTGCGGAAGGCGGCGGCGTGAAGACCCGGATCATCGTCGCGGTCGTCGGCGTGCTCGTGCTCGCCGGGGCCGCGGTCGCCTACGTCGGGTTCGCGAGCGCGCGCAGCCACGACGTCGCCGCGACCGGCGCGGTGAGCCTCGCGCCCGGCCCGCGGCTGCTGTTCCGCAGCACCGCCGACGCCGACCGCGGGCACGTCGCCACGGTGCCGGTCACCGACCCCGGCGGCCCGCGGACGGTGTCGCCGCTGTCGTGCGCGCGGGTGTACGCCGCCGGCGGCACCGGGCTCTGCCTGCGCCAGGACGGCGACCTCACCACCTACCAGCTGGCGGTGCTCGACCGCGGGCTGGGCGTGCAGCGGGAGATCCCGCTGGTCGGGCTGCCGAACCGGGCGCGGGTGTCGGCGAGCGGCCGGATGGTCGCGTGGACGGTGTTCGTCACCGGCGATTCCTACAACGGCGGCCTGTTCTCCACCCGCGCCGGCATCCTCGACACGGCGACCGGCGACCTCGCCGGCACGCTGGAGGACTACGCGGTGACGCTCGACGGCCGGCCCTACCAGGCCGCCGACCTCAACTTCTGGGGCGTGACGTTCACCCGCGACGACCGCCACTTCTACGCGACGATGTCGACGGCCGGCCGCCGCTACCTGGTCGCGGGCGACTTCGCCGCCCACACCGTCCGCACGCTGCACGAGAACGTCGAGTGCCCGTCGCTGTCCCCGGACGGGACGCGGGTGGCGTTCAAGTCCGCCGTGGACGGCGACCCGGCGCGCGGGTGGCGGCTGTCCGTCCTGGACCTGGCGACGTCGAAGGTGACACCGCTGGCGGAGACCCGCAGCGCCGACGACCAGCCGGCCTGGCTCGACGACCGCACGATCGGCTACGGCCTGCCCCGCGGCCCGGGCCATGCGGACGTCTGGTCGGTCCCCGCCGACGGCTCGGGCGCGCCCCGGCTGCTCATCCCGGACGCGGAGTCCCCGGCGGCGCTGTGATCGGCGGTCCGCTGGGAACTCACCCGGCGGGAGATCCTACGGTGGCCGGATGACGTTCTTCGTGGTGCAACGGAACGGCCGGACGGCGACGGCCGAGGACCTGGCGCCGCTCGCGTTCGCCGGCTACGCCCACTTCACCGCCATGCAGGTGCGCGGCGGCCGGGTGCGCGGCCTCGACCTGCACCTGGCCCGGCTGCGGTCGGCCTCGCTGGAGATGTTCGGCCGCGCGCTGCCCGACGACCGGGTGCGCTCGTTGCTGCGGACGGCGCTCGCCGCCGGCCCCGCCGACGTCTCGCTGACCGCGACGGTGTTTTCCCTGGCCGTGGAGCCTGCCGCGGAAGCGGAACCGGAGGTGCTGGTCCGCACCGGACCGCCGGCTGCCGGGCCGCCGGGACCGCTGTCGCTGGCGATCAGCGAGTACGAACGGTTCCTCCCGGCGCGCAAGCACGTCGGCGAGGTGGCCAAGACCTACCTGCTCCACCGGGCGGTGGCCGAGGGCGCGGACGACGCGGTGTTCGTCGACCGCCGGGGCCGGTTCACCGAAGCGACCATCTGGAACATCGCGTTCTGGGACGGCACCGCGGTGGTCTGGCCCGACGCGCCGATGCTGCCCGGGGTGACGATGGGCATCGTGCGCCGGCAGCTCGACCGCCTCGGCGTGCCCCAGCACGTCCGGGAAGTCACCGTGGCCGACGTGGCGGACCTGGCGGGTGGTGTGGTGCTGAACTCGTGGACGCCGGGGGTGGCGGTGCGGCGGATCGGTTCCGTGGAGCTGCCCGAGGCGCCGTCGTTCCTGGAGCTGCTGCACCGGGCGTACGAGGAGGAGCCGCTCACCGCACCGTGAGGCGCGGTGGAGCCGGGCGGCTCAGTCCAGGTGGCGCAAGCCGTCCAGGATGCGGCGCATCAGGTCCGTGTCCGGGGGCGCGAAGGCGAACCGCGGCGCCGGGAACCCGGCGGTCGCCGGGGCCGGTGGCGGCAGGATGCCCGCCACGCGGCACGGCAGCCGGGGCGGCGGGGCCGGTTCGCGCCGCGTCTGCGCCGGGATCGGCAGGGTCGGCAGGGCGACCGTGCCCGCGTCCGCCAGCTTCCGCGCCGCCAGCTCGCGGCGCAGGCGCGACTGGATGCCGGCCACGGTGAAGTCCGGTTCCGAGTCGGCCACGGCTCCGGCCCGGCGCGGCCGCCGCTCCAGGGCGATCGCCCAGGCCGCCGCGGCGAAGGCGGGCAGCAGCAGCCCGGCGACGATCGCGAGACCCGGCAGGTCGACGGCCATCAGGCGGCCCCGGGCACAGGTAGGAGCATGACGATCACTTCCGGACGGACGGTTCTTCCGCAGCATGGCCGACACCTGGATATTCGAATTCAACGAATCTTGCGGACCCCGAAGCCATCATGAATGACGGCCGACGCTCCCGCAAGCGGCCGAACGGGGTCGTCCGTCCGGGCGGTGAAACAGCAGCTCAGCGCGGGTAGACCGCACCTCTCACCTAGTGATACGGACGTGGGTTCGATCCGGTTCACCGCAATTTCCCGCCCATTCTCAGGCCCGAGCGAACCAATGTGGCCTTCGGTGCGTCACACGCACCCAAGGCGGCCTTGGTTGCTCCATCCATGCCCCCGCCACCACCCTCAACGGAGGCGCTTCGCGCCGCAGTGCTGGTTCAACGCACCCAAGGCGGCCTTCGGTGCGTCTCACGCACCGAAGGCCGCCTTGGGGCGCTTGCGAAGGTCAGCCCAGCGAGCACGACCTCGCCAGCTCCGCCGGGGTCGCCCCGGCGGGCCGCGCGATCGTCGCCGAAACCGGGGGCCGCACCCCGTGCAGCCAGCCCGCCAGCGTGTCGAACGCCGTCCGGAAGCACGGGCCCAGCGGGCGGAGGCGGTCCGGGAAGGCGTCGACGAGCCCGTCGACGTGGTTGCCGCCCTCGACCCGGTAGTACCGGTGCAGCGCCCCGCGGCCCGCGGCCGTGATCATCCGGTCGTAGACGTCGGAGTCGCGGGTGATCGGCAGCAGCGTGTCGAGCGTGCCGTGCAGGGTCAGCAGCGGCTTGCCGATCCGCCCGGTCAGCGAGATCCGCTCGACCGCCCGAGCCACCGAAGCAGGCCGGGCGGCATACGCGTAGTCCGCGTCACACGACGGCGTTCCCGAGGCGCAGAACGGCGTTCCGGCCTCGAGCGCACCGTCGAACGCCGGGTCGAGCTCCTCGCGGTAGATCCGCTGGGTCAGGTCCCAGTACACGCGGTAGTGGTAGTCCCACAGGAATTCCGAGCCCGGCGCGAAGCCCGCGTCCAAAATGGACTGGTGGGCGGCCGCCGATCCGGCCGCGTACGCCGGGTAAGCGCGCAGCGCCGGCGGCAGGAAGGTCAGCAGGTTCGGCCCGTCGGCCCGCCACAGCGTGCCCTCCCAGTCGACGCCGCCGTCGTAGAGCCACGGCCGGTTCTCCAGCTGCCACCGCACGAGGTACCCGCCGTTGGACAGCCCGGCCGCGAGGGTCTTCGTGACCGGACGGCCGTAGTGCCGGGCCGCCGCGGCCCGCGCGGCGAGCGTCAGCTGCGTGACGCGCGAGTTCCACTCCGCCGGCGCGTCGCCCGGCCGGACGCCGTCGGTGTAGAAGGCCGCGCCGGTGTTGCCCTTGTCGGTCGCGGCGAACGCGTAGCCCTCCGCGAGCGCCTGGTCCCCGATCGCGCGGTCGTTCGCGTACTGGCGCCGGACGCCGGGCGAGCCGGAGACGACCAGGCCGCCGTTCCACCGGTCCGGCAGGCGCAGCACGAACTGGGCGTCGTGGTTCCAGCCGTTGTTCGCGTTCGCCGTCGACGTGTCCGGGAAGTAGCCGTCGACCTGCACGCCGGGCACCGCGCCGAACGTCGGCAGCCCCGCCGACGTCAGCCCGGCCCAGTCCGCCTCGACGGTGTGCCCGGACGCGAGCGTGCCGGTCGTCGTCAGGTCGTCCAGGCACACGGCCACGGACTTCTCGGCACCGGGCACGTTCGCGGTGCAGCGCCCGGCCGAAGCCGACGCCGACGCGGGCAGCGCCGCCGCGAGCGCTCCCGCCAGAACCAGAACCAGCCAACTCCGCACGGTTCACCTCCACCTTCTTCGATGGACCGAACCCAAGCGCGTGCGCCCGGCGGAAGCCATCCCGGTGGCCACCACTAATCGGCGGGCCGATGTGGTGCGCGGCCACATGGTCTCCGGCCGGGCGGCCGTCTTAGCGTCACTGGGGACCCTCTCAACGACGAGAAGGAACTCACCATGCGCAAGCTCGCCTTCGCCGGCCTCGCCGCGATCACCGCCGCCGTGCTGACCACCGTCGGGGTGGCCGCCGCCGACCCGCCGCCTTCGTCCCTCGTGCAGATTTCGTCCTTCGGCGCCAATCCCGGTGCCCTGGCGATGTACACCTACACCCCCGCCGGGCTCGAGACCGGCCGCCCGGTGGTCGTCGCGCTGCACGGCTGCACGCAGAGCGCCGCGGACTACTACGCCCACTCCGGCTGGCCCGAACTGGCCGACCGCTGGCGGTTCGAGGTCGTGTTCCCGCAGCAGTCGACCGCGAACAACTCGTCGAAGTGCTTCAACTGGTTCTCCACCGCCGACGACACCCGCGGCAACGGCGAAGCGGCGTCCGTCAAGTCCATGGTGGACAAGGCGGTCGGCGACCACGGCTCGGACCGCTCCCGGGTGTTCGTCACCGGGTTGTCGGCCGGTGGCGCCATGACCGCCGACCTGCTCGCGGCCTACCCGGACGTCTTCGCCGCGGGCGGGATCGACTCCGGGCTGCCCGCCCAGTGCGCGACGAGCATCGTCGAGGCGACGAACTGCCAGCAGAACGACCAGCACCTGACCCCGGCGCAGTGGGCGGCGAAGGTCAAGGCGCAGTACCCCGGCTACGGCGGCCCGTGGCCGCGGGTGGCGATCTGGCAGGGCACCGCCGACTACACGGTCTACCCGGTCAACGGCACCGAACTGCGCGACCAGTGGACCGCGGTGAACGGCGTCTCCCAGACGCCGACGAGCACGCAGTCCCTGCCCGGCGGCACGACGCTGACCAGCTACGCCGACCGGGTGCAGCTGTACTCCATCGCGGGCATGGGCCACGGCACCGCGGTCGACCCGGGCACCGGCACGACGCAGTGCGGCAGCACCGGTGCGTACTTCCTCGCCGGGATCTGCTCCAGCTACTACACGGGCGTGTTCTTCGGACTGGACAAGGGATCGGGCACCACGACCACACCGCCGCCGACCAGCACTACAACGACGTCCACGACCACGACACCGGCCGGGACGTGCGTGAGCGCGAGCAACTACGCCCACACGCAGGCCGGCCGCGCGCACCAGAGCGGCGGGCAGACGTACGCGAACGGTTCGAACCAGGCGATGGGGCTGTGGAACACGTTCACGGTCCACGCACTGCGGGAGACGTCCCCGGGCTACTGGGTCCTGGCCGACGGGCAGTGTTAGGACCTTCAGGGGATGCCTGGACAGCCGCGCGGCCCAACGGTGCTGGGCCGCGCGGCGCCGGGACTTTGCCGCGCGCTCGCCGTTCTGTACCGTGCCACTGCCCGGAGCACGAATTTTGCCGGTGCAGCAAGGAAGATCCACTGGGGAAGGGTTGTGGTCGTGCGGAGAACGGTCGCGTTCCTGGTCGTCGTCATGGCCGCGCTGCTGGTACCGGGGACGCCGGCGTGGGCGTCGCTGCAGTGGCACATCGAGCCGACGGCACTGCCCGCCGACCCCACGGGCTCCGCACTCGGCGCGGTTTCGTGCGTCTCGGCCGATTTCTGCATGGCGGTCGGCAAGAAGCAGGAAGGGCAGGTCGCCGGTCTCGCCGAGGTGTACACCGGCGGCAGCTGGCTGTTGTCGCCGCTGCCGAACGTCGCCGGAGACACCCACCTGAGCGATGTTTCCTGCACGTCGGCCACCGCCTGCACGGCGGTCGGCTACGCCGTTGCCGGCGGGGCAGCCACCCCGCTGGCCATGCGCTGGGACGGCACCGCGTGGGCGCGCCAGACCCTGCCGGTGATCGCCGGCGGCGAGCTGTACGGGGTGTCCTGCGTCGCCGGCTTCACCTGGTGCCTGGGTGTCGGCCGGTCCACCGCCGGTGCCGTGGCTCTGCTGTGGAACGGCACCACGTGGGCGCCGACGACCGTGCCCGGCACCGCCGCCGGTGACCAGCTGACCGGCGTGTCGTGCACCCAGCGCGGCGCCTGTACCGCCGTCGGCCGCAACGCCGCGTCGCAACCCCTGATCGAACGCTGGAGCGGCGGCGGCACCTGGACCGCCCAGCCGGGCGCGCACAGCAACGACGGGCTCAGCCGGGTCTCCTGCACCTCGGCCACCTTCTGCGTCGCGGCCGGGTACTTCGTGTCCTCGTACCTCGGCGCCGACATCGAAACCTGGAACGGCACCGCCTGGGCCACTTCGTTCACCGGCCAGTACTTCCGGCTGGACGGCGTCTCCTGCGTCAGCGCGACGAACTGCATGGCCGTCGGCTCGACGCAGAACAGCCCGCTCACGCCGGTCGCCTACCGGTGGGACGGCAGCAGCTGGACCGCGACCGCCGCCCCCGTGCCGTCCGGCAGCACCCTCACCGTCTTCACCGGGGTCAGCTGCCCGGCCACCACCGTGTGCCGGGCCGTCGGCTACTGGCGGCCGAACCAGGACCCGGACGACAGCAGGCCGCTGGCCGAACGCTGGAGCTGACCGCTACCCGCGCGGTGTGCCGAGCCGGTGCAGCCGCAGGGCCAGCTGGATCTCCAGCGCGCGGTCCGGCGCCTGCCAGTCCTCCCCCAGCAGCGACGCCACCCGCTCCAGCCGTTGCACCACCGTGTTCACGTGGACGTGCAGCACGTCCTTCGTGCGCGCGAGCTGCGAACCGTTCGCGAAGTACGCCCGGAGCGTGGCCACCAGCTCGGTGCCGCGGCGCTCGTCGTAGTCCAGGACCGGGCCCAGGGTCTGGCGGACGAACGCGTCCAGGTCCGCGCGGTCGCCGAGCAGCTGGCCCAGGAAACCCAGCCCCGCCATCGCCGCACCCTCGCCGGTGCGGCCCAGCGCCAGCAGCGCCCGGACGCAGCGGGCCGCTTCCGCGTGGGCGTCCGCGATCGCCGACGGGCCGCTCGCCGGGCCCGCCGCGCCCACCGTGACCGGGCGGCCGGTGGCCGAGCCGAGGTCGGCCGCGACGCGGCGGGCCAGCTCGTCCGGGTCGCCCGTCGCCAGCAGGACGACCTCCTCGGCGTGCACACCCACCAGCGTCGCGTGCCGGGCGGCCGCGCTCGCCACGCGCCGGCGCGAGCCGCCGTCCGCGTGGGCGACCAGGACCGCGTGCGGGGCCGACAGGTCGATCCCCAGCCGGCGCCCGCGCGCCAGGAGTGCGCGTGGGTTGCGGCCGGGCGCGGTGAGCAGGTCGGTCAGCAGCTCGCCGCGGACCTCGTCCTCCGCGCGCACCACCGATCGCCGCAGCATCAGCAGCAACGCCGTCACGACGCCGGCGCGTTCGAACAGCCGCCGGTCGGGCTCGCTGAGCCCCGCCCGGCCGGCCAGCACCAGGCTGCCGAGCAGTTCCGGGCCGGCCTGCACCGCGCACACCCAGCTGTCCGATGTGGACACCGCCCGCCCGCCGGCGCGGGCCGCGGCGAGCGCGTCCGGGTCGAGCGCCACCGGTGCCGACGAACTCGCCAGGAGCGTGCCGTCCGCGTCGTACACCGTGAGGTCGCCGTGCAGCACGGCCGCCACCGCGTCGGCGACGTCCGGGAGGTCGCCGCCGCGCAGGACGAGGTCGGTCAGCCGATCGTGGGCGTCCTCGGCGCGTTCCATCGTCGCGTTGGCCTCGTTGAGCTCGGCGACCGCGCGGCGGGTCTGGTCGAGCAGGTTCGCGCTGTCCAGGGCGATCGCCGCGTGGTCGGCCAGCGACGACAACAGCGCCACCTCGTCGGCGGAGAACTCCCGGGCCGAGCGGTCGGACGCGAACAGCACGCCGAGCACCTTCGGGCCGATGGCGAGCGGGACGCCGAGGATGGCCGTCAGGCCTTCGTCTTCGACCCCGGAGTCGATGTGGCGCGTGTGCTTGAACCGGTCGTCGTGGAAGTAGTCCGAGGTCGCGTACGGCCGCGCGGTCTGCGCGACCAGCCCGCCGAGGCCCTCCCCCATGCCCAGCACGATCTGCTGGAACTCCGCCGAAACCGACCCGTCGCTGACCCGGATGTAGGTCTTGCCTTCGGCCTCGTTGTTGAGGCTCAGGTAGGAGACGTCGACGCCGAGCAGCGCCCGCGCCCGCCGGACGATCGACCGCAGCACGGTGTCCGGGTCGGACAGCCCGGCGAGCTCGCTCGCGGTCTCGAACAACGCGGTGAGCTGGGCTTCCCGCCGCCGGTGCTCGGCCAGGGTCTCGCGGATCCGCAGGGCCAGCTCGCCCGCGCTGGCCAGCGCGGCCAGGTCGGCCGGGCCGAGGGCGCCTTCGGCGCGGGCGGCCACGACGACGTGCGCCAGCTGCTCGGTGCTCGCCCCGGAGGCGAGCAGGTCGAGCAGCCGGCGCAGCGCGTCCGAGGGTGCGGTCACGGCGGTCATGCTAGGGCGAAACGGTCGCCGCTTCCGCCTCGACGTCGTCGTGCAGCGATTCGCCGCGGGTTTCGCGGGCGGACAGCAGCGCGACCACGGTGATCACGCACATCGCGGCGACGTACAGGGAGACCGGTACGGTGCTGTGCCACGCCGAGAACAACGCGACGGCGATCAGCGGCGCGACGGCCCCGGCCGCGATGGACGACAGCTGCCCGCCGACCGAAAGGCCGGTGTAGCGCACCCGGGTCGGGAACTGCTCGGCGAAGAAGGCGGCCTGCGGGCCGTACATCGCGCCGTGCAGCACCAGCCCGACGGTCGCGGCCAGCACGATCACCGGCGACGACTTCGTGTCCAGCAGGGCGAAGAACGCGAAGCCCCACAGCGCCATCCCGATCGCGCCGAACAGGTAGACCGGACGCCGTCCGACGCGGTCGGACAGCGCGCCCCACAGCGGGATCGTCACGAAGTGCACGGCCGAGCCGATGAGCACCGCGGTCAGGCCGACGCCCTTCGGCAAGTGCAGCCCGGTCGTGACGTACACCAGGATGAACGCGGTGATCACGTAGTACGAGACGTTCTCGGCCATCCGCGCGCCGATCGTGACGAGCACCTGGCGCCAGCTGTTGCGGAAGACGTCGACGACCGGGACGTGCTTTTCGGCCCGCGCTTCGGCCTGCCGCTGGGCGGCGAGGAACACCGGCGATTCGGCGACGGCCAGCCGGATCCACAGCCCGATCAGCAGCAGCACGCCCGAGAGCAGGAACGGGACGCGCCAGCCCCAGGACAGGAAGGCCGCGTCCGACTGCGTCGCCGACAGGATCGCGAGGACGGCGGTGGCCAGGAGGTTGCCGCCGGGCGCGCCGCACTGCGGCCAGCTCGCCCAGTAGCCGCGACGGCGGTCGTCGCCGTGTTCGGAGACGATCAGGACGGCCCCGCCCCACTCCCCGCCGAGCGCGAAGCCCTGGATGAGGCGCAGCAGCGTGAGCAGCAGCGGTGCCGCGACGCCGGCGCTCGCGTACGTCGGCAGGACGCCCATCAGGCACGTCGAGCCGCCCATCAGGACGAGGCTGACGACCAGCAGCTTCTTCCGGCCGAGCCGGTCACCGAAGTGGCCGAAGACGAGACCGCCGATCGGGCGGGCGAGGAACCCGACGGCGTAGGTCAGGAACGCCAGCAGCGTGCCGGTGAGCGGATCCGCCGTCGGGAAGAACAGCTTGTTGAAGACGAGGGCGGCGGCGGAGGTGTAGAGGAAGAAGTCGTACCACTCGATGGTGGTGCCGATCAGGCTCGCGCCGACGATCTTGGCGATCGCCGACCGGTGGGGTTGGCTCACTGCGGGCTCCACTTCCTTGTGGTTGTGCGGCGGGTTCGGCGGGTGGTTAGGCGGCGGTCCAGCCGCCGTCGAGCGGGATGGAGGCCCCGGTGATGTGGCCGGCGTGCGGCGAGCACAGCCACACCACCAGGGAAGCGACGTCTTCGGGTTCGATGAGCTTCTTGATCGCGGCCCGCTTGAGGAGCACCTCGGCGACGACGTCCTCACGCGGGATGTCGTGCTCGGCGGCCTGGGCGTCGATCTGGCCGTCGACGAGCGGCGTGCGGACGTAACCCGGGTTCACGCAGTTGCTGGTGACGCCGTGCTCGGCCCCTTCGAGCGCGGCGACCTTCGAAAGGCCTTCGAGCCCGTGCTTCGCGGCGACATAAGCGGATTTGAAGGCGGAGGCGCGCAGCCCGTGGACGCTCGACATGTTGACGATCCGCCCCCACCCCCGGGCGTACATGGCGGGCAGCGTGTGCCGGATGAGCAGGAAGGGAGCGGTCACCATCAGGGACTGGATGTGGGTGAACCGCTCCGGCGGGAAGTCCTGGATGGCCGCGACGTGCTGGACGCCGGCGTTGTTGACCAGGACGTCGACTTCGGCGGGCAGGGCGTCGATGGCGGCGGGATCGCTGAGGTCGGCAACGTGCGCCCAGCCCCCGACCTCGCCGGCGGCGGCTTCGGTGCGGTGTTCGTCGATGTCGACGACGTGCACCTTGGCCCCGGCCGCGGCGAGGGCGCGGACGCAGGCGAGGCCGATGCCGCTCGCACCCCCGGTGACGAGGGCGGTACGCCCGTCCAGATCGCTGGTCATGGACGGGAACGGTAAGCGTGACGCCGGTCGCTAGCTATGTGTGCGGAAGCTACACCTCAGGAAGATCCAGTGTGTTCGGGTGACATAGGACCGAGAGGAGGGCATCCCACGATCGGGTGGAGATTTCGAGGGTGCCGCCGGAGCGGTCCTTGGTGTCGCGGACTTTTGCCGCAGGTCCGAGCGCCACCTCGACGCACTTGTCTTGAGTCGCGCTGTAGCTGGACTTCCGCCAGTTCATACTGCCTCTCCCAAGTCGGCGATCACCTCCCGGATGAACTCGCCGCTCTCGTGCTCGTCCATCGCCAGCGCCGCCGTGTTCTTCGCCGCCGCGCGGTAACTGGCCACCTGATCGTCATCGTAGAGGTAGGCGCTCGCCCGGTAGAGCTCCACGAAGACAATGGCCGGGAGCGCATCGAACTCGAGCACACCGAAGTTGTGGGCGATCACCTGCGCGCTGGCCCGCACGGGGAGCACCTGAAGCCGGATGTTCCGCCGCATCGAAACGTGCAGGAGGTGCTGAAGCTGCTCCGCCATCACCGACGCACCGCCAACCGCCGCTCGCAGAGCGCCCTCGCCGACCACCACGTGGTAATCGAGCGGGTGGTACCTCCCCAGCACTTCCCGCCGCGCCATCCGCGCATGCACGACCCGGTCGACCTGATCAGGCTGCTCCTGGTCACTCAGCAACGCCCGGATGTAGTCCGGGGTCTGGAAAAGTCCCGGGATCACCGCGGGTTCCCAATCGAAGATCGCGGTTGCCGCGCGCTCGTGCTCGGCGTAGCTCGAAACACTCCGCGCCACACCGGGCACCCGCTTCTCCAGCCAGCTCACCTCGTGGGCCGAGCGGGCCAGGTCTAGCAACCGTTTCCGCTCCTCCGGCTCCACGACCAGCGCCCCCATCAGCAGCGCCACCTGCTCCACCTTGGGGATCCGCTTCCCGTACTCCCAGTTGGACAGTTCCTGCGCATGCACGCCGATCTTCCGGGCCAGCTGCCGCACGCCGAGGTTCCGCGCCTCCCGGCAGGTGCGCAGCCCGAACCCGAGCGCGCGGGCCCGGGGTGTCGCGAAGGGTGTTGCCATGAGCGCATTGTGTCACCGGGGTCCGACAATTCCGCCGCCCCGCCCGCCCGCTGGTGTCGCGGATCCGCGTCAGGTTCGCTGCTGGTCATGGACCCGGACCACGCCCTTTTGACCCGTCTTCGCGACCTCGCCGAAACCCTCCCGGGCGACCTCGCCTGGCTGACCGGCCCGCCCCTGCGCGCGGACGGCCTGCGCGACCTCGGCGAGCGCCTGAGCTGCCTCGGCGCGGACCTGATCAGCCGCGCGGGCGTCCTCGACGAGATCGCCGCCGCCCGCCTGCCCGCCCACGGCTGGATCCCCGAGTGCGGCCCGGAGCCCCGCCGCCGGCTCACCCACTACGTCGGCCGCGGCGAGGTGCGCCTCGGCCTGATCTACTTCGCGAGCTGCGGCGCGGGCTGCTTTCCCTTCTACGGCACCGATCCCGCGGGCAAGACCGAGCGGCACGAGCGGTGCGAGAAGTGCGTCGAGGAGGCGTACCGGCTCATGAGCGTTCCGCCAGCACCGCGAGATAGTGCGCGTTCGTCATGATCCCGAAGACGTTCCCGAACGGATCGACGACCGACGCCGTCACGAACCCCGGCCCCCGCTCGGTGATCGGCTCGTACTCCTTCGCGCCCAGCTCCAGCAGGCGCGCGAAAGTCGCTTCGAGGTCGTCGACGTGCCAGAAGACGATCTCGCCGCCCGGCCCGTCCGGCGCCGCGGGGGCGTACTGACGGTCGATGATGCCCAGTTCGTGCCGGTAGTCGCCGATCCGGAACTCCGAGTACCCCGGCACGTCGAAGTACGGCTCCAGGCCGAGGAACGCGGTGTACCAGGCCTTCGCGGCGGCGTGGTCCTCGGCGTAGTAGGTGACGGTGGCCATTCCTCGCAGCATGTCCTGCTCCTCTCAACGGGTGGGCTCAGCATGCGGAGGAAAAGTGCTCATCCAGTGACTACTTTGTTTGCGACACTGGCCCCATGCGCGCCGACCGTCTCGTGGCCACCCTCCTGCTGATGCAGACGCGCGGCCGCGTCACGGCGGCCGAACTGGCGGCCGAGCTGGAAATCTCCGTCGCCACGGCCCGCCGTGACCTCGAAGCGCTCTCGGCCGCCGGGGTGCCGGTCTACCCGCAGCCGGGGCGCGGCGGCGGCTGGCAGCTCGTCGGCGGCGCGCGCACCGACCTCTCCGGCCTGAGCGCCCGCGAAGCCCAGGCGCTCTTCCTCCTGGCGGGCCCAGCCGCGGCGGGCGCGCCGGAGGTCAAGTCGGCCCTGCGGAAGCTGATGGGTGCGCTGCCCGGCACGTTCCGGGCGGACGCCGAGGCGGCGGCGGACGCGGTCGTCGTCGACCAGACGGGCTGGGGTGAGCGCCCGAAGGCGCAGCCGCCGATGGTCTCCTTGCTGCGGGATGCCGTCATCGCGCGGCAGCGGGTACGCCTCACCTACTCCGGGCGCGAGCAGTCCGAGCGGCTCGTGGACCCGTGGGGCCTGGTCGACAAAGACGACGTCTGGTACCTGGTCGCGGGGACGGCGAAGGGGCGTCGCACGTTCCGCGTCGACCGGATCGTCTCGGCCACCCCGACCGGCGAGCCCGCGGACCGGCCGTCGGACCTCGAACTCGCGGCGGTGTGGCAGGACGTCGTCGAGGAGGTGGAGAAGCGCCGCTCGCTGCTCAGCGCGGTCGTCGTGCTCGACCGACGGCACTTCGGGGTGCTCCGCGACCGGTTCGGCCGGCACTGCGAACTGCTCGCCGAACTGCCCGGGAACCGGGTTCGCGCGCGGGTCGCCGCGCCGGCGCCGGTCATGATCGCCCAGGAGCTGGCCGGCTGGGGTGCGCTGGTCGAGGTGGAGGGCCCGGAGCCGGTGCGGGCCGAGCTGGCCCGGCTCGGCGCGGAGCTGGTCGCTCGCTACGGAACGTGATCATCAACCGCGCGCTCGCTTGACACCTTTTGTCGCAAATGCCCCATCCGGCGGCCCGGCGTGGCCGGCTCCGACGACGCGCCCTGCACAACTCCCCGGTCGATCGCGTCGAACGACCCGCTCGCCACAATGCCTGATCAACGCCGTTGATCAGTCTACAGTGGACTCTCCGTGGACCTACTCGGAGTGTCCGTTACCCACCGGTATCTGGCCGTTCGGAGTATCCTTAATCACCCGTTTGCTGCTATTGTGACGCCTCCGTGACCTGAACGTGCGTTCGGTGACACTTCGGTGAGGGCAGACAATGCGTGACGATGTGGTCGAAGCGAGTGCCGTGGTCGGGCACCCGCCGGACGTGGTCTGGCAGATCGTCGGATCGCCGGAGTGGTATTCGCGGTTCGTGCCGGAGATCAGCTGGTGCGAGATCCAGGAGCCGGCCGCGCGCGGGCGCGGCCCGAAGGGCGCGATCCGGATCGTCCCCGCGCGGGGACCGATGCTGGAGACGCAGATGCAGGCCGTCGTCCACCGGCCGGGCGAGCACGTCGTGTGGTGCGGGGTCCCCGACGAGGGCACCTGGGTCTCGCTGGAACTGAGACCGCTGGCGGGCGGCAAGACCGAGCTGTTCGTGCGGATGATGCTGCCGCCGGCGCACCTGGACCTGGTCTCGTCGATCAAGAAGGACGTCCGCGCCCTCGCCCGGCGCCTCGACCTGCACCTGGCCGGGAAAGCCGACCCCGACGCCGACGGCGAAGCCAGCAAGGCCACCAAGCTGCGCACCACGAGCATCCTGCTGCGCGCCGGTGTGCTGAGCGCCGGGCGGCCGGACAAGCTGGCGCGCCAGCTGAACTCCCTCGCGCAGTGGGGCGCCACGGTCGCGGGCGGCTACCAGGCCGCGGCGGCCCGCGTCCCGGACGAGCCCGCCCTGCACGACGAGCGCAACCTCCGCACCTTCCGCCAGGTCCAGGAGCGCAGTGACCGGCTCGCCAACGCGCTGAGCGAGCTCGGCGTCGTCGAACGCGACCGGATCGCGCTGATGTGCCGCAACCACGCGGCGATGATCGAGTCGTTCGTCGCCGCCAGCAAGCTCGGGGCCGACGTCATCCTGCTGAACACCGGCCTGTCCGCCGCCTCGGTCAAGGACGTCCTCGCCGAGCACCAGCCGTCCGCCGTGCTGGCCGACGACGAGTTCGCGCAGACCATCGCGAACGTGCCCGGCGACTTCGCGCGGATCAGCACCTGGCCGGACGCCGACGCCGGATACCCGACCGTCGACGAGCTGATCGCCGCCGCACCCGCCGACCGCCCGAAGCCGGTCGAGCGGCCCGGCCGGCTGATCGTGCTGACCTCCGGCACCACCGGGACGCCGAAGGGCGCCCGCCGTCCCACGCCGAAGGGTCTCGGCACGGCCGCGGCGATCCTCGACCGGATCCCGCTGCGCGCCGGCGACCGGCTGCTGGTCGCGGCGCCGCTGTTCCACACGTGGGGTCTCGCCGCGATGCAGATCGGCATGGCGCTGCGGGCGTCGCTCGCGCTGACCCGCAAGTTCGACGCCGAAGAGACGTTGCGGACGATCGCCGAGCAGAGGTGCGACGCGCTGTTCGCCGTGCCGATCATGCTGCAGCGGATCATGGACCTGCCCGAGCGGATCCGCTCGCGCTACGACCTGTCGTCGCTGCGGATCGTGGCCAGCAGCGGCTCGGCGATGTCCGGGTCGTTCGTGACGTCGTTCATGGACACCTTCGGCGACGTCCTCTACAACTTCTACGGCTCGACCGAGGTGTCCTGGGCGAGCATCGCGGACCCGGCCGACCTGCGCGCGGCCCCGACGACGGCCGGCCGCTGCCCGCTCGGCACCCGGCTGGCGATCCTGGACGAGGACCGCAAGCCGGTCCCGCCGGGCGGCGAAGGCCAGATCTTCGTCGGCAACGACATGCTGTTCGAGGGCTACACGAGCGGCACCGACCCGGCCCGCGCGGCGGACATGATGGCCAGCGGCGACGTCGGCTACCTGGACGCGGCGGGCCGCCTGTTCGTCACCGGCCGGGCCGACGAGATGATCGTCTCGGGCGGCGAAAACGTGTTCCCGCGGCCGGTCGAGGAGGCGCTGGTCGCGCTGCCGGGAGTGCACGACGCGGCGGTGGTCGGCGTGGCGGACGCGGAATGGGGTCAGCGCCTGGCGGCGTACGTCGTCCCGCGCCGGGGCGCGTCCCTGCACGCGGAGGACATCCGCCAGTACATCCACCAGCGCCTGGCCCGGTTCGCGGTGCCGCGGGACGTGTATTTCGTCCCCGACCTCCCGCGGAACGCGACGGGCAAGATCCTCAAGCGCCTCCTGCACGACGACACCTGGCCGGCGACCAGCGAGTACTGATGCCCGAGCACACCCCGGACGGCCGGTACATCATCGTGAAGGGCCGCCGCTGGCGCGCGACGGACCCCGAAATCCCCGACGACGTCCGAGACCGCCTGCAGAAGCACCTGATGGCCGCTCGGCGCGTGCAGGACCGGGCGCGCACCCAGATCGCGAAGGTGGCGTTGGGCGAACGCGGTGAGCCCTGGTGGGAGCAGTCGTCCGCCCAACGCCGGGCGCGGTGGGAACGCGGCCTCGCCGAGCTGGATCAGCCGACCGGCTGACGCAGTACGGTCTTGAGCTTGGCCGGTTCGGTCCGCCTCGGGTCGCCCAAGTAGACCTCGTGGTGCAGGCCGGTCAGCTTCAGCCCTTGCGCCACAACGTATTCGTCGTGCAGGCGGGCGAGGATCGGCCCCTCGTCGTCGTACGAGCCGATGTGGAGCGCCTGCGCGCACCGGCCCTCGTGCAGCTTCTCCAACCGCACCGGTGCGTCGAGTTTCTTCTTGCGCCGCACGGTTTCCCGGGCTTCCTCGACCGCGTCCTCGCCGATCCACGGCGGCTGCGCGATGAGCATCGTCCACTGCCAGGAATCCTTGGCGCGCACGGTGAAGGCCGTGTAGTCGTCCGCCCACCACAGCCCTTCCAACGGACCCACGACGAAGTCCTCACCGCGTTCCTTCGCCGCGAACTTGATCGTGTACGCGAAGGCGTAGAGCGCTTCGACGGCTTTCTTGTAGCTCTCCGCCGTGTTCGGGTTGCCGCGGCCGTCGATGGCGAGGAACCGCTGCTCGGGCACGTCGATCAGCGCCCAGTCCCGGTTCTTCGGGGCGTAGAGCTCCTTCAGTTCCTTCTTGATGTCGTACGGCATCAGATCATCCCTTCCAGCCACCGGGCTTCCGCCTCGAGCTGCGCGATGGAGTAGTCGAAGATCGCCCGGACGAACGGCGGGGCGTGCTTCTGGGCCTCGGCGGCCTGCCGGACCTCGGCCAGCCGTTCCGCGACCGCTTCGGCGCGCTGGGCCAGCGCCGCCGCCAGCCGTTCGGGTGAAATGGCCGGGCTGTTGGCCAGCCCGACCAGCACCGGTTGGTGCATCGGCCGCAACTGGGCGATGGCCACTTCCGCAGCCGCCGCACACGCTTGGCGGCCCGCTTCGGTGGCCGTGAACGTCTTCTTGGCCTTGGCGTGCGCCCGCTCCCCCTCGACCTCGGCGACCAGCCCGCGGTCGCGGAGTTTGCCCAGGACGTAGTAGATCGAGCTGAAGCCGAGCGCCGTCCAGTCGCGCATGCCGCGCTCCGAGACGACCTCGTCCAGCTCGTAGCCGTGCCTCGGCCGCTCGGCCACCAGGCCCAGCACCGTCAGTTCCGCGTCGGTCAGCACGCTCGTACTCTAGCACTAGAATACTCGGCTTCCGGAAATTGTCGGTGGGTGCTGGCATGCTTCACCTCGAACCGGAAAGCGAGGGAGAACAGTGGGGGGACAGGTGGTGACGGCGGTGCCGTGGACCGCGGAACGCGTGGCCGGGCTGGCGCCGGATCCCGCTTCGGAGAAGGCGGGCCGGGCGCTGGCCGCGCCGGCGAGGTGGTCGGGCGCGGGTGCGTCCGAAGACGCCGTGTGGGGCTTCTGCCAGGGCAGTGGCAAGAAGCCGTACCAGACGTGCGTCGAGCTCGCCGAGCCCGCGTTCCGGTGTTCCTGTCCCAGCCGGAAGTTCCCGTGCAAGCACGCACTGGGGCTGCTGTTGCTGTGGGCGGCGGGGCGCGTTTCCCCGGCCGAGGCACCCGAATGGGTGCACACGTGGCTGGCCGAGCGAGCCGACCGGGCCCGTCGCGCGGAGAAACGCGCGGAGGCGGCCGGCCCGAAGGACGAGGAGGCGGCCGCGCGGCGCGCTGCCGAGCGGGCGGCGCGCGTCGAAGGCGGCGTCGCGGAGCTGAAGGCCTGGCTCACCGACCGGATCGGCGCCGGGTTCGCGGGCTTCGAGCGCACCGGCGACGAGGAACTGCGCACGGTGGCCGCCCGGATGGTCGACGCCCAGGCACCGGGCCTCGCGGGCGGCCTGCGCCGAGCCGCGGGCGTCGTCGGCCGCCGCGACTGGCCGGAGACGCTGCTGGCCGAGCTCTCCCAGCTGTACTTGCTCGCGGACGCGGCCACGCGCCTGGAGTCGCTGCCGCCGGCGCTGGCGGAGACGGTGCGCACGCGGCTGGGGTTCTCGGTGGAGACGGCCCGCGTGCTGGAGAGCGGCGAGCGCGTCGCGGACGACTGGCTGATCACGGGCGCGGCGGACGAGGAGAACGACCGGCTGCTCACCCGCCGCACGTGGCTGCGCGGCCTCGCGACGGGCCGGGAGGCGCTGGTGCTGTCGTTCGCGCCACCGGGCCGTCCCCTGGACGGATCGTTGCCGCCGGGCCACCGGTTGACGGCGGAACTGGCGTTCTACCCGGGTGCGGCCCCGCTGCGAGCCCTGGTGGCCGAGCGCGGCATCCCCCTGGCGGCCCCGACGACCGAGGGCGGCTCGATTTCGGAGGCGCTGGCGAGGTTTTCGCAGGCGATGGCGGCGGACCCGTGGCTGGAGCGCTGGCCGGTGCTGCTGTCGGGCGTGACCCCGGCGGAGCACGCGGGCGGCTGGTGTCTGTCCGAAAAGGACGGAACGGCGATGCCGCTGGTCCCGTACGCGTTCCCGTGGTCGCTGCTGGCCCTGTCGGCAGGCCGCCCGTTGACGGTGGCGGGCGAGTGGAGCGCGGCGGGCTTGCGGCCGTTGACGTGCTGGCACGAAGGCCGGGCGGTGCGCCTGTGAACCACGCCTCGATGCACGGCCGCCCCGAGGGCCCGAGGCCGGAGGGTGTGGCAGGAGAGCCCGCGCCGGTGCACGTCCGTCGACCCGGGCCCAGCCAACTCAATCCACACACCCAGCCACCCATCAGCCGAGGCCGCAGGAGCGCCCCGCCGATCCATGCGCAGCCGCCCCAGCGCGCGACCGCTCTCTCAACCACCGCTCGCGCAACCCGGCCCCACCGACCCGCCTTCTCCAGCCGACTCCGCACCACCGTTCCGCCCTCCGTCCACCCACTCAGGAAGGCGGTGAAGCCGTGAAAGCCTGGGAAGATCTCGTCGGCACCGCCCTCCTCGGCACCCGGCGGCGCACCCTCGACCCCGCGGCCCAGCCACCCGCCGTCCGGGACCTCATCGCCGATCGGGCCGAACCCGCCGAGCAGCTGCTCGCCGCCGCGGCCGTGCTCGCCACCTACCGGCGGGCCGGACGGCAGCCGCTGCACGACGTGCGGCCACTTCCCGTCGCCGCCGCCGATGAACGCGCCTTCGTTCCTCCGCTCGCGCGGGAACGGCTCGGGCGGCTGCTCGCCGCCAGTCACCCCGATCTCCTGCTCGAGTGGCTGGGCATCGTCGCCGGCACCGAGTACCGCGTCCCGCCCGAAGCCCTGCCGCTGCTCGCCGAAGCCGCGCGCACCAAGGCCGCGCTGCGGGGGCCGCTCGTCGCCGTCGCCGGGCCGGTCGGGGCCTGGCTCGGGCAGCGGAACCCGGACTGGGCCTTCCTCGCCGCGCCCGCGAACGAAGCCGGGGACGTCTGGCAGTACGGCAGCCTCGCCCAGCGCCGCCGCTGGCTCGCCGGCAAACTCGCCGAAGACCCCGAGGCCGCCCGGGAAGCCCTCGCCGCCTCCTGGAAGACCGAACCCGCTGACGTCCGGGCCGACTTCCTCGGCGTACTCGCCGGGCACGTGCGGCCCCAGGACGAAGCCTTCCTCGAAGCCGCCCTCACCGACCGGGCCGCCGCCGTGCGCGAACAGGCCGCCGAGCTGCTCGGCCGGCTGCCGGGCACGCGCTACGGCGAAAGCATGGCCGAACGCCTTCGGCCACTGGTCCACCGCCGGAACCGGGTCCTCACCGTCGCCCTGCCGGCCGGCGAACGCGGCGACGGCACGGTCCGGCTGCGCACGCTCGTCGCGGCCGCGCCGCTGTCCTTCTGGGCCGAGTTCGGCCCGCCGGCCGAGGTCGTGCGGATGACCGTCGAAGGCTGCCCGGCCGCCGTGCTGCGGGACTCCTGGGCCACCGCGGCCCTGCGGCAGCGCGACGAAACCTGGGCGCAGGCCCTCATCGGCGCCGACCCCGGCGGGCGCACCACGCCACCGCTGCTCGGTGTGCTGAGCCCGGGGAGCCAGGCCGCCACCGTCGGGCACCTGATCGGCAGGCTGCCCGTCGAATCCTTCGCCCGGCTGGTGCACGAACTGCCCCGGCCGTGGACGAAGGAGCTCGGCACCGCCCTGCTCGACTGGATCGCCCGCCAGGACGACCACCGGCTGGTCTCGCACGCCGCCGTCGTGATCGCCCGCGCGGTCCCCGCCGCGTGCCTCCGCCACCCGCTCGCCACCACCCGCCTGACCATGGACGCCGGTCCGTGGCGCCGGGCGCTCACCGAAACGCTGAACTTCCGCCGCGAAATGTACGAGGAGCTCGCATGACCGCCCCCACCGTCCTCCGGCCGCACGCCGAACAGGACCACGCCGCCGAGCTCGCCGCGCTGGCCGCCGCCGACGAGCGGGCCAAGCCGCCGAACTGGAACCTCTCGCCGTGGGCCGTCGTCGAGTACCTGCTCGGCGGCACCCTGCCCGACGGCACCGTGATCACCCCGAAGTACGTCGGCCCGCGACGGTTGATCGAGGTCGCCGTCGCCACGCTGGCGACCGATCGCGCGCTGCTGCTGCTCGGCGTGCCCGGCACGGCGAAGACGTGGGTCTCGGAACACCTCTCGGCCGCCATCAGCGGGGATTCGACGTTGCTGGTGCAGGGCACCGCGGGTACGTCCGAGGAGTCGATCCGCTACGGCTGGAACTACGCCCGCCTGATCGCCGAGGGCCCGAGCGCCGCCGCGCTCGTCGAAAGCCCGGTGCTGCGCGCGATGCGCGACGGCAAGCTGGCCCGCCTCGAAGAGCTGACCCGCATCCCGGCCGACGTCCAGGACTCGCTGATCACCATCCTCTCCGAGAAGACCCTGCCAATCCCGGAGCTGGGCACCGAGGTGCAGGCGCGGCCCGGCTTCAACCTGATCGCGACGGCGAACAACCGCGACAAGGGCGTCAACGAGCTGTCGAGCGCGCTGCGGCGGCGGTTCAACACGGTCGTGCTGCCGCTGCCGGACAGCGCCGAGGCCGAAGTGGAGATCGTCAGCAGGCGGGTCGCCGAGCTCGGCGCGTCGCTGGAGCTGCCCGCCGAAGCCGCGGAGCTGGCCGAGATCCGCCGCGTCGTCACGGTGTTCCGCGAGCTGCGCTCGGGCCGCACCGAAGACGGCCGCACGGCGGTGAAGTCGCCGTCCGGCACGCTGTCGACCGCCGAGGCGATCAGCGTGCTCACCGGCGGGCTCGCCCTGGCCGCCCACTTCGGTGACGGCGTGCTGCGCCCGCACGACGTCGCGGCGGGCATCCACGGCGCGGTGGTCAAGGACCCGGTGGCCGACCGCGCGATCTGGCTCGAATACCTCGAGACCGTGGTGCGCGAGCGCAACGGCTGGGCCGACTTCTACCGGGCGGGCCAGGAGATCTCGTGACGGCCACCCACCTGCTCGGCATCCGCCACCACGGCCCGGGGTCCGCCCGGGCCGTGGCGACGCGGCTCGCCGAACTCGAACCGGACGTCGTGCTGATCGAAGGTCCACCGGAAGCCGACGCCCTGGTCGAGCTGACCGAAGACCCGGCGATGCAGCCTCCGGTCGCGCTGCTGGCGTACGCGACCGACGACGTCTCGCGCGCCGCGTTCTGGCCGTTCGCCGTCTTCAGCCCGGAGTGGCAGGCCCTCACCTACGCCCGCGAGGCCGGGATTCCGGTGCGGTTCTGCGACCTCCCGGCCGCGCACACGTTCGCCGCCCCGCCGGACGAGCACACCGGGCCGCCGGTCGATCCGCTGGCGCTGCTAGCCTCGGCAGGCGGTTACGACGACCCGGAACGCTGGTGGGACGACGTCGTCGAGTCGCGGCGGGACGCCGAAAGCCCGTTCGAGGTGATCGCCGAGGCGATGACGGCGGTGCGCGAGGACGAAAAACCGCCGCAGGGCAACGAAGCCCGCCGCGAGGCGTACATGCGGTCGGTGCTGCGCCGCACCCGCAAGGACGGTTTCGAGAACATCGCCGTCGTCTGCGGCGCCTGGCACGTGCCCGCGCTGGCCGACCCGCTGCCGCCGGCGTCGCACGACCAGGCCGTCCTCAAAGGACTGCCGAAGCGGAAGGTCGTGTGCACCTGGGTGCCGTGGACGCACGGACGGCTCGCGACGGCCAGCGGCTACGGGGCCGGCGTCCGGTCGCCCGGCTGGTACCACCACCTCTTCACGACGGCCGGCGACGTCACCGCGCGCTGGCTGACCCAGGTCGCCGCGGTGCTGCGGGAAGAGGACCTGCCGGTCTCGACCGCGCACGTCATCGAGGCGGTCCGCCTCGCCGAAACCCTCGCGACGCTGCGCGGCCGCTCGTCGGCGGGGCTCGCCGAGGTCACCGAGGCGACCCGATCGGTGCTGTGCGGCGGGGACGAGGTGCAGGTCGAGCTCGTCACCCGGCGGCTGGTGGTCGGCGAGCGGCTCGGCGAGGTCCCGGACAGCGTCCCGCAGCCGCCGCTGGCCGCGGACCTGACCGCGACGGCGAAACGCCTGCGGCTCAAGAAGGACCCGGTCGTCAAGGAACTCGACCTCGACCTGCGGACGCCGGGCGGGCTCGACCGGTCGAAGCTGCTGCACCGGCTGCGGATCCTCGGCATCGAGTGGGGCAGCCGGGAGGGGTCGGCGCGGCGGAACAAGGGCACCTTCCGCGAGACGTGGGCGCTGGCGTGGGAGCCGTCGTTCGAGGTCGACCTGGTCGCGGCGGCGGTGTACGGCACCACCGTGCCGTCGGCGGCCACGGCCGCGGTGCGCGGCACCGTCGAGGGCACACCGCCGCTGGACGAGGTCACCACGGCGGTCGAAAACTGCCTGCTCGCCGACCTGCCCGAGGCGTTGCCGGAGGCGCTCGCGGCGCTCGACGCCCGGGCGGCGGCGGACGCGGACGTCGCGCGGCTGATGTCCGCGCTGCCCGCGCTGGCCAGGGCGACGCGGTACGGGAACGTCCGCGGCACCGACACCGGGGCGCTGCGGGCGGTCGCCGACCGGATGCTGGACCGGATCTGCGCCGGCCTGCCCCCGGCCGCCCACGGCATCGACGACGACGCCGCGGCCCGGCTGGCCCAGCTCGTCGACGGCGTGCACGACGCGACCTCCCTGCTCGGCGACGAGCCGAAGGAACGCTGGCTGGCGGCGCTGGCCCGGCTGGCGGAACGGCCGTCGCTGCCCCCGCTGCTGGCCGGGCGGCTCACCCGGATCCTGCACGACGCCGGGCTGTTCGACGCGCTCGACATCGAACTGCGGCTGGGCCGGGCGCTCACGCCGGGCGTCGTCCCGTCCGCGGGCGCGGCGTACGTCGAGGGCTTCTTCGACGGCGGTGCACTGCTGCTGGTGCACGACGAGGGCCTGCTGCGGGTGATCGACGCGTGGCTGGCGGCGATCCCCGCCGACGTCTTCACCGAGGTGCTTCCGTTGTTACGCCGCACTTTCGGCGCGTTCAGCGGGCCCGAGAAGCGGGCGATCGGGCAGCGCGCGGCCGGGCTCCCCGGCGCCGCGCGAGTGGTGGCGGTGGCCGACGAACTGGACGAGGACCGGGCCGAGCGCGTGCTCCCGGTCCTGGCGACGCTGCTGGGGGTGGGAGTGTGACTGCCGATACCGACCGGGTGCGGCGCTGGCGGCTCGTGCTGGGCGGCGACGGCGCCGGGCCCGGCTCGGGGCTGGAGGACGCTCAGCTGTCCGATGAGGACAGTGGGGTGGACGCGGTGCTGGCCGCCCTCTACGACAAACCCGACGAAGAAGCCACGGGCGGGCCGCGCAGTGCGAACCTGGGCGCGTCCGCGCCGCGGGTCGCGCGCTGGCTGGGCGACATCCGGCGGTACTTCCCGAGCACCGTCGTGCAGGTGATGCAGCGCGACGCCGTCGACCGGCTCGGGCTCACCCGGATGCTGCTGGAGAAGGAGCTGCTGTCGGCGGTCGAGCCGGACGTCCACCTGGTCGGCACGCTGCTGTCGCTGAACGGCGTGCTGCCGGAGGAGACGAAGGAGACCGCGCGCGAGGTCGTCCGCAAGGTCGTCACCGAGCTGGAGGAACGGCTCGCCGAGCGCACCCGCGCGGCGATCCGGGGCGCGCTGGACAAGGCGTCGCGCACGCACCGGCCGCGCCCGGGCGACGTCGACTGGGCACGCACGATCCACGCCAACCTCAAGCACTACTCCCCCGACCTGCGCACGATCGTCCCGGAGAGGCTGATCGGCTTCGGACGGCGGCAGCAGGCGGTGCAGCGGGACGTGATCCTGGCCGTCGACCAGTCGGGCTCGATGGCGGAGTCGGTGGTGTACTCGGGGCTGTTCGGCGCGGTGCTGGCGTCGATGCGGGCGTTGAAGACGTCGTTCGTGGCGTTCGACACGGAGGTCGCGGACCTCACCGAGCACCTCGCCGACCCGGTCGACGTCCTGTTCGGCACCCAGCTCGGCGGCGGCACGGACATCAACCGCGCGATCGCGTACTGCCAGGGCCTGGTCGAGCGCCCGGAGCGGACGCTGCTGGTGCTGATCAGCGACCTCTACGAGGGCGGCGACGAAGAGGAGCTGCTGCACCGGATGGCGGAGCTGGCCGGCGCGGGGGTCCAGGTGGTGACGCTGCTGGCGCTTTCGGACTCGGGCGCGCCCTCGTACGACCACGAGAACGCGGCGGCCCTGGCCGAGCTGGGCATCCCGGCCTTCGCGTGCACCCCGGACCAGTTCCCGGACCTGATGGCCGCAGCCATCCGCGGCGACGACCTCCAGGGCTGGGTGGCCCGCGAGAGCAGCTGAGTTGCGGAATGAACTGACCGATCGGCGGTTGAGAGGGGTGTGGGACGGCAGGTCCCGCAGGAAGGACGGCTCGCCATGAAGGTCCGCAGCTCGCTCCGCTCGCTCGCCCGCCAGCCGGGTGCCCAGGTCATCCGCCGCGGGACGAAGGTGCTGGTGATCAACAGGAACAACCCGCGCTCGAAGGCCCGCCAAGGCTGACGCGCAACAGACCAACCGGGCCCCGGAACCCAGCAGCGGTTCCGGGGCCCGCCCGTGATCGGCGGGCATCACCGTGATCGCCGGGGTATCACCCGTGATTAGGAGGGCATCACCCGTGATTGACCGGGCATCTCGTGTGATTAGCGGGGCATCACCCGTGATTGGAGGGGCATCGTCCTGATGCCCCTCCAATCACGCGTGATGCCTGCCGGATCACGCGAGATGCCTCTTCAATCACGCGAGATGCCTTCCTGATCACGGGTGATACCCCTCGGCGGCGCTTGAGGTGCGGGCGGGCGATCAGGCTGGGCCGGCGAGGCCGACCAGGTTGCCTTCCGGGTCCGTGAAGTGGGCGACCACCAGGTCCCGGCCCGGGGCGCGGTCCGGGCCCATCCGGCGGGTTCCGCCGAGGCGCTCGGCCTCCGCCAACGCCGCCGCGACGTCCGGAACACCCACGTAGAACACCACGTGGCTCTCATGACCCGCGCCGCCGCCGACACCGCCCGGGATGCCGCCGGGCTCCGTGAAGCCGTACTCGCCCGGCTCCGACACCTGGTCCGACACCGGGCCCGACGTGTCGAACCGCCAGCCGAACAGCTCGCCGTAGTACCCGCGCAGGCGCGCCGGGTCGGTGCCGATGATTTCGAAGTGCACGACCGGTCGGCCCATGACCGTTCCTTCCGCTCGACGTCCGGATGCGGCCCACCGTACGCGCCGACAGTTGTTAAAAACAACCACGAAGTTGTACATTCAGACCATGCCGACGAGCCGCAGCTACGGGGACGCCTGCACGATCGCCCGCGCACTGGACGTCGTCGGGGAACGGTGGGCCCTGCTCGTCGTGCGCGAGCTGCTGCTCGGGCCGCAGCGGTTCTCCGACGTCCGCCGCGCGCTGCCGGGCGCCAGCTCGAACCTGGTCACCGACCGGCTCCGCGAGCTCGAAAACCACGGCGTCGTCACGCGCCGGAAGCTGCCGCCGCCGGCCGCGTCGACCGTCTACGAGCTCACCGAATGGGGCCGCGAGCTGGAACCGGTCGTGCTGGCGCTGGGTGCGTGGGGCGCGCGGGTCCCGCGTCCCCGGCCCGCGTCGCTCAGTGTCACGTCCGTGCTGCTGTTCCTCCGCGGATCCGCCCGCCCGCGCGGCACCGCCTGCTACCACGTCGAACTCGACCCTCGCGTGTGGACGGTCCGCACCGAGCCGGGCCGCCTCACTGTCGAACCGGGCGAGCCCGCCGCCCCGGACGCCACGATCCGCACCGATCCGGCGACGTTGAACGCCCTGCTCGACCGCCCGGCCCACCTCGCCGACGCCATCGAGAACGGCCGGGTCACGGTCGACGGCGACCGGGTCACCATCGGCCGCCTGCTGCGCGAACGCGAAAGCGAGAGCTGACCGCGACTCAGCCAGCCGCGGGTGCCCGGTCCTCCGCGCGGCCGAACCGCAGCACGCCGTCATCCACGCGGCTGAACCGCATGTCCGCCAGGTCCAACAGATAGTTCTGCCGCATCATCCAGGGCCGCCGCCCGCCCTGCTTCGGCAGGCCCGCCGCGGCCCGCTTGATGTACCCCGACTGCAGGTCCACGATGGGCCGCGGCCGGCCCGCGCCCGCCGCCGAGGCCGGGTCCGGCATGCAATACGCGTAGCCGTTGCGGTCCAGGTGCGCCAGCAGGCGGCAGACGTACTGCGACGCCAGGTCCGCCCGCAGCGTCCACGAACTGTTCGTGTACCCCACGCACCACGCCAGGTTCGGCACCCCGCCGAACATCGTGCCCTTGTACGCGCGCTGCTCCCCCGGCTCGATCGCCCGGCCGTCGACCGTCAGCGAAATCCCGCCGAACGCCACCAGGCGCAGGCCCGTCGCCGTCACGATGAGGTCCGCCGGGAGCGAGCGACCCGATTCCAGCGCCACACCGGACGGCGTGAACCGCGTGATCCGGTCCGTCACGATGTCCGCTTTGCCGGACCGCAGCGCCTGGAACAGGTCCGCGTCCGGGACCAGGCACAACCGCTGGTCCCACGGGTCGTACGACGGCACGAAGTGCGGGTCCACCGGGATCGACGCCGGCAGCTGCGCCGCCACGCGCTTTCGCAACACCAGTGCCGCCCGGCGCGGCAGCCGCCGCATCAGCTGGAAGAACAGCGTCCCGAGCACGACGTTCTTGCCGCGGACCACGCGGTGCGCGAGCTTCTCGGGCAGGCGCGCGCGGATCCGGTCGGCGAGCGCGTCCCGGCCCGGCCGCGCCACGATGTACGACGGCGACCGCTGCAGCATCGTCACGTGCGAAGCGCGGGCGGCGAGGGCCGGGACCAGCGTCACCGCCGTCGCACCGCTGCCGATCACCACGACCCGCCGGCCCGTGTAGTCAAGCGAATCCGGCCAGTGCTGCGGGTGCACGATCTCGCCGGCGAACTCGTCCCGGCCCGGGAAGTCGACGACGTGCCCCGACTCGTACGAGTAGTAACCACTGCACAGGTAAAGGAACCGGCAGGTGAAGGTCGCCCCGTGCGCGGTCGAGACCGTCCACCGCGCGTCCGGCGACGACCAGGACGCCTGCGCCACCCGGTGGCCGAACCGGATGTGTTCGGTCACCCCGAAGGTCTCGGCCGTCGAGCGGATGTAGCTCAGGATCGACGGCCCGTCGGCGATCGCCTTCGGGTCCTTCCACGGCCGGAACGGGTAACCGACGGTGAACATGTCCGAATCCGACCGGATGCCCGGGTACCGGAAGAGGTCCCACGTTCCGCCGATCGTGTCACGCGCCTCCAGCACGGCGTACGTCTTGCCGGGCAAGCGCTCCTGCAGCCGGCAGGCCGCGCCGACACCGGACAGGCCGGCGCCCACGATCAGGACGTCCACGTGCTCGGCGGCAGTCATGTCCGGCAGCCTACCGAGGTGGGGACCCCGCCGGACCGGGTCGGGGCACCGGCCCGGCGAGGAAGCCTGCCTACAACGCGACCACCTTCGTGGCGCCGAACGTGCCCTTCAACGGCACCTTGACCGACCGGCCGCGGACCGTCACCGTGATGCTGTCCTGCAGCTGCGTCGGATCCGACACCGCGAGCTGGGTCCGCGCCCCGCAGCGACCGACCGCGACCGACGCCGGACCCGACACGGTGACGTCGCCGACCGAACCCGCGGCGAAGAAGTTCGCCAGCACCGTGCCGCCGGCCACCCGGATCGCCTGCACCACCGGCGTGTTCGCCAGCACCCGCCACGCCCAGGACGCGGTCAGCGTGTCGATCACCGACGCGCCCGGCAGCACCGCGTACGCGTACTTCGCGTTCGTCGGCTTGACCCCGTGCTCCAGGATCAGCTTCTGGTAGCGGCGCGTGTTCGGCGTCGTGGTGCCCTTGGTGTTGGCGCCCGTGTCGATGTCGCGCCACGCACCCGTCCGGTCCTCGCGCAGGGCCGTCACGGAAGCGTCGTCGAGGAGCACGTACCCACCGACGTCCGCCAGGTGCGCCCAGCGCGGCCGCTGCAGCACGGCGGCCTTCCCGGGGTCGGTGGCCACTCGGCGGCCGTCGGCCAGCAGCGTGCCGCGGCCGCCCTCGCCGAGGTTGCGGTTCTCGATCGTCGTGCGCACCGCGTGCTCGGCCGTGCCGGTGATCCCCGCGCCCAGGCAGACGATCCCGGCCGGGGTGAAGAACCACGACTTCTTCGCGACCAGCGAGCCGTCCCAGTTCTTGAAGTCGAACGCGTAAGCGCCGTGGCGCGCGTCCCAGCGAACTCCGCCCGTGTGCGGGTTCGGGCCGACCGGCACCCCGCCGAACTTGGGGTCGACCGGGCCGTCGTGCTCGGTCGTGCCGGGCAGCAGCAGCGGGTCGACGGTCGGCCAGTAGGCGTCGGTGTAGTGGCCCTTGGCGTTCGGCAGGAACGTGTAGAGCACGCCGTCGCCGACGTGGTAGCCCTTGAGGTTCTGGCCGTTGATGGCTTCGTAGCGCGAAATCCGCGTCGAGCTGACGCCCAGGGACGCCGACCAGCCCTCGGTGACGTGCACCAGCCGGTCCTGCTGGCCGAACACGCGGTGGGTGGCTTCGACCCGGGCCGGGCGCGCCCCCGAGGCCAGCATGTCCTGCGCGAACTCGATGCCCGGCGTCGCCACCAGGTCCGGGCCGGGCGCGAACCGTTCGGGGTCCGGGATCTCGAGGAACGGCAGGTAGGTGCCCTCCTTGAGCCACTTGGCGGCGAGGGCGTTGAGGTCGGTCTTCGTCTTGCCGGCCGCCGTCCGGGCCAGCACCAGCGTCGCGACGGTGAGCTGGTGGCCGATGTCGTGCCCGGTTTCGCCCTGCCGCGACAGCATCCGGCCGCGCACGGGCTCCATCAGCGCGCCCGCGTAGACGAACGGCGCGAAGCTGTCCGCGACCAGCGCGTAGATCTTGTCCTTGAGCGGCTGCGGAAGCGCGAACTCGGTGCCCTGCGTGACGTGGATGGCGCCGGCGAGCGCGGTCAGCAGCACGGTGCCGTAGTGGCCGGGGTACGGGATGGTGTCGTGCTGGATGAAGGAGCCGTCGACGTGGAAGCCGTCGCCCGCCGCGCGATCCAGCTTCGCGACGACGCTCGCCGCGCCCCCACCGGCGACGTCGGTGAGCGCGTCGATGCCGGTTTTGATCCAGGCGGTGTCGCCGAGCATCGCCCCGGCGACGATCGAGATGAGCGCCTTGTCCGCGCGGTTGGCGCCGGTTTCGACCACGGACGCGTTGTTGGCGCGCAGGTTCGGGTTGCCGACGAACCGCTTGACCGGCTTGAGGTACCGCGCGAGCTGCTCGGCGGTCAGCCGGTCGGCGACCACGGACAGCGTGTGCAGCAGGTAGTACGGGATGCCGATTTCGTAGGTGTACCAGTTGCCGATCTCGCCGACGTTCTCGTTGTACTGGCTGGCGTAAATCAGTTCCAGGGCGGCTTTGATGCGGTCGAGGACGTTCGCGTCGCCGGAGAGCGCCCCGCCCGGGGTGCCCCAGTCGACGGCGATCGCGCGCAGCCGCGCGTACATCGACGTGGTGTAGTCACTGCCCGGCCCGAGCGGGAGGTCCGTCCACAGTGGAGCGCCGCCGCCGGCGACGGACAGGCTTGCGTTGTAGGCCTTGGCAACGCGGCCGAGGTTGGCCAGCGCCTTGGTCCGTTCCGGCGACGGCCGGTTGATGCCGGTCTGCAGCTGCCGGTACGCGGCGACGATCGGCGCGGTCGCGGCGGGCACTGGGCTCGCGGCTGTTGCCGCGCGGGCGGTCGCTCCGCCGGCGGCGGCGAAGGCGGGTCGGGTCAGGAGCACGGTGGAAGCGGCCGCCAGGGCACCGCCGCGCAGGGCATTTCTCCGGTTCACGGGCATGGCAATGCCTCCCAGGAAGACATCCTCGGCTTACGGGGGAATTCAGTTGTGCGGCGGCGGATTCAGTTGTCCGGGGGTCACCTACAGGAGTGGCCCTGTAGGTGACCCGCGCGGCTCACGGCCCCGGAATTGTCGGTGCCGAGCGATAAACTGGAACCGGGGGGGCGCCCCCGCGGGTCCGTGGCGTCAACGTCGTGGCGCCGGAAACTGTCGGTGCCGAACGGTAGAGTGGAATTCGGGGGGCGCCCCCGCGGGCGGGTCAGCGGCTCAGCGCATCAGCGGGCGCCGTCGGTGCGCCGGGGCAGCCGCCAGGGGTTGGCTTCCTGCAACGGCTCCGGCAACAACGCGTCCGGGAAACCCTGCCAGGCGATCGGCCGCAGGAACCGCTCGATCGCCGCGGTGCCGACCGACGTCGTCGTCGGGGCCGTGGTGGCCGGGTACGGGCCGCCGTGCTGCTGGGCCCAGCTCACCGTCACGCCCGTCGGCCAGTCGTTCCACAGCAGGCGGCCGGCGATGCGGGCCAGCGCCGGCAGCACCGGGCGGAGCCAGTCCGCGTCGGACTCCTCGCCGTGGATCGTGGCCGTCAGCCCCGGTTCGATCGCCTCCAGCAGGCGCAGCAGCTCGGCCTGGTCGGTGTACGTGACGATCAGCGACGCCGGGCCGAAGCACTCCTCGCGCACGGTGTCACCGCCCTCGAGGAACTGCTTGCCCGTGGTCGCCAGCAGAGTCGGGGCGAACGGGGAATCCGCCGAAGACACCACCTCCACGCCCGCGACCTTGCGCAGCTCGGACAACCGCGAGGTGTACCCGGAGGCGATGCGGTCGTTCAGCATCGGCTGGGCCGGTGCCCCGGCCAACGCCGCCCGCAGTGCGTCCGTCAGGCCGTGGTCCGACGGCAGGAACAGCAGGCCCGGCTTGGTGCAGAACTGGCCCGCACCGAGGGAGAACGACCCGGCGTAGCCCTTCGCCACGGCCTCCCCGCGCGCGGCGATCGCGGCCTCGGTCACCACGACCGGGTTGACGCTGCCCAGCTCGCCGTAGAACGGGATCGGCCGCGGCCGCGCGTTCGCGATGTCGAACAGCGCCCGGCCGCCGGGGATCGAGCCGGTGAACGACGCCGCCGCGATCCGCGGGTCCTTCAGTGCCGTGACGCCTTCGTCCTGGCCGAAGATCACGTTGAACAGCGCCGCCGGCGCGCCCGCCTTGATCAGCGCCTCCCGCACGATCGACCCGGTCTGCGCGGACAGCTCCGGGTGGCCGGGGTGGGCCTTGAGGACCACCGGGCAGCCCGCGGCCAGCGCGGACGCCGTGTCGCCGCCCGCGACGCTGAACGCGAACGGGAAGTTGCTGGCCGCGAACACCAGCACCGGCCCGATCGCGGTCTTGACGCGGCGGATGTCGGGGCGCGGGCCCATCGGCCAGTCCGGGTCGGCGTGGTCGACGGTGGCCCCGAGGTACTCGCCGTCCGCGAGGACCTCCGCGAACAGGCGCAGCTGGAACGTCGTGCGCTTCAGCTCGCCCGCCAGCCGCGGCGTCTCCGGCAGGTGCGTCTCGGCGTGCGCCAGCGGGACCAGTTCGCCCGCGGCGGCGTCGAGGGCGTCGGCGACGGCGGTCAGCCAGCCGGCGCGTTCGGCCGGGGTCGCTTCGGCGGCGGGGCGGGCAGCTTCCGCGGCTCCCGCCAGGATCTTCTCGAGCGTGGCAGCGTCGGTGGCCTGGCTCATCGGTGGAACAGCTCCTCAGTTGTCATGGGCGGCGGCGGTGGCCGTTTCCAGGTCGGGCCAGCGACCCGGACCGGCCAAGCCGAGGTGGTACAGGTGCAGCTCGGCGGCCCCCGCCTTGGCCAGCTCGCCGACGTACGCGGCGATGTCCGGCACCGGCGCGGCGGCGACCGCCGTGATGTAACTGCCGATCGCGACCCGCTCGGGCAGGGCGTCCCGGGCCGCCGCGACGGCCTCGGCTCCCGTGGCCGGGGCCCACCCGAACAATACGACCGCGTCGACGTCGTCGGGAGCCGACGGCGTCAGGCCGGGCAGCGCGCCGGTGACCCACGGGTCGAGCGCGCCGTGCAGCACGGTCCGGGTGCCCGGCGGCAGGACGGCCAAAACCGCGGCCCGCAGCTCGTCGGTCGCCCGCTGCCGGACCCGCAGCAGCATTTGCGTCAGCTCCGGCGGCAACCGGTCGCCGGTGACGCCGAGGTCAGCGGTGGCGATCAGCCGCCGGACCTCTTCGACGAGCTGCGCCCGGACGGTCTCCGCGTCGATGTCCCAGGCTGCGGCGCAGGCGTCGCAGCAGCAGATGGACAGCAGCCGCGCGACCGCGGGCGCCCACACGCCGTCGGTCTTCTCGTGCTGGTGCTGGTGCACCGCGCCGAGCGGGCCGCACGCCTCGAGGATCACCGACGACAGCTCCAGCCCGGCGACCGAATTCGCGACCACGGCGGCGGCGTACTCGCGCACCTCGGGCCGCGAAGGGCACAGCGCCCACGGGTAGGTTTCGCCGAAGCAGTTGCGCACGACGACGCCGGGGTGCTCGTACCCGAGCTGGGAGTTGTGGGTCAGGACGATCCACGCGGCGGCCGGGACGCCGGCCGCGTTGAGCAGCCGGACGGCGTCGCCCCCGGCATCCGGAGCCGCCATCCAGTCCGGAGTGGACGGACGCAGCGCGCCCCAGTCCCCGGACACCGGGCGGTAGAACGCCGCGTGCCGCGCCACGACCGCCGTCCGGGACGGCGACCACGGCGTCGCCGCCCGCGCGCTGTGGTAGGACAGCGCCACCGCCACTTCGTCCACGCCGAGCGCCTGAACCCGCGCGGCGAAACCGGGTTCCAGGACGTCCCACGGGTAGGCGTACCCGGTCACCTTCACCGGCTCACCACCTCGCCGTGTTGGGTTCGAACCCGGGCACGTACTGGCGCATGTAGGTCACGTCGTCCCGTTTCGTCAGTCCACATCGGACGTAGTTCTCGTGCAGGCGGGCCAGCGCGTCCTCGTCGAGGGTGATCCCGAGGCCCGGTGTCGTCGGCACCGCGACGGCACCTTCGCGGAATTCCAGCACGCCCGGCTCGATGACGTCCTCGACCTTCCACGGCCAGTGCGTGTCGCACGCGTAGGTCAGGTGCGGCGTCGCCGCGGCGACCTGCACCATCGCGGCCAGGCTGATCCCGAGGTGGCTGTTGGAGTGCATCGACAGGCCGACGCCGAAGCTCTCGCACGTCACCGACAACGCCTGCGTGGCGCGCAGGCCGCCCCAGAAGTGGTGGTCCGACAGCAGCACGCCGATCGCGCGTGCCCGGAACCCCGGCTCGATGTCGCCGTGGTTCACCACGCACATGTTGGTGGCCAAGGGCATCGACGCTTCCGCGGCCACCCGCGCCATGCCCTCGATGCCCGGCGTCGGGTCTTCGAGGTACTCCAGGACACCTTCGAGCTCGCCGGCCACGCGGATGCCCGTCTCGACCGTCCAGGCGCCGTTCGGGTCGATCCGCAGCGGGTGCCCGGGGAACGCCTCGGCCAGCGCGCGGACGCCGTCGACCTCCTGCGCGGGCTCGTAGACCCCGCCCTTGAGCTTGATCGAGCGGAACCCGTACTCGTCGATCATCCGCTTCGCCGAGCCCACCAGGGTTTCCGACGTGGTGATCTCGCCCCAGGAGTCCTCGCGGCCGTCGACGTGCTTGCCGTACTTGTAGAACAGGTAGGCGGAGAACTCGACGGCGTCGCGCGCCTTGCCGCCGAGCAGGTCGGTCACCGGACGGCCCAGGTAGTGCCCCTGCGCGTCCAGGCAGGCCACCTCGAACAGCGAGAAGACGCTCGCGATGGTCTTGCGGATCGAGAACCCGCCGATCAGGCCGTGCGCGTCGGTCAGCACCGTGTCCGACAGCGCCTCCGCGACCAGCCGCCGCAGGCCGGGCAGGTCGAACACGTCGTGGCCGCGCAGCCGCGGCAGCACCTTGCGCACCTCGCCCAGGAACGCTTCGTCGCCGTAGGACTCGCCGAGCCCGACTACGCCGTCATCGCACTTGACCTGCACGACGCTGCGCAGGGCGAACGGCTCGTGCACGCCCATGACGTTGAGCAGCGGCGGGTCGGCGAACGCGACCGGGGTCAGCACCACGTCGAGGATCTGCATCAGCCGAGCCCCTTCAGCGTCACGAAGCCGTCCTCCACGACCTTCTCGAGCCGGTGGACCTGCTCCGGCGTCGGCTCGACCAGCGGCGGCCGCACCGGGCCGACCTTGTCCCCGCGCAGCCGGGCGGCGGCCTTGACCAGCGAGACGGCGAAGCCGGGCGTCTCGTCCCGCAGCGCCACCAGCGGCAGGTAGAAGCCGGTCAGCAGCGCGTCCATCACCCGCGTGTCGCCTTCGCCGAGCGCGCGGTGGAAGCGGTGGGCGATCTCCGGGGCGAAGCAGTGCACCGCCGAGGAGTACCGGGCGACGCCGATCGCGGCGTACGCCTTGGCCGAGACCTCCGCGGTCGGCAAGCCGTTGAAGAACAGGAAGTTCCGCGCCCGCTCGGTGTCCAGCGACCGGATCGTGGTGACGATCCGGGTCATCACCTCGACGTCGCCGTAGCCGTCCTTGAGGCCGACGACCGACGGGATGTCCAGCAGCGAAGCCGCGGCTGGCGCGGTGTACACGCCGGTGCCGCGGTGGTAGACGATGACCGGCACCGACGAGTCCCCGACGGCGTACCGCACGAAGTCGACCAGCCCCGCCGACGGCCCGGTGACCAGGTACGGCGGCAGCAGCAGGACGCCGTCCGCGCCGCCGTCCTGTGCCGCCGCGATCCCGGCCCGCGCCGCCGCCGCCCCGCCGCCGGCGCCCACCCAGACCGGGACGCGGCCGTCGGCCACCTCCCGGGCCCGGGCGAGCACCGAGGCGACCTCGGCGGGCGAGAGCGAGCTGAACTCGCCGGTGCCGCACGCGACGAACAGCGCACCGGCGCCCGCCGCGATGTGGCTCTCCACGTTCTCCGCGAGCGCGTCGAGGTTGACCTCGAGGTCCTCGGTGAACGGGGTGAGGGGGAACGCCAGCAGGCCGTCCAGCTCGATCTCGTTCTGTGCCATCAGTTTCCGCTCTCTCGTCCTTCTTCGGTTGCGGCCGGGTGTGGCCTGCGTCAGGCGGGCACGGTCGTGCCTTCCTGCGTGCGGTCGGCGTCGTCGCCGTCGGCGGTGTTCACGGTGTCGACGATCTCATCGGCGGCCGCGCTGCGCTCGGGGGCGAGCAGCCCGAGACCGACGTAGAGCGCGAGCGAGACCAGGATCGGCGTCGCGACGAGCACGGTCTGGTTCGCCTTGAAGACGTAGTACACCAGCGCGTAGTCGACCAGGCCGCCCGCCCAGGAGATCAGCGCCGCGCGCGGGCCGCACTTGCGGAACCACGGCAGCATGCCCAGCAGCAGCGGGATCGAGATCGGGCCCATCAGCGCGGCGACCCAGTTGACGACGATCTGCAGGACGCCGCCGAGGTTCTGGGCCTGGGTGGCCACGAGCATGGTGAGGGCGACGAAGATCACCGTGGTGATCCGGGCCGCCTTCAGGCCCTGGACGTCGGTCCACTGCCGGGTGCGGCGGAACATCGCCGGGATCATGTCGCGGGTGATCACCGCGGAGATCGCGTTGGCGTCGGAGGAGACCATCGCCATCGTGTGCGAGAAGATGCCGGCCAGCACCAGCCCGATCAGGCCCGGCGGCAGGAACGTCGTCGTCATGATCGCGTAGGACTGCGTCGGGTCCTTGACGCCGGGGATGAGCAGCGGCGCGGCGAACATCGGGAACATCAGCACCAGGGGCCACACCAGGTACAGCGCGGACGAAAGCCGCGCACCCCGCTTGGCCTCCTGGGTGTTCGGCGCGGCCATGTACCGCTGCGCCAGGTTCCACATGCCTCCGTTGTACTCCAGCGTCTTCACCAGCACGTAGACGAGCAGGAAGATGGTGGTGTACTTGGACGTCACCGGGTCGACGTGCCCTTCGGGCAGCTTGTCCCACATCGTCCAGAGCGCGGAGATCCCGCCCAGCTTGCCCAGGACGACGACGATCATCACGACCGCGGCGATGGCCTGGATGACGAACTGGCCGAAGTCGGTGAGCGCGTCGGCCCACAGGCCGCCGATGGTGCAGTAGACCAGGGTGACCGCGCCGGTGATGAGGATGCCGAGGTTGTAGTCCAGCCCGGCGAAGACGTGCAGCAGGGTCGCGACGGCGAACCACTTGGCCGCGATGTCGAAGATCTTCAGCAGGCTGCCGCTCCAGGCCAGCGCCTGCTGCGTCGGCACGTTGTAGCGCTTGGCCAGGTACTCCAGCGGCGAAGCGACGCCGAGCTTGGAGCGCAACCGGTTCCAGCGGGCGGCGAACAGCCAGCTGCCGATGCCCACGCCGATGCCGATGCTGGCGAAGCCCCAGAAGTAGACGGTGACGCCCGTGGTGTACGCCACGCCCGCGTACGCGACGAAGAGCACGGCGCTGTAGCCGGACATGTGGTGCGAGATGCCGGCCAGCCACCACGGCATCCGGCCGCCCGCGGTGAAGAAGTCCTTCACGTCGCTGACTCTCTTGTGCGACCACCAGCCGATCACGATCATCAGCGCGAAGTACGCGCAGACCATCGTCCAGTCGAGTGCGTGCACCGCAGGCTCCCTTCCGCGTCCACGTCGATGTGGGTCACTGTTCACATCTATGAACGGAGTCTGTTATAGTGATTATGTTCATCCATAAGAACGTTGTTCGGGACGCTAATATGGCCGGGGTCACAAGTCAACGGCCGGACGGAGGCACGCAAATGCCGCAGAAGGTGGACAACCCGGCAGCGGCCGAGGGCGCTCCCGCGGAGAGCTCGGGAGTCAAGTCCGCGCGCCGGGCCGTCGACCTCATCGAGACCTTCGCGGCGAACGACGTCTGGCTGTCGCTGTCGGACCTGCACGCGCGCACGGGGTTTCCGCGCTCGTCCCTGCACGGCCTGCTGCGGACGCTGCTGGAGGCGGGCTGGCTGGAGGCGGACACGAACACCGCCCGCTACCGCCTCGGTGTCCGTGCGCTGATCTGCGGCACGGCGTACCTGGACCGCGACGCCGTCGTCCCGTTCGCCACCGAAGCTCTGGAGCGCATCCGGGAGAAGACCGGCTTCACGGCGCACTTCGCACGCCGCAACGGCACCGAGGTCGTCTACCTGGAGACGCGGGAGTCGCAGCGCTCGACGCACCTGGTCTCGCGCGTCGGGCGCACGCTGCCCGCGCACGCGACCGCGCTGGGCAAGGCCCTGCTGGCCGAGCTCACGCACGACGAGATCGAGGCGCTGATGCCGTCGGCGCTGACCGCGTTGACGCCGAACACCATCACCACGCTCGAAGGCCTGCACGCCGAGTGCGCCGCGACGCGCGAGCGCGGGTACGCCGCGGAGGTCGAAGAAGGCACGCTCGGCGTCCGCTGCGTCGCCGCGGTGATCCCGTACCGCATTCCCGGCACCGACGCGATCAGCTGCTCGATGCCGATCGCCCAGGTGAGTGACGACGACGCCCGCCGCGTCGGCGAGCTGCTCGCCGAGACCACCACCGAGCTCGGCCAGCAGCTGCGCCGGGCCGGCATCCGGTAACACCCCAGTCCGCCGCCATTCCCTGTTAGGAGAGGACCTCCATGACGGACCAGCGTGTGCTCATCACCGGGTCGGCGGGTGTCGTCGGCACCCTGATGCGGCCCCGCCTGCAGCGTCCCGGGCGGCTGCTGCGCCTGCTCGACCTGGCCCCCCAGACGGCGTCGAACGCCTCCGAAGAGATCGTGACGGCGTCGGTGACCGACCCGGCGGCGATGGCGAAAGCGTGCGAAGGCGTCGACGCGCTGATCCACTTGGGCGGCCACAGCCGCGAGAACACGTGGGAAGCGACGCTGGACGTCAACATCAACGGGACGCAGACGGTCCTGGCGGCGGCGCAGGCCGCGGGGATCCGGCGGGTGATCCTGGCGTCGAGCAACCACGCGGTGGGCTTCCGCCGGGTGGACGAGGACCTCCCGGCGGACTCGTCCCCGCGCCCGGACACGTACTACGGCGTCAGCAAGGCGGCGATCGAGGCACTGGGCAGCCTGTACCACTCCCGCTTCGGCATGGACGTGATCGTGATCCGCATCGGCTCGTGCTTCGAAACCCCGTTGCCCCTGGGCCCCCGCGGCCTGACGACGTGGCTCTCCCCCGACGACGGCGCCCGCCTGTTCGAGGCGTGCCTGTCGGCGCCTTCGCCGGGCTACCGCCTGATCTGGGGCGTCTCGGACAACACGCGCCGGATCTACTCGCTGAAGGAAGCGGAAGCCCTGGGCTACAAGTCACTGGACGACGCGGAGGTGTACGCGGACCAGCTGGCTTCGAAGCCGGCGCCGACCGGCGCGGCGGCCGAGTACGTCGGCGGCCCGTTCTGCACAGCACCGCTGGGCGCGTTCAACCCCCTCTGAGGCACAGCGCAAGAAGGGGACCGCCGCCAGGCGGCATCGCCCCCGAAGGGGGCACCCAGACCCCCGCAACCCCGATCCGAAGCCAGAACACGGCCGGCGACCCCTTGTCAAGGCACGCTTTCCCGCCTTGACGAGGGGTCGCCGGCCGTAGTCACAATCAGGCTTCGGGGTGGCGGAACCCCTTACGACCGCACCAAAGCAGTGACCGCGGCGGCCCGCAGCACCCACCCGCTGACGGGTACTAGTACCTTTGCGGCTTCCCCCGTCCGGGCGCCACCGCCAGGGTGGCGGCCATGATCTTGAAATCCCGCCGCGCGCGGAAGTGGGCCATCGTCGTGGCAAGCGCGCTGGTCGTCGTCCTCACCGCCGCGATCACCCTGTTCGCGGTCTCGAAGTCGCGAACCTTCCAGTTCTTCGGCACCCTCGTCGACCACGTCGAGACCAGCGAGAAGATCGTCGCCCTCACCTTCGACGACGGGCCCGATCCCGCCGGCACCGCAACGATCCTCGACACCCTGAAACGCCGTGCGGTGCCCGCGACCTTCTTCCTCATCGGCCGGGAGATCGCCGCGCACCCGGACCTCGCGCGCGCCATCGCCGCCGCCGGGCACGAGATCGGGAACCACAGCTTCAGCCACGAGCGGATGATCGGCGTGACGCCGTCCTGGGTCGCCGACGAGGTCGAAGCCACCGACGCCCTCATCCGCACGACCGGCTACACCGGCGAAATCCTGTTCCGGCCGCCGTACGGCAAGAAGCTGTTCGCGCTCCCGCAGTACCTCGCGGCCCACCACCGCACGACGATCACCGCGGACGTGGCGCCCGATTCGGACGGCACGCCCGACGCGGCCACCGTCGAACAGGCCGTCGTCGATCAGGTCCGGCCGGGCTCGATCGTGGTGCTGCACGCCATGTACGCCTCGCGCGAGCAGACGCGCCGGGCGATCGGCCCGATCCTCGACCAGCTCGAGCAGCGCGGCTACCGGTTCGTGACGGTGTCACAGCTCATCGCCGCCCGGTAGAGGGCGGCGAGCGCGCCGTCGATCGGGTGCGGCTGGGGGCGTCCCGACCCGTCGAGCCGGTTCCAGCGCTGCGCGTTCACCGCGATCGCGAACTGCCGCGTGCCGTCCGCGCGGGCCGCCGCCAGGGTGCCGCCGCCCCAGACCGTGCCGCCGTGGCCCCAGAACTCCGCCGGCTCCACCGGGTGCAGGCCGAGGCCGTAGTCGATCAGCTTGCCCTCCTGGGAAACGATCCGGACCGTCCGCCGCATTTCCGCCAGCGAAGCCGGTGACACGATCTCGCCCGCCAGCAACAGGGCGTAGAAGCGGTTGAGGTCCGAGACCGTCGAGATCAGCGAAGCGGCCGGGCCCACCCACGACATGTCGAAGACGCTGTAGTCGCGCGGCGGGTCGATCATGCCGAACCACGATTCGTACAGCTTCGAGTGCGGCCCCTCGACGTGCGTCCCGGCGGGGAAGGCGGTGTCGCGGAGCCCGGCACGGTCGATGACGTCGCGGGTGATGCACTCCTCCGCGCTGCCGCCGGTCACGTGCGCCAGGAGCTGCGCGAGCAGCAGGTAGTTCGTGTTGGAGTACACCCCGGGCGGACCGACCGGCGGCGCGCCGACGCCCAGCGCGATCAGCTCGACCGGGTCGAACCGCGTGCACCGGTGCTCGTCGAGGCTGTCCGGCCGGGTGGCGGCCAGGTCCGGGAACGCCTTGAGGCTCGGGTAGGCGTACGGGAGGTACTCGGCGAGCCCGCTGGTGTGGTCGAGCAGCATCCGGACGGTGATCGCCCGCCCGCGCTCACCCGGCACCAGCTTCGGCAGGTAGTGGCCGATCGGGGTGTCCAGGCCGATCCGGCCCCGCTCGACCTGCCGCAGCACCGCGGCGGCGGTGAACGTCTTCGTGACGCTGCCGACGCGGTGCCGCATCCCGGCGGAAACGGGCCGGCCGGTGCCGGTGTCGGCGACCCCGGCGGCACCGCGCCAGACCTGGTCACCGGCCCGCACCTCGGCGAACACGCCCGGAACGCCGGCCCGGTGCACCGCGTCGAGGGCGGCGTCCAGCTGCGCATGGTCCATGGGAACTCCTTCGGGGAGGGGAAGTGTCCTCATTATGCACGCAGTGCGTGCAACAGCAAGTGCATAAGCTACGCTGACGGCGGCGAAGGGACGAGATGGCGAACCGAAGGCGTTGGACGACCGAACAAATCCTGGACACGGCGGCGGACCTGCTGCGGCGGAGCGACGCCGAGTCGTTCAGCGTGCGCAAGCTCGCCGCGGAGCTCGGGACCGACTCTTCGAGCCTCTACCGGCACTTCCGCACCAAGACGGAGCTGCTGCGCGCGCTCGCCGACCGGATCCTCGTGGGCGCGATGGACGGCTTCCGGCCCGAAGGTGACTGGAAGCAGCGCCTGACCGCGCTGGCCCTGCGCCTGCGGGAGGCGTTCGGCGAGCAGCCGCAGATCGCCGTGGTCTGGGGGCGCTACGCCTCCAGCGGCGCGGGATCCCGGCTGGTCATGGAAGAGGTGCTGCAGGCCCTGCGCGCGTCCGGCCTGCCGGACGCGGAGATCCCCGCGCGCTACCACCGGATCGCGATCCTCTTCGCCGCGCTGATCGCTTCCGAGGCCGGTGTCAGCACCGTCACGCCGGAGGAACACGAGCAGGGCATGGAGCTGTTCCGCGTCGCCGTGCTGGGCGCCGATCCCGACCGCTTCCCCGCCCTGGCCCACTTCGCACGCGAAGTCCGGCCGCTCGGGGCGGACCGCCGCGCGGCGTTCGAGGAGCTCATCGCCGCCCACCTCGCCGACGTGGAGGCCGCGATCAGCAGGCGACCCGCACGCCCGGCAGCGCCAGGCTGACCACCCACTCGCCGTCCTTCGGCCCGAACGACACCGCTCCCCCGGCCGCCGCGGCCTGCTGCGCGAGCCCGGCCAGCCCGTAGCCGCCACCGCCGGGCGACGTCCCCTTCAGCGGGTTCCGCGCCGTGATCGTCAGCCGCGTTCCGGCCTCGACACCGAGCCGCAGCCGGACGCCGGGGCCGTTGTGGCGCAGCGCGTTCACCGCGGTTTCGGCGATGAACCGCTCGGCCAGCTCGCGCGCCGGGCGCGGCAGCGCGGGCAGCACCGGGTCGCGGTCGAGGACCAGGCCCGCGGTGCGCAGCCGGGCCAGCACCTCGGCGAGGTCGGGAGCGCGTTCGGCGTCGTCGCGCAGGTCGTCCAGCGTGCGGCGGACGAGCGTGAGCGCGCCCCGGCCGGCCGCCAGGAGCGTGTCGAGGCGTTCGCGGTCGGCGTCGGTCAGGTCGCCGACCGCGCGCAGCGTTTCGGCCTGCACGAGCATGACGGCCGTGGTCTGGGCGAGCGTGTCGTGCAGGCGCCGGGCCGCGCGTTCGGCCCGCTCGGCGAGCGCCCGGCGGCGTTCGGCACCCAGCAGCCAGGCGACCGCGGCGATCGTCACGGCGAGGACCGTGCCGTCGAACAGGCCCTTCGCCGGGAACACGGCGGCGCCGACCACGAGGGCCGCGGCGGCCGCGAGCCACCGCCGTGGCGTGCTGTAGAGGGCGAGCAGCACCGGCACGTACATCGTGTTGCGCGGCTGGTCGAGCAGCAGGTGCCCGGCCGTCGCGAGGGTCACCACCACCAGCACGAGGACCGGCGCGCGGCGCGCCCACAGCAGCGGGACTAGCTGGACCGCGCTGAGCCCGGCCGCAACCCACCCCTGCTGCGGCGTCCACGCCCCGCTGGCGAAGAAGACCGCGGCGACGGCCGCCGTCGTGACGAAGGACTGACGCATGGGCCGACAGTAGAGTGCGGGCATGATCCGGGTTCAGGTCGTCGACGACCACGCCCTGGTGCGCGAGGGCATCGCGCTGATCCTGGGCGCGCAGCCGGACCTCGACGTCGTCGGGCAGTACGCGAGCGGGCCGGAGCTGCTGGTGTCGCCGGTCGAGGCGGACGTCGTGCTGCTCGACCTGTACCTGCCGGGGATGGACGGCCTCGAAGTCCTGCGCCGGCTCGAGCGGCGGCGGGTGCTGATGCTGACGACGGTCGGTCGTCCGCGCGAGATCCGCGAGGCCCTGGGCGCGGGCGCGGCGGGGTTCGTGCTGAAGGACGCCTCGGGCGACGAGCTGGCCGCGGCCATCCGGGCCGCCCACGAGGGCATGACGGCACTGAGCCCGGCCGCGGCGGCCGCGCTGAGCGGCGGCGGCAGGTTGACACCGCGCGAGCGGGACGTGCTGGAGCTGCTCGGCGAAGGACTGTCCAATCGCGACATCGCGACCCGGCTCCGGCTGGCCGAGCGGACGGTGAAGGTGCACGTCGGGAACGTGCTGGCGAAGCTCGGCGTGACCAGCCGCACCCAGGCGGCGCTGGTGGCCAGGGACCGCTGAGCGGACTGCTGCGCGGACCACCTGGCGCGGCGCCGGCCGGAGTGCCGTTCGCGCAAGCGTTTGCCGGCCGCCGACCTGCCGGTCGACGACTGGGACAGCCGGGCGTGGCAACCGGAGGTTGCCGCGTGGGCGGCGAGCCTCCGGCGGGCGGACGCCTGAGCCCGTCCGGCAGCTCACCCCTTGAGGTACCGGGTCAGCATCGCGACCATCTCGTCCTCGAGCCGCCGGGCGTCGATCGGATCGGGTTCGGCCAGCAGGTCGTGGACCGCCAGCTCGACCGTCGCGATCACCAGGCGGGCCGCCGTGACGGTATCCGTGACGCGGACCTCCGGATGGCCCTCCAGGAGGTCCCGGGTGTAGCCGACCATCTCCCGCTTCACCCCGCCGATCCGCTCGAGCAGCTCGTTCGACCGCGGCGCCTGCTCCAGCAGCATGCGCAGCAGGTGCGGGTCGTCGCGGTGGGCTTCGACCGCGAGCCGGACGAACACGCGCAGCACCTCCTCGAGCGGAGCCGGCAGCGGGCCGGTCAGGACCTTCGCCGCGGCCGCCGTGCCGTCGTCCAGGTGGCGGGTCAGCAGCTCGGCGAGGATCGCGTCCTTGTTCGGGAAGTACTGGTACAGCGACCCGATCGAGATGCCGGCGCGCTCGGCGATGCGGTTGGTGGTGCCGGCGGCGTAGCCGTGGTCGGCGAAAACGTGAGCAGCCGCGGTCAGGATCCGCTGCCGGGTCAGCTCGGCGCGCACCTGCCGCGGCTGTTTACGTGGCTGGATGCGGCGCTGGTCCGGCGTCACGGCCCCTCCGGCGAAAGCGAGTAGTCAAGATCTGAGTATTTGCTCATAATTGTGCCATGACCAGCACAAACACGCTGCGCCGCGTCTCGGTGGCCGAGGTGCGGGCCCGGCTGGGCGAGCCCGAGGCGATGATCAAGGCCAAGATCGGCGACCGCATCGACCCGCACGCCCGCCGCTTCATCGCGCACTCGCCGTTCCTGGCGCTGGCCACCGCCGACGCCGCGGGCCGTGCCGACTGCTCGCCGCGCGGCGACTACCCCGGCTTCGTCAAGGTGCTCGACGAGCGCACCCTGGCCCTGCCCGACCGGCCCGGCAACAAGATCGCCGACTCCTTCCGCAACATCGCCGAAAACGACGGCGTCGGCCTGCTGTTCTTCGTCCCCGGCATGCGGGAGACCCTGCGCGTCAACGGGAGCGCGTACGTCACGGACGACCCCGACGTGCTCGCCCGGATGCGCACCGAGGCGAAGGCGCCGGCGTTCGCGATCGTCGTCGACGTGGCCGAGGTCTACTTCCACTGCGGGCGCGCGCTGATCCGGTCGCGACTGTGGGACCCAGCGAGCCGGGCGCTCGCGGCGGAACTGCCGTCGGCCGGCGAGATCGCGGCCGAGAAGATGAACCTCGAACCGGCGCTGCTCGACCAGCTCCTCGAAGACGGCTACCGGAAGCTGTACTGACATGCAGAAGACGACCCTGGACCGCATCGAGCACCTCACCGGCGACGTCGTGTCGCTGGTCCTGCGCGGCGACGAAGGCCCGCTGGCGCCGTGGGAGCCCGGCGCGCACATCGATCTGGAGCTGCCGAACTGGCTGACGCGCCAGTACTCGCTGTGCGGCGACCCCGCCGACCTCTCGGCCTACCGCATCGCGGTCCGCCACGACCCGCTGAGCCGCGGCGGCTCGGAGTACGTCCACCTGTTCCTGCAACCGGGCCGGACGCTGTCGGTTTCGTTGCCCCGCAACCACTTCCCGCTGCGCCCGGCGGCCGAGTACCTGTTCGTGGCGGGCGGCATCGGGATCACGCCGATCGTGCCGATGCTGCGGGCCGCCGTCGCGTCCGGTGCCGCGGTGACGCTGGCGTATGCGGGCCGTGCGTTCGCCGCGGAACTCGCGGCGCGGTACGGGGACCGCGTGCGGCTCGGGCGCCCGGACCTCGCGGCCCTGGCGCGGGAGTTCCCGGCCGCGGAGGTGTACTGCTGCGGCCCGGCGTCGATGGTGGACGCGGCCGAGGCGGTGTTCCCGCGGCTGCACACCGAACGCTTCGAGCCGACCCGGCGGACGTTCGGGCCGGACACGCCGTTCGAGGTGGGGTGCGCCCGCTCCGGGAGCACGATCCAGGTCCCGGCGGACGAGACGCTGCTGGACGCGCTGAACCACGCGGGCCGCCCGGTGCCGTCCGCGTGCCGGGAGGGCGTGTGCGGCAGTTGCGAGGTCGTGGTCCTGGCGGGCGAGCCGGAGCACCGCGACGACATCGGCGCCGCCGCGGGCCGGATGTACCCGTGCGTGTCCCGCGCGCGCTCACCCCGCCTGGTGCTGGACCTCTGACCGCAGCCGGCGGCCGACCAGCGGCCATGCGAGGACGTAACCGGCCGCGGCGGCCGCTGCCCCGCGAACCGCGCCGATCAGCAGGCAGCGCACCCAGTCGTACTCACTGACCCGGCTCACCGGGTCCGTCAGCCCGAGCAGCGCGCCCACCACCAGCCCCGCACCGAGCCCGGCCGCCACCACCAGCCGGCCGGTGCGGGGCAGCACCGGCCACGCCCGCGTAGCCCGCGGTGCCCGGCGGTACCACCGCACCACCAGCACCGCGAGCACGGCCAGGCCACCGGCCGACGACACGTACCCGAGCACGTTGTAGAGCCGGTGCGGGCCCACGACGGACACGCGCAGCCACGCCCAGTGCCGCACGGCGAAACCGTCCGTGTGGGTGAAGGCGTCCCAGACCAGGTGCGTCGCCGCGCCCACCACGACCGAACCCGGCCACGGGAAGCGGTACACCGGCCGCGGTACCCGCTCCCGCCAGCCGGCCGGGCCGAGCGCCAGTACCGGCGCGAGGACGGCGTACCCCACCGCCACGAGCGCCATCCCGAGCAGCAGGTCGACGCTCACCAGCCCGACGGGCTCGTGAGTCAGGTCCCCGCCCGGGATCGGCACGTAGTAAGCGATGTCGGGGGCGAGCGAACCCGCGACCAGCCCGGGCAGCCGGAGCCACCGGCCCAGCGGCACCACGGCGGCCGGGTGCGCGAACGTGAACGGCAACGGACTCCCCTCTCCCCACCCTCTTCACGACCCTCCGCACCCTCCTGGCCCGTGCTTGAAGGGGCATCATGCGTGCTCGGAGGGGCATCATGCGTGTCTGGGGAGGCATCATGCGTGACGCCTCTTGCTGCATGGTCAAGAAGAGACGTGGGTGAGGGTGACGGGGGTCTTGGGTGGGCCGCTGCCGTCGCCGATGCCTGGTTTGGCCGGGTCGATTCCGCGTTGGGCGATCGCGTCGAGGGTCTGCAGGCCCGGGTCGTCGATGCTGCCGAAGACCGTGTAGTCCGGTGGGATGTCGGTCTCGCCGAAGACCAGGAAGAACTGGGAACCGCCGGTGTCCGGGGCCGTGGTCTTGGCCATCGCGAGGACGCCGCGGCCGTACGTCAGCCCGGGGAACACCTCGTCGCGGATCGTGTAGCCCGGGCCGCCCGTGCCGTCGCCGACCGGGTCGCCGCACTGGAGCATCTGCAGCCCGGTCGTCACCGACAGGCGGTGGCAAGACGTGCCGTCGTAGAAGCCCTGCCGGGCCAGGCTCAGGAAGTTCACCACCGTGCACGGCGCCAGCGCGCGGTCCAGGCTCAGCCCGATGTCGCCCGCAGTCGTCGCCAGCCGCACGGCGACGGTCCCGGTCGACGGCGCCGGGCCGTCCGGCGGCAACGCGACCTTCTTCGGCGCCGGTGCCCCGGGATCCGGGGTGAACGCGCACGTCACGGGGTCGGCCAACGGCCTCGTGCGCTTCGGCATCGGGGCCCGCTCGCCGGGGATCGCTGCCGGCGTGCCGGGCGTGACCGACGGCGGACCGGACGAAGGCAGCGGCGATGCCATCGACGACCAGAACTCACCGTCGGCCTGCCCGTCCGGCTTGCGCAGGAACCCGGGCGAGCCGAACGCCAGGAAGGCCAGCACCATCACCACGACGACCACGACCGACCCGGTGACCAGCACCACCGCCGTGGCCGACGACCGCTTCGGCGGCGGCAACGGCGGGTAGGGCCCCGGTCTGCCGCCCGGCTCGCTCATCCACGCTCCCCTCGTCCGAGAGCACCATAGCGAAACCACGGGTCACGGCAGCCCCCACGGCGTGGCGGGGCCGCTCGGTGGCGCCGGGCGGACGCCGAAGTCCGGGCGGTCGCCCTTTCGGTACACGAACGCGTCCTCACCGCACCCGAGTTCGACCTGGACGTCCCCGTTGGCCAGCCGCCGCCAGTGACGCGGCCGGCCGCGGGCGTCGGTCACCGCGAGTTCGCCGTCGATGCCCGGCCGCAGCACGCACGGTGCCCCGGCCTCGCTGTGCACCTTCAGCCACCGCGTCCGCCCGCCGGCGCGGGACGCGCTGAGCAGGAACGCGCCTTCGGTGCGGAAGTCCCGCAATGCGACGTCGCCCCAGGCCGCCGGCACCGCCGGGAACAGCCGCAGCACGCCGCCCCAGCTCTGCACCAGCATGTCCTGCAACGACTTCGCCGCCGACAACGGCGTCTCGATGACCGGCCCGGATTCCTTGTACATCGTGTTCGGCTGGATGTACCGCCGCTGCAGCTCGCCGAGGTAGAACGCGGCCTGGTCGCCACGCAGCATCTGGGCCGAGATCGACGCGGCCCCGGTGAACGTGTAGCCCTGCAGCGCGCCTTCGAAGCCGACCCAGTGGTTCAGCGACGTCTCGATGATCGCCCGGTGCTCCGGCTGCTCCCAGGTGACGTCGTGGAGCGGGTAGATCTGGAGCAGGTGCGAGTAGTGCCGGTGCGACTTCGCGAACGGCACGCCGGCGCCGATCATGTACCCATTGACGTCGGCCGGGTAGTCGGCCAGCGTGGCGAGCACGTCCCGCCAGCGAGGCGCGAGCGGATCGCCGGGCGCGTGCTGCAGCAGCGTCTTGCAGCCCCAGCGGATCAGCGACAGGTCGTAGTTGCAGTCCGGGGCGTTGACACCGTACTCCGGCGAGAACGTCGGCGGCAGGTGCAGCCGCCCGTCCGGGCCCGGCGCGAGGAAGTGCAGGTAGTAGTTGATCGCCCGGCGCAGCAACGGGATCAGCGTGTTCCGCAGCAACGAGGGATCCATGGTGTGCCGGTAGGACAACCAGACGTTGTGCAGCGCCCAGGTCAGGTTGCCGACCTCCGGCGTCGGCGGGTCCTGGCCCGGGATCCCGACCGGGAACCCGCTGGTGGCGTTCGAGAGGCCGTTGAGCAGCGTCATGTCGGTCGTCCGCGGAATGCCCGCCGAGTCGGCTTGGTACGGCGAAGCGACCTGCGAAGTCAGGTTGGCCCGGTACTTGTCGAGCGCGTAGCTGACCGCGTCGAGCTCCAGGTGGTTGGAGCCGTGGATGAGCCAGTACTCGAGCTGGACGTTGAGGTTCCACCACGTCGCCGGCCACGGCGTGTTTTCCAGCCACGGCCCCGATGTCGCCATCACCGGTGCCTCGCGCCGGGCCGCCGAAGCGACCTTGTACAGCTGGATCCAGTAGAAGCTCTGCAGCCGGGTGTCCGGAATGGACAGGAAACTGCGCCGGTAGTAGTCGTGCCACCAGCGCCGGTGGTCCTGGGTCAGCGCGGCGAACGGCACCGCCCGCCGAACTGTGCTCAAGGCTCGCGCCACCGACGTCTTCGACGGGTGCGACCAAGCCACGGACGTGTACAGCGTGCGGGCGCCGCCGCGCGTGACCTCACGCCACGCCGTCACGTGCTCGCCACCGGCCAGCAGCGGCTGGACGGCCAGCTGCGTGTCCGCGCTCGCCGACAGCTGCACCGGCGGGTTCGCGGTGTACCCGGCCGGCGGCGGCTTGTTCCACACCGGATCGGCGCGCGGGCTGACCGCGACCGCCGGGTGGAACACCCACCGGAACGCCCGCTCCCCTTCGGACGGGCGGACCTCGACGGCGAGCAGCGATTGTCCCGTGTGGACGATCGCACGCAGGCTCAGGCTGCCCGCCGCCGTCGTGATCGTGCCGGTCAGCTCGGCGTTCCACAGGTCCAGCCGCCAGTCGATCGCGGTGATCGCGCCGACCGATTCGAGTGTGAAGTACCCGATCGGCAGCCGGGCGAGGCCGAACAGCGAACCGAACTCCGGGCGGTGGTCCTGGACCTGGCTGTGCTGGACGTTGAACCGGATCGCGTTCCGCCCGGGCTCGGCGTAGCTGCCGGAGCCGAGGAACCCGTTGCCCAGGAACGGGCCTTCGTACCAGGTCTTCGGCAGCCGCCGCCAGTACAGGTCCGCGGTGCCCAGGAACCCGGCCCAGCCGAAGTCGTCGCTGCCCGGTTCCGCCAGCGCCGGTGTGGTGCCGGCCGCGCCGGCCGCCAGCCCGGCGAGCGCCCCGCCGAGCACGGTTCTGCGGGTGATGTCCATTCGACCTCCTCGTCGAAGAGCGCGGTTCAGCTCGGCAGGCCCCACGCCGGGGCGGGGCCGAGCGCGGGGACGTCCCGGGGTGCGAAGTCCGGCCGCGCGCCCCGCGGGGTGACGACGGCGGTGCCGCCGCGCCGCAGCCCGATCGCGACGCGCCCGGGCCCGGCCGCCCGCCACGGCAGCCGCCGTCCGCATTCGTCGCGGACGTCGACGTCCCCGGTGACGCCGTGCTGGAGAACCAGCGGCTCACCGGCTTCGCTGTGCACACGCACGAATTCGGTCCGGCCGTCCCGGCGGGAGGCGTCCACCAGGAACGCTCCCTCGGCGCGCAGCCCCGCGATCGACGTGTCCCGCCAGGTCGCCGACACCGACGGGAACACCTTGAGCACCCCGCCGGAGCCCTGCACGAGCATGTCCACAACGGACTGCGCGGCGGTGATCGGGCTCTCGATGGCGAAGTTCGAGCCCTCACGGTACATCGTGTTCGCGGTCAGCTCGGTGTCCGCCACGACGTTCCGGTCGAGGAAGAACTTCAGGTACCGCAAGGCTTCTTCCGGCGCGTCCATCACCGAGCTCATCGACGACGCGGCCGCGTAGCTGTAGCCGTGCCAGGCGGACTGGTCGGCGGCCCAGTGGGTGAAGGTGCGCGTCATGAGGTCGCGGTCGCCCGGGCGGTCCCAGACCTTCTCCCGCAGCGGGTACAGCCACAGCAGGTGCGAGAAGTGCCGGTGCGACGCGGCCAGCGAGACGCCGTCGCCGATCAGCACGCCGTTGGCGGGATCCTCGTGGTACGGCACGAGTTTCGCGCTGATCTCGCGCCAGATCGGCACCCGCGGTTCGTCGAGGCGGAGGATCCGGGCGGAGTCGACGAGCGTGCGCGCGGCCCAGCGGATCAGCGACAGGTCGTAGGTGCAGTCGGCCGCGTCGGCGTACTCCGGCGACCGGGTCAGCGGCAGGTGCAGCCACCCGTCCGGGCCGGTGAACAGGAAGTGGCGGTAGAAGTTCAGCGCCTTCGCCAGGGTCGGGTACAGGACGTCCCGGAGCACCCGCTGGTCCAGGTGGTGCCGGTAGGCCAGCCAGACGTTGTGCAGGCCCCACAACAGGTTCCCGGTCTGGTCGGTCTTGGACGTCGTCCCGGGGACGCCCACCGAGCGCGTGCCGCCGGGGCGCAGCCGCCAGTCGCCGGGGTGCGAGAGGGCGTAGGTGTCGCCGTCGCGGTACGCGGGCGGGACGGACACCTCGAGGTTCGCGTGGTCGCGCCGGAAGGTTTCGGTGACGGCGTCGAGCTCGGGGTGGTTGCTGCTGTTGACGATCGGGTAAGTGACCTGGACGTTGAGGTTCCACCAGACCGCGGTCCAGCTGTTGCCCACTTCGGGGAACCACGGTCCCCATTCGGACACGACCGGCCCGTTCGCGCGGGTGGCGGCCGCGATCTTGTACAGCTGGATCCAGTAGAACCGCTGGACCTGCTTGTCGGGCACCGAAACGAAGCTGCGGCGGTGGTAGTCGTTCCACCAGCGGCGGTGCCGGGCGAGCAGTGCGTCCGGCCGGTCGGCAAGCGCTTTCCGGACGGCGGTGCGCGCGTCCGCGGTGTGCGTGGTGCCCGGGAAGCTGTAGGCGACGGCGGCGGCGAGCAGCCGTCGCGTGCCGACGGCGCGTTCCTGCCACGCCGTCGTGTACCCGCCGCCGGCGAGCATCGGCTGGGCGCAGTAGCCGTCGCCGAGCTCGGGCGCCGGGTTGGCGACGTACTCGGGCGGCTTGCGGACGGTCCGGGTGGTGGCCGACTCCAGCGGCCGGAACGCCCAGACCGCCCCGGTTTCCCCGGCGCTCGGGGTCAGCGAAACGAGCAGCACGCCCAGGTCGTTGTGCACGACGGCGGAGAAGGCGACCGTGCCCTGCGTGGTGGTGATGGTGCCGCCGAGTTCGGCGTTGTAGAGGTCGAGCGTCCAGTCGACGCCGGTGATCGCGCCGGCCAGGGTGAGCGTGAGGTACCCGATGGGCAGCCGGGACAGCCCGATCCCGGCTTCCCACTGGCTGCGCTGGTCCTGCACCTGGGTGTGGCTCAGCATGACCTTGAGGACCTGCGGCGTCGCCCCGGCGTAGACCTGGGCACCGAGGTAGCCGTTCGCGAGGAACGGGCCTTCCTGCCAGTTCTTCGGCAACCGCCGCCAGACCATCCGCGCGTCTTCGGCGACCTGCCGGTGCGGATCGGTCCAGCCCGCGAGCGCGGGAGGGGCGGCGCGGGCCCAAAGACCGCCGAAGGCCGCGGCCCCCGCGAGGACCGAGGCCGAGCGGAGCACCGTCCGCCGGGACACTGCGTCCATGAAGCATCCTCCGAACTCATACGACGTTTCGGCGAGATCATGCGGCGGCGTGCGGCCATACTTGCAGAGCTGTGCCCAAAATGCCAGGGCGGTTCACCCGGACAGCGGCAGATACATCCGATGAATCAGGGCAGCGGCGGCAACGCCGGGGTGTACAGCCAGCGGGTGAAGAACGCGCTCAGCGAACGCCCGGCCTGTGCCTCGGCGGCGGCCACGAACTGCTCTGTCGTGACCAGCCCGTGCCGGTGCTCCTCGGCCCACGACTTCAGCAGCGCGAAGAAGGCCGGGTCGCCGATCTCCGCCCGCAGCGCGTGCAGCGTCAGCCCGCCGCGCTTGTAGACGCGCTCGTCGAACATCCGGGCCACTCCGGGGTCGGCGATCCGGACGTCCGCCGGCTTGACCTTGATCCGCGCGTACCAAATGCGGGCCAGCGCCGAAGCGGACTGGCCGCCCGACTCCTCCGACCACAGCCACTCGGCGTACGTCGCGAACCCTTCGTTGAGCCAGATGTGGCGCCAGTCCGCCACCGTCAGGCTGTTGCCGAACCACTGGTGGGCCAGCTCGTGCAGCACCAGCCGCTCGTGGGTGCGGCGGCCGTCGACGTGGTTGGCGCCGAAGATGGCCATGCCCTGGGCCTCGATCGGGTCGTCGAGGTCGTCGTCGGTGATCACGATGACGTACTCGGCGAACGGGTACGGGCCGAAGAGCCGCTGCAGGAAGTCCATCATCCGGCCCTGCCGCCCGAAGTCCCGCTCGAAGGCGCGCCGCAGCCGCGGGGGCACGGCCGCGTGCTGCGGCACGGTGGGGGCGACCGACTCGACGCCGCCGCGGCCGAAGCCGAGGCTCAGCAGGCGCGCGCCCACACCGGTGGGCGAGCCCCAGCCGCGGCCGGTCAGCTCGACGTCGTCGTAGCGGCCGACCTGCACGCTCATCAGGTACGTCGCCGTCGGCTCGGGACGCTCGAAGACCCAGCGCGTCGTGCTCGCCGACGTCGAGCGCTCGACCAGCGTGCCGGTGACCGCAACCAGGTACGGCGACGCCGTCGTCACGCTGACCCGGTAGGCCGCCTTGTCCGACGGGTGGTCGTTGCACGGGTACCACGACGGCGCCCCGACCGGCTGGCTCGCCACCAGCGCCCCGTCGGTCAGCTCGTCCCAGCCGACGTCACCCCAGCGGCTCCCGACCGGCCGCGGGTTGCCGACGTAGTGCACCTCGACGGTGAACATCCCGCCCGCCGGGATCGACTTCGCCGGCTTGACGTGCAGCTTCGCGCCACGCTTGAGGTACTTCGCGGGCTTACCGTCGACCAGGACGCGGTTGATCCGGAACTCGCCGAAGTCGAAGCTGACGCGGGACAGCGCCTGCGTCGCCTCCGCGGTGATCACCGCGGCCGCCGAAAGCCGGTTGGGCGCGACCTTGTAGTCGAGGGACAGGTCGTAGTGCCGGGTCCGGTAGCCGCCGTTGCCGTGCGCGGGCAGGTAGGGGTCGCCGGAGGTGTCCGCGCCGGGAGCCGGAGCCTTCGAAATCACCCGTGGCGAACCTTTCGTCGTGCGTGCTGGAACCAGGCTCGCACGCCGCGGGTGAGCCCGGCGCGCCTGGTCCCGCATTCGTTACTTACCGGGCCACGCCGAGATCGGGTTGCCCAGCCAGCGCGTGTCGGCGGGCACCTCGTCGCCGCGGGTCACCAGCGAGCCCGGGCCGACCGTCGTACGCGCGCCGATGCCCGCGCCCGGCAGCACGATCCCGTGCGGGCCGAGCGTCGCGCCCTCGCCGAGGGTGACGCCCGACATGCTCATGATCCGGTCGTGGAACAAGTGCGTCTGCACGACGCAGCCGCGGTTGATCGTCGCGCCGTCGCCCAGCGACACCAGGTCGGCCTCGGGCAGCCAGTACGTCTCCAGCCAGACGCCGCGGCCGATCTTGACGCCCATCGTGCGCAGCCACGCGGTCAGCAGCGGGGTACCGCCGACCGAGCCGATCAGCCACGGCACGGCCAGGGCCTCGACGAAGGTGTCGGCCAGCTCGTTGCGCCAGACGAACGAGCTCCACAGCGGGTGGTCGATCTCGCGGAACTTGCCGACCAGCAGCCACTTCATCGCCGTCGCGGTGAGCGCCGCGACGATCCCGGCGGCCAGCAGGGCGGGCCCCGCCAGCAGCAGCGCGACGCCGAAGCCGAACGCCGTCGCCGTCCACAGCAGGGCGAACGCGACCACGACGGTCAGCGCGACCCCGCACATGACCGGGACGATCCGGCACAGCTCGACCAGCGCCCGCGCCGCCTTCAGGTGCAGCGCCGGGGTGTACGTGCGGCTTGTGTCGGCCTCGCCGACCGCGCGGCGAACCGGCAGCGGCGGCATCCCGAGGTAGGACGAGCCCTTCTTCGCCTTCAGCGGCGTCGAGGACAGCACGCCGACCAGGCCGCGCTTCGGCACCGAGCGGCCGGGCGCGGTCATGCCCGAGTTGCCGAGGAACGCCTGCTTGCCGATCCGCGCCGGGGCGACGTGCAGCCAGCCGTGGCCGAGCTCGTAGGTGGCGACCATGGTGTCGTCGGCGAGGAACGCGCCGCTGTCGACCTTGGTCATCTTCGGCAGCGCCAGCACGGTCGACGCCTCGACGTTGCGGCCCACCTTCGCGCCGAGCAGCCGCAGCCACACCGGCGTGAACAGGCTGGCGTACAGCGGGAACAGCCCCTCGCGGGCCATGCTCATCAGCCGTTCGGTGGCCCAGACCTGCCAGGCGACGCGGCCGTGCACCGGGTGGTAGCCCTCGACCATGCCGATGCTCAAGCACCGGACGCCGATCAGCACGAGCAGCATGTACGCGAGGAAGTACGCGGCGGTCGCGACCGGGACGAAGACCAGCGCGCGGGTGAACGCGTCGAGCAGCGTCGGCGCACCGGCGATCGCGTAGCCGAGCACGGCGACCCCGGCCAGCGCGGCCACGCCGGGCAGGAAGCCCAGCGCCAGGGAGGTCACGCCGTAGACGGCGGCCCAGAAGTGCGACCGCGGCGGCCGGCTCGACGGCCACTTCAGCGCGTCGCGCTCGTCCTTCGCGACACGCGCGGCGGGCGAACCGGCCCAGCGCTGCCCGGCCGGGACGGCCCCGCGGACGGTCGAACCCGCCGCGATCTCCGCGCCCTTGCCGATGCGGGCACCCGGGAACAGCGTGCTGCGCGCACCGACGCGGGCTTCGGCGCCCACGCGGACCTTGCCGATGTGCACGACGTCGCCGTCGACCCAGTGGCCGGTCAGGTCGACCTCGGGCTCGATCGCCGCGCCGCGGCCCAGCTTGAGGAAGCCGGTGACCGGCGGCGGCGAGTGCAGGTCGACGTCCTTGCCGATCCGCGCGCCGAGCGCCTTCGCGTACGTCGTCATCCAGGACGCGCCGGCGACGCTGTCCGCGCCGGAGAACTCGGCCAGCTTCTCGGCCGTCCACAGTCGCAAGTGGACACTCCCGCCGCGCGGGTACGTGCCGGGGCGGACACCGGAGAGCAGCACGCGGGCGCCGCCCGCGGCGATGGCGATCCGGCCGGCCGGGCTGAACAGCACCACCCAGGCCAGGCCGATCCACGCCCAGCTCAGCGTCGGCGCCCAGGCGAACCCGAGCAGCGCGAGCACGTTCGACAGCGCGGCGGCGAGCGTCGCCCAGCGCAGCCCGACCAGGCCCATCAGCGGAACCATCAGCAGCGTCTGGACGACCCCGGCGCGGCGCTTGGTGGGCGCGATGTCCCGGCGTTCGGTGGCCTGGCCGCTCAGCGCGTCCAGCATCGCGGCCAGCGCGCCCAGCTTGGGGTGGGCGTAGATGTCGGCCACCGACACCTGCGGGTGCCGGGTGCGGATGCGGGCCACGACCTGCGCGGCGGTCAGGCTGCCGCCGCCGTGGGTGAAGAAGTCCGCCTTCGGGCTGTCGACCGACACGCCGAGGATTTCGGCCCAGCCTTCGGCGAGCCACGTCTCGGTCGGCGTCAGCCCGGAAGCCTCCACTGTGGACAGCGGCCACGGGAGCGCGTTGCGGTCGACCTTGCCGGAGGTGCGGGTCGGCAGGTCGTCGACGACGGCGAGCAGCGGCACCAGCGCGGCCGGGAGCTGCTCGCGCAGGCGGTTCGCGGCCTGGTCGTGGTCGAAGTCCTCGCCGCCGGGAACGACGTACCCGACGAGGACCTGGTTGCCGGCCTTGGTGCGGCGGATCGCGGCGGCCGCGCCCTGCACACCCGGCAGGGCCTGCAGCGCGGCGTCGACCTCGCCCAGCTCGATGCGGCGGCCGCCGAGCTTGACCTGCTCGTCGAGGCGGCCGAGGAACAGCAGGCCTTCGGTTTCGGCGCGGACCATGTCGCCGGAGCGGTAGGCGCGTTCCCAGCCCAGCGACGGCAGCGGCGCGAACTTCTCCGCGTCCTTCGCCGCGTCGAGGTAGCGGGCGAGGCCGACACCGCCGATGACCAGCTCGCCGGTCTCGCCCATGGCGACCGGCTCGCCCTCGTCGTTGACCACGGCGAGCTGCCAGCCGGCGAGCGGGAGGCCGATGCGGACCGGGCCCTCGCCGGTCAGCTGCGCGGCGCAGGCGACGACGGTGGCCTCGGTCGGGCCGTAGGTGTTCCAGACTTCGCGGCCTTCGACGGCGACGCGCTCGGCCAGCTCCGGCGGGCACGCTTCGCCACCGAAGATGAGCAGGCGGACGTCTTCGAGCGCGTCGGCGGGCCACAGGGCGGCCAGCGTCGGCACGGTCGAGACGACGGTGATGCGCTGCGCGACCAGCCACGGGCCGAGGTCGACGCCGGTGCGGACCAGCGCCCGCGGCGCCGGGACCAGGCAGGCGCCGTGGCGCCAGGCCAGCCACATCTCTTCGCAGGAAGCGTCGAAGGCGACGCTCAGCCCGGCCAGGACGCGGTCGCCGGGGCCGATCGGCTCGTCGGTGAGGAAGAGCTCGGCTTCGGCGTCGACGAAGGCGGCGGCACTCGCGTGGGTGACGGCGACGCCCTTGGGCTTGCCGGTGGAACCGGAGGTGAAGATGATCCAGGCGTCGTCGGCCGGGCCGGGACGGCCTTCGCGGCCACCGGGCGTGGAGTGGACGTCGATCGTGCCGTCGGTCGCGACGGCGGCGACCTGGGCTTCCTCGAAGACCAGCTCGGCGCGCTCGTCCGGGTCGTCGGCGTCGACGGGCACGTAGGCGGCGCCGACGGACAGGGTGGCGAGGATGGCGATGTACAGCTCGGCGGTGCCGGAGGAGATCCGGATGCCGACGCGGTCGCCGAGGCCGACGCCGTAGCTCGTGAGGCGGCGCCCGTAGGCGTCGATCTCCTCGAGGAGCCGCCGGTAGGTCAGGGTGGTGGTGCCGTCGTCGATCGCGGCCGCGTTCGGGTGGCGCTCGGCGGTGGCGGCGAGGACGTCGAGGAGGGTGCGCTCGCCGGCGCCGGCGACGGACGGGAAGAGCGCCCGGTCGCCGAGCGTGACCTCGGGGGTGGAACCGGTGGGTTCGATGGTGACGGTCATCGGGCGTTCACCTCGACCGCGCTGAAGACGTGCAGGGACGAACCATGGGCGCGCAAGCCCACCACTCACCTTTCGGGAGCCTCAACCGGGCTTGCTCTCCGATTGAGGCGCCCGCAACGACCTTTCACCATACCCGCGGATCACCAAAAGGTATCCCCAGGATCACGCTCACGTGTCGGACCTCACGATCAAGCCCCTGACCAGCGTGATCCAAGTCGCATCTCGCGTGATTGAAGCCGGAACCGGCGTGATTGAAGCCGTAACTCGCGTGATTGGGGCCGTAACTCGCGAGTTCCGGCTTCAATCACGCGAGTTACGGCCCTGGTCACGCGAGTTACGGCAAACAGCTCACCTGGTGCGAGCGGCTTTTCCGCCGACCTTGGGCTTCGCCTTCTTTTCGCGGACCCGGACGTTCACCCGGACGGGGCTGCCGGTGAAGCCGAACTGCTCACGGAACTTGCGCTCGATGAACCGGCGGTAGCCCGCCTCGAGGAAGCCGGTGGTGAACAGCACCAGCGTCGGCGGGCGGATGCCGGCCTGCGTCGCGAACAGGACCTTTGGCTGCTTGCCGGAGCGGACCGGCGGCGGGGTGGCCGCGATCAGGTCGGACAGCCACGCGTTGAGCTGGCCGGTCGGGACCCGCTGGTCCCACGACTTCAGCGCGGTCCGCAGCGCCGGCGCGAGCTTGCGCACCGAACGGCCGGTGAGCGCCGAGATGTTGACCTTCTCCGCCCACGGCACGCGGACCAGGCCGCGGTCCAGCTCGCGGACCATCGCGTGCCGGCGGTCCTCGTCGACCAAGTCCCACTTGTTGAACGCCAGCACGCAGGCCCGCCCGGCCTCGACGACCATGGTCAGCACCCGCAGGTCCTGTTCGGACAGCGGCTCGGCCGCGTCCAGCAGCACGATCGCGACCTCGGCCGCGTCGATCGCGGTCTTGGTGCGCAGCGAGGCGTAGTACTCGGCGCCCGCGGCGAAGTTGACGCGCTTGCGCAGGCCCGCCGTGTCGACGAACCGCCAGGTCTCGCCGTCCAGCTCGACCAGCGAGTCGACCGGGTCGACGGTGGTGCCCGCGACCGAGTCGACGACCGAACGCTCCTCGCCGGACAGCTTGTTCAGCAGGCTCGACTTGCCGACGTTCGGCTTGCCCACCAGCGCGACGCGCCGCGGGCCCGACGTCGCCGGGCCGCCCTCGCGGGGCGACTCGGGCAGGGCCTTGAGGATGGCGTCGAGCAGGTCGCCGGAGCTGCGGCCGTGCAGCGCGCTGACCGGGTGCGGCTCGCCGAGGCCGAGCGACCACAGCGACGCGGTGTCGGCGAGCAGCCGGTCGTCGTCGACCTTGTTCGCGGCCAGCAGCACCGGTTTCTTCGAGCGCCGCAGCACCTTGGAGACGGCTTCGTCGGTGGCCGTGGCGCCGACCGAGGCGTCGATCACCAGCAGGACGGCGTCCGCGGTCTGCATGGCCAGCTCGGCCTGGGCGGCGACGGAGGCCTGCAGCCCGGTCGCGTCCGGCTCCCAGCCACCGGTGTCGACCAGGGTGAACCGGCGCCCGCCCCAGTAGGCGTCGTAGGCGACGCGGTCGCGGGTCACGCCCGGCACGTCCTGCACGACGGCTTCACGACGGCCGAGGATGCGGTTGACCAGCGTCGACTTGCCCACGTTCGGGCGGCCGACGACGGCCAGCACCGGCTGCGCGAGCGCGGCCTCCTCGGCCGCTTCCGCCGCCTCGATCTGCGCGTCGAGCGCGGCGAATTCGGTCTCGTCGGACCAGGTGCCGTCGACTTCGCCGACGCTGTCGAGCTCTTCCATGACTACCTATTTCCCTTATACCGCGCCGAATCCGTGTTCGGCACGCCAGTCGTCCAAAGTCTTCACGAGCGCCGCGAGCTCACCGCGCAGCTCTTCGGTGCCCTGGTCGAGCCCGGTCTTCCCGGGCCCCACCTTCGGCGAAAACGGCTCCCCCACGAGGATGTCCACGCGTGGGCGCCAGCGCCGCCTGCCGTCGGCCGGCTTGAGCGTGCCCCGCGTCGCGACCGGGAGCACGGTCGCGCCGGAGGCCCGGACCAGCCAGGCCGCGCCGCGTTCAGCCGCGCCGACGTCCCCGGCACCGCGGGTGCCTTCGGGGAAGATCCCGACGACACCGCCGTCCTTGAGCACGCCGACCGCGGTCAGCAGCGGTTTGCGGTCGATCTCGCCGCGCTTGAGCGGGATCTGCCCGATCGCCAGCATGAACTTGCCGACGACCCCGCCGAACATCTCGGCCTTGACCAGGAACGCCGAACGCCGCGGAAGCATTCCGAAGATCAGCTGCGGCTCGATCATGGAGCTGTGGTTGGCGATCACGAGCAGCGGCCCGGTGGCGGGGACGCGCTCGCGGCCGTGCACCCGGATGCGGAAGGCCGAGCGCAGATAGTACCGGGCGAAGACCCGCCCGGCGTCGTGGAGCCTGCCGACGGATCCCTCGGGGAGTCCGTCAGCGCTCATCGAGCTACCTCGGCGTTGCAGCCTTCGAGGATGCCGCGGTGGCTGGCGAGCTCGCTCAGCGCGACGATCACCTGGTCGATCGACAACTCCGAGGTGTCGACGTGGACGGCGTCGTCGGCCGCGCGCAGCGGCGAGGCCGCCCGCGTCGAGTCGAGGTGGTCGCGGCGCTCGACGCTGGCCAGCGCGTCGGCGACCGAAGACTGCCGCCCGGCGGCGGTGTCCTGGGTGCTGCGGCGCGAGGCGCGGACGTCGGCGGACGCGGTCAGGTAGACCTTGAGCGGCGAGTCCGGCGCGACGACGGTCCCGATGTCCCGGCCCTCGACGACGATCCCGCCGCGGTGCGCCACGACGTCTTCGATGATCTGCCGCTGCCGGGCGACCAGCAGCTCGCGCACGTGCGGCACGGCCGAGACCGGCGAGACGGCCTTGGTGACCTCGGGCCCGCGGATGTCGGCGGCGACGTCCGCACCGGCCAGCCGGATCTCGGGCCGGTCGGGGCTGGTGCCGATGGCGAACTCGGCCCGGTCGGCGACGGCGGCGACGGCGTTCGCGTCGGCCGGGTCGACCCCGGCGCGCAGCACGGCGAGGGTGACCATCCGGTACATGGCGCCGGTGTCGAGGTAGCCGGCCCCGAGGCGCTGGGCGAGCTTGCGGGCGACGGTGGTCTTCCCGGTCCCCGACGGGCCGTCCAGCGCGACCACACCTCGTAGGGCTCCCGTCACCGGCACTCTCCTCGCGTTCTCGTCCCGTTCGGCTTCGCCCTCCATTCTGCCGGTCGGGCCGCGGAGGAGATCAGTCGGCCCGCGCGCCGAAGCGCGCCACCACCAGCGCGAGGCGCTCGTCACGGTGCGCCGGGGACAGCCGGCGGCCGCGATCGAGGGTCACCAGGCCGTGCAAGGTGCTCCAGAACACCTCGGTCAGCGGGCCGGCGTCCTGCCGCCCGGCCACCGGCTCGATGACCGCGAGCAGCTCCGCGAAGTTCGCTTTCATCACCTCCGGGGTCTCGTCCCGGGCGAACGGCAGTTCCGAAGCCAGCGTGAACATCGCGTCGTACAGCGCGGGCTTGGCGTCCGCGAACCCGACGTAGGCCCGAACGACGCCGGCCAGACCGCCTCGGCGCGCTTCCGCCAGCACCGCCGCCAGCTCGGCGAAGCCCTCCAGCGCGGCCGCCGCCATGATCGCGTCCTTGCCACCGGGGAAGTGGCTGTAGAGCACCGGCTGGCTGTACTCGATCAGGGCGGCGAGCTTCCGGGTGGTGACCGCGTCCCAGCCCTCCGCCTCGGCGAGTTCACGCGCCGCCGCGACGATCCGCTGCGCTCGCTCGGTCCGGTCGCGCACCCGCCGTTGTCCTTGGGTCATACGTCACATGCTAGCACTGCTAGACAAACTAGCGCTGCTAGGTTAGCGTTGCTAGCAATCCTAGCGATGCTAGAAACCACCTGGAGGGAACACCATGGTCATCACCGGTTACGTCCTCACCGTGCTCGTCTCGCTCGGCATCATCTACATCGGCTTCAACTACGTCTTCGCGCCGGTGAAGACCGCCGCGGGCTTCGGCTTCGGAAAGGTCCCCGAGAACGCGGAGAACTTCCTGAACGTCAAGGGCGGCCGCGACATCGGAGCCGGCCTGATCCCCCTGGCCTTGATGATCTACGGCGACGCGCACGCACTCGGCTGGGTCATGCTCACCGCGGCCCTCTGGCCGGTCTTCGACATGCTGCTGATCCTGCGCCACCGGGGCAAGAAGGCCATCGCGTTCGGCGTCCACGGCGTGACCGCCGCGGTGATGGTCGTCGCCGCCCTGCTCCTGCTGCTCGGCTGAAACCCCCGCGAATCGGACACCTGGGTTACGGTGGTTGGGTGAACGTCGAAGTAACTCCCCTGCCCGGCATCGGGGTCCGCAAGGACTTCGCCACCCGTACCGGCCGCCGCATCGGCGTCGTCACCCAGCGGGATGGCCACATCGAGCTGATCGTGTCCAAATCGGACGATCCCGACGCCTGCGCCGCCTCGATCCCGCTGACCGCGGACGAGGCCGGCGCGCTGGCCAACCTGCTCGGCGCGCCGCAGCTGGTCGCGCAGCTCACCGAGGAGCACCAGGACCTGCCGGGCATCAGCACCAAGCAGCTGCCGATCAAGCCGTCCAGCCCGTTCGACGGCCGGACGCTCGGCGACACGGCGATGCGCACGCGCACCGGCGTCTCGGTGGTCGCGGTGGCGCGGGCCGGCCAGGTGCACCCGTCGCCCACGCCCGACTTCGCGCTCACCGGGGGCGACCTGCTGGTCGCGGTCGGCACGAGCGAGGGCCTCGAAGCCGCCGTCAAGATCCTCAAGTACGGCTGAGCGGCCGATGGACCACACCGCGCTGTCCCTGATCGAACTGGGGGCGGTCTTCTTCGGGCTGGGCGCCCTCGGGCGCCTGGCCGGCAAGATCGGGCTCTCCCCCATCCCGCTCTACCTGCTCGGCGGCCTCTGCTTCGGCTCCGGCGGCCTGATCCCGCTGACCGACATCGGCGGCTTCACCCACCTGGCCGGCGAAATCGGCGTTGTGCTGCTGCTGTTGTTGCTCGGTCTCGAGTACTCCGCGGCCGAGCTGTTCACCGGGCTCCGCCGTTCCTGGACGGCGGGCCTGCTCGACATCGTCCTCAACGCCGCTCCGGGCGCGGCCGTCGCGCTGCTGCTGGGCTGGGGCCCGGTCGGCGCGATGGTGATGGCCGGCGTCACCTACATCTCGTCGTCCGGGATCGTCGCCAAGGTCCTCGGCGACCTCGGCAGGCTCGGCAACCGCGAGACGCCGGTGGTGCTGTCGATCCTCGTGTTCGAGGACCTCGCCATGGCGCTCTACCTGCCGATCCTCACCGCGGTACTGGGCGGGGTGTCCCTGCTCGGCGGCCTGGAGGCCGTCGGCATCTCGCTGCTGGTGATCACCGTGGTGCTGGTGGTCGCGCTCAAGTTCGGCCGGTACGTCTCGGCCGCCGTCGACAGCCCGGACCGCGAGGTGTTCCTGCTCAAGGTCCTCGGGGCCGCCCTGCTGGTGGCCGGGCTGGCGTCGGCGATGCAGGTGTCGGCCGCGGTCGGCGCGTTCCTGCTCGGCATCGCGATCTCGGGCTCGACGGCGGAGAACGCGACGCACATGCTCGAACCGCTGCGTGACCTGTTCGCCGCGGTGTTCTTCGTGGTCTTCGGGCTCAACACGAACCCGGCGTCGATCCCGCCGGTGCTCGGCTGGGCCGTGGTCCTGGCGGTGGTCACGACGCTGACGAAGGTCGCCACCGGCTGGTGGGCGGCGCGCCGCCAGGGCATCGGCAAGATGGGCCGCGCCCGCGCGGGCGCTGCTTTGGTGGCGCGCGGCGAGTTCTCGATCGTCATCGCCGGGTTGGCGGTGACGGCGGGCGCGGTGACGGGCGAGCTGGCGGCCCTGGCCACGGCGTACGTGCTGCTGATGGCCATCCTCGGCCCGACGGCGGCCCGGGTGGTGGAGCCGATCGTCCGCGCCCTGCAACGCAAGTCGGCCACGAAGGCGGCCGCGGCCGAGGCGAACTAGGCGGGACTCAGCGCAGGTCCGCCCGGCCCGCCGACGGCACGAACGCGCCCCCGACGGGGGCCGGGTGGGTCGTCGCCGCCGGGACCACGCCCGCCAGCGGGACCGACGCCGACGTGCGGGCCAGGTCCAGCGTCACCCGGCCCGGCTGGGCGGGGCCGCTGATGAAGCTGCCGTCCGTGCCGCCGATGATCAGGGCCAGCGCGTGGCCGCGGGGCACGATGTGGTCCGTCGACGCCAGGCGGAACGTCATCGTGTACGCCGTGCCCGGCGTCAGCGGGCGCTCCTGCGAGAGGGACGCGTAGTTCGCCAGGTCCGCCCAGCCGCGGCTGATGATCGTGTAGCTGACCTTCTTCACGTCCGCGGACGTGATCCGGTAGCAAGCGTCGTCGCCGGACGTCGACGAGCCCCAGCAGTTCTCCGACGTCCCCGTCTTGATGCCCTCGCCGCTGCCGGCGAAGTTGCGGATCGTCGCCGCGCCCAGGTCCACCAGCAGGGCCGAGAGCCGGGCCGAGGACGTGCTCGGCGTCGCCGTCACGGTGATCGACGAAGTCCCCGAGACCTGCAGGTCCGACGCCAGCGCCCCGGTCGAGTAGGTCAGCGCCGCGCTGCCCGGGTTCGTCACCCAGCTGTCCTCACCCGCGCTCGGGTTGTCCGTGAACGACGCCGTCCCGGACGACGGCGAGGTGCCGAGCGTGCCGGACGGTCCCGGGCGCAACGTCGCCGCCGCCGCGCCGGCCGCCGGGTAGGTGCTCTGGTCGGCCCACTGGTCCGGCTGCCGCTCGACGCTGGCCTGCGGCCCGTTCTGCACGCCGTTGTCGATGCCGAGCAGGTAGTGGTCGAACCACCGGTGCAGCAGGTCGACCCAGCCGGCCCGCCGGTAGTCGAACGGGTCGACGTGCCCGGTCTGGGCCAGCCAGATCTTCTTCTCGACGGCCAGGCCGGCCCACCACTGTCCGAAGTGGATGGTCTTGACGTTGAGGTCGTTGACGCCGTGGGACAGCAGCACGCTGGCCCGCACGTTCCGCGCGTTCGCGGCGTAGTCCCGGGCCGCCCACAGCGGCCCGTAGTCGCCGTTCGCGGTGGCGCCCGACGCCAGCGCCTGGTTCTGCGCCGAGCAGTTCTGCCCGCTGTTGCGCGCTTCGACCGTGCGTGCGAGCCCGTCCGGGTTGAACCCGAAGGTCGCGCCGTCGGAGCGGTAGTAGTCGTACCAGGAGCTGATCGCCGAGATCGGGACGATGGTCTTGAGCCCGGCGACGCCGGTCGCGGCCACGCCGTTGGCGATCGTCCCGTCGTAGGACTTGCCGATCATGCCGACATTGCCCGTGGTCCAGCCCGCGGTCACCGCACTGCCGCCGGTCTTCGCGCTGTAGCCGGTGGCCCGGCCGTTCAGCCAGTCGATCACCTTGCGCGCCGAGTCGACGTCCGACGGGCCGCCGACGTCCGCGCAGCCCGCCGAGCGGTTCGTCCCGGCCAGGTCGACCAGCACCACGGCGTAACCCCGCGGCACGAAGTAGTTGTCGTAGAACAGCGGGAACTTCACCGGCTTGCCGGTGCTGTCGTACGACTTCAGCTCGCTCTCGTTCCCGCGCCCGCAGCACGAGTAGTACGGGCTGGCGTCCATGATCACCGGCACGCCCGAGCTCAGCTCGCTCGGCCGGACGATGTCGGCGGCGACGCGGTCGGCCCGGCCGTCCCCGTCGCCGTCGCGGCCGATGTCGACCCAGACGGTCTCGCGGATCGCCTTCGCGTAGTCGTAGACCGGATCGCTCGCCGCGGGAGCCGCGGCCGCCGGGGCCACCGCACCGGCCAGGAGCACCGCCAGGACCCCGCACACCACCCCGAGTCGCATGCCCGTCACGCTAGCGAGCCGGTGATCGCCCGGCTACGGCGGAAAGTCGGGCGTACGTTGGAGATCATGACGGAGTCCCTGCCCGCGGTGAGCCGCACCGCCGTCGGTGTCGCCGCGCTGCGCGCGTACGAAAGCAGCCGCCCGGACCGCCTCTTCGACGATCCGTACGCGGCCGCGTTCGCCGAAGCCGGCCGCTCGGCGCTGCCCGCCGCCGGAGAGGGGCTCGGCACGCTGTTCTACCCGCAGGTGGTGATCCGCACCCGGTTCTACGACGACCACCTGCTCGGCAGCGGCTGCGCGCAGATCGTGCTGCTCGCCGCCGGGCTGGACACGCGGGCGTTCCGGCTCGCCTGGCCGGCCGGCACGCGCGTGTTCGAGCTGGACCTGCCGGAGGTGCTCGCGTTCAAGGACCACGTGCTGGCCGAGCAGGGCGCGGCGCCGTCCGGCGACCGGGTCGTCGTGCCGGTGGACCTGCGCGAGGACTGGGCCACAGCGCTGCGTGAGCGCGGGTTCGACCCGGCCGCACCGACCGCGTGGCTGGCCGAAGGCCTGCTCATCTACCTCACGCCCGAGGAGGCCGAGGGGCTGCTGACCACCGTCGGCGACCTGTCGGCGCCGGGCAGCCGGATCGCGTTCGAGCACCGCGCGGACAGCTCACCGGGGAGCATGATCGCCCGTGCGAAGGCGGCTGCGGGCGGCAAGCACGTCACGTCCCTGTGGCGCGGCGAGCTCGGCGGCCGCGCACCGGAGTGGCTGGCCGCCCACGGCTGGGAGCCGTCGACGGTCACCCGCGCCGAGCTGGCCACCGCCTACGGCCGGCCGTCGGACGACGACGCGACCGCCGGCGGATTCGTGGCCGCCGTGCGTCAGTGACAACCGGGGCTTTCGCCCCGAGCCGGGGGCTTCGCCACCCGGACCCCCGAACAGCGGGTCAGAGCTCGACGTTGCGGTAGAGCGCGCCCACCTCGGTCTTCGTCAGCCGCCGGATCGAGCCGACGCGCTGGTTGCCGAGCTGGACGTCGCCGATCGCGGTGCGGACCAGCTTGAGCACCGGGTGGCCGGTGTCCTTGAGCAGGCGGCGCACGATGTGCTTCTTGCCCTCGTGGATCACCAGCTCCACCAGCGACTTGCCGGAGTGCATGTCCTTGACGCGGAACTGGTCCACCTTGACGACGCCGTCCGGCAGCTCCCAGCCCTTGCGCAGCTCCTTGCCGAGCCCGCGCGGCACCAGGCCGTCGACCTCGGCGAGGTAGGTCTTGAGCACCCGGTAGGAGGGGTGCATCAACCGGTGGCCGAGGTCGCCGTCGTTCGTCAGCAGCAGCAGGCCCTCGGTGTTCTCGTCGAGCCGTCCGACGTGCACGACACCGGGCGTCTCCTCGTACCGGCCGCGCAGGTAGTCGCCGACGCAGGGGCGGCCGCGGTCGTCCGACATCGTCGAGTGCACGCCCTTGGGCTTGTTCAGGGCGAGGTAGATGAGGTCGTCGCGCAGGTTCACCCGGGTGCCGTCGACGTGGATGATCGCGTTGTCCGGGTCGACGCGGCGGCCCAGCTCGGTGACGACCTCGCCGTCCACCTCGACCCGGCCGGCGACGATCAGGTCCTCCGCCGCGCGCCGCGAGGCGACGCCGGCCTGCGAGAGCACCTTCTGCAGCCGGACGCCGTCGGGGTGTTCACTGGATGTCATCGATGGTGTCCACTTCGGGTAGCAACGGAGCGATGGGGGGCAGGTCGTTCAGTGACGACAGCCCCAGTCGCTCCAGGAACAGCTCGGTCGTCACGTACAGCGTGCCGGTCGTCTCGGGATCGGTCCCCATCTCTTCGATGAGGCCGCGCGCGAGGAGCGTCCGGATCACGCCGTCCACGTTCACGCCGCGCACCGCGGCGACCCGCGCGCGGGTCACCGGCTGCCGGTACGCGATCACGGCGAGGCTCTCCAGCGCGGCCCTGGTCAGCTTCGACCGCTGGCCGTCCAGCAGGAGCTTCTCCACGAACGGGGCATAGACGTCCCTAGTGTAGAACCGCCACCCTTCGCCGACGCGCCGCAGGTCGATCCCGGAGGCCCGGTCGGTGAACTTCTGCGCCATGGTCCGCAGGGCGACGATGATGCGCGACTTGGGCTGGCCGAGCGTGTCGGCGAGGAGTTCCTCGCTCGCCGGCGAGTCGACGATGAGCAGCAGCGCTTCGAGCGCGGCCTCGAGGGTCTCGTCGGAGGTGACATCCGGCATGGCGTCGGCGTCCCCGGCGGCGACCAGGTCCGACTCGGGATCCCCGGGGCCGGCTTCCGGCTCGAGTTCGGCTTCGGCTTCGGCCGGAGCGGGCTCGGGCTCGGGCTCGGGCTCGGGCTCGGGCTCGGACTCGAGCTCGGGAGCATCCGCGACGGTGTCTTCCCCTGCGAGAGGCTCCACCGGCTCGCCGTCCTCGGTCACCGGCTCGCCGGACAGGGCCTCGTCCAGCGCCAGCTCCGCCGCGGCCTCTTCCGGCTCGCCGACCGGCGGCACCGGCGCCTCGGCGACTTCGTTGTTCTCCGGGCTCACCCGTACTCCTCTTCGTCTCCGAACGCGCGGTCCACCTCGGCCGCCGCGGAGGCTTCTTCCTTCGAGCCGCCCGTCCAGCGGACGTGCAGCTCGGCCAGTGCCTCGGTCTGCTCGAACTGGACCGTCGCCTCGCGGTAGAGCTCCAGCAGCGCCAGGAAGCGCGCCACGATCTCCACCGTGTGCTCGCAGTCGTCGACCAGCTCACCGAACGTCGCCTGGCCGCGCTCGGCGAGCATCACCCGCAGGATCGCCGCGTGCTCGCGCACCGAAATGCGGCCCATGTGGATGTGGGCGATCGACACCGTCGGCGGCGGCTTCGGGCGGAACACCGCCACCGCGATGTCGGCGAACTTCTGCGGCGTCACGCCCAGCATCACCTCGGGCAGCAGCCCGACGAACCGCTCCCCCAGCGCCACCGACCGCGGGTAGCGCCGGAGCGCGTTCTGCTCCAGCTCGCCGAACAGCGCCGCCACCTGCTTGTACGCGCGGTACTGCAGGATCCGCGCGAACAGCAGGTCGCGGGCTTCGAGCAGCGCGAGGTCGTCTTCGCTCTCCACCTCGGCCGAGGGCAGCAGCCGGGCCGCCTTCAGGTCCAGCAGCGTCGCCGCGATGACGAGGAACTCCGTCGTCTCGTCGAGGTTCCAGTCCGTGCCCAGCGCGCGCGTGTAGGCGATGAAGTCGTCGGTGACCCGGTGCAACGCCACCTCGGTGACGTCCAGCTGGTGCTGCGAGATCAGCTGCAGCAGCAGGTCGAACGGCCCTTCGAAGTTGGCCAGCCGCACCTTGAACTTCGACGTGCTCAGTTCTTCGGTGTTGACGCCTTCGGGGATCATCCCGCCGTGCACCGTCTGGTGCACTTCGGGAACCTGTTCCTCCGGAGCCGGTTCCGGCTCGTCCATCAGCCCTCGGTTTCGCCGCCGTCTGAGCCGACCACCCGCAGCCGCTGCACCAGCACGGATTCCTCGCCGTTCTGGTCGAAGTCGGCCAGCAGGACCGCGACGGCCTCGCGGACCAGGCGGCCGCGGTCGACGACCAGGTCGTGCTTCGCGCGCAGCGTCAGCCGGGCCTGCTCCATCGCGACGAGCTCGTCGCCGGAGACGTACACGGTGATCTTCGCGTCGTGCTTGGTGCGGCCCGAGCCGTGCGGGGCCGCGCTGCGGGCGAGCTGTTCCGCGCGGCCGTTGCCCGCGGGCTTGGGCTTCGCGGCGGGCTCGGTGGGCTCGGCGGGCTCGGCCGGGGGCTGGGGAGGGAGATCGAGGGCGGGGCTGGCGGTGCTGGTCGTGATCCTGAAGAGTTCCGACGCTCCGGGCAGGGAGGCGCGCCTGCTCACCGAGCGATCACCTCGCGGGCCAGCTGGCGGTACGCCGCCGCGCCGGCCGACTTGGGCGCCCAGGTCGTGATCGGCTCACCCGCGACCGTCGTCTCGGGGAACCGCACGGTGCGGTTGATGACCGTGTCGAACACGGTCTCGCCGAATGCCTCCACCACGCGAGCCATGACCTCCTTCGAATGCAGGGTTCTCGGGTCGTACATGGTGGCGAGAATCCCCACGATGTCCAGTTTGGGGTTGAGGCGTTCCTGGACCTTCTCGATGGTGTCGATCAGGAGAGCTACGCCTCGCAGACTGAAGAACTCGCACTCCAGCGGGATGATCACGCCGTCCGCGGCGGTCAGCGCGTTCACCGTGAGCAGGCCGAGCGAGGGCTGGCAGTCGACAAGAACATAGTCGTAGTCGTTCATGACCGGACGAAGGACCCGTAACAACGTGTGCTCGCGCCCCACCTCGGCGACGAGCTGGACCTCGGCGGCGGACAGGTCGATGTTGCTCGGCAGCAGGTCAACGCCGTCGACACGGGTTTTCATCAGCACGTCGGTGGCGCTGACCGACCGCTCCATGATGGCGTTGTAGACCGTCTGGTCCAGCTCGTGCGGCTGGATGCCGAGGCCGACCGCGAGCGCGCCCTGCGGGTCGAAGTCGACGAGCAGCACCTTGCGCCCGTACTCAGCGAGCGCGGCCCCCAGGTTGATGGTCGACGTCGTCTTGCCGACGCCGCCCTTCTGGTTGCACATCGCCATGATCTTGGCCGGGCCGTGCTTCTCCAGCGGCGCCGGGTCGGGGTGCTCGCGGATCGGGCGGCCGGTCGGGCCGATGCCCTCCAGCTTCACCTTCTTGCCGTTGCGCTCCTGCGGCTCGTCGCCGTCGTGGAGTTCCGGCGTCGCGATCTTGACGTCGTTGAGGTTCGCCGCCGCCGACCCGGCGGACTCGGCCGGGTGGGCCGGCTGGTTCGGTGTCGACATGGCGAGAAGGCTCCTTGTTCGTCGCGTCCGCCGCAGCCTATGTCCGGAGTCCGAGCCCCGGCAAAGCAACGCGCCGGACTCGACGGGGCAATGTCACTCGACCGTCGGTGCAGGCTGGGAAGGCCCTCGGCCCTTTCTAGGGCCGTCTAGCCCAACGCTCGCGGGTGCGCTGTTGCGTACACCTCGCGCAGGGTGTTGACCGTGACCAGCGTGTACACCTGGGTCGTCGTCACCGAGGCGTGGCCGAGCAGTTCCTGGACGACGCGGACGTCGGCGCCGCCTTCGAGCAGGTGCGTGGCGAAGGAGTGGCGGAGCGTGTGCGGTGACACGGCGGCTTCGATCCCCGCGCGTCCGGCGGTGTCCTTGAGGACCTGCCACGCGCTCTGCCGCGACAGCCGGCTGCCGCGGGCGTTGAGGAACAGCGCCGCGGTGCCCCGGCCGTGCGCGGCGAGCGCCGGGCGGGCGCGGACGGTGTAGGCGTGCAGCGCGGCGAGCGCGGGACGGCCGATCGGCACCAGCCGCTGCTTGCCGCCCTTGCCGTCGAGCAGCACGGTTCGTTCGGCGGCGTCGACGTCGTCGACGTCCAGCCCGACGGCCTCGGAGATCCGGGCGCCGGTGGAGTAGAGCACCTCCAGCAGCGCCCGGTCGCGCAGCGCGCGCTCGCCGTCCGGGGGCGGGGTCTCGAGCAGCCGCAGCACGTCGTCGACCGGCAGGGCCTTGGGCAGCCGCTTCGCGGGTGTCGGCGGCCGGACCTCGCGGGCCGGGTTGTGCTCGGTGAGGCCCTCGGCGTGCACGAACTTGTGCAGGCCCCGCACGGCGACCAGGGCCCGGGCGGCCGACGACGCGGCCAGGGGCCGGTGCTCGTCGTCGCCTTCGCGCAGGGCGGCCCCGAAGGCGGTGACGTGCGCCGGGGTGACGTCGGCGACCTTCGCGACGCCCAGGGCGTCCAGGTGCGCGGCGTACCGGCGCAGGTCGCGGGCGTAGCTGTCCAGGGTGTTGCGCGCGGTCCCGCGTTCGACGACCAGGTGGTCGAGGTACGCGGCGATCACGCCGTCGGTGCTGCCCGCGGCTACCACGCCGTCACCATAGGCCGCCGGACGCTCGTGACCCGGCAGAAACCCCGTTCTCAGCTTCACGCGGTTACCGTGGATCCATGGAGTCCGACCAGCTCCGCATCGGCACCGCCGAGCGCGAGGAAGCGGCGAGGCTGCTCGCCGACCACTTCGGCATGGGCCGCATCACCCCGGACGAGTACGAGACCCGGGTGACCGACGCCTACGCGGCCGCCACCCTGGGCGACCTGCGGCCGCTGTTCCGCGACCTGCCCCAGCCGCACCCGGGCTTCTTCGGGCCACCACCGACACCGATGCCGCCGCCGATGTACCCCCAGCCCACGACGCAGCTGCCGATGTACGCGCCGCCGGCCCCGTACGCGCCGCAGCTGCCCGTCCCGTACTCCTACCGGTCGAAGACCGTGGCCGGGGTGCTGCAGATCGTGCTGCCCTTCGGCGTCGGCCGGTTCTACACCGGCCAGACCGGGCTGGCCCTGCTCCAGCTGTTCGTCGTGCTGTGCACCGGGATCGGCATCATCTGGCCGATCATCGACGGCATCGTGCTGCTGCGTGACGGCGGCCTGGACGCCCAGGGCCGCCCGCTGCGCCCGTAGCCCCAAGCGCCCCAAGGCGGCCTTGGTTGCGTCACACGCACCCAAGGCGGCCTTCGGTGCGTCACACGCACCGAAGGCCACATTGGGGCGCTTGGGCCGGGGGCTTGGGTCAGGACTGCTTGCGCTTGGCGAACGCCGTCGGGCGGTCGGCCCACGGGGCGTCCGCCGGGCGGGCCGAACCCGCGCCGGTGAGCACCGCGTACGTGGCCAGCACGCCCGACACGGTGGCGCCGTTCAGCAGCTCGCCGGCCAGGGCCATCCGGACCGCCTCGGCGAGCGGGAACTTGCGGATCACCAGGTCCGCCTCCTCCTCGCCGAGCACCTCGCGGTCCACATCGGACAGTCCGCGGGCCAGGAAGACCCGCACGACCTCGTCGGTGAAGCCGGGCGACGCCGCGACGTCGACCAGGGTCACCCAGTCGTCCGCGGCCAGGCCGGCCTCTTCGACCAGCTCGCGCTTGGCCGTCCCGACCGGGTCCTCGCCGAGGTGGTCGATCAGGCCCGCGGGCAGCTCCCACAGCCGGCGCCCGATCGGGTGCCGGTACTGGTGGATGAGCGTGACCTGCTGCTCGTCGTCCAGCGCGACGATCGCGACTGCGCCGAGGTGCTCGATCACCTCGCGGACCGCGGTCTCCCCGTCCGGCATCACCACGTCGTCGATGCGCAGGCCGACGACGCGTCCGATGTGGACGTCCCGGCTGGACGCGACGCTGAACTCGTGCTCGCCCGGCGCGCTCATCGGGCGGCCACCGGGGCCTCGGGCAGCTCGACCGGCAGCCGCTCGGCGACCTTGCGGTCCACCACGGCCTTGACGAACGCGCTGAACAGCGGGTGCGGCCGGGTCGGGCGGCTCTTGAGCTCCGGGTGGGCCTGCGTGCCGACGAAGAACGGGTGCTTGTCGGCGGGCAGCTCGACGAACTCGACCAGGCGGTCGTCCGGCGAGGTGCCCGAGAACACCAGGCCCGCGTCCGAGAGCTGCTTGCGGTAGGCGTTGTTGACCTCGTAGCGGTGCCGGTGCCGCTCGGAGACCTCGGTCGTGCCGTAGGCCTTCGCGACCTGCGAACCCGGCTTCAGCTTCGCCGGGTAGGCGCCCAGGCGCATGGTGCCGCCCATGTCCCGCTCCCCCGCGACGACGTCACGCTGGTCGGCCATGGTCGAGATCACCGGGTGTTCGGTGTTCTCGTCGAACTCCGACGACCCGGCGTCGGTGATCCCGGCCAGGTGCCGGGCCGCCTCGATGACCATGCACTGCAGGCCGAGGCACAGGCCGAGCAGCGGGACCCCGCGGGTGCGGGCGTACTCGATCGCGCCGACCTTGCCCTCGATGCCGCGGATGCCGAACCCGCCCGGGATCAGCACCCCGTCCACATCGGACAGCACGGAGGCCGCGCCGGACGCGGTCTGCGCGTCGTCGGAGGCGACCCAGACGATCTCGACCTTCGCGCGGTGCGCGAACCCGCCCGCACGCAGGGCCTCGGTGACCGAGAGGTAGGCGTCCGGCAGGTCGATGTACTTGCCGACGACGGCGATCCGCACGACCTCGTTCGGGTTGTGCACCCGGTCGAGCAGGTCGCCCCACACCGTCCAGTCGACGTCGCGGAACGGCAGGCCGAGGCGGCGGACGACGTAGGCGTCGAGCGCCTCGCGGTGCAGCACCTTCGGGATGTCGTAGATCGACCGCGCGTCCGGGCAGGCGATGACGGCCTCGGTGTCGACGTCGCACATCAAGCCGATCTTGCGCTTGAGGTCCTCGGGGATCTCCCGGTCGGCCCGGCAGACCAGCGCGTCCGGCTGGATGCCGATGTTGCGCAGCGCGGCGACCGAGTGCTGGGTCGGCTTCGTCTTGAGCTCGCCCGACGGCGCCAGGTACGGCACCAGCGAGACGTGCAGGAAGAAGCAGTGGTCGCGGCCGACGTCGTGGCGGACCTGGCGGCAGGCCTCCAGGAACGGCAGGGACTCGATGTCGCCGACCGTGCCGCCGACCTCGGTGATGACGACGTCCGGCGACTGACCGGTCTCGTCGGGGCCGGCGGCCGCGGTGATCCGGGCCTTGATCTCGTCGGTGATGTGCGGGATGACCTGCACGGTGTCGCCGAGGTACTCGCCGCGGCGCTCCTTGGCGATCACCTCCGAGTAGACCTGGCCGGTGGTGACGTTGGCCTTGCCGTCGAGGTCGCGGTCGAGGAACCGCTCGTAGTGCCCGATGTCGAGGTCGGTCTCGGCGCCGTCGTCGGTGACGAACACCTCACCGTGCTGGAACGGGTTCATCGTCCCGGGGTCGACGTTGAGATAGGGGTCGAGCTTCTGCATCGTGACGCGAAGCCCGCGTGCGGTAAGGAGCTGACCGAGGCTGGAAGCCGTGAGTCCCTTACCCAGAGAGGAGGCGACGCCTCCGGTGACAAAGACGTACTTGGTTGCCCGTGACTGAAGTCCCACGGGCCGCCAGCATATCCCACGCCCGCGGATCCGCGCGCTGTGACTCGCCCGACGCGCGTCTCGCGGCCCGAGCCACCCGCACGGGTGAGGTCAGGCCGCGACCCGCGCCGGACGCAGCCGCGGGCGCCCGGTGAGCGCCCGGCTCCCGGGCAGCCGCCGCAGGACCTCCACGATCAGGACGGTGAGGACGATCGTCGCCAGGTAGATGAGCACGCTCAGCCACGGCGCGCCGAACCGCGCCGCGACGTGCGGGATCACCGGCCCGAGCAGCGCCAGGGCGAGCGGGTGCACGAGGAAGATGCTGAACGACCGGTTCGCCGCCCACGAGACCAGCCGGGCCCCGCGGCTGCCCTCCCGGCGGCGCGCCGCCCACCTCGTGGCGAACGCGTAGATCGCCGCGATCACGGTGAGGAACCACGGGATCAGGTACGGCTGGAACGGATCGCTGGCCACCTGCGGGAACGTTCCACTGTGGACGGTACGGAAGTAGCACCACTCGGTGCCGGCCAGCACCGCGACGAGCGCGCCGCCCAGCAGCAGCCGGTGCCGCCCGGCCCAGGCGTGCACGGTCTCGAAGTGCATGGCCACCACGGCGCCGAACAGCGTGTAGAACTGGTACGGCAGGACCGTGCCGTACAGGTGGGTGATCGTTTCGTAGCTCACGCCGAGCGGCTGGTACGTCATGAACAGCGTGACGCCGACCTGCACCAGGCCGCTGCCGAGCAGCAGCCACTTGTGCTTGCCCTCGGTCACCCGCAGCACCTTCATCAGCAGCGGGAAGAGCAGGTAGACCTGCATCGTCACGAGCAGGAAGTACAGGTGGTACCAGGCCCCGCCGGTGACGAGGTCCTCGAGCAGCAGGCGCATCGACGCCTCGAGCGAGCCCGGCTGCTGCGCCCCGGTCACCAGGGAGTACGCCCAGAAGAACATCGACCACGCGAGGTAGGGCGTCGCGACCAGCGGGAGCCGCCGTTGCCAGAAGTCGCCGGCGGTGAACTCGCGCCGGCGGTTCTGGAACACGAGCACGAACCCGGTGAGCGCGAAGAACGCCTCGCGGGTGAAGTGCAACGGCGTCTCGACCGCGTTGGCCCCGACGTCCTGCGCGAAGTTCGTCGCGCCGACCACGTGGATGAGGATGACGCAGGCGAAGGTGATCAACCGGAAGAGGTCGATCTGGTGGAGGTAGGGCGCTTTGCCGCCCGGTCTCGCGGAGCGGGCGGGAGCCTCGAGCGTGGCCTGGGCAGTGGTCATCGTGCCGCCGATCCGGCACCGTCGTCGGCGTGGTTCACGTTCTCAGACTTGCCACCCATTCTGTGAATTTCCCATGAAGCCGCTGGGAAGCGCCTGTTGGCAGAGCTCATGGGGCGTGTCGGATATGCCACTTCCGCTCGGGGTGCGTCGCCGCGGTGATCATGTTAATGCTCAGCGTGAAGGGCCACCAAGCGGGCGTGGTGACGCGCGCTTGGTGGCCCCTGGTAACGGAAATCAGAAGGCAGCGGCCCCGTTCGGAGTACCGAGGCCCGTAGGGCCGTCATAGCCGGTGACCGCCGTGCAGAGGTAGCTGCCGCCGCACGAACCGTTGCTGCCGCCGCTCACGTCGTTGAGCGACGACGTGTGGGAGTAGACGGTGTTCGCCCCCGTGACGCCGCTGACACCGCCCAGCGCGTAGACACCGCCGACGAGCGGAGCGGCGACGCTGGTGCCGCCGAAGACCAGCCAGCCCGAGCGGCCTTGGTAGGCGGTGCTGTCGTAGACCGCGACCCCGGTGGCCGGGTCGGCGACCGCGCTGACGTCGGCCACGGTCCGCTTGCCGCACCCGCTGTCGGTCTGCCAAGACGGCTTGGCGATGTAGGCCGAGCAGCCGCTGCCCGCGCCGCTCCACGCCGTCTCGCTCCAGCCGCGCGCGTTCGACGCCTTCTTCAGGCTGGTGCCGCCGACCGCGGTGACGTACCGCGACGCGGCCGGGAACTCGACGCCGTACCCGGAGTCGCCGGAGCTGACCGTGATCGCGACGCCCGGGTGGTTGAAGTACTGGCCCTCGGAACTCGCCTCGCCGGAGAACTCGCTGCCGCCGTAGCTGTTGCTGACCACTTCGGCACCCAGCCGCACAGCGGTGTTGACCGCGGTGCCGAGGTTGGCGAAGCTCGACGAGGTGCCTTCGACCAGCAGGATGTTGCACTTCGGGCAGATCGCCGACGCCATGTCGAGGTCGAGGGAGATCTCCTGGGCCCAGCCGCCGTCCTTGCGGGGGTAGCCGGTGCCGCCGCTCTGGTCGGCCTTGGCGAAGCAGGGCGTGGTGCTCGCGTCGACCGTCGAGGGCGTGCAGGACGCGAGCGCGGGGATGCCGTACTGGGCGCGGTAGACGTTAACGTCGGCGAAGGCGGTCGGAGCGTCGTAGGCGTCCACGATGGCGATCGTGCGGCCGGCACCGGCGCTGCCCGCGAGCGAGCCGAGGTTGTACGCGGAGAGCAGGTCGGCCGGGCCCAGGCCGGACGGCGTCGCCGCCAGTGCGGCCGTGGTGTCGGTGTTGATCCAGGCGCTGCAGGCCGCGAACCCGGCCGGGGCGACCGAGCAGACGCGCTGGGCGTGGCCGTGGCCGGCGGGGGCCGCCTCGGCGACGCCGGTGACGGTGAGGGCGAGGGTGAAGGCGGCGGCGAAGACTGTCGCACTACGCACAGTGAACCTCCGGGAAAGCGGGGACACGGTCGGCGAGACCGGTGACCGACGACCGTAAGCCGCCGTTCGGCGGTGTGACACAGACCAAAGTCGCGTCACCGCTGGTGCGAACGGCTGAAAAAGCGGGCGCCGGGCACAATCGGTACCAAAGCGGCGGAGCTTCAGCCGGCAGGCCGCTCTTCGGGTTCTTCGCCGAACAGTGAACGCAGCGTGACCTCGCGGTTCACGCGCACGTGCTCCACCGCGGACGCCTTCGCGCGCTCCGCGTCCCTCGACGCGATCGCCTCGTACAGCCGGCGGTGCTCGTCGAGCAGCTCGGCCCAGTGCTCGTTCTGGCTCGTGAGCCAGCGGAGCCGGCCTTCCAGGGGCTGCAGCATCGTGGTCAGCAGCGCGTTGCCCGCGATGGCGACGATCTCGTCGTGGAACCGCGAGTTGAACACGGTGATCCGGGCCGCGTCCCCGCGGGCCGTCGCCCGGGCGGCGTCGGCGAGCACGCGCTCGAGCCGCTTCAGCTCCGCCGCACCCGCGCGGGCCGCCGCCAGCCCGGCGGCCAGCCCCTCGAGGGCCTCGCGGACGTCGAACAGCTCCTCGACGTCGACCCGCGCCAGCTGCCGGACGACGACCCGGCGCGGCGACTGCACGACGAGGAAGCCCTCGGCCTCGAGCGCGCGGATGGCCTCGCGGACCGGCACCCGGGAGACGCCGAGGTCTTCGGCCAGCTCCCGCTCGACCAGCCGGTCACCCGGGCGGAGCCGGCCGGTCAGGATCCGCTCGCGCAGCTCCTCGCGGACCCGCTGCCGGGTGGCCGCGAGGGGTTGCCGCTCGTTCACCGGACCCCTCTCGCTCAACACCGCCGTAACACGTCGTTACCCGAGTTTATCGGCCGGAGGGTTGACTCGCGTGGTCACCGGGGTGATATTTGGGATTCCAAAGTTTGGTATCCCAAATCGTCGTCGCTGCACGTCGATCGGAGGGCTCCGCATGACCGCCGCCCCGCTCACCGAACCGTCGCAAGAGTCCGCCACCCCGCCCGATCCCCGGCTGTGGAACGAAGACCTCGCCCCGGCGGAGGAACGCCGCTGGAAGGTCTACGACATCTTCGCGCTGTGGATGTCCGACGTGCACAACCTCGGCAACTACACCTTCGCGGCCGGACTGTTCGTGCTCGGCCTGTCGGCCTGGCAGGTGTTCACCGCGCTGCTGTTCGGGTTCGTCATCATCTACGCCGGGATGAACCTGATGGGCCGGATCGGGCAGCGCACCGGCGTCCCGTTCCCGGTCGTGGCGCGGATCAGCTTCGGCACGTTCGGCGCCAACCTGCCCGCGCTGATCCGCGCGGTCATCGCGATCTTCTGGTACGGCATCCAGACCTACCTCGCCAGCGTCGCCATCACGCTGCTGGTGCTGACCATCGACCCGAACCTGAAACCGCTGACCGAACACGGGTTCCTCGGCCTGCACGCCCTCGGCTGGATCTGCTTCGTCGCGCTGTGGGCGGTCCAGGCGCTCATCCTGACCCGCGGCATGGAGTCGGTGCGCAAGTTCCAGGACTGGTGCGGCCCGGCGATCTGGGTGGTGATGATCGCCCTCGCCGTCTGGATCCTCGCCGCCGGGCACTGGAACATCTCCTTCACCAGCAGCCCGAAGCAGCTGTCCACCGGGGAACAGATCCGGCAGTGGTTCGGCGCGGCCGGGCTCATCCTGGCCACCTACGGCACGCTCATGCTCAACTTCTGCGACTTCTCCCGCTTCGCCCCGGACCAGAAGACGGTCAAGCGCGGCAACTTCTGGGGCCTGCCGATCAACTCGACGGCGTTCGCGCTGCTGTCGGTGATCGTCACCGCGGGCAGCATGCAGGTGTTCGGCGAGGCCATCACCGACCCGGCCGAACTGCTGGCCAAGGTGCACAACACGCCGGTGCTGATCGTCGGCGCACTGACCTTCGCGGTGGCGACCATGGGCGTCAACATCGTCGCCAACTTCGTCTCCCCCGCTTACGACCTGGCCAACATCTGGCCGAAGCGGATCACCTTCACCGTCGGCGGCATGATCAGCGCGGTCGCCGCCCTGTGCGTGCTGCCGTGGAAGCTGTACTCGTCCCCGGCGGTGGTCAACTACTTCCTCGGCGGGCTCGGCGCGTTCCTCGGCCCGCTGTTCGGGATCATGATCGTCGACTACTACCTGATCCGGCGCGGCAAGGTCGACGTCGCCCAGCTGTTCGTCGACGGCGGGAGCTACCCGCGGGTGAATCCCCGTGCGCTGGTGACGTTCTTCCCGACCGCCGCGCTGTCCGCGGTGATCGCGTTGGTGCCGTTCTTCGCGCCGGCCGCGCCGTACTCGTGGTTCATCGGCACGGCGTCGTCGGCCCTGCTCTACTTCGCGGTTTCGAGGAACCATCGATGAGGATCGTCGTCACCAACTGCAACACCACCGAGGCGATGACGAAGGAGATCGAAGCCGGGGCCCGCGCGGCCGCGAGTCCCGGCACCGAGATCCTGGCGCGGACACCGAAGTGGGGCCCGGAGTCGGCCGAAGGCTGGCTGGACAGCTTCCTGTCCGCGGCGGCCGTGCTGGACCTGCTGCGCGGCCTGGACGAACCGTTCGACGCCGTCGTGCTCGCCGGGTTCGGTGAGCACGGCCGCGAGGGCGCGCGCGAGCTGCTCGACGTCCCGGTCGTCGACATCACCGAGGCCGCCGCGCACCTGGCCTGCCTGCTCGGCCGCCGCTACGGCGTGGTGACCACTTTGGACCGGACGTGCGGGCTGATCGAGGACAGCCTGCACGCCGCGGGGGTCGCGCAGAACTGCGTCGTGGTCACCGGAGCCGGGCTCGGCGTGCTGGAACTGACCGACGAACGCCGGACGGAGTCGGCGTTGCTGACCGCCGGCCGCCGCGCGCGGGACGCCAGCGCGGAGGTGCTCGTGCTCGGCTGCGCCGGGATGACCGGCCTGGACCGGAAGATCGCGACGATGCTGGGCATCCCGGTCATCGACGGCGTCGCCGCCGCGGTCCGGCTCGCGGAATCCCTGGTGGCGTTGGGCCTCACCACCAGCCGCGCCGGTTCGTACGCGCGTCCGATCGCCAAGCGCCGCACCTGGCCCGCGGATTGACACCTGCCGCACGAGGACGTCAGAATCCCTGCAGCCGTACCGCCGCCCGGTGACGACGTGGGGATTTCGACGTCCCCGAAAGGCGGTCGACGTGCGAAGAGTTCTCGGCGCGCTGGCGGTTTCCGCGAGCGTGCTCCTGGTCCCGGTGAGCGGGACGGCCGTGGCCGCCTCCCCGCCGCACACGGTCGTCACCGACGGCGCCGAGCTCGCGGGCATCCGGCAGGCGGTCCGCAGCGGCCACGCCACGACGGCCCAGCGTGCCGCGCTGAAAGTCGTGCTGGACAAGGCGAACACCGCGCTGACGGCCGGGCCGTGGTCGGTCACGCAGAAGCCGTCCGCGCCCCCGAGCGGCGACAAGCACGACTACCTGAGCCAGGCGCCGTACTGGTGGGCCAGTCAGCCGAAGACGCCGGAGAACCAGCAGGGCTGCCCGTACGTCAGCAAGGACGGCCAGCGCAACCCCGAAGCCGACGCGATCACCGACCACACCTACCGGATGTGGGCGTGGGACGCGATGTACTACCTCTCGCTGGCCTGGTACTACACCGGCGACGCCCGGTACGCGAAGCGGGCGGCGCTGGACATCCGGACGTGGTTCCTCGACCCGGCGACGCGGATGAACCCGAACATGACGTACTCACAGGTCATCCCGTGCAAGAACACCGTCAGCGGCACCGGGATCATCGACTCCACGCAGTCGTTCAGCCAGCTCATGGACGCGTTCGCGCTCCTCGACGGCGGCGCGCCGGGCTGGACCGGCAAGGACCGCTCGGGCATCAAGGCGTGGCTGACGCAGTACCTGAGCTGGATGCAGACCAGCCCGCAGGCGAAGCTGGAACTGGCCGCCACCAACAACCACGGCACGTTCCTCGACATGCAGAACGCGGCGATCTCGGCGTACCTGGGGAAGCGCTCGGACGCGAAGAAGATCGTGCTGGAGGCGGAGCAGAAGCGCTTCCCGGTGCAGTTCGCCGCCGACGGCAGCCAGCCGCTCGAGCTGGCGCGCACGATGTCGTGGCACTACGCCAACTTCAACCTCACGGCGTGGGGCCGGCTGGCCGAGATCGGGAAGAACCTCGGTGTCGACGTGTGGAAGTACCGAGCGGCGAACGGGGTGACGCTGCGGAAGGTCGTGGACCAGCTGATCCCGGCCGCCCGGCAGGGCGCCGCCGCCTGGCCCCACCAGCAGATCGGCGTGTTCGACCAGTCGATCGCCGCCGACATCTTCCACGCGGCGGCCGAGGAAGCGCACGACACCGACGCGGCCGCCGCGTTGCGGGGGATGCCGTTGCCCGCGGGCGGCGACACCTGGGCGGTGCGCGTTTCGTGCTTCCCGCTCGACCCCCCACTGAAGTAGGGACTCCGCCCGAAAATCCGGACACCGCAGCCCATAGCGCACGCCCGCCAGAATTGGTCTAGTCCAAAGTATTGACACCGCGTGTCCACGCGCGCACATTCGTGAACGGGGCCGGACCCGCTCGTGAACGACCATCGCGTACGCCCTCTCCCGCGCCGTCGCGGCCGGGAGAGGGCCGTCCGCCTGCGCGAGGAGACGCCATGCAGCGAAGATTGGCCCTGGTCGCGGCCGCGGCCGCCGCCGTCGTGACCGGCGCACTGACGGTCGCCGGTCCGGCGGCCCCCGGTGCGGCCGCCGCGACTTCCGGCGGGGTCCGGATCGCCTACTACGACCAGTGGAGCATCTACCAGAACGCCTACTACCTGAAGAACGTCGACGCGATCGCCGGCGACCTCGACTACCTGCTCTACGACTTCGAGAACATCGACCCCACCAACCTGACCTGCTTCGAGAACACGAAGGCGACGACACCGGATCCGGGCGGGGAAAGCGACCCGAACGCCGGTGACGGCGGCGAGGACCAGTTCGCCGACTACCAGAAGACGTTCGGCTCGGACATCAGCGTCGACGGCACCGCCGACACGTGGAACCAGCCGATCGTCGGGAACTTCCACCAGCTGCAGGAACTCAAGGCGAAGCACCCGAACCTGAAGGTGCTGCTGTCGATCGGCGGCTGGACGTACTCGAAGTACTTCTCCGACGCCGCCGCGACCGACGCGTCCCGCAAGAAGTTCGTCAGCTCCTGCCTCGACATGTTCATCAAGGGCAACATCCCGGCGGCCGGCGGCTACGGCGGCCCGGGCACCGCGGCGGGCATCTTCGACGGCATCGACATCGACTGGGAGTACCCGGGTTCGCCGACCGGGCACGTCGGCAACCACTACAGCGCCGCCGACACCGCGAACTACACCGCCCTGCTGGCCGAGTTCCGCACCGAACTGGACGCCTTGGGCGGCAAGCACTACGCGCTCTCGGCCGCGCTGCCGGGCGGGCAGGACAAGATCGCGAAGATCCAGACCGACAAGATCGGGCAGTACCTGGACTTCGGCAACGCGATGACCTACGACATGCACGGCGCGTGGGACGCGACCGGGCCGACGAACTTCCAGGACCCGCTGTACTCCTCGCCGAACGACCCGTCGGGGACGATCCCGCCGGGCACGGAGAAGTACACGACCGACTCGGTGATCAAGGACTACCTGCACGGCAACAGCGCGTACGGCATCGCGGGCGGGTTCCCGGCGGGCAAGCTGACGCTCGGCGTCCCGTTCTACTACCGCGGCTGGACCGGGGTGCCGTCCGGCTCGAACCACGGCCTGTACCAGTCGGCTTCGGGCCCGTCGCCGGGTCACGCCTTGAGCGGCAACGTCCCCGGCGTCGCGATGTACAAGGAACTGTCCGGGGTGGTCGACAACCCGGCGGACACGTTCTGGGACCCGGTCACGCAGTCGGCCTGGTTCTACGACGGGACGAACTTCTACGGCGGCTCGTCGGCGCAGTCGGTCAAGGCCCGCACGGACTACATCCACTGCACGGGTCTCGGCGGCGCGATGATGTTCTCGCTCTACGACCTCGACCCGGGCTCGACGCTGTTCCACGCGGTGGTCAACGGCCTCGCGGCCTCGACGCCGAACTGCTCGGCGCCGCCGACCACCACCCCGACGACACCCACGACCCCGACCACGCCCACGACCCGGACCACTCCGCCGACGACCACCACACCACCGACGACCACCACACCGCCCACGACCACGACACCGCCGTCGATCCCCGCGTGGGCGCCGAACACGGCGTACGCGACGGGCGCGAAGGTGACCTACAACGGCGTCACGTACACGTGCCGCCAGGCCCACACTTCACTGGTGGGCTGGGAACCGCCGAACGTCCCGGCCCTCTGGCTCGCGGGCTGAGCCGTCAGTTTCCCGTGGGGTTGCCGACCCCGGGGGCGGGGGCCTGGGCGTTGCCGGCGATGCCGTAACGCCCGGCGCCCCCGTCCAGCTGTTCCTTCAGGGCCAGGATCACGCTCACCCGGCCGGCCGACGTGTCCGTGTTGTCCACAGTGGACAAGATCGACGTCGCCGACGTGTCCGCGCGGACCACGCCCAGCGCGCCCGTGCCGTCGGCGGAACCCGGATCGCCCGCCAGGACCGCGCCCGCGCCGCTGCGGTCGAGCTGCGTCGCGAAGCGGGCGATCGTCGCCGCGCGGTCACCGGCGCCGTCGCCGGTCGCCTGGGCGCCCGTGAGCACCATCGCCAGCTGGGCCGGCTTGACGTCCGGGCCCGCCTTGAGGAAGCCGCCGTCGGTGAGGCCGCTCAGCGCCGCCGCCAGCTCCTCGGGCGCGGACTGCGGTTTCGCCGTGGTCTTGTCCAGCAGCAGCACCGAACCGAGCAGCGCGCCGGCGAGCGTGCCCGTGTCGCCCGCGGTGGGGAACTTCGAGCCGGCCGGCTGCAGCCGCGTGACGACGTCGCGGAGCTGGTCGGCCTTCGCCGGGTCGGCGAACGCCGACGTCAGCTGCACTTCGCCGGTCACCGCGGCGCCGGCCTGGCCGATCAGCTGCTTGAGCGCGTCCCGGTCGGCCGGGCGCGCGTCTTCGGTGGTCACCAGGACCACCGACCGCTTGTCGAGCGCACCGGCGACGACCTTCGGGCCCATCGAGCCGGCGAAGGCGTCCGCGTCGGCCAGCCGGGCGTTGAGCGCGTTGCGCTGCGCCTCGAGGTCGGCGACCTGGCTGCCGAGGTCCTTCTTGTCCCCGACCAGCCCGGACAGCAGCGTGCCGTTCAGCGCGGTCGAGCCGAGCACGACGCCGACGGCGAGCGCCAGGAAGCAGGCAGCGATGGAAACGACGTGGTACCGCAGCGAAATCACGTGAACAATCCCTTGACCCAGGCGGCGAACGAGTTCCAGGTGTGCTTGAGCCAGTCCAGGTAGACCGTGCCCACGTCGGACACCAGCAGCGCCGCGGCGACCACCACCACCGCGGCGAGCACGAGCAGGACGACCGCGCCGATCGACACCCGGTTGCGGTGCAGCGTCGCCACCGCCTTGCCGTCGACGAGCTTCGTGCCGAGCTTGAGCCGGGTCAGGAACGTCGAGGGGTTCGAACCGGACCGGCCGTGGTCGAGGAATTCGCGCAGCGTGGCCTGGAAACCGACGGTGACGACCAGGGTCGCGCCGTGCGCGTCGGCCAGCAGCAGCGCGAGGTCTTCGGCGTTGCCCGACGCCGGGAAGGTCACCGCGCCGATGCCGAGGTCCTGGATGCGCTCGACACCGGGGGCGTGGCCGTCCGGCTGCGCGGGCACCACGACCTCGCCACCGCCGCGCAGGGTCGCGGTGCCGATGCCGGTGGGGTCGCCGACGATGACGTCGGGCTGGTAGCCCTGCACGCGCAGCGTGTCGGCGCCGGCGTCGACGCCGATGAGCACCGGGCGGTGCTCGGCGATGTACTTCTTCAGCTTCTTGAGGTCTTCGGCGTGCCCGTTGCCGCCCGCGACGACGAGCACGTGCCGGTCGCGCAGCGGCACCTTCAGCTCGGGCACGCCGACGCCGTCGAGGATCAGCGTGCGCTCCCGGCGCAGGAACTCGATGGTGTTCGCCGAGAACGCCTCCAGCTGCGTCGACATCCCGGCCTTGGCCTCGATCATCTGGTCGGCGACGCTCTCGGCGGTCTGCAGGATGCCGGAGGCGACCTGCCGCTCGCCGATGTAGACGACGCCGTCGTGCAGCCGCAGCTTCGTGCCGTCCTTGATCGAGCGCAGGAGCTCGCCGCCGACCGAGTCGACCAGCGGGATGCCGGCCGCGACGAGGATCTCGGGTCCCATGTTGGGGAACCGGCCGGAGATCGACGGCGACGCGTTCACCACGCCCGCGACCTCGGCCTCGACCAGGGCGTCGGCCGTCGCGCGGTCGAGGTCCAGCTGGTCGAGCACGACGATGTCGCCGGGACTGATCCGGCGCAGCAGCTCCCGGGTGCGGCGGTCCACGCGGGCGACCCCGGTGATCCCCGGCAGGGGTTCCTGATTCCGCGTGAGCAGGCCGGTGAGCTTCATGTGGCCGATGGTGACAAATTTGCTCGTGGGACGAGGTACGCCACGCCGTAGCCGCCGTGACTCGTTGTGGTGAGCCGCGTCGCCCTCCCCCGCGCGGGTCAGGCGTCGGACTCCTCCGAAAGCGAGCCGAAGTCCAGGTTCAGCCAGGGGCTGGCGGGGTCCTGAAGGAGCTGGTGGTGGACGCGCACGGCCGCCGGGTACCACTCGCCGAACTCGTCTTCGCCGCCGTGCAGCACCCGCCCCATGAGGTAGCCCGCCGACAGGTCGGCCCATGACTGGTGGTAGCGGCGGGCCAGGGAACCGGCTTCGAGCACCATCAGCTCGGCGCTCAGCGCGTCGCAGTAGCCGGCCGCCAGTCCCCCGCGGGCGATGGTGATCGCGCGGCCGACGTCCCAGGACAACGCCGTCGTGACGCACCCGTCCGCGTCGACCACGCCGTCGGCGCGCAGCCGCCGCTCGTACCGGGACACCCGGCGGACGGTTTCGCGCAGCTCGTCGGCCTGGTCTTCGGCGTCGTTCTCCACGCACCACCGGTCCACCAGCCGGGCCCAGGTCAGCGGTTCGAACTCGGCGCCCGGCAGCCCGTACTCGGCGGCGAACCGCAGGCGCAGCATGAGGACGAGGTTGCCGGGCGTCAACGCGTAGCCGTCGCCGATCAGGCCGGTCATCGTCGCGCGCCAGGCGGGCGGGTCGGGCACGCCCCACCAGTCCCGCAGACCGCGCACCTCGGCGACGTAGTCGTGGTAGCGGCCGTCGAGCAGGTTCCACGGCGCCGCGTTGAGCACGGCCAGGTGCGCACCGCAGGCCAGCGCGTGCGCGATCGGCCCTTCGAGGTGCCCGTACGGCGCGGTGATCAGCCGCTCGACCTGCTCCTCCAGCGGCGTGACCTCGCCGGCGTGCGCGTCGAGCCACGGCTGCAGGGTCGCGCCCGGCAGCCGCCACTCGCTGCGGGTGCCGCGGTTGAACACGACGCGCTCGTGCCGCCCGACGCCGTCGACCGCCCAGTCGAGCGAGCCGCTCATGGCCACGACGTCCGGGCCGAGGTCCGGCAGCGCGCCGCGGCTGAAGACCTGCAGGAACTCGTCGCCGCCGGTCTCGAAGTAGACGTTCGGGAAGGTCTCCGCCCGTTCGTCGAGGATGCTCCGGGCGTTCACCCGCCGGATCGGCACGAACAGCTCCTCGCCCGCGAGCAGGCCGAGGTAGCGGTCGAGGTCGCCGTCCCGCCGCGCGGCGGCGAGCTCGGCTTCGACGTCGGCGGACGGCGGCAGGATCACGGGGCGGCTCCCTCCGCTCGGCCGGTCAGCACGACGAGCTTGCCCGCCGTCCGGTTGTGCTCCAGGTCGTCGTGCGCCTGCCGGATCTCCGCCATCGAGTAGACCTTGACCGGGCCGAGGCTCGCTTCGCCGCCGGCGATCCGGTCGAGGTGGCGCTGGAGGACGGAGGCGGGCAGGTCGTCCGCCTCACCACCATAAGCGGTCAACCGCACCCCGGCGGGAAGGTAGCCGATCGGATAAAAATTCTTGACCGTCCACTGGTTCGAAAGCATGCCGGCGAAGCAGACGGTCCCGTGCACCCGGGTGGCGTTCAGGGTGTCCGGCAGGGTCGGCGTGCCGACCAGTTCGAGGGCGGCATCGACCCCTTCGGGGGCGATCTTCCGGACCTGCTCGGCGACGTTCCCGTCGTCCAGCAGCGGGTGGTCGACGCCGTGTTCCCGCAGGGTTTCGATCCGTCCGGGCTGCCGGGTCGTCGCGAAAACGGTGGCACCGAGGTCGTTGGCCAGGGTCGCGGTGGCGAACCCGAGCGCGGACGTGCCGCCGCGGATGAGCAGCGTCTGGCCCGCCTGGAGGTCGAGGCCGGTGGTGAGCGACCCGTACGCCGTCTGGAGCGTCTCCGGGACCTGGCCGATGACCTCCCACGGCAGGTCGGAGCGGAACGGGATGACCTGGTTCTGCGGCACGAGCGTGTATTCGGCGTAGCCGCCGTCGAACGTGCGGCCCATGCCGCCCATCATGGTGGCGACCTGCTGCCCGGCGGCGAGACGTCCGCTCGGATCGGCGTCGACGACCCCGACGGCCTCGATCCCGGGCACGCGCGGGAAGGTGACGCCTTCGGCCAGGCCGAGCCGGGTGTGCAGCTCGGACCGGTTGAGCCCGAACGCCTTGACCGCGATCCGGACCCAGCCGGGTTTCACCTCCGGCAGCGGGAGCTCGGTGAGCTCGAGGTTCTCGACCGGACCGGGTTCTCGCAGTACCACCGCGCGCATCGGGGATCCTTTCGCCACCTGCAGTCGTCACGACAACTGCCGGGCGGCGCGAAGTATTTCCCCGCCGCGGCTACTTCTTCTTCGCCGCGCGCTTCTTCTTCGGCTCGAACTCCGTCTTGTCCTTCTCCGCGGTCGCCAGCAGCTCCTCCGCGTGCGCACGGCCCGTCTCGTTGTCCATGCCGGCGAGCATCCGGGCCAGCTCGCTGACCCGCTCGGTCTGGCTTAGGTTCTTCACGCCGCTTCGCGTGACGCCGCCGCTGTGGCCCTTGTCCACCACCAGGTGTTGATCGGCGAACGCCGCCACCTGCGGCAGGTGGGTGACCACCAGGACCTGGTGGGTCCGGGCCAGCCGGGCCAGCCGCCGGCCGATCTCGACCGCCGCCCGGCCGCCGACACCCGCGTCGACCTCGTCGAACACCAGCGTCTGCACGGTGTCCGCGTGCGCCAGGACCACCTCGATCGCCAGCATCACGCGCGAAAGCTCGCCACCCGACGCGGCCTTGTGCACCGGCAGCGGCGGCGCGCCGTCGTGGGCCCGCAGGAGCAGCTCGACGTCGTCGACGCCGTCCGGGCCCGCGTGCACCGCGCGGCCGTCGATCGGCAGCGCGTGCGTGTCGCCGTGTTCGGCCGGGCGCTGCTCGACGGTCACCTCGATGGCGGCCTGGCCCATCGCCAGCCCGGACAGCTCGCGGGTAATCTCTGCGGCGAGCTCGGCCGCCGCCGTCTCGCGCGCCGCCGACACCTCGGCCGCGTGCGCGGCCAGCTGGATCGCGAGCTGGTCGCGCCGCAGGGCCAGCTCGGCGAGCGCCTCCTCCGACGTGTCCATCGACTCCAGCCGGCGCCGGGCGTCCTCGGCCCAGGCCAGCACGCCGTCGACGTCCGCCGCGTACTTGCGGGTCAGCCGCTTGAGGTCGGACTGGCGGGCCAGCACCTTCTCCAGCAGCGCCGGGTCGGCGTCCAGCGTCTCGACGTAGGTGCCCAGCTCGGCCCCGACGTCGGCGAGCAGCACCGACGCCTCCTCCAGCCGCGGCGCCAGCTCGCGCAGCACGGCGTCCTCCGCCGTGACGAGCCGCCGCAGCGCTTCGGAGACCAGGCCGGCCGCGCCCGGGGCGTCCGGGTCACCGTCCGGCGAGCCGGACACCGCGATGTGCGCCTCGGTCGCGGCCGCGCGCAGCTCGTCGACCGCCGCGAGCCGCTTGATCTGGTCGGTGAGCTCGACGTCCTCGCCCGGCTCGGGCGCGACGGCGTCGATCTCGGTCAGGCCGTGCTTGAGCAGGTCGGCCTGCTGGGCCATCTCCCGCGAGCGCGTCGACCGCTCGGTCAGCTCGGCGATCACCGCCAGCCACTCGGCCCGGACCTCCCGGTAGGCCTGCAGCGGCTTGGCCACCGCGTCGCCGGCGAACCGGTCGATCACCGCACGCTGCTCGGCCGGGCGCAGCAGCCGCAGCTGGTCGTTCTGCCCGTGCACCGCGATCAGCTGTTCGGACAGCTCCGCGAGCACCCCGACCGGCACGGACCGGCCGCCGAGGTGGGCGCGCGAGCGCCCGTCGACGGCGACCGCGCGCAACGCGATCACGCTGCCGTCCTCGTCCACGTCCGCACCGGAATCGGCGACGATCCGCTCGGCGCCTTCGACCCCGGAGTAGGTGAACCGCCCTTCGACGAACGCCTTCAGCATTCCCGTCCGGACCTTGGACACCTCGGCGCGGCCCCCGGACAGCAGGTGCAGCCCGGTGACGACCATGGTCTTGCCCGCACCCGTCTCACCGGTCACGACGGTGAAGCCCGCGTGCAGTTCCAGCAGGGCGTCCTCGATGACTCCGAGGCCCTGGATGCGCATCTCGGCCAGCACGCCGCCTACGGTAGCGGCCCCCACCGACACTCTGCGCGCGCGGGCACCCGGCGCGTCGCCGATATGTTCGAATCGAGCGTTGAGTGGTTACTCGCAAGGGCGCGCGTGGCGCTCCCGCCAGCTCTTCACCGGCAACGAGAACTTCTGCACCAGACGGTCGGTGAACGGGCCGTCCCAGAGGCGGACCAGCCGCACCGGCGTCTTGCCGCAGGTCACCCGCACCCGGGCACCCGGGGGCAGGTCGATCGGCCGGGTGCCGTCGCAGGTCAGGACGGCCGAGGACCCGTCCGGGTCGATCCCGACGGTGATCTCCGAGTCGCGGGACACCACGAGCGGGCGGGCGAACATCGCGTGCGCGTTGCTCGGGACCACGAGCAGGGCCTGGACGTCCGGCCAGATGATCGGCCCGCCCGCCGAGAACGCGTACGCGGTCGAACCGGTCGGTGTGGCGCAGAGCACACCGTCGCAGCCGAAGGCGGACACCGGACGGCCGTCGACCTCGATCAGCGCGTCGAGCACCCGCTCCCGGGTGCTCTTCTCGACGCTGGCTTCGTTGAGCGCCCAGGTGCGGGCGAGCTCTTCGCCGTCGTGGGTGACCGTGACGTCGATGGTCATCCGCTCTTCGACCTGGTAGTCGCCGTCGACCACGCGCTGGACGGTGTCGGCCAGCGCGTCGGAGTCCGCCTCGGCGAGGAAGCCGACGCGCCCGAGGTTCACGCCGAGCACCGGCACCCCGGCCGGGCGGGCCAGCTCGGCCGCGCGCAGCAGCGTGCCGTCGCCGCCGAGGACGAAGACCAGCTCGACGCCGTCGGTGGGGTCGTCGTCCGGGCCGACGACCGTGCAGGTCGCGCCGACGCCGTGCTGCTCGGGGTTGATCAGCGCGCAGACGTCGTGCTCGGTCACCCGGAGCCGGATGCCGGCCTTGGCGAAGCGCGCCGAAACCTCCCGCGCGGCTTCGGCCGTCGCGTCGCGGTCGGGGTGCACCATGAGGAGCACTTCACGTTCGGTGGTCATGCGGGCCCTTCCTCGACGGCGGTCCGGACGAGCCGCTCGGCCTCAGACCTGTCTACCGCGTCCATAGTGGACTCCGCCACGTGTTCTTTCCCGAGCCACACGAAGTACTCGACGTTCCCGGACGGCCCGGGCAGCGGGCTGGCGGTCACCCCGCGCAGCGCGAGGCCGAGTTTCGCGGCCTCGTCGATGACGGTGAGCACGGACTCGGCGCGCAGCTGCGGGTCGCGGACGACCCCGCCGCTACCGAGGCGGTCCTTGCCTACCTCGAACTGCGGTTTCACCATCGGCACCAGGTCGGCGCCTTCGCGCGCGCAGGCGGCGAGCGCGGGCAGCACGAGCTTGAGCGAGATGAAGCTCAGGTCCCCGACGACCAGGTCGACCTGGCCGCCGAGGTCCTCGGGGGTCAGGTTGCGGACGTTCGTGCGATCCATGACCACCACGCGTTCGTCCGTGCGGATCCGCCAGTCGAGCAGGCCACGGCCCACGTCGGCGGCGATCACGGTCGCGGCGCCGTTGCGGAGCAGGACGTCGGTGAAGCCGCCGGTGGACGCGCCGGCGTCCAGGCAGCGCTTGCCTTCGACGGACAGGTCCGTGAACGCGGCCAGGGCGCCCAGCAGCTTGTGCGCGCCGCGCGAGGCCCAGCCGGGATCGTCTTCGTCCCTGACGACGATGGGCGCGTCGGATTCGACGCCGGTGGCGGGTTTGGTCGCGACCATGCCCCGCACGGTGACCTTGCCGCCGGTGATGAGGGCCGACGCCTGTTCACGCGACCGGGCGAGGCCGCGCCGAACCAGTTCCGCGTCGAGGCGGGCCCGCTTGGGCACGCCGATCAGACCTTGTCGATGCTGGACAGGGCGACCGTCAGCTCGGTGTGCACGGCGTCGAAGCGCTCGACGTGCTCCGCCAGCGGCAGCGCGTCCAGGTCGTCCAGCCCGGCGACGGCTTCGTCGATGCCGGCGCGCGGGTCGGTCGCTTGCGAGAACGAACCGGGCGGCGGGCCCGGGACGGGATAGGGGTGGTCCTGCACAGTCCGAACGGTATCAGGGGCTTTCGGGGGGTCCAGGGGGGCTTGTCCCCCGGCCGGGGTCTGGGGCTCGGTCCCAGAAGGCTCAGTCAGGACAGTGCGGCCCGGGCGCGCTCGCCGAGTTCGGTGACGCCGGTATCCCAGGCCGTGTGGCACAGCGCCCGGAGCAGATCCAGGTCGTCGCCGTCACCCGTCGCCGTCAGGGTCTGGTTCTCGACGGTCACGGTCCAACCGGGCCGCGGCCCGATCTTGAGGTCTTCGGCCGCTTCGGTGAGCGCGGTCAGGTCCTTGGCGAGGTACGTCGCCCGCTCGGCCGGGACCGCCTCGATCAGCTGCTTCGGCGTCGCGACCCCCGACAGGACGACCAGCGAGTCGATTCCCGCGGCGACCGCACCGGCGATGTCCGTGTCGAGCCGGTCGCCGACGACCAAAGGCTTTTGCGCGCCCGCCGACCAGGCGGCGGTCTCGAACAGCAGCGGCTGCGGCTTGCCGGCGACCAGGGGCTCGACGTCGGTGGCGGTGCGCAGCGCGGCGACCATCGAGCCGTTGCCGGGCAGCAGGCCGCGCTCGCTGGGCAGCGTCGCGTCGACGTTGCAGGCCACCCAGAGCGCGCCGGCGCGGATGGCCAGGCAGGCCTCGGCCAGCGCGGCCCAGGTGTTGTCCGGCGAGTGCCCCTGCACGACGGCCCGGACGCCGTCGCCGTTCTCCCGCACCGGCTTCAGCCCGGCCCCGGCCACCTCCGCGGCGAGCGAATCGGTGCCGACGACGAGGACCTCGGCGCCGGGCTCGAGCCGCTCCCCCAGCAGCTGGACCCCGGCCTGGGCGCTGGTGTGCACCTCATCGGTCCCGGCGGGCATGCCGAGGCCGGTGAGGTGCGCGACGACCTCGTCGGGGGCCTTGGAGGCGTTGTTCGTGACGAACCGGACCGGGGTGCCGTGCTCCCGCGCGGCCCGCACCGTCTCCGGGGCACCCGGGATGACCCGGGTGCCGTGGTAGACGGTGCCGTCGAGGTCGAAGAGGACCGCGTCGTAGGCCGCGAGGAGAGCGTCACTCATCCGAGTCTTCGGTGTCCTTCGCTTCGGTGTTCTCGGTGTTTTCGTTCGCCAGGTCGGCCGCACGCTCGGCGGCGTCCGTCTCGTCCTCCGCGTCGGCCTCGGCGGCGTTGAGGAACCAGCGGACGGCCTCGTCCTTGCGCCCGGCGGCCGCGAGGTTGTCGGCGTAGGCGTAGAAGAGACGAGCGCTCCACGGGTCGCGCTTCTCGGCCTTGAGGTCGTCGCCTTGCAGCGAGACGACGGCGGCGTCGAGCTGCCCGAGGTCCCGCCGCGCGCCGGCCGCGACGATGGCGAGCTCGACCTGGGTGGCCTTCGCGAGCTTCGTCGTGTCGACCTCCTTCGCCAGGTCGAGGGCCCGCTCGGGCCGCCCGAGCGCGCGTTCGGCGTCGGCAATGATGGCGATGTGCTCGTCGCCGCGCGTCATCCGCCGGACGGCCCGCAGTTCGGAGAGGGCCTCCGACCAGTTGCCGGCGTGGTAGGCGACCAGCCCGAGGGCTTCGCGCACGATCGGCACGCGCGAGGCCTTGGCCTTGGCGTACTTGGCGTGCTCGAGGGCGGCCTCGGGATCGCTGTCGATCAGCCCCCCGGCGGCGACGAGGTGCTTCCCGACGGTCTCGGCGAGCCCCTTGGGCAGCGTCCTCAGCTCGCGGCGGGCGTCCTCGTCGAGGTCGGAGAACTCGACGTCCTCGGGCAGCTCGGGAGCTTCGAGGAGTTCCCTGGCGAGCGCCTCGTCGTCGAGCGGCGCACCGACCTTGGGCCGCGGCTCCCGGCGGGGCCGGTCGTCACGACGGTCCGGGCGCTCGCCCTGGCCGCGGGCGTTGTCGAAGCGCTTGCCACCGCCGACGCGGTCGCCACGGTCACCGCGCGAGTCATCGCGGCGGTCGTCGGACCGGAAGCCGCCGGGCCGCGAGCCACGGTCGTCGTCGCGGCGCTGGTAGGTACCGCGGTCACCACCCGTCCGGGTACCGCGGTCGTCGTCGCGACGCTGGTAGCTGCCGCGCTCGCCACTGGTCCGAGGGCCGCGGTCGTCATCACGGCGCTGGTAGCTGCCGCGCTCACCACGCGAATCGTCGCGGCGATCGCTCCCACGGTCGTCCGACCGGAATCCGCCGGTGCGGTTGCCGCGGTCGTCGTCGCGGCGGTCGCTGCCACGGTCGTCCGACCGGAACCCGCCCGTACGGGAGCCGCGGTCGTCGTCGCGACGCTGGTAACTGCCCCGCGAGTCGTCCCGGCGGCCGCGGTCATCGGAGCGGAACCCGCCCGGCCGCGAACCGCGGTCGTCGTCGCGGCGCTGGTAGCTGCCGCGGGAGTCGCTGCCACCACGGCCCCGGTCGTCCGAGCGGAAGCCGCCCGTACGAGGGCCGCGGTCATCGTCGCGACGCTGGTAACCACCGCGCGAGTCGTCCCGGCGACCGCGGTCGTCGGAGCGGGAGCCGCCCGGGCGCGAGCCGCGGTCGTCGTCACGCCGCTGGTAACCACCGCGGGAATCGTCGCGACGGTCCCGGTCACTCGAACGGAAACCACCCGTCCGGGTACCGCGCGAATCGTCGCGGCCCCGGTCGTCCGACCGGAACCCACCGGGCCGCGAACCGCGGTCGTCATCGCGGCGCTGGTAGCCACCGCGCGGGTTGTCGCGACGGTCGTTGTCCCAGCGCGGCTTGCGGTCGCCGTACGACGACTTGCCCTGAGGCCGGCCGCCGCGGTCGTCGAAGCTGCAGCCCGGGCTGTCGCCGCGGGTTCCGGACCGGCTGTTGCCGCGGTCCTCGTACCGGCCGGCACCCCGGTCTTCGTAACGGCCGCCGCCGGAGCGGCTGGGGCCGTCGGAGAAGCGGCCACCGCCCGGCCGGTTGCCGGAGTCGCGGCTGCCGTACCCGCCGCCGCGCCGGTCGTCGCGCTCGCCGGAGCTGCGGCCGCCGGTGCGGCTCTGACCTGCGTATCCTCCGCGCTGATCGCGGTCGCGGGGACCGTCGCCGCCGCGGAAGGGCTTGCCGCCGCCGCGGACACCGCGGTCGTCACGGCGCGGGCGTCCCTGGTGACTGTCGCGGCCGCCGCGGTCCTGCCGCGCGCCGCCCTGGCTCTTCCGGGGTCCGTCCGACCGGCCCCGGGAGCCTTCGTCCCGGCGTGCCGACCGGCCGGACCCATCATCGCTTGAGTCTCGTCGACCGAACTCGGACACCTGGCCTCCTGCCATGAAAAATCTTGTTCTGGACATACGCGTACGGCCCGCTAGGGCAGCCAACTGGCTATCCTAACGGGCCGTACGGAAGGTAAGTTCGGCGGTGTCCTACTCTCCCACAACCCTTCGGTTGCAGTACCATCGGCGCTGTCAGGCTTAGCTTCCGGGTTCGGAATGGGACCGGGCGTTTCCCTGACGCTATAACCACCGAAACACTC
>NZ_JAJPWN010000020.1:0-251787 GCF_046549135.1 Amycolatopsis sp. lyj-23 | reverse complement strand
CGGCCACCGACCTTCGACCCCGAAACCTACAAACAGCGCCACGCCGTGGAATGCGGCATCAACCGCCTCAAACGCCACCGCGGGGTGGCCACCCGCTATGACAAACTCGCCGCCCGCTACGAAGCCACCATCCACATCGCCGCCATCAACGAATGGCTCTGACCCACTTCGATACAGGCCCTAGGCGAACGCGTTCACGCCGGTCAGCTCCGCGGACACCGTCCAGAGCCGTTCCGCGAGCACAGGATCGACCGCGTAGTCCTTCACGCCGGTGCGGGTGCCGTCGGCCGGGGCGGGCTCGGCGATGTCGCAGTCCTCGAGGTAGACGCCGCCGAGGCCGTCGAGGAGCGGGGACGTCGCCGCCCAGACCTGGGTCGCCGCGCCCTGCTCCGGCGTCTTCGCGCCGCCGGTGACCCGGCCGGACTCGTCGACCATGCCCGCGTCGACCAGCTCCTGGTGGTCGAGGTAGCGGACGAGGTCGGTGAGGATGCGGCCCGGGTGCAGGGCGAACGCGCGGACACCCCGCTCGCGGGCGAGCCGGTCGAGCTGCACCGCGAACAGCACGTTCGCGGTCTTCGCCTGGCCGTAGGCGAGCCACTTGTCGTAGCCCCGCTCGAAGTTCAGGTCGTCGAAGCGCACCGGGCCGTAGTGGTGGCCGCGCGAGGACACCGAAACCACGCGGGCACCGGCGCCGAACGCGGGCCGGAGCCGGTTCACCAGCGCGAAGTGGCCCAGGTGGTTGGTCGCGAACTGCGCCTCCCAGCCCGGCCCGACGCGCGTCTCGGGCGACGCCATGATCCCGGCGCTGCCGATGAAGACGTCGATACCGCGCCCCGAGGTGAGGAACCGCTCGGCGAACGCGCGGACGCTGGCCAGGTCACTGAGGTCCAGCTCGTCGACCTCGACGTTTTCCAGGCCCTGCAAGGCATCCCGGGCCGTGGCGCGGCGGCGGGCCGGGACGACGACGTGCGCGCCGGCGCCCGCCAGGGCCCGGGTGGTCTCCAGGCCGATGCCGGAGTAGCCGCCGGTGACGACGGCGAGCTTGCCGGACAGGTCGATCCCCGCCACGGCTTCGGCCGCGGTGGTCTCGGCGCCGAAGCCGGAGCCGAGTTTGTGCTGTGGGGTGGTCATGCTCCCGACGCTAGGACCTGGAGTGCGCTCCAGCGCAAGTTCAGCCCTTCAGCAGCTGCCGCGCGATGACCAGCTTCTGGATTTCGCTGGTGCCTTCGTAGATCCGGAACAGCCGCGCGTCCCGGTAGATCCGCTCGACCGTGACGCCGCGGACGTACCCCGTCCCGCCGTGGACCTGCACCGCGCGGTCGGCGACCCGGCCGAGCATCTCGGTGCAGAACAGCTTCGCCGACGACGGCCCGAGCTTGCGGTCCTCGCCCGAGTCGTACTTCGCGGCGGCTTCGTGGACCATCGCGCGCCCGGCCGCGAGTTCGGCGTGGGACTCCGCGAGCAGCGCCTGCACGAGCTGGTACTCGCCGATCACCCGGCCGCCCTGGCGCGCGGTCCGCGCGTACTCGACGGCTTCGGCGAGCGCCCGCTCGGCCAGCCCGACGCACAGCGCCGCGATGTGCAGGCGGCCGCGGGCCAGCGACGCCATCGCGATGCCGAACCCCTGGCCCTCCGCGCCGACGAGGGCGTCGGCGGACAGCTCGACGTCGTCGAAGACCACCTCCGACGTCCACGCGCCGGCCTGGCCCATCTTCGCGTCGTGCGGGCCGACGGTGACGCCGGGCGCACCCGCGGGCACCAGGAACGCGGAAATGCCGCGGCTGCCGGTGCTTTCCGGATCGGTGCGCGCGAAGGCGACGAACACCTCGGCGAGCGGCGCGTTCGTGATGAACCGCTTGGTGCCCGACAGCCGGTACCGGTCGCCGTCGCGGACCGCGCGGCTGGTCAGCCCGCCCGGGTCCGAGCCCGCTTCGGCTTCGGTGAGCGCGAACGACGCGATCGCCTGGCCGGCGGCCAGCCGCGGCAGCCAGCGGGTGCGCTGGTCCGGCGTACCGTGGTGCACGATCGCCTGGCCGGCGATGCCGTTGTTGGTGCCGAACAGGGACCGGAAGGCCGGTGTCGTCCAGCCGAGCTCGATCGCCAGCCGGACGTCCTCGGCCATGCCGAGGCCGAGCCCGCCGTACTCCTCCGGCAGCGCCCAGCCGAACAGCCCCAGCTCGGCGGCCTTCTCCCGGATCTGCGCGGGGATTTCGTCGGTGGCATCGATTTCGGCCTCGCGCGGCACGACCTCCTTGCGCACGAACTCCCGCACCGCACCGAGGACCTGCCCGAAAACGTCCGCGTCCATGGGTCGCACGCTACCTGCCCGGCTCACGGCCCCCACGGACCCGGCCGGACGCGGTAGCTTGGGCCGATGCGCAAGCTCATCGTCCTTGCCACCGCCGCGCTCACCGCGGTCCTGCTGCCCGCCACCGCCTCCGCGACACCCGGCAGCGGCGTCACGGGCACGATCCTGACCCAGAAGACCGTCGGCCACACCGATTACACGCTGCGAGAGATCACGATCCAGCCGGGCGGCTACACGGGCTGGCACTTCCACGACGGCACGCTGTACGCGTACGTGAAGGCGGGAACGCTGACGCACAACCTGGCGGACTGCAGCCTCGACGGCGTCTTCAGCGCCGGGCGCGCGTTCACCGAGAAGCCGGACCAGGTGCACATCGGCCGCAACCTCGGGTCGACGCCGTTGGTGCTGGAGGTCCTGTACGTGCTTCCGGCGGGCAGCCCGCTTTCGGAGGACGCCCCGAACCCGGGCTGCGGCTTCTAACTCGACAGCCACCCGGCCGCATCCAGCCGGTACGCCGCCGGGCCGACCACCGCGCGCAAGTCGTTCTCCAGCGCGGTGATCCGCTCGGCGCCGACCGTGCGCGCCCAGTCCGCGCGCAGCTCGTCGAAGATCTCCGCCGACTTCCGGAGTGCGTCGACGCCGTGCGCGGTCAGCCGGACGATCTTGCGGCGGGCGTCGGCCGGGTCGTCGGCGCGCTCGACGTACCCCAGCGCTTCGAGGCGCTCGACCGTCTTGCCCGCCGCCTGCTTGGACACCCCCAGGCGACGGCCGATTTCCGACGCCGTCGCCCCCCGGACGCCGACGGCCTGCATCGCGAAGCCGTACGACGGCCGGATGCCGGGGTGGCCGCGGCGGGCGAGTTCGGCGTGCAGGCGGTCGATGAGCGCGCGGAAGCCGCCGAAGAGCAGGAAGGGCAGCTCGTAACCCGGAGCGTCGGTCATGCGCCCTTGCCAAATTCGACAACCAGGTTTACGGTTTCGACAACCACGTTGTCGATTCTATCGCACCCACCTCGGGAGACGCCTTGTTCGCCGATCACACCCCGGAGTCTGCACCCCCCGCCGCCCGCCCCGCGATGGCGGCCACCGCCAAGAAGTTCGGCCGCGTGCCGTCCGCCGTCGCCCGGCTGGCGACCTCACCCGAACTGCTGAACGGATTCCTGAAGCTCAACGCGATCTTCGAGTCCACGACCCTGACGGCACTGGAACGCGAAGTGCTGGTCATGACGGTGGCGGCCCGCAACGAGTGCCACCTCTGCGTCGCGATGCACACGGCCGCGCTGGGGCGCCTCTCCGCCGCGCCGGAACTGGTGGCGGCGCTGCGGGCGGAGTCGCCGCTGCCGGAACCGCGGCTGGAGGCGCTGCGCGGCTTCGTCCACGCGGTCATGGACACGCGCGGCGAGGCGCCCGCCGAAGCGCTGGAGGCGTTCACCGGCGCCGGCTACACGCCGCGCAACGCCTTGGAAGTGGTGCTGGGAATCGGGACGTACACGCTCTCGACGTACGCGAACCGGCTCACCCGGGCTCCGCTCGACGACGTCTTCGCCGAACACGCCTGGCACGCGGCCTGAAGCCGTGGGGCCGCCTTCGCGGCGGCCCCACGGCCGGGAACTCAGCCCTTCACCAGGGTGACGACCGTCGTGTCGTCGACCGAGACGTTGGTGTTGTAGGTCGGGTCGAGCGCGGTCGCCTGGGTGACGACCTCGGCCTTCCCCTTCTGGAACGGCGTGGTGCCCGCGGGCACCACGGTCCCCTTCCACGCCACCGGCGCGCCCGGCGTGCACGCCACCTGCGTCGAGTAGGTGCCGCGGATGATGACGTTGTGCTTGACCTGCGTCGCCGCCCCGCTCAGGGTGACCGTGGCCGGGCCGGTGCACTGGACGGTGCCGTGCAGGTAGGCGTTGCCGTCGAGCGTGCTCGCGGTGCCGTCCGTGGCCACCTTGAGCCCGATCCCGAGCTCCGGCGGGGCCGGCGGGTTCGCGATGTGGACCGCACCGCGCGCGGCCGTCGTGCCGCCTTCGCAGTGCTGCTCGAAGGTGGCGTCGAACGTCTGGACGTACCCGTGCGGCCCGAAGACGGCGTTCTGGACGGTGAACGTCCCGGTCAGGGTGTTGCAGCCCCGGCCGTTGCCGCTCAGGTCCAGCCCCGGCGCGTCGGCGCCCTGGAACGGGTACCGGGTGGCCCCGTCGTAGGTGCCGGCGGTCAGGCCCGTGCCGCTGGGTGCGACCAGGTCGAGCGTCCACCAGTCGCTGTTGAAACCGCTGACGCTCACGGCGACGTGGTTGTGGTCCTCGGTCGCGTTGACCGTGAGCCGGTCCTTGGTGTCGGTGGAGTAGGCGTAGGAGCCTCCCCCGCTGATCCAGTCGCCCGGGTCGCCGCTGAACGACAGCGATCCGGAGGCGACCGTCTGCGCCTGCGCCGGCACCGCCCCCACGAGCAAGGCGAGCACGGGCACCGCGGCTGCGGCGGTGGCTCGCTTCAAAAACCCTGAACCCTTCACAGGTTCCCCCTCGGGTGAGTTGGTCACTTGCCGATCTGCCTGTCGGCCACCGGCTGTCACCCGTTACGGGGACACGCGGTTTTTGGCGGTTCGCGCAAAAACCAGCGGGTCCGCGTGCGGATCCTGACAAAGATCCCGATCACCGGGGCACGACGGTGGTGCCGTTCGCGTCGCCCTCGACGAGGCCGCGGTAGGCCTCGGCGACGACGGCCACCGGTGTCCCGCGCGAGCCGTCCTCCCCCATCGCTTCGAGGGTTTCGGCGATCCAGCCGGGGCTGACGACGTTGATCCGCGGCCCGTGCGGCACTTCCGCGGCGGCCGACCGGACGAACGCCTCCAGACCGGCGTTGACGAGCGCGCCGAGCCCGCTGCCCGGGATCGGCTCGGTGAACGTCCCGCCGGTGAGCGTGATCGAACCCCCGGCGGGCAGGTGCCGCACCGCACGCCGGGCCAGCGCGACCTGGCCGAGCAGCTTGGCGCGCAGGTCGTCGAGCACCTGCTCGTCGGTCAGTTCGGCGAGCGGGCGCAGCGGCACGTTCGCAGCGCAGCACACGACGGCGTCGGCGGAGGTCTCGAACAGCGCGTCGAGCGACGCGGGCTCGTCCAGGTCCGCGGCGAGCGGGGAAGTCCGCGAGACGGGCACGACGTCGTGACGCGGTTCGAGGGCGGCGGCGACGGCTCTTCCGACGAGCCCGGTGGCGCCCAGCAGGAGGATCTTCACGTCCTCGACGGTAGCGGACGCGGTCACTGGACCGTGCGTGAAACCGTTGTGCGGAAACGGAGATCCGGTTTTGTCGGTGCCGGCCGATAACGTCGGGGGTGTTCGGTCGGGGGTTGATCCGACAACCGAGGGAGGACGCTTGAGAACACCGGCGAAGTGCACTGCGGCCGTTGTCGCGGCGGTGCTGGCGGGCGGAACAGTGGCCGGCGCACCGGCCGCGCGGGCGGCGAGCGGGTGTCAGTGGGCACCGGCCACGCTGCCGGTGCCGGAGGGCTACCGGCTGGAACGGGTCGGCACGGGCGACGGGGCGGGAGCCGTCACCGGCACCCTGCGGCCGAAGTCACCCGGGGAGCCGCTCATCGGCGTGGTGTGGCGGGCCGACGGGCTGCAGGTGCCGGGCGCGGCGTTCGGGCTGGACACCGAACTGACCGACGTGAACGCCTCCGGCGTCGCGGTCGGTTCGTACACCGACCCGCGCGAGTTCGGGCAGTTCCCGCTGAACCACGCCGTCCGGTACACCGGCGGCCGCTTCGAGCGGCTGCCGGACCCGCCGGGGTACGCGAACACGAAGGCGCTCGCGATCAACGCGCGCGGCGACATCCTGGGCGCCGCCGGCGAAACCGCGGCGAGCGGGGTGGGCCCCTCGATCGTGTGGCCGGCAGACGCACCGGGAACGGTGGAAGTGCTGCCCGTCCCGTCGGCGGGCTGGCAGGTCCAGGGCGGCATCGACGACGACGGCACGGTCGCCGCGGCCGTCCTCGCCGGGCCCGGCTTCACCGGCTACGTGCTGCCGAGGAGCGGCCCGGCGATTCCGCTGGCGTCGCCGGTTCCCGACGGCGACGTGGTTCCCACGGCCATCAAGGCGCAGCGGATCGCCGGGTATGCGGGCGACGCCGGCGCGTTCCTCTGGCACCTCGACGGCTCGGTCGACCGGGCGCTGCCGGGGCTGAGGAACGTCGCGGCGATGAACTCCGCCGGGGCGGTCGTGGGCTACGCGGACGGCGGCACGACGCTGTTCCTGCCCCCGGACGGCGGCCCCGCGCAGGTCGTCGCCCCGGCCGGGCAGAACGCCCGGGCGAGTGAACTGGCCGAGAACGGCGACGTGTTCGGCACGGCGACGGTGTCCGCGCCGGATCCCGTGCCGGCCGCGGTGCGCTGGCACTGCGGCTGACCGATTTCCCGGCCGTCCCGGCAGGCTCACCGGGACGGCCGGGAATTCCCCGGAAAAATCTTCGCCGCCCGTGTCCGGTCCCCCGGCGCGGCTCCGACCCCCTGGCAAACCGACCACGGAGAAGGAGCGGACATGGAGAAGCCGGCCGGACGGCGGGAGTGGCTGGGACTGGCGGTGCTCGTGCTGCCCACCCTGCTCGTCGCGATGGACATGACCTCGCTGTTCCTCGCGCTGCCGCAGCTGAGCGAGGACCTCGGCGCGAGCAGCACCGAACAGCTGTGGATCACCGACAGCTACGGCTTCGTTGTCGCCGGGTTCGTCATCACCATGGGCACGCTCGGCGACCGGATCGGGCGACGGCGGCTGCTGCTCGCCGGCGGCGGGGCCTTCGGGTTGCTGTCGGTCGTCGCGGCCTGCTCGACCGGGCCGGTGATGCTCATCGTCGTGCGCGCGGCGCTGGGGGTCGCCGGGGCGACGCTGATGCCGTCGACGCTCGCGCTGATCACGAACATGTTCCGCGACGACAAGCAGCGCGGGAAGGCGATTTCGATCTGGGCCACCTGCCAGTTCGCGGGCGGCGCGGCCGGCCCGGTGTTCGCCGGCTTCCTGCTCCAGCACTTCTCGTGGAGCTCGGTGTTCCTGGTCGCCGTGCCGGCCGTGGCCGTCCTGCTCGTCGCGGGCCCGTTCCTGCTGCCCGAGTTCCGCGCCCCGGCGGCCGGGCGGCTCGACCTGCCCGGCGTGGCGCTCTCGCTGGCCGCGGTGCTGCTGATCGTGTTCGGCCTCAAGCAGCTGGCCACCGGCTCGCTCGTCCTGCCGGTGGCGGCGAGCGCCGCCGGGGCGCTGCTGGGCGCGGTGTTCGCCCGTCGCCAGCTGACGACGGCGTCGCCGCTGCTGGACCTGCGGCTGTTCCGGAACCGCCCGTTCACCGCGGTGCTGGTGGCGCTGGTGTTCGCCGGGGTCGCGATGGCGGGCGTCGGCCTGCTGGTGACGCAGTACCTGCAGAGCGTCCTGGGCTATTCGCCGCTCGTGTCGGCCCTGCTGTTCGCCCCGATGGGCCTCGGCGTGGCGGCGGGCACGATGACGGCGCCGGCGCTGACCCGCCGCCTGGCCCCGGCCACGGCGATCGCGGCCGGCCTGGCGGTGTCGGCGGCGGGCGGCCTCCTGCTGGCGCTCACCGACGGCCTGGTGCCGGTCGTGGTGGGGATCACCGTGCTGACGCTGGGCACGGGCCCGCTGTTCGCGCTGGGCATCGGCTTGGTGGTGGGCTCGGTCCCGCCGGAGCGCGCGGGCTCGGCGGCCTCGATGGCGGACACGGGCAACTACCTGGGCGGCTCCCTGGGCATGGCCCTGATCGGCCTGACGGCGGCGGCGGTGTACCGCGGAGCGTTCCCGGCGGGAACGACCCTCGCGGCCGACGTCACCCGGCCGGGAGTGGCCGAGCAGGCGAAGGAGGCGTTCACGAGCGCGCTGAACGTGACGGGCGTGATCGCGGCGGTGTTGTTCGCGGGCCTGGCCCTGCTGGTGACGGCGATGCGGCGCACCGAAGCGGCGGCGCCGGAACCGGTCATGGCGGAGTGACGTTCCAGACAACCGGCGCCCCGCGTTGACGGCCTGGGCCGCTTCGGGCGCCAATGCGGCGACGCTCCGCGGCCGGCTTCCACAGCAGTTCTCGAACTGCTTCCGGGGACCGCGGAGTATGCCCGATCCAGCTGGTCGGCGTGCGGGCCAACCGGGTCGTCGACGTGGCGCGCGAGGCGTTCGTCGCGGCGCAGGCACAGTGAGCGAAAGGCTCCCGAGATGACTGCAACTCCTGACGTCGACGTCCTCATCGTGGGCAGTGGCCCGGCGGGCGCGACCTACGCACGGACGATCGGCGACGCGGTGCCGGGGGCGCGGATCCTGATGGCCGAGGCCGGTCCGCGGCTGCCGGGACGGCGTGGCGAGCACACGCACAACCTCTCGCGGGCCGAGCGGCGGGCCGCGGAGCTGCTCACCCAGGGGCCGGACGCCGGGATCGAGCGGGCGACGGCGCTGGCCGACATCGCCGAGGGCGCCGACCCGTCGATGGAGTTCCGGCAGGTCGTGCTGCCCGGCCTGTTCTTCGTGGACCCCCGGCCCGCGCTCGCCGGCGGCGAGGTGGGGCTGCCGGCCGCCAGCATGGCGAGCGGGGTCGGCGGGATGGGGGTCCACTGGGCCGGGGGGTGCCCGCGCCCGCAGCAGTCCGAGCGCGTCCCCTTCATCGCGGCAGAAGAACTCGACGCCGCGCTCGACCACGCCGAAGCCCTGCTCGGCGTGACGGTTTTCGGCAGCGACCAGGGCGTCGCCGGTGCCCTGCGCAAGACGATGGCCGAGGCGTTCGAGGGCCCGGGCCTGCCGCCGGTGGGCTTCATGCCGATCGCCGCCCGGTGGGACGGCGCCGAGCTGCGCTTCTCGGGCACCGGCGTGGTCCTCGGCGACCTCGAGGACACCGCACCCGGCTTCGAGCTGCGCGCGGAGACCTTGGTGCGCCGGGTCGTCGTCGAGGACGGTGTCGCGACCGGGGCCGAGCTCGAGGACCGGCGCACGGGCGAGGTGTCGGTGGTCCGGGCCCGGCACGTCGTCGTCTGCGCCGACGGTCTGCGCACCCCGCAGGTCCTGTTCGCCTCGGGCGTCCGCCCGCCCGCGCTGGGCCGCTACCTCAACGACCACCTGCAGATGGTGACCTTCGTCCACCTCGACGACGCTTTCGTGGGCGGCGAGACGGCCGGCGTCGAGGATCTCGGCTACGTCCTGATGCCCTTCTCCGACGCCCGCCCGATCCAGGGCGGCGTGATGTCGATCGCCAACTCGCCGTACGGGTTCGGCGCCCGCGGCCGCATCGACGACCGCCTCGGCGTCGTCAGCTGGTACGGCGCCAAGGACCTGCAGCGCAGCGACGCCGTCGAATTCAGCGAAACCGAGACCGATCACTACGGCATGCCGCGCATGTCCATCCGCTATTCGCACACCGCGCGCGACCGCGAAACGATCAAAGCCATGCGCCGCCTCTCCCACCGCAGCGCGGAGCTGGTCGGCACCCTCGCCGAAGAGCCCTCCTTGGCGGCCGGCGGCGCTTCACTGCACTACCAGGGCACGGTGCGCATGGGAGCGACCGACGACGGCCACTCGGTGTGCGACCCCGATCTCCGGGTCTGGGGAGTGCGCAACCTGTACGTCGGCGGCAACGGCGTCATCCCGACCGCGACGGCGTCGAACCCGACGCTCACGACGGTCGCACTGGCCTGGCGGGCCGCGACGCGGATCGCGGCCGAGCTGGGGGCCACCACCGGCGCTGCGCGCCGCTGAGCTGCCGGGTCTTCGCTGGTGGGCGCAGTTGAGGCGCTTACGCACCCGCCCAAGGCCGTTCAGCGCTTGCTGAAAATGGCGGTCAAGTGGTCCGGTGCACAGCTTCGGGCAGTCCCTGCTCACGCCTCAGTTCGTGGCGCTCGCCAGCTCTCAAGCTCCGAGGTTGACGAGATGGTCGTGCGATACCGAGCCGGGGTGACTGTGCGACAGCTCGCTACCGAGTTCGGCATACATCGGGCGACGGTGGGCAGGCATCTTGAGGCACGGGGCGTCGATACCCGCCAACTGAAGCTTTCGAGAAAGGTCGTCGAGGAAGCCGCCAGGCTGTACCTGGGCGGGGCGATCCTCGATGAGCTTGCCGCACAGTACAGCGTTAGCTACACAACGATGCATCGCTGCCTGGTTGCCATGGGCATCAAGCTTCGGTCACGAGGCCGACAAGCCGCTCCGAACAACTTTTGTGATCACGGCTGCGTTGAACAATAACCTTGTTCAAGATGACCTTGTTTACGTCATTCTAATGCTCTACGCACGACGTTTGCGTAGTAGAAGTCCGCTGACTGACGCTAGAGAAATACACATCTACGTAGACGCAGCCGCGCACCGTGACAAGCATATTGCTGATCCCGTACTGAACAGGAGTCGGGCTCGATGGTACGGGGAAATCATCACTAGTGCGCGTCCCAGGACGGTGCACGACCATATGGAGCGTCCAGCCCGCCGGGATCTGATAAGTGGCGTTGGGATCGCTATTCCAAAGCACCCGCGCCCAGATTACCGGGCAAATAGGTGATGTTCGGAGTTCTACACTGCCGACTGGTCGGCCATCCGGCCCGAACACGGTTGGCTGACTAGAAGGCACCGCTTGACTGGGGGGCGGGTCGGCGCACTTACTCTCGCTGCCATCTCGACCTCGGGGATCCTTGCCGTCATAGCGGCTTTCAAGCTGCGCTGCGTCTGCTCGATTTGAGGGAGAGGCTTGCGTGGTTGGGGTATCGTTTGATCCGAAGAAAACGGAGCGCACAGTTACCACGGCAACGACGAATAGAAGGATTGCGCCCCCAGCCAATAACCAGCCGGACCGTCCCGACTTCTTATCACGCTGCTTATCGGGCACTACTTCCTCCGCCGTGACAGTAGGCAGCCGACGGCAATTCCACCGAAACCGATGGCCGCACCCTTAGCTACGGTCCATCGATGCTTGGGCCGGGCGGTTTGCAGCACTGCACTCAGCTTCCGCGCCTCTAAAGCCACTTCTTTGAGTGCCGGGACAAGGTCAGTAGGCACATTAGGATCAGCTTTTTCGTCTTTCTCAGCGTCATCCCTCGTAATGAGCGCCAACGCTGCAAGAAGGAAACTGGCCGAGCTTAACAGGGCGGTTATCGTCGTGAGGCTCGGATTTTCGAAGGCATAGTAGACCAGGCTCACGACGATAACGGTCGCAGCCATGAAGAATCCTGCTCGAACCAACTTCGACATTCGGCCCCTACAAGCTCCACCGCAGTTGACGTCCAGAAGGTGAAATTATACCATGCAGAGTGCGGTAGCGACTCAAATTTGCACTCAATTTTTTGAGGCGTGACCGTTCGCCTCCAAAGGCGGACCCGCCTACGGCGGTCAAACCGTTCACTGGAGGCGAAATGAAGTACAAGCTGGCGCTTGTTGCAGTCGGCTGCGTGGGATTGGCGATCATCATTGTCGGCGGGCAACTCCGGCCATCACAGAGCTTTGCAGCCGTGATAGCAGGTCTCGCATTTGCCTGCTATGGAACTCTCTTCTGGATCGGGGCGCTCCTCGTTGAACTGCTCGAGGCCGTTCGGTCCCTATCGTCGACGAGTCACGTCGACGAAAAAGACACGCCCGAGACCTGAGCGAGCCGACGCATCCTCGGAGCTCTGAATAACTCGGCAAGGCTGACTCGATGCCTGAAAGCGAGAGAGTCGCCAAACTAACCACCGTTTCTCCATACAGGCTGTCGTCCTGCTCGTTCCCGCTCCGGCCGCATCTGTGGCTAGAGCGGGAACTTCCGTCGTTACCGTTGACATTGCCCTGTTCCCCTTCAAGCCGCAATCGACCTACCCTTTGCGCCCCTTCAGCAGGCTCCCACCTTTGTCTGATTGATTACATAGGAAGCATGCACAACCCATAGGCCAGCATGGCCGCGAATTACACCGATAAAGTATCTGTTAGTCCAGTAATTGCCCTTAGACCACTGGGCATTGAACCAACAATCCATACCAAATTGAGTTCCGTTGGCCGGGTAGATGTTTCCACCTCCGCAGCCCGAGTAGCAGGAAGCAGGCGTCCAGCTGGCGTAGTTGTTCGACAAGTAGGTTGTACTTGCAGCAGCAGTCGGCGCCGATACGCCAAGCCAAGCACCCAGCGATGCTACCAGCCCAACAACCAGCGCACTTTTCTTCAATTTTAACCACCGCATCCGTCACGCCTTTCCGATAGTAGTTTGGAGCACGTCCCCAGGGTCGCGCCATCGGATACGCTTGTTACAAGATCGCCACTATCACTTACACGTACATGCGGAAGCGTGACCACGCTTAAAATTGATCATGTATCAGCTCCTTATTGACCAGCGATAGCAGCCCGGAGCTACGCGATCACAGGGACCGGCCTCCAGAGCCGAAGGCGGCTAGTCCAAGCTGAGACCATGGCAGTGACGCCAACACTTCGGGAGCCTCCATGCCGCACAGCAACGACATCACCCTCCGCACGTTGGACGGCTTGCAGCTGGCCGGGACGCTGGTGACGCCGGACAGTCCAGCTCACCGGGCGGTGGCGCTGGTGCACGGCGGCGGCGTGACGCGGGATGAGGGCGGCTTCTTCACGCGGTTGGCCGCCGGCCTGGCCGAGGCGGGGATAGCTTCACTGCGGTACGACCAACGCGGTCACGGTACGAGCGACGGGACTCAAGAGACCCGGACGTTGGCGGAGCACCTTAACGATATTGAAATGGCGCTCGGGGCTGTCCGGTCAAGCACGGGCGCACTTGAGGTGAGCTTGCTGGGCACCAGCTTCGGCGGCGGGCTCGCGGCCTACTACGCAGCCAAGCGCCCGCACGGCCTGCACCGGCTGGTGCTGCTCAACCCGCAGCTGAGCTACATGAACCGCTACATCGAGCAGAAGCCGCACTGGCAGGGTGGCGTGCTCGACGACGAGGCGGCGGCCACGCTGGCGCGGCAGGGCTACTTGGACCACTCCGACACGGTCAAGCACAGCCGGGCGTTCCTCAACGAAGTGTTTTGGCTGCGGCCCGACGAGGTGATCGGCGAGATCACGCCGCCGACGCTGCTGGTGCACGGCACGGAGGACACCTTCGTCCCGGTGGAGACGTCGCGCCGCGCGGCGGACGAGCTGCAATGCGAACACGCTCTGGTGGAGATTGAAGGCGCGCAGCACGGCTTCGCGGTCCACGACGACCCGACGTACGCCGACCCCCAAAGCCAGGAGTGGCAAGCCTTCGTGATTACGACCGTCCGGGAGTGGCTGACCGTCTAGTTCGAGGCGGCCGCTCGGACGGCTTCGCCGAGGGCGCGCGGGCCGGGGCGGCTGGCCCAAGGGGTCAAGGTGCCGAGGGCGCGTTCAAGTTCGCGGGTGGTGCGCTGGGACTGGGTGGTGGCGGCAATCGCCATGGCCTTGAGCCCTTGGGTAGCGGCGTCGTCGGGTTCTCCGGCCAGGGCCAGCGCCACGGTGTGGCGCGCGAGAAAATAGCCCTGGTCCCGGTGGGACAGGGCAGGCGTGCGGATGGCCTGCTCGTAGAGGTCGGCCGCCTGGCGCGGTTTGCCCGCCTCGATGTAGCAGCTGGCGGTTTGCAGTGTCAGGCTGGTGGCGGAGTAGTGGCTGCTGAGCGAACCGCTGTCGGAGGCGTCCGTGGCACGGCCGAGCCAGCGGTGCGCCTGGTCGAGGTGGCGTTCGACGGCGGCCAGAGGTTCGCCGAGCATGGCCAGGCCGCGGGCGACTTGCTGCGTGACTTCGGCTTGGACCTTGGCCGGAAGTTGCCAGGGGCCGGTGTGGGCAGCGGTGGCCAGCGCGTGGAGCCGGACGGCGTCGCGCTGGTCGTAGGCCATCTGGGACTTCTTGAGCAGGAGGTAGCCCTGCAACGGCAGGTCAGCGGCTTCTTGCGCCCACTCGGTGGCTTGGGAGTACCAGCGAACCGCGCCGGGCATATCGCGGGAGTCGCGGTGCAGCCACCCGGCGAACTCGGCGCCCCGCGCGCCGAGCGACAGGAGCGGACGGCGCACGGAGGGCGGGGCGTCGCGGGCCAGGGCAGCGACGACCTCAAGCACCGCTGTCACGGTTGGCAGAGTGCGGGCTGGGCCGAGCAGACCGTCATCGTGCATGGACTGCTCAAGCTGGCGACCAAGTAGGGCAACGACCTGCTCGTCGCCGTAGCGGCGCGGGTCGCTGAGCGTCACAGTGAGCCGGGCGTGGTCGTCGGCGGACAAGGCGGTGAAGCGACCGACGGCACTCGGCGCGGGATCAGGTGAACTGTTCGACGCGGGTGCAGCCGGCGGGGGCCCGGGCGCGGGACTGGGCGTAGCAGACGTGACGTCTTGACCTTCGCGGAGGAGCACTTCGAGCTGTTCCCGGCTGACCCCCAGCAGCTTGGCTAGCTTCGGCCGCTTGTACGGCAACGGCTCAGACCGGCCGCGCTCCCAGTCGCCAACGGTCCCGGGGTTGAGGTTGAGCTCGTAGGCCAAGGACTCCTGGGTGTAGTAGGCCGCTTTACGCGCCCGGATGAGCCCATGTCTGCGGCCACCCATGATCCACTCCATTCGGTCACGCCCTGGGTTCGACACATTACCGCAGGTCAGACCGGTCTACCCGGGATCGGGCCGAGATTCGCCCCGGTTTGGCCCCCTGGTGGCCCAGGGGGCGGCCCGGAAAAGTCGGTTCCGGTATCCCGGCGGCCGGTTGACCACCTCCCAATCGCCTCCGAGGTCACGGGCGAACTCCCGCACGCATCACCCGTTCCCCGCGAAGTCCTGGCCGCTGGGATGCCGTCCACTTGTCCCTTCGACACATCATGAGGCGGTAGTCCCCATGGTCCAGTCTGGCTCTCCCGGGTCGGTGACAACGGCGCCCGCGGTGCCGGCCTCGCTCGAACCGCTCCAGCTGTATGCCCTGCTCCACGTGTACCTCGTGGTGCACCGACCGTCCCAGCTCCATCCGGGACGGTGCGCGATGTGTCGCGTGGCCTGGCCGTGTGCCAAGGTGCGCCACGCCGCCCGACTGCGGGACGGGTTCTAATGACCTCGGTGCTCCTGCAGCTGCCCGAGACGGCGGAGCCGGCCCCGGCGGCGCAGCTGGCCTACGGCTACATGCGCGTGCCCACCCATGTCCCGGACCACAAGGTGCGGCACCTCGAGCAGACGGTCATCCGGTTCGCGCACGGCCACGGACTGACCTTCGCCGGGTTCTTCTTCGAGTTCCACTGTGGTTCGCGCGAGGCGTTTGACGAGCTGACCGCCGAACTGGTGCGGACGGGCGCGCGGCACGTCGTGGTGCCGAGCCTTAGGCACCTGGCCCTCCACGCGCAGCTGCAAGTGGCGATGTGCGCGTACCTCGACGAGGCGGCAAGCGCGGAGGTGCTGGCGTTGCGCCACCCCGGAGCGCGGCGGACGGAGCAGCGTCGTTTGCTGGCTGAAGCGGGAGTACCGGCATGAGCCCGGCCTACGCCGCCACCCATGACACGGTGCTGCCGGACCCCTTGCGGGTGCATCTGCTGTGCCTGTTGCGAGAAGCGCAATGGTGTCGGTTCAGCTTCTTGTGTCAGGCCACAGGGGTCAGTCAGGATCGGCTCAAGCGTCAGTTCTTCGCCTTGCGGGCAGCTGGGTACACCGATACCCGACGCGGTGTCGGGCAAGAAGGTTGGGCGCGGCTGACGGAGCACGGTACCCGCCAGCGTGATGCCTACCTGGCCCGGCTCGCCGGTCTGGCCGGACAGGCGGCGGACCAGCTCGTTCAAGGCCAGCACGAACAGCCCGACTGGTTCGCGCCGGTGAGCCCGTCATGACCCCCGAAACGGCGGAACTCCTGACCAGCCTTGGCAGCGTGCACCAGGCTGTCCCCGCAGTCATCCGGGAACTCGCCACGGGGACCATGCCGCCGGAGCGGCAACGCCAGTTCGCCGGGCTGCTGGCCGAGCTGGCCGACGTGGTGGCGGCTCACGCCGGAGAGCCGGACGCGAGCGAGGCACCCACGGCCTTGGCGGAGCGGTTGGCGCTCTCGGGGCGGCAGCTGCTGGCGGTGAGTGCCCGGCTGCGAGCGGGCACCATGTCGCGAGACCGGCTTCAGGAGGTCAGCGGATGGCTGACTGCTCTCGGCGACGTCGTCGGCCTCTACGCCGAGAAGCTCCCGGCCGCACCCGTCCTACCCGAGCCACCACCGGACGCGCTGCCCGAGGGGTGAACGGCCAGGAGCTGGTGATACTCGCGACGATGGCTGCGCCAGTGCTCCTGATCTTCGCCCTGATCGCTCGCAACGGTTGGCGCCACCGGCAGGAGCGGCGAGGGCGGAGGCGACCGGCCCGCCCCGGCCGGCATCGCCTGGCAGCCGGGCGCACTGAGGCGACCTCGGGCAGGCGGCCTCCCGCAGCCCCGGCCGCCGCGGAGCCGGCCCCGGCCGACGAGCCGACCGAACCGCTCCCGCTACCGCAGCGGGTGCGGCCGTACGTCGACTACCCGCCGCCGGTTCGGCGGTCACCAATCGCGCAACCACCCCCGACCGACCTGATGGCCCGCGTTCTGGCGGGACTGCGAAACCGGCCGGACGAGTCCGAGGAGTGACAACACCACTCTCACCAGCCAAGATGGGCACAGGGGGCGATCATGGCGGGAGTGGAGGAGCTGGCAGCCGCTGTGCGCACGGCGCTCAGCAAGCTGTCGACTGCCAGCCTGACGCAAGCCGCCAACCTGCTGGAAGAAGCCGCCCAAGCGCTCGGCCAGACCAGATCACAGCAGCCCGAGATGACGCAAGCCGCCGGAGGCTTGAGCACCGCCGTACAGGGCACCGGCGAGATAGCCGGTCTGGTCAACCGGGCCAGTGGGATACTCGCGGGCTACCTCGAACGCATCGGGGCGGGCACGCCGCCGGAGGAGGGCAGCGGGCCAGCTGGCACGCCGACACAGCCACCAGCTGCCCCGGCGCCGGCCTCGGCGGTGCCGGACGGCCAACGGCTCACCCGTGAGCAAGCCGAAGCCCTGCAAGCCGAGCTGCCACCGCCGGTTGTCGCCAACACGGGCGTCAGGACCCACGGGCGATGGGTGGACGAGCACGGCCAAGCGCACCCGATTGCCAGCGGGCGGGACGAGGACTCCGCGCGGGCCTGGGCCATCTTGCAAGAGCGCGGCATCCCCGTACCAGCCGAGACGACGCGGGTATCGGACGTCGAGCAGAAGTTGGCCGCCCGCATGGTGCACGAAGGCCGTAGGCACCTGGACGTGGCACTCAATAACCGGCCCTGTAAGGGTCCGTACGGGTGCGACACGTTGGTGCCGGTTATCCTGCCGGAGGGTTATTCCATGACGGTACACGCACCGCGGTACCGCAAGACGTTTACCGGAGGAGCAAAGCCGTGGTGACGCTGGAAGTTTGGTACAACCAGGAGCCAGACAACGACTACACCGAAGGTGACCCGCCCATTCTGGTGAGCACGGCCGCCGAACTCGATGCCTTGATTGCCCAAGTGCAGGCGGACACGAAAGGCCTGCCCGTTCCCTCGATGATTGAGTGCTCAGTTCAGGGTGACCCCCGACGCGGCGTGTTTGACATGGGCATCGGGCAGGAAACCGGCTTCGTCATGTTTACGACGCCCCGAGCGGCGCACACGGTGGGCGATCCCAGCCTGACGGGCAATGTCGTCTATGACTACATGGGTAACGTGAGCGAGATTCCCGCAAGCTACGAGGTGCCCCTAGCTGAGGCGCGGCGGGTGGCGGTAGCGTTTCTGGAGCGGGAGAAGCTGCCGTAATTAGCCTTAACCGAAAGGGGCCAAATTGCGTTGAGGAGTTAGTGCTGATGCGTCGAGTGCTATAAAGGCTCTGATCGTTGCCAAATTGAGTTGTCAGGGTGATTGCTGCAGCTGCTGAACACGAAAGTAGTCGAAGTCACAAGACGCAGTTCCAGAGAAGTTCCCCGCAGTTTTCGGATTGACCGCTGGGCCCATGCGAGTAGTACCAAACACGGAGCCTTTACTAGACAACACCAGGCGGTCGTCTACAAACACATCCATACTCTCGCGATGAAACAACACACCTAACTTTATCTGCGAGTCATCGGAGCCGGGCAGCGACCATCTCAATACAAAAGGGAGGGATGTAGCAGTGACAGCCATGGTGTACTCTTTCATCTCAAATCCTGCGCTTCCGTCTTTCGGATGCAATCCGGGCATTATGCTAAGTATTTCGGCGATGTAACCGCTCTTCCCGCTCGTTAGCCGAACTGCCCGAAGGCGAAAAAAGTAGTAGTAATACGAAGCGATGCCTGCGGCAGCAATACCGCAGGCGGCATACGGCGTGGCAACACCCGGACGAAAGCGCGTTTCCATGTAGTGTTCACCAGAGGGGTTAAGCGCGAGATCGTCAGGCGCGTAAATTCCAATATTCGTATTATATGGCTCATTCTGCAGTAAGTGCAGAGCACCATTGTCGAACGTGCAAGAAGTTAGACTTGGAGGTGGAAGACTGCTGAGCAGGATAGCCGCCGAGCACTGTTGTTTACCAGGGAACTCTTCGGCGAGAATAGTGGCCCCATTTGCGGCGCTGGCCGCAATCGATGCCGCCTGCCTTGTATCTGCATAGAAGACTACCCAATGTCCAATGACCTGCGTGCAAGTTGCGAGCAGAAGCACGGCGAGTACAGCTCTGAACGCCTTATACATATATGAAAGTGCAACCATGGTCGCAGTTACCGCTATTGACCAGATCAACCCAAAGATGCCCTGTAGGTCGGGCGACCAATTGTCGATAGCTAACCAAGGCTGGCTGATGGTTAGAGGGCGGACCACAGCGAGGCCGGTGAAAAGCAGGTAAGCGCAGCTCGCAAAGGTGAGCATCCGACGTTGGCGAACATAGCCCATCGCTGACCGACTAATGCGGCTCAGCCATGAACGTTCCGTACTTGCTGCAATGCTTGGTGAGGTCTCGATCAGGTCAGGGCAGGTTGCGACCGCCAAGTGCTCGGAGTCGCGACCATCGTCCGCGCTGACATGCACAAGCTCGGAATTTCCAGCAGCCTCTCGCGCCACCTTGGCGAGCCGCTGTTTTAGTTCGAACTCCTCTACGAGAATTTCGATGAACCTGCTTCTACCTTCCTCCCACTGCGGAACATTTCTTTGATACTTTGCGGTTTGGGTCGCCAGTTCATCAATAGGCTTCCCACGACCCGGCGGCCCATACCTAATTTCCCAGTACCTGCCAAAGAGGGTGATACGATCCCCAAATCCTTTGCGCTGCCAATTGGAGGATATATCCGCGTATTTCTGCCCCAGCTCATGATATGAGCTAGGGAGCCCTAATCCTGCCTTTACTGCGAGGCGGCGCCGTTCTTCGGTATGCTTCGCTTCCCTTGAGTCGTTCTTTTTAAACCACGGCCTATCTGCCATATCGATCACAAGTGAGATGAAAGCTTTCCCGTCTCCGCTAAACCAGTCAGCTATGAGTTCTCGGAACGGCTCCTGTGTGGCCCAATCAGAGGGTAACTGCGAGAAGCCTCCGGTCCCCTCTCTGGCGATGTGATTTAGCGCGACCTCTAAGAGCTCAGCTAGCGTCGGCAACGGCTCCGCCGGCTGGGAACCCTCTCCCACGGGCAACCTCCCAGCTGAAATAGAAGACGTTAAACGCGCTTCGCGCCCGACTAGATCGTACTCCGTAGAGTCGGGTCCGGTCGGGCGCGTGATGAGGCGTGAACTGGGCTGACCACGAATGGCCTAGCCCTTCCTGGTGTACTCCCGCACCGTGAAGTCGAACGTCTCGCGGGACAGGCACGACCAGTCGTCGGAGATGGTCATGTCGTGAGGTGTCCTGGGGGCTTCGCTGCCGTGTCCCTCCTCCCAGTCGCAGGCGATGACGTGCAGCCAGTCGGGGTCGCGCTGAGCGTCAGCGACGATCAGGGTGACGGCGCGCAGCCACATCTCGTAGGAGTAGGGGAAGGCGTTGTGTGCCAACTCGTTGATCAGGAAGGCCATCAGGGCTTCTTGCACGGTCGGGTACGTCCATGGCGCGCCGGAGTAGATATTGAGCATCGGCAGAACCTTCCCCTGGGAGTTCGCCAAGCACTGCCGTACGCCGGTGAGATGCTCCTCGCGAGCGTTGAGCGTGAGGGTGCCGTGACGTTGGTCGAGGCTCTCTTCGAGCCGGTAGTCGATGGCGCGAGCGCGCACGAAGAACCAGAACTCGTCGGCGATTTGTCGCTCGTAGTACATGGGGAACACCTCTTCCAGTCGTCGCGTGGGCCGGGATTGGCTCACGCGGAACTGGACGAGTCAGAAACATTTATACCACATATTGCATTAAAGATCAATTTTTGACAACATATGCGCAGGCCAGAGCTGGTGGAGTTGGTGTACTCCACCAGCTTTTTCGATAGCTCCACTTGTCAGCTCGGCGCGCGCCGTGCGGCTATTGGACGGCGGTTGGGGCACACCAACCGCCAGTTGAGAGGAGCACGCATGGAAGACATCGAACAGCTGTGGGCGTACGACACCGGGCAGGTGAACGGGAGCCGCGCGGTGGTGGAGCCTTGCCGCAAGCCTTCACCGTCCCCGCGGCCTCGCCGCAACATCCTGGAGCCAGTCAGCTACTCCACTGCCCTCAACGAGCATGACCGTGGGTACCGCGGGGGCATGACGATGCGGACCGGCGCTGACCTCGCCCGGATCAGAAACGAGGAACTGATGGAGATGGGCCGAGAGTTTCGCGCTGCTGAAGCCGAGGACCTTCCTCTGTTCGTCCTGGCTCAGATGGAGCAGGGCATCACGGGCTACGGCGCGTGCGGCCAGGTGCTCGTCAGGCAGTTCATGGTCGACGACATCTACGGCCGCTGGTGAGTCAGGTGCTGGTGGTCGTCGACGTCTTGACACTGGCGGCGCTCGTGGTCGTCAACATCGGGCTCTTGGGTTCTCATCGGTGGGAGGTGAACCAGCTGCGCGCACGGGTGGCCGAGCTGGAGGAGCAGATGAAGCCGGCGCCGGTCCACCGGGTGGTGAGGCGGTCGGTTCCCAGTGGAGGGCCAACTATCGACGACGAGATCGTCAAAGCCCGTCTGCGGTACCGCAGTTAGGAGGTGGAGGTGAGTAAGAACAAATCGCCCATCGGGCTGGTGGTGGCCAAGTTCAAGGCGGTCGTGATCGCCCTGGGCTGCCTGATGTTCGGGATGGGCTACATCGCGCAAGCACCCAAGGCCTTTTTGGCCGCTCTCGGCGTCTTATCGGCACTATTTCTGGTGAAGTTGTACCAGGAGCGCAAGCGGCGCTAACACTTATCTAATCGAAATCTGTGAGTTCAAGCCGGGGCGGAGCTATGCACACTGACAGGCCCGCCCCGGCAGAGAGGAGAGCCAAAATAATGCCTCGAAAGCGCCGCAAAGAGCTTGTGGAGAGAACCGAAAATGAGGATCTGGCTTGTCGACAGCGAGAGGTGACTTACAAGATTTGGATGGTGCAGCTAGCCCGCGACTGGCAGGCTCGGCGACCGGCCGCCGAGGCCGGCCCGGACCTGGTTCTGGCCGGGTTGAGTAAGCCATAAACTCGGGTGCACGCAACAGCGAAGCGTGTACCGATAATACCGAACCGTGCAAAAGCTGTCGTCAGGCGTTTTGCTAGAACAGTGGCCTACCGTTCGGTTTTTGTTCTGGTTAATCGCCTCTAGGTTGCGTCACGAGCACTGGAGATAATTACAAAGTCTGAACGCGCCGCCGCGCGTGCCTGTAGAGAGTTCCTGCGAAGTTCTTCTCTCCAAGCGTTGCGCGGACGACGACGTTCAGGTGATTTTCACACAACAACGACCTCGATTTGAAGGGACGCTGTGTGCATTTAATTACACGCCTACTACCTGACAGTGTCAAGTGGTATTGGCAGTTTTAGACGCGCACTCTGCCCTCATTTCGAGTCCTGCCCGAAAGGAGGGTTTTATGTCTGAGTTACAGCAATCAGTAACGGTCACGGCCGAGATGCGTGTCCATCCGGCGATCCGGAAGTTGGCGCAAGCATGCATCGCGCTCGGACGGATCGCGAGCTCACCGCCGCCGGTAATCCCGCCGACAGAAGAACCGGACGGTGAGCAACCCTCCCGGCGGGAGGTGCGGCGATGATCGACCTGTGTTGGTACGAAGCGTTCCCGCCACGTGATGCGACGCTCTCGGCCGTTACGGCCATGGTGCGAGTGCTGGCGGGGCGGCCGCACTACGGTCTGCTGGGCTTACAACCAGTAGTCGTCTTTGAACTCTGGGTCCACCCGGACCGCGTGCGCTGGCTGCTCGGGATCGAGGCCAGGATTGCGCGGACGCTGCCCGGCGAACTTCGGGGCCAGCTCCCCGGCCTGGTGCTAGCGGCGACGGATAACCCGCAGCGGCCCGCCACAGTGACGGCCCGAGAGATCCGCGTGAGCAGCGTGGTGCATCCCATCCGACTGGACACCGCCCGACAGGTCACCACCGGCCTGATGCAGCTGCAAGATGCGCTGCGCGCTGGTGAAGCCGTGGCGGTGCAGTGGGTGATTGGCCCGAGTCAGACGTCGACGACTCCGCCGGACCAGCGGTCGCCGCTGGAGCTGCTCGGCTTCGGGGCGCCCCACCAGCCCGGCGGCGACGAGCAACGCGGGTGGAAGGCGCGGCTGAGTGAACCCCGGTTCGGGGTGCGCGGTCGGGTGGGCAGCGTCGCATCAACCTTGCGTCGAGCCGGTGAACTGCTGCGTCCGGCGGTGTCGGCGCTGGGCCTGGCTAGTGCGGCGCACGCCCGGGTGTACGGCTCGCGCCAATCGACGCGGACGGCGGAGCAGCTGGTCGCGGTGATGGGACGCGCCCGGTCGTGGTCGGGGATGTTGAACGCCAGCGAACTGGCCGTCCTGCTGGGCTGGAGCCTCGACGGGCTGGAGGTGGCGGGTGGCGCTCGTGGCTTCGCTCCGCCCCCGGCACCGTTGCTGCGCGCGGTTACAGCGGGTGCACCTGAGGCGGCGGCACGGCCCCTGGGCGTGAGCACGCATCCGGCGGCCCGGCGCGCGGCGGTGTGGTTGCCGCGATCCAGCTATGGCACGCACTGTCACCTGATATCACCCAGCGGAACCGGGAAATCGACCCTCCTGGCCAACTGGGCGACGGCTGAAGCGGCGGCCGAGGGAAGCATGATCGTCATCGAGCCCAAGGGCGACTTGGTGACAGACGTGTTGGCCCGGTTGCCGCGGAACTCGCGTCACGACGTGGTGGTGATCGACCCCGGCGTGCCCGGTCCGGTGGTTGGCTTCAACCCGTTGAGCGGCCCGCCGGCTGACGCCGAGCGACGAGCCGACACCGTGCTGGGCCTGCTTCGTGAGCTGTTCGGTTCGGCCATCGGGCCACGGAGTGCTGACGTGCTCCTGCACGGGCTGATCTTGGCCAGCCGCCTGCCTGATGGCGGTCTGACCGACATCATCCCGATCTTGACCAACCCCCGGCTGCGTCGAGCGGTGGCGGCTCGCGTCGGCGACCCGCTGACGATTGACCCGTGGCTGGCGTGGTTCGACAACCTGTCGGAGCCGGAGCGGACCCAGGTAGTGCAGCCGGTGGCCAACAAGCTGCGGCCGTGGACGGCCCGCCCGGCCGTGCGCTACCTGATCGGGCAGGCGCATCCGAAGTTCGATGTGGCGTCGGTGTTCGCCCGGCCGACGATTTTGCTGATCAACCTCAATGCCGGGGTGCTGGGCTCGGAGACGGCCCGCCTGACTGGCAGCTTGATCTTGAATCAGCTGTGGCAGGCGATCCAGCGCCAGACGGCGCGGCCCGCGCCTGAGCGGCGGCCGGTGTCGGTGTTCGTGGACGAGTGGCAGAGCTTCACGGCCGGACTCGACTTTGCCGACGTGCTCGCAAGAGCCCGAGGCGCGAACGTGTCGTTTACGGTCGCACACCAACACCTTGATCAACTCAGTGGCGAGCTGAAAGCGGCGGTGCTGGCCAACGTCGGGGCGCGCGTGGCCTTCCGTCCGGCGGAGGGCGACGGCCGAACGCTGGCGAACGTGTTCGGTGCGCCGGTGACGGCGGCGGATCTGGAGCGGCTTCCGGCGTATCACGCGGCGGCTCGGGTGTTGGTGAACGGCGCACCGAGTCAGCCGTTTGAAGTTGCCACCCCAGCGCTGTCCGATGCGCTGGTCGACCCGGTGCAGGTGCGGCAGGCCAGTACGACCCGGTACGGCATGGACCCGGCGGAAGTGGATGCGGAACTGCTCCGACGGTGGCAGGGCGGGAGCCCGCCCAGTGCACCGCTCGGTAGCCGGAGGGCACCGCGATGAGGCACCCACAAGGATCATTCACCCTTGCCGCTCGGCCTGCCGATCGCGTCGAGCTGACGACGTCCTGGCGTGCGCAAATGCGCGATAGCTACCAACGACTGTCTAGCGCTTTTCGCTGCGACTTTGGAGTTCTCCGATGACTGGCCGTGGACGAGCGCGTCTCGTCGCCGAACGGCTCAGCCCACGCGACTTGGAGATCTTGAAGTCGCTCCGCCAATTGCAGCTACTGACAGGTCATCAGCTCCAGCGCTTGCACTTCGCGGTCGGTCGGCCCGACACCCAAGCCCGAAAAACCCGAGCTGCGTTGCAACGGCTGTTCACGCTGGAGCTCGTCGTCCGACTGCGCCGCCGCATCGGTGGGCTGCGGGCGGGCAGTGCCGGGTACCTGTACGGACTATCGGGACTGGGCGCGGCGGTGCTGGACCTCGGGCAGGCCCCGCCCCAGCGGCATCGGAGGACACATGAGGCCCAACCCGCCTTCCAAGATCACACGCTGGCGGTGGCTGAAACCTACGTGCAGCTGATCGAGCGGACCCGCGCCGGCGGGGCCGAGCTGTTCGACTTCACCTTTGAGCCGCGGTGCTGGCGAAGGTACTACGGCGTCGGTGGCGCGCCGACCACCCTGAAGCCGGACGGCTACGCACGGGTCGGTATCGGCGGCTGGGAGTACAGCTCCTTCCTGGAAATCGACCTTGACTCCGAGAGTGCGCCCACCATTCGCCGGAAGCTCGAAAGCTACGTGCGCTACTGGAACAGCGGGGCTGAGCAGCGACAGTACGGCGTGTTCCCGCGGGTGTGGTGGTTCGTCCCGGATGGCGGCCGCGTAGCGGTCATCACCCGCGAGATCCACAAGCTCCCAGCGGACGCCCGCGTGCTGTTTCGCGTCGGCCTGCTGTCCGAAGCCGCCGACGTCCTGACCCAACCCATCGAAGGAGGTGCCCGATGACCGAACCCACAACCACCCTGCCCGTAAACCGTATCTTGGTCGGCGACGTCCGCGAGCGCCTCGCCGAGCTGCCCGACGCGTCGGTGGACTGCATCCTGACAAGTCCGCCGTACTGGAACATGCGCAGCTACGGCCACCAGGATCAAATCGGCGCCGAACCTGATGTTGAAGCCTGGGCCGAGGAGATCGCGGGGGTCTGCGATCAGCTGGCCCGCGTGCTGGTGCCGACCGGCTCGCTGCACCTCAATCTCGGCGACGGCTACAGCCGCGCCCCCCGAGAGGGGGCAGAGAGGAAGTCGCTTCTGCTTGGCCCCGCCAGAGTTGCACTGCGCCTCACCCGTTCCGGGTGGTTATTGCGCAACACCATCGTGTGGGCAAAGAGCAACCCGACGCCCTCAAGCGTGCGCGACCGGTTCACCAACGCCCACGAGTACGTCTACTTCTTCACCCGGCAGGTGAACTATCACTTTGACCTGGACGCCGTGCGCGAGCCCGCCAAGACCGCGGGCGCCGGCCGGACCTCGAGGCGGGCTCGGCCCTCACTGCCACGTACGGCGGTGCCGAGTCTCGGCAACGGCAGCAGTCCCCGGGTCGACCTCAACCACGGCTTGGCCCGGCTGAAGCGCGCTGGGATTGCTAGTCACCCCCTCGGCAAAAATCCGACCGACTGCTGGATAGAAGCGACGGGTAGCTACCGGGGCGCGCATTTCGCCACGTTCCCGCTGCGGCTGGTGCGCCGGGGGTTGCTCGCCACCTGCCCGGAGCGGGTGTGTACGACGTGCGCCACGCCGTGGCAGCGGGCACCGCAACGCCTGCACGGCCGGTTGTTGGCCACCGGCCCCTTGCGCCCTGCCTGTGCCTGCCAGGCCGACTGGCGGCCGGGGATCGTGCTTGACCCGTTCATGGGTTCCGGAACCACGGCGGTTGCAGCCGAGATGTACGGCCGGGCCTGGGTTGGCATCGAGTTGAACCCCGACTACGCCCGGCTGGCCGAAGAGCGCTTGGCGGCGTGGCGGACGACGCAGGTAGGGGCGGTGTCGTGAGTCACACCGACCGGGCCACCCCTCCCCGGTGGCCTGTGGCTGCTCATCCCTCGCTCGCAGTCCCTGCGGGCATGGGCGGCCACACCAACACCGAGGAGGACGACGTGTCCGAACCAAGAGCAGGCGTCAAGACGCTGGGCATCAAGGTGCCCGACGCCCTGCACGCTCAATTCACGCTGGTGGCACAGCTCGACGGCATCTCGCTCAACGATGCGGCGCTGCGGGCGGTCGAGCTGTACGTGGCCACCAAGAAGGACGAGCCGGACTTCGCCCAGCGGGCTGCGGCCGCACTGGCGGAGATTGAGAAGGAGGCTGCGGCCCGGCGAGCCTCCATCGAGGGACTGTTCGGTACCTCAGCTGAAGCAGTCGCCGACGCCGCCGGTGCGGCCAAGCCGGCCACGAGCCGGAGCCGCAAGGCCGGAACCGAAGGGTAACCCTTTCGATTCTTCCTCACGGTGACGGGTGGCGGCCTCACAGCCGCTACCCGTCACCTCGAACCTAACAATTAACCATTTGCCAAGAATAAGGCCAGGATATCCTGTCTTGGCACTTCCTAAGAATCCTGAAAAAATAACAGAAGGGAATCGCAATAATGGCTCCTTAGAGCTGAAAGGTTCGATTTATGCACGCCAACGAACGCACCAAGGCACTGATTTACCTGCGCGTAGCTCGTGACGACCATCGACAGGAAGGCCGGGCGCTGGCAGCGCAAAACCGCGTCTGCGAGCATCGGGCCAACGAACTCGGCCTAACCGTCCTTGGCGTGTACATCGACCGGGGACCAGGCACAACCATGAGCCGACCAAGCCTGACCGCACTGCTTAGCGAACTGAGGCGGCGCGATGACATCGCGTTTGTCATCGCCTACGACCATCGGCAGGTCGCCATTCGAGCCGAAGACTACAGCCGGGTGGTTTGGGCGGTCGGCAAGGCATGCGCTCAGCTTGAAATCGCTAGCTTGCCTCACCGTGAAGTCACGGCGGTCGATGCCCAACTCATCGGGCGAATCGGGTCGGTGCAGCTGGCCGAGACGACCGCGAAGCCGCCGCCACCCGATGAACTGGATAACGATCGATCATAACTAATTTCCGAGAGGAGGAACCATCATGTCAACCAGAAACCAAGCGACCACATCGCTACCCAGCGAACCCGACGCTGCCAACCAGCTCATGCAGGCGATTGTGCGGGCGGTTGCCGAGTACTCCAGGATTGAGCACCGCCGGGCAACACTGGCGGGACAGGCAAAGCGGCGGGCACGCCTGCAGCAGGCGGCGGGAGGTGCTCACGATGATCACTGAGCCTACGACGAGTCCCGATCACGGCGCCCTGGCCGGAAGCCCCACCCAACCGCAGCCGGTCGTGGCTGCAAGCACTGTTCACGCGCTTGACCTGGCGAAAACCCGCGCGCTAACTCCCACCCGCGCGAAGTCGCAGGCGGCAGTCACGCGCCGAGCCACACCCATTGCTTTCGTCTACCTGCGGGTGAGCACGAAGGAGCAGGCGCGCACCGGCGGCGGCGCGGAGGGCTACTCCATCCCGGCGCAGCGAGACGCTTGCCTGGCCAAAGCGGCGGCCCTCGGCGCGGTGGTGCACCACATCTACGTTGACGCGGGCGAGTCGGCCCGCTCAGCAGACCGCGACGACCTCCAAGCCATGCTGGCGGACGTGCGGACGGTCAAGCCCGACTACATCATCGTGCACAAGATCGACCGGCTGGCCCGGAATCGCGAAGACGACATTGCCATTAACTTGCTGCTGCGGCGTCACGGCGCGGAGCTGGTGTCATGCACGGAGAACATCGACAACACCCCGAGCGGCAAGCTCCTGTACGGGCTGCTGGCCGAGATTGCGCAGTTCTACTCCGGCAATCTGGCCCAAGAGGTGATGAAGGGACTGCTGCGCAAGGCCGAGGAAGGCGGCACGCCGTACCGGGCACCGATTGGGTACCTGAACGTCCGCAAGACGGTCGAGGGCGTGACGTTCGCGTCAGTGGAACTCGACCCGGACCGCGCCGACCTGGTGCGCTGGTGCCTGGAGCAGTACGCCACCGGCGAATGGAGCGCGGCGGACTTGCTACTGGAGGCCACAGCCCGAGGTCTGACCAGTCGGCCGACGGCGACGAAACCGGAGCGGCCGATCGGCATCACGACCTTCTACCACCTGCTGCAAAACCCGTACTACATGGGCATCGTCAGCTACCAGGGCATTCACTACGAGGGCAAGCATGAGCCACTGATCGAGCCGGAGACGTGGCTATCGATTCAGGACATCTTGACGGTTCGTGCCCATCTGGGCGAGAAGGACCGCAAGCACATGCACTACCTCAAAAGCACGATCTACTGCGCGGACTGCGGGGGCCGGTTGGTCTACTCGATCAACGTCGGCAACGGCGGTGCGTACACCTATTACGTGTGCGTGAAGAAGAAGACCAAGACGAGCAACTGCCGCCGCCCGGCGGTGCGGCTGGAGCGAATCGAGGAGGGCATAGCTCAGTTCTACGAGCGGTTCGAAGTGAGTGCGGCTCACGTCGAGCAGATCAGGGCCGGCGTGCGGGCGCTCATGACTGCCGACCAGGAAGAGGCACGCCGTCACGCGGCGGCTGCCGTCAAACGGAAGCAGCAGGCGACGGACGAGCGGCAGAAGCTCTTGCGCGCCCACTACGCAGGTCACATCCCCGAAGACGTGCTCGGCTCAGAGATGCAGCGGCTGACTCGCGCCCTGGCCGAGGCGGACGCCCTAATTGCAGCGGCGCAGACGTCGACGGCTGAGGTGGAAGCGACCCTTGAAGCCGCCTTGGCAGCCGCCGGACGCTGCCACCGGGCCTACGTCACGGCACCGGAGCCCATCCGGCGGCAGATTAACCAGGGCTTCTTCGTGAAGTTGTTCATTGCACAAGACGGCTCAGTGGCTCGCGCCGAGCTGACAGAGCCATTCGCCGCTCTGCTGGCACCGGATCTGTCGGCCCGGATGGCGGTCGAGGGGACGGCGGCCGCTGGCGGGCCGTCCCGCGCGGCCCAGATGGCCGGAGACGAGCCGGAGGAATCACCCGATGGGACGCGCTCGACCGGCGAGAACCGGCCCGGCGAACCCGCGCCGGACGGCGGGCATGACGTGCGCCACAGGGACGCACGGCGTGATGATGGTGTCACACCTCGTAACATTTTTTGTGCTACTGGTGTGCAAAATGAGTACTTGGTGGGCGCAGCAGGGTTCGAACCTGCGACCGCTCGGGTGTAAGCCGAGTGCTCTTCCGCTGAGCTATGCGCCCCGGTGGCGGCGGTCCCGCGGGACCGCCGCCCGAGGAAACTCAAGCCGTCAGTTCGGCCACGGCCTTCTTCCAGCCCTGCTGGTCGCGGGCCTCGCCCGGGGCGTTGACCTCGGCGAACCGGACCACACCGGACGTGTCGATCAGGAACGTTCCGCGGACTGCCAAGCCGGCGTCGGAGTTGAAGACGCCGTAAGCGCGAGCCACCTCGCCGTGCGGCCAGAAGTCCGACAGCAGCGGGAACTGGTAGCCCTCCTTCTCGGCCCACGCCTTGAGCGAGAACGGCGTGTCGACCGAGACGCCCAGGACCTGGACGCCCTTGCCGTCGTAGTCCGCGAACTCGTCGCGGAGCTGGCACAGCTCGCCCGTGCAGATGCCACTGAAGGCGAACGGGTAGAACACCAGCAGCACCGGCTTGTCACCGCGGAACGACGACAGCTGGACCTGCTGCTTGTTGTAGTCGTTGAGCGTGAAGTCAGGGGCCTCAGAACCGACCTCGACGGTCATACCGGCAATTCCTCTCCCGAACGGACACGTGCCTGTGAGGACAACCCTATCGTGTCCGTCCGGCGGGACCGGCTCAGCGCTGCTTCGACTTCGACTTCGGCGACACCAGGCGGGTGCCGATCCAGTTCGGGCCGACACTGATGTTGGCGGTCTGGGCCAGGCCGACGGCGGGTACCGCTTCGGCGATTTCGCTCGGCTCGACGTGCCCTGGCTGTCCCGTCTTGGGGGTGAGCACCCAGATCACGCCGGTCTCCTCCAGGGGGCCCCTGGCGTCGATGAGCGCGTCGCCCAGGTCGCCGTCGTCCTCGCGCCACCAGAGCAGCACCACGTCGATGACCTCGTCGGCGTCCTCGTCGAGGATGTCCCCGCCGATCTGCTCCTCGATCGCCGCGCGGACGTCGTCGTCGACGTCCTCGTCCCAGCCGATCTCCTGGACCACCATCTCGGGCTTGATGCCGAGCCTCTCGGCGACGCTGCTCTGATCAGCGTCTCCCGCGGCGACCACTGCTTTCACTCCTCCAACTACGACGGAGTGCGGCAACCCGCACCTTCTGTCGAGGGTACGGCGGCGCCACACTCGGCGACCCGGTTGCCGATAGCGAACACTGGTGAAGCCCCGCGCGCAACCGTCCACACCGGATCTGTGACAACTCGTGTCGCAGGATACGGCCCGGCGCGGCCCCTTCGCGACGGCGTTCCGGGTGCCTGGCGCCCCCGCTCTGCCACCCCCGCGGGGGTCGTCCCCTAGGGTGGGGGAGAAGAAAACGCGCGCGCGATACACCGCGCGCCGGGAGTGGCTCGACCGGGCCGGTCCATGTTACCGACAAGTAGCGGTGCGGAAGCCGGGACGGAAGACGACGATGGAGAGTCGTACACCCCCGCGCACGAGCACCACCGGCTACAACTTTTCGCAAGGAGACCCCTTGGCCCCGCAGAACGACGGCGCCTCCGGCAAGGAGACCCCGGCACGCGTACGCGTCATCCGTGACGGACTGGCGGCGCACCTGCCCGACATCGACCCGGAGGAGACCGCCGAGTGGCTGGACTCCTTCGACGAGGCTCTGGCGAGGGGCGGGCAGCAGCGGGCCCGGTACCTGATGCTGCGCATCCTCGAGCGCGCCCGGGAGCGGAACGTCGGCGTCCCGGCCCTGACCTCGACGGACTACGTCAACACCATCCCCACCGAGAACGAGCCCTGGTTCCCCGGCGACGAGGAGATCGAGCGCCGCTACCGGGCCTACATCCGGTGGAACGCCGCGATCATGGTGCACCGGGCGCAGCGCCCCGGCGTCGGCGTCGGCGGCCACATCTCGACCTACGCCTCCTCGGCCGCGCTCTACGAAGTCGGCTTCAACCACTTCTTCCGCGGCAAGGACCACTCCGGCGGCGGCGACCAGATCTACATCCAGGGCCACGCCTCCCCCGGCATCTACGCCCGCGCGTTCCTCGAGGGCCGGCTGAGCGAGTCGCAGCTCGACGGCTTCCGCCAGGAGTACAGCCACGCCGGCGAGGGCGGCGGCCTGCCGTCGTACCCGCACCCGCGGCTGATGCCGGACTTCTGGGAGAACCCGACGGTGTCCATGGGCCTCGGCCCGATGAACGCCATCTACCAGGCCCGGTTCAACCGCTACCTGCGCGACCGCGGCATCAAGAACACCGACGACCAGCACGTCTGGGCGTTCCTCGGCGACGGCGAGATGGACGAGGCCGAGTCCCGCGGCCTGATCCACGTCGCGGCCGGCGAGGGCCTCGACAACCTGACCTTCGTGATCAACTGCAACCTGCAGCGGCTCGACGGCCCGGTGCGCGGCAACGGCAAGATCATCCAGGAGCTGGAGTCGTACTTCCGCGGCGCCGGCTGGAACGTCATCAAGGTGATCTGGGGCCGCGAGTGGGACTCGCTGCTGCACGCCGACCGCGACGGCGCCCTGGTCAACCTGATGAACGTCACCCCGGACGGTGACTACCAGACGTACAAGGCCAACGACGGCGCCTTCGTCCGCGAGCACTTCTTCGGCCGCGACCCGCGGACGAAGGACCTGGTCAAGGACCTCTCCGACGCCGACATCTGGAACCTCAAGCGCGGCGGCCACGACTACCGCAAGGTGTACGCGGCGTACAAGTCGGCGCTGGAGCACCACGGCCAGCCGACGGTGATCCTGGCCCACACGATCAAGGGCTACGGCCTGGGCCCGGCGTTCGAGGGCCGCAACGCCACGCACCAGATGAAGAAGCTCACCCTCGACGACCTGAAGCTGTTCCGCGACTCGCAGCGGATCCCGATCAGCGACGAGGAGCTCGAGCGCAACCCGAAGCTGCCGCCGTACTACCACCCGGGCGCGAACTCGCCCGAGATCGAGTACATGATCGGCCGCCGCAAGGCGCTCGGCGGGTTCCTGCCGGAACGCCGTCCCAAGGCCGCCAAGGCGCTCGTCCTGCCCGGCGACAAGGTCTACGAGGGCATCCGCAAGGGCTCCGGCAAGCAGGAGGTCGCCACCACGATGGCGTTCGTCCGGCTGGTCCGCGAGCTGGCGAAGGACTCCGAGATCGGCAAGCGGGTCGTCCCGATCATCCCGGACGAGGCCCGCACCTTCGGCCTCGACTCGATGTTCCCGACGGCCAAGATCTACAACCCGCACGGCCAGACGTACACCTCGGTCGACGCGAGCCTGATGCTGGCCTACAAGGAGTCCGAGAAGGGCCAGCTGCTGCACGAGGGCATCAACGAGGCCGGCTCGACCGCGTCGTTCACCGCCGTCGGCACGTCGTACGCGACGCACGGCGAGCCGATGATCCCGATCTACATCTTCTACTCGATGTTCGGGTTCCAGCGGACCGGTGACGGCCTGTACGCCGCCGCCGACCAGATGGCCCGCGGGTTCGTCCTCGGCGCCACCGCCGGCCGGACCACCCTGACGGGTGAGGGCCTGCAGCACGCGGACGGGCACTCGCTGCTGCTGGCGGCGACCAACCCGGCCGCGGTGGCCTACGACCCGGCGTGGTCGTTCGAGATCGCGCACATCGTCAAGGACGGCCTGCGCCGGATGTACGGCGAGGCCGGCCCGGACGGCAACGGCGAGAACGTCTTCTACTACATGACGATCTACAACGAGCCGTACCAGCAGCCCGCCGAGCCGGAAGACCTCGACGTCGACGGCCTGCTCAAGGGGCTGTACAAGTACGCCGACGCCCCGGAGGGCGACGGTCCGGAGGTGCAGATCCTCGTCTCCGGCGTCACGATGCCGGACGCGCTCAAGGCGCAGAAGCTCCTGGCCGAAGAGTGGGGCGTGCGGGCCGCGGTGTGGTCGGCGACGTCGTGGACCGAGCTGCGGCGCGAGGCCGTCGAGATCGACCACGACAACCTGCTCTACCCGGGCAGCGAGCCGCGCGTGCCGTACGTCACCGAGGCGCTCAAGGGCGCGAACGGACCGGTCGTGGCGGTGTCGGACTGGATGCGCGCGGTGCCGGACCTGATCCGCCCGTACGTCCCGACCGACATGCTGACGCTGGGCACCGACGGGTTCGGCTTCTCCGACACCCGGCCGGCGGCGCGGCGGAAGTTCCTGGTCGACGCCGAGTCGATCACCGTCGGGGCGCTGTCGATCCTGGCCAAGCGCGGCGAGGTCGACCAGGCCAAGGTCCTCGAAGCGGCCACGAAGTACCGGCTCGACGACATCGCGGCCGCCGGGCCGCAGACGTCGGAAGCCGGGAACGCGTGACCTGCTGCTAGGTTCGGGACCCGGCAGACATCCGATGTCTGCCGGGTCCCGCGTGCGTTAGGGAGTTGATCAGGGTGACGAAGCGCCGACTGCCGAAACCGGCCGAGCTCCAGCAGATCCTGCGGCCGAAGCCGATCGTGCTGAACCCGACGGACCGGCGGCTGGCGAACGCCCACACGATCGCCGACCTGCGGATGATCGCGCGCAAGCGCACGCCGCGGGCGGCGTTCGACTACACCGACGGCGCGGCGGAACTCGAGGACAGCCTGCTGCGCGCCCGGCAGGCGTACCGCCGCGTCGAGTTCCACCCGAACGTGCTGCGCGGGGTGTCCGATGTGGACACCACCCGCGAGGTCCTCGGCCAGACGTCCGCACTCCCGTTCGCCTTCGCGCCCACCGGCTTCACGCGGATGATGCAGCACGAGGGCGAGCGCGCGGTGGCCCGCGTCGCCGAGCGCAACGGCATCCCGGTCGGTCTCTCGACGATGGCGACGACGTCGATCGAGGACCTCGCCGAGGCCGCGCCCGGCGCGCGCAAGTGGTTCCAGCTCTACGTCTGGCGCGATCACGGCGCCGGCGAAGATCTGATGAATCGGGCGTGGGCCGCGGGCTACGACACGCTCATGCTCACCGTGGACACCCCGGTCGCGGGTGCCCGGCTGCGGGACGTCCGCAACGGGCTGACCATCCCGCCGGCGCTCACGCTCAAGACGTTCCTCGACGGCGCGACGCACCCGGCGTGGTGGTTCAACCTGCTCACCACCGAGCCGCTGACGTTCGCGTCACTGAACCAGTTCGGCGGCACGGTGGCCGAGCTGCTGAACAAGCTGTTCGACCCGACGCTGAACTACGACGACCTCGACTGGGTCCGCCGGACCTGGCCCGGGAAGCTGGTGGTCAAGGGCGTCCAGAACGTCGACGACGCCCGTGACGTCGTGAAGCACGGCGCCGACGCGGTGCTGCTGTCCAACCACGGCGGCCGCCAGCTCGACCGCGCCCCGACGCCGCTGGAGCTGCTGCCCGCGGTGCTGGACGAGCTCCAGGGCGGCGCCGAGGTCTGGATCGACACCGGCATCCTGTCCGGCGGCGACATCGTGGCGGCGATCGCCCGCGGCGCGGACGCGGTCCTGATCGGCCGCGCGTTCCTGTACGGCCTGATGGCCGGCGGCGAGCGCGGCGTCCAGCGGTGCGTGGACATCCTGCGGACGGAGATGGTCCGCACGATGCAGCTGCTCGGCGTCCGGACCCTGAAGGACCTGACGCCGAGCCACGCCACCCTGCGTTAGACCTGCGCCTGGCCGCCGTCGACGAAGAACTCGATCCCGTTGACGAAGCTGGCCTCGTCGGAAGCCAGGAACAGCGCTGCGGCGGCGATCTCCGCCGGGTCGCCGAGGCGGCCGAGCGGCACCTCCGCCACGAGGCCGTCGACCAGGCCCTGCTGCTCTTCGGCGGGCACCAGGCCCAGCAGGCCCGGGGTGCGCGTCGGCCCCGGGCTCAGGACGTTGACCCGCGTGCCCGTCCCCTTGAGGTCGACCGCCCAGCTGCGGGCGAAGTTGCGGACCGCCGCCTTCGTCGCCGCGTACACGCTGAACGCCGGGCCGACCCGGGTCGACGTCGTCGAGCCGGTCAGGATGATCGACGCGTTCGCGTTCAGCAGCGGCAGCGCCTTCTGGACGGCGAAGACGACACCCTTGACGTTGGTGCCGAACGTGCTGTCGAACTGCTCCTCGGTGATTTCCCCGAGCGGCGCGAAGCTGCCGCCGCCGGAGTTCGCCACGACGACGTCCAGCCCGCGGCCGCGCTCGGCCACCGCGCGGTAGAGCTCGTCGAGGTCGGCCAGGTTCGCCGAATCCGCCCGCACCGCCGTCACGTCGCCGCCGATCTCGGCGACCGCGTCGTCGAGGGCCTCCTTGCGCCGGCCCGTGATGAACACGTGCGCACCTTCGGCCGCGAACCGCTTCGCGATGGCGAGCCCGATGCCGGTGCTGCCGCCGGTCACGACCGCGGTCTTGTTCTCCAGGTTCACGATGCCCTCCAAGTTCTTGACTATCTCGTCCAGAACATACGCCGTTCTGGACGAGATAGTCAAGAACAGGTAGCCTGACCCCATGGCGAGACCCCGGAGCTTCGACGAGGCAGCGGTCCTGCGCGCGGCCAGGGACCAGTTCTGGGAACACGGGTACGCCGGCACGAAGGTCGACGACCTCGCCGCCGCGACCGGCCTCGGCAAGGGCAGCCTCTACGGCGCTTTCGGCGACAAGCACGCGCTCTACCTGCGCGTCTACGACTACTACTGCGGCGAAGCGACCGATGGGGTGCGGCACCAGCTCGAAGGCCCCGACGACACGGCCTACCGGCGGCTGTGCGATCACGTGCGGGCGATCGCCGAGTCGGTCGTCGCCGACCGCGAGCGCCGCGGCTGCCTGATGGCGAAGGGCGCCGCCGAATGCGCGGAGCACGACGAGGCCGTCGCCACGCGGACCGCGCGGGCGTTCCGCGACCTGCAGGGCTACCTGACGGCGTGCATCGCGGGCGCGCAGCGCGCGGGCGACCTCGACCCCGGCCCGGATGCCGCCCGCCTCGGCGGGCTCGTGCTGGCGGTGCTGCGCGGCCTCGAAGCACTGGGCAAGGGCGGCGTCGGACCCGAGGAGATCCGGGCGATCGCCGAGACCGCGCTCGACGTGCTGCCCCGGCCGGTCAAGTCCTGACCCATTGCGCCAACCGGTCTCAACTCCTTGACGGACCGCCTGGTTTGTGACGAAGATCTCGGGCACCCGCCGAAAGGCCGTTTTCGCATCGTGGAAACGGAGGTCGCCCGTGTTCGTGCAGGATCTGACTCCCCTGGGCTCGCTGGGCTTGTCGGCGTTCGTCGCCGTGCTGCCGCTCGCCACCGTCCTCGTCCTGCTCGGCGTCGTCCGGATGCGGGCGCACCACGCCGCGCTGATCGGCTTGCTGGTCGCGCTCGTCGTCGGCGTCGCCGCGTACGGGATGCCGGTCGTGCAGGCCGTCTCCGGGGCGCTGCAGGGCGCCGCGTTCGGGTTGTGGCCGATCATGTGGATCGTCGTCAACGCGCTGTGGATCTACCGGCTCACCGTGCGGACCGGGCACTTCGACGTTCTGCGGCGCTCGTTCGGCCGGATCTCCGACGACCCGCGCATCCAGGCCCTGATCATCGCCTTCTGCTTCGGCGCGCTGATGGAGGCCCTCGCCGGGTTCGGTGCGCCGGTCGCGATCAGCGCCGTGATGCTGGTCGCCGTCGGGTTCCACCCGGTCAAGGCCGCCGTCGCGCGCTGGTCGCCAACACCGCACCGGTCGCCTTCGGCGCGATGGGCACGCCGGTCGTCACCCTCGCCCAGGTCACCGGCCTGCCGCTGCAGGAGGTGTCGTCGATCGTCGGGCGGCAGACGCCGCTGCTCGCGCTGGTCGTGCCGCTGCTGCTGGTGATCATCGTCGACGGGAAGCGCGGCCTGAAGGACACCTGGCTGCCCGCGCTCGTCTGCGGCGTCGCGTTCGGAGTCGTGCAGTTCCTCGCCTCGAACTTCGTTTCGCCGCAGCTGGCCGACATCGGCGCGGCGCTCGCCGGCGCGGCCGCGCTGGTGGCGCTGCCCCGGACCCGGCGCCCGGTGCCCGCAGCCGTCCGCACCGGCACCGGCGGGACGGCGACCGCCGAGACGCCGCCGGAGGACTCGCGGGACGACGTCGTCAAGGCCTACCTGCCGTACCTGCTCATCATCGTGATCTTCTCGATCGCCGTGCTGCCGCCGGTGAAGAAGCTGCTGGACAAGGCGACCTGGAAGTTCCACTGGCCCGGGCTGGACGTCGCCGGGCCGAACGGGAAACCCGTCTCCGGCAACACCTTCTCGCTGCCGTTTCTCAACACCGGCGGCACGCTGGTGCTGCTGGCGGGCGTCATCACGGCGGCGCTGCTGGCGGTGAAGGCGAGCGGCGCCGCGAGCGAGTGGCTGGCCACGGTCAAGGAGCTGCGGTTCGCGATCCTCACGGTGACCGGGGTGCTCGCGCTGGCCTACGTGATGAACCTGTCCGGCCAGACCAGCACCATCGGCACGTTCATCGCGGCCGCGGGCGCGGGCCTGGCGTTCCTGTCCCCGGTGCTGGGCTGGTTCGGCGTCGCCGTGTCGGGGTCCGACACCTCGGCGAACGCGCTGTTCGGCGCGCTGCAGGTGACCGCGGCGCACCAGACGGGCCTGCTGGCCGCGGCGAACAGCTCCGGCGGTGTCCTCGGCAAGATGGTGTCACCGCAGAACCTGACCATCGCGTGCGTGGCGGCCAACCTGCCCGGCGAGGAGGGCAAGCTCCTGCGGAAGGTGCTGCCGTGGAGCCTCGGGCTGCTGCTCGCGATGTGCCTGATCGTGTGGGGTCAGAGCACCGCGGCGCTCAGCTGGATGCTGCCGTGACCCCGGGCCGCGCGGCGACGCGCTGGGCGGAGCGGTTCCAGCTCCACCAGCCGTGCACGACGAGCCCGGCGAAGACGATGTAGATCGCGGCCGAGAAGTACAGCCCGGACGAGATCTGCAGCGGCACGCCGATCGCGTCGACGGCCAGCCAGACCAGCCAGAACTCGACGAGCCCCAGGCCCTGCGCCCCGAAGGCGACGAGGGTGCCGACGAAGATGGCGGCGTCCGGCCAGGGCGCCCAGGACGCGTGCAGCGCGTCGAGCACCAGCGCCATCACGGTGGTGCCGACGACGAAGGCCCCGAGCATGGCCAGCCGTTCGGTGAGCCGGCCCTTGCGGACGACGACGCCGAACACCGGGTCCTGGCGGCGCGTCCAGGCCCACCAGCCGTAGACGGAGATGGCGAGGATCGCGACCTGGCGCGCGGCGAGGCCGCCGAGGTGCGCGGAGACGTAGACGGCGAACAGCAGCACGGTGGCCCCGACCTGCACGGGCCACGTCCACAGGGTGCGACGCTGCGCGAGGAACACGACGGCGAGCGCGAACACCTGCCCGGCGAGCTCCGCGATCGAAATCCACTGGCCGAGCACGGTGATCCCGTGGTGCAGCAGGAAGTCCACGTCACGCCCCTTTCGTCCTACCGCTCCCAACATGCTCCGGCCGGGGTGAATTCCCTAGGGACTGTGAGGGGCGGAACATCCCACGCTTTGGACGTCGCCGACGTGCAGCGTGCCACCGCGGACGACCCGGGCCTGCACGCCGAAGGTCGTGCCTGCGGTGTCGCCGAGGGTCTTGAGCAGTCCGGGCGCGGCCGGGAGCTCGTCGCACGGCAGGCCGACCATCACGCACCGGAACGCTTCGCGCAGGATTTCCAGCTCGACCTCGCCGATCCGGACGCGCTCCCCCACCCAGGCGTTCTCGGCGAGCTCCGGCGCCGGGCCGGTGTCGAGCAGGACGTTGGCCCGGAACCGCCGTTCGTCGAGCGCCACGCCGGGCGTGCGCTCGGCCAGCCAGGCCAGCGACGACGTCGTGACCAGGTGGACGGGTGCTTCGTCGTGGTGCGGGAGACCGGCTTCCTTCGCCAGCTCGACGCCGGGGAAGGTGAGGGAGGTGGCGAGTTCGGCGTGCACCCGGGGGTCGTCGCCGCGGATTTCGCGCCCGTCCGGGAAGGTGACCACCGGGACGTCGTGGTCGTATCGGGCGGCGAAGGTGTGCAGGCCGGGCATCCGGCGGAACCGGTCGGAGTTCTTGCCGCTGCCGAACTTGCCGTCGGGATCCCGGACGGCGTACAGGCGGTCGCCGTCGAGGCCGCGCTCGTCGAGCACCGCCTCGGTCAGCCGTTCGCCGGCCATCGACTTCACGGGATAGCGCCACAGCGCCGCCACGACCCCCATCGGATCAGGGTAACGCCCGGACCGGGCCCGGCGGCTCCGCCGAACGCCGGGATCGCGGTGCTCGGCCGGCGGTCGGTGCACGGCTTCCCGGCTCCGGGCCCGCGCCGCCCACCTGCCGACCGGCGGCGTGCCGTACCGCTGGACCTTCGATCCCCCGCCGCGAGAAGCGGGCCCGGCGGCTTCCCCGACCGCCGGGCCCGCGCGACTCCCCTCGGCTCAGCCCTGCGGGCGCGGGGTGCCGGCCGGCGGGGTCGGGGTGTTGTCCGCCCCCACCGTCGTGCGCGGGCGGGCGGCCGTCGGCATCTCACCCGTGCGCTGCTGCGGCGTCTCCAGCTGGTGTTCCATGTTGGCCAGCCAGCCGCGCCAGCGGTCCTGGGCCGGCTTGATCAGGCCGCCGCCGAAGCCGACCACGATCACGCCGCCGATCGTCGCCAGCACCGCGATCAGGACCGGGCCGGTGATCGCCGTCGCGATGTTCACCTGGCCCAGCGCCGCGATGATGCCGAACGCCATGATCAGCCAGTACGCGCCCAGCGAAAGCGGGCGCGCCGCGCCGCGGCCGGACAGCGCCGACGCGACGACGTCCCGCACCACCTTCGCGATGGCCGCGGCCACCACCACGAGCACCAGTGCCACCACGATCCGCGGCAGGAACGCGATGATGTCGTTGAGCAACTGGCTGACCGGGTTCGTCGGCCCGAACACGCCGAACGCCAGCTGCAGCGCGATCAGCAGAATGAAGTAATACACCAATTTGACGAGGATCCCGGTTGCGTCGATCTTCTGCTGGCCGATCTTCCCGCTCAGGCCGGTCCGCTCGACGAGTTTCCCGAAACCGGCTTTCCCGAGCACGAGCGCCAGCCCTTTCGAGACGGCCTTCGCGATCAGCCAGCCGATCAGCAGGATGATCAGGAATCCCACGAGCTTCGGCACGAACGTGGCCACCAAACTCCACGCCTGCCCGAGCCCGTCCTTCAGTTGCTGGCCCATACCGACTCCCTCCACGGATTTGCACCGGATCGTCGATCAAGTACCCGGGGGCGGCAACTCGTGCGCCCCACGATCGAGTGAGACGACTGGCGCGCGAAGATCGTTGGCGGCCATACTGGTTCTACCGGTGGGGACCGGGGAGACGAGGCCGTCCGGCGCAGCGTAAACCGCAAGCGCCGGGCGGCCTCGAGCATTATCCGGAAAAACCGGCCCCCGGGGGCGCCGGGGGCCGGATGAACAGCGGAAGAACCTCAGGCGGCGCGCAGGGCGTCGCGGAGCTTCACTTTCGCGCCCGTGCGCATGACCGCGTTCCGGTAGATCCGCGCGGCCAGCCAGATCAGCGCCGGAATCAGCAGCACCACGAGCCCCACCGACACCACCGCTTCCCAAACCGGCACCCCGCCCATCGCCAGCCGCATCGGCATCAGCGTCGGCGAGAACACCGGAATCACCGAAAGCACTTCGACGAACGTGTTGCCCGGATCCGACGGCAGCACGGAAATGCCGATGACGTACCCGGCGATCACGAACATCAGGGCGGGCATCGTCGCGCCGCCGACGTCTTCCTGGCGCGAAACCAGCGCCCCGAGCGCGGCGAACACGATCGAGTACATGAAGAACCCGAGCAGGTACCACACGATCAGCCAGACGACCGTGCCCACGGCCGCCGAAACGGAAATGGTCAGCACGCCGGTGGCCAGCCCGGCGACCACCCCGCCGATCCCGATGACGAGCATCTGGATCAGCCCGACCACGCCGATGCCGAGCACCTTCCCGGCCATCAGCTGCCACGGCTTGATGGTCGACAGCAGCAGCTCGACCACCCGCGACGTCTTCTCCTCGACGACGCCCTGGGCCACGGTCTGGCCGTTGATCATCAGCGACAGGTAGATCAGGATGCCGGCCACGATGCCCAGCACCAGCTGCTGGCCGTTGTAGTCGTACGGCTGCTCCAGCGGCGGGTCCTCGACGTACTTCGCCGAGGCGATCGCCGCCTGGAACTGCACCGGGTTCCCGCCGAGCGCCGTCACCTGCCGATCGACCGCCACCTGCTGGGACAGCAGCTGCAGGACGTTCGCGAGCTTGCCGTCGAGGTCCTTCTTCACCTGGACGTGCACGCTCTTGCCGTCGCCGGTGAGCAGGGCGTCGAGCGAACCGTCGGCCAGCTTCGCGCGACCGGCGGCCTCGTCGGCGACCTGGGTGGTCTCGATCTTCTCGTCGACCGTCTGCCCGGCCGCCTTCAGCGGCGCCGAGAAGCCGGCGGTCGCCGCGGTGTACCCGACCTTCGCGTCGGGCCCGCCGCCGCCGGCGATCAGCTTGATCAGCACGATGCCGACCACGATCAGCAGCAGCATGATCACCGTGCTGACGCGGAACGCCTTCGACTTCACCCGCGTGCCGATTTCGCGGGAGGCGACCAGGCCGACGGCCGCCGCCGGGCTCAGCCGGACGTCCGGGACCGGGGTGCTCATGCCTGGACCTCCTGGGTGACGACGGAACGGAAGAGCTCGGTCAACGACGGCTGTTCGCGGGCGAACTCGCGGACCGGCCCGGTGGCCAGCGCCGCCTTGAGCACGGCCTGGTCGTCGGCGTCCTCGCCCAGCTCGAGCTCGGTCACCGAGCCCGTCCGGCCGAGCACCTTCACCCCGGGCACGCCGTCGGCCCAGCCTTCGGCGGCCTCCGGGACGTCGACGCGCAGCCGGACGGCACCACCGGACCGCAGCTGGGCCACGGTCCCCTTCGCCACCATCTGTCCACTCCGGACGATGCCGACGCGGTCGCACAGCCGTTCCACCAGATCGAGCTGGTGGCTGGAGAACACGACCGGCACCCCCTCGGCCGCCTTCTCCTTCAGCACCTGGCTCATCACGTCGACGGCGACCGGGTCGAGGCCGGAGAACGGCTCGTCGAGCACCAGGATCCGCGGCTCGTGCACCAGCGCCGCGGCCAGCTGGACGCGCTGCTGGTTGCCCAGCGACAGCTTCTGCACCTCGTCGTCGCGGCGGCCGGCGACGCCGAGCCGTTCGGTCCACTTCTCCGCCGACGCCCGCGCGTCGGCGGCGGGCATGCCGTGCAGCCGCGCGAGGTACGTCAGCTGCTCGGCGACCTTCATCTTCGGGTAGAGGCCGCGCTCCTCGGGCATGTAGCCGATGTGGCGGCGCGTTTCGTGCGTCACCGGCGTGCCGTCGTAGCGCACTTCGCCGCCGTCGGCGGACAGCACCCCGAGCGCGATCCGCATGGTCGTGGTCTTGCCGGCGCCGTTGCTGCCGACGAAGCCGAACAGCTCCCCCGGCCGGACGTCGAACGTCATTTCCCGCAGGGCGACCACGTCACCGTAGCGTTTGGACACCCCGTCGATCTCTAAACCGGGCATTCCGGTTCCCCCGTTCTGTGTGGCCCGATCCTAGGCAGTGCGTACACGCTCCGCCTAGCCTCGCGCGTTGCCGCGCGGGGCTACCAAAGTTGCGGGCACGTAGGATCGCGGGCGCCATGGATGGAACCACCGCCGCGCGCCGGGTGCCGAAGCACCACGGACTGTCCGCGAAGACGCTCCGGCGGCTGGAGCACGCGTCCGGCAGCCTGGCGAGCGCGAGCATCGCGGTGATGGAACGGCGGCTGCCCTGGTTCGCCCGGCTGCCCGCCGACCAGCGCGCGAGCGTCCTGCTGATCACCCAGGCCGGGGCCGCCGGCTTCGTCTCGTGGTTGCGCGACTCCAAGGAGGCGCTGAAGCTCACGACCGAGGCGTTCCGCGACGCACCGGCCGAGCTGTCGCGCTGGATCAGCCTGCGCCAGGCGGTCGGGATGGTCCGGCTGGCCATCGAGGTCTTCGAGGAGCAGCTGCCGGAATTCGCGGCGAACGAGACCGAACGGGCCGCTCTGATCGAAGGGATCCTGCGCTACGGCCGGGAAATCGCTTTCGCGGCGGCGAACTCCTACGCCGCCGCGGCGGAGGCGCGCGGCGCGTGGGACGCCCGGCTGGAGGCGCTGGTCGTGGACGGCATCGTCCGTGGCGACGCCGAGGAGTCGGTGCTGTCGCGGGCCACGGCGCTGGGCTGGGATCCCTCCGCCGCCGCCACGGTGCTCGTCGGCAACCCGCCGTCGGAGGACCCGCCGACGGTCGTGTTCGAGGTCCGCAGCCGCGCGGCCCGCGTCGGCCGTCCGGTGCTGCTGTCGGTGCAGGGTTCGCGGCTGGTGGTCGTGGTCGGCGGCCCGACCGACGGCGGGGTGAAGGAGCGGGAAATCCTGGCCCGGATGTCGGTGGCGTTCGCCGACGGCCCGGTGGTCGCCGGCCCGACGGTGCGGACGCTGGCGGAGGCCCACCACAGCGCGACGGAGGCGTTGTCGGGACTGCGCGCGGTGGTCGGCTGGCCGGGCGCGCCCCGCCCGGTGCGTTCGGCGGACCTGCTGCCCGAGCGCGCGCTGTCGGGCGACGCGGAGGCCGAACGCCTGCTGGTGGACACGATCGCCCGCCCGCTCGAGGAGGCGGGCCCGACCCTGCAGCGCACGGTGGAGGCGTACCTGGAGAGCGGCGGCGTGCTGGAGACGTGCGCGAAGACGCTGTTCGTCCACCCGAACACGGTCCGGTACCGGCTGCGGAAGGCCGCGGAGCTCACCGGCTGCCAGGCGACCGACCCGCGGGACGCGTTGGTGCTGCGGATCGCGCTGACCGTCGGGCGGCTGGCGAGGGCCCGCGGGCTCTGGTGATCGCCGGGTGTCGAGAACCCGGCGACGGCTCCGACGGCATCATCGTCGCGCTCGCCGAACAGCTCCGCTGAAACCCCCTCCGAGGAAAGGACGTCACCATGGCCGTCGCCGAGGACCTCGATCGCGCCACCGACTCCACCGACCCGCAATGGGACTGGGTCGCCGAGCAGACCCGCACGTACCTGGCCTCGGGTGGCACCGTCGGGCACGAGTCGAACGGGGTGCGCACCCTCATCCTGGCCACCACCGGCCGCCGGACCGGCCGGCCCCGGCGGACCTGCCTGATCTACGGCACCTCCGGGGACGACTTCGTCGTCGTCGCGTCCAAAGGCGGCGCCGACGACGACCCGGCGTGGTACAAGAACCTCCTGGACGAGCCGAGCGTCGGCGTCCAGGTCGGCACCCGCCGGTTCACCGCCCGTGCCCGGGTGGCGACCCCCGGCGAGCGCGGCCGCCTGTGGGCGGAGATGGCGGCGATCTTCCCCCTCTACGACGAGTACGCGCGGAAGACCGACCGCGTGATCCCGGTCGTCCTGCTCACCCCGCAGGCCTGATCCGAGACGGGCGTCACGTGATGGACTTAACAGCGAAAGGTGATTGAACCCGACAAGGCATCCGGGTTACGCGCGAGCTTCTGCCGTGCATCTTTGGAGGGTTCCGACAAAGACGCCGCACAGACACTGTGAACGTCGGCATCCCGGGAAACACCCTCCGCCGTGTTGTCTTGAAGGGTGACAGCAGCAGTCCTCGCTCCCGGCCAGGGGTCCCAGGCCCCCGGCATGTTCACGCCCTGGCTCGACCTCGACGGCGCGCGCGAGCGCGTCGCGCAGTGGTCCGAGCGCGCCGGGCTCGACCTGCTCCGCCTCGGCACCGAGGCGGACGCCGACGAGATCCAGGACACCGCGATCGCCCAGCCGCTGATCGTGGCGCTGTCGCTGCTCACCTTCGAGCACCTCCAGGCCACCGCGCCGGTGCCCGCCGACGCGCCGGTCGCCGGTCACTCCGTCGGCGAGCTCGCGGCCGCCGCCATCGCCGGGGTGCTCAAGCCGGAGGACGCCGTCGCGCTCGCCGCCGTCCGCGGGGCCGAGATGGCGAAGGCGTGCGCGCTGGAACCGACGTCGATGGCCGCCGTCATGCTCGGGGACCCCGAGCAGGTCGTCGCGTGGCTCGAAGAGCAGGGCCTGACCGCGGCGAACCGCAACGGTGCCGGCCAGATCGTCGCCTCCGGTGCCGCGGACACCATCGCGAAGATCGTCGCCGAGCCCCTCGAAGGCACGAAGATCCGCGCCCTCAAGGTCGCCGGCGCGTTCCACACGCAGTACATGGCGCCCGCCGAAGAGGCGATGCGCGCCCACGCCGCCGAGCTGACCCCGGCCGACCCCACCCGGCCGCTGCTGTCCAACGCGGACGGTACGGTCGTCAGCAGCGGGGCCGAGTACCTGGCGCGCCTGGTCTCCCAGGTCACCCGCCCGGTCCGCTGGGACCTGACGATGGACGGCCTGGTCTCGCTCGGCGTCACCCGCACGATCGAACTGGCGCCCGCGGGCACCCTGACCGGCCTGGTCAAGCGGCAGCTCAAGGGCGTCGTCACCACTATCACCGCGCTGAAGACGCCGGCCGAGCTGGCGGCGCTGCGCCAGGAGGACGCCTCGTGACCGACCGACCCGCCCTGAGCCTGCGCACCGGCTCCCGCGGCAGCCGCGTGCTGGGTGTCGGCAGCTACCAGCCCGAGAAGGTCGTCACCAACGACGACCTGTCGCAGGTCATGGACACCAACGACGAGTGGATCCAGACCCGCGTCGGGATCGTCGAGCGCCGGTTCGCCGAGAAGGACGAGCTGCTCACCGACATGGCCGTCGCCGCGGGCACCGCCGCGCTGGCCGACGCCGGCGTCGATCCGTCCGAAGTGGACACGGTGATCCTGCCGAACTGCACCATGCCGACGCTGATCCCGAACGCCGCCGCCCAGGTCGCCGCCCGGATCGGCATCCCCAGCCCCGGTGCGTTCGACCTCAACGCGGCGTGCGCGGGGTTCTGCTACGGCCTCGGCGTCGCCTCCGACCTCGTCCGGGCCGGCTCGGCGCAGAAGGTCCTGGTCATCGGCGCGGAGAAGCTCACCGACTCGGTCGACCCCCTCGACCGGGCCAACGCGATCATCTTCGCCGACGGCGCGGGCGCCGCGGTCGTCGGCCCGTCCGACGAGCCGGAGATCGGCCCGGTGTCGTGGGGCAGCGCGGGCGACCTGGTCGACCTGATCTACATGCGCGACGAGAAGTACATCTACCAGGAGGGCCAGTCGGTCTTCCGGTGGGCGACCACGAAGATCGCGCCGATCGCGATGCAGGCGCTCGACGCCGCCGGGCTGAAGCCGTCCGATGTGGACGTGCTGATCCCGCACCAGGCGAACCTGCGGATCGTCGAGGCGATCGCCAAGAAGCTGCGGGCCAACGGCGCCCGCGACGACATGGTCGTCGCCGACGACATCAAGTACTCCGGCAACACCTCGTCGGCGTCCATCCCCCTCGCGCTGGACCACATGCGCAAGGCCGGGACGGCCAAGCCCGGCGACGTGGTGCTGGCGGTCGGGTTCGGCGCGGGCCTGTCCTACGCCGGGCAGGCGTTCGTCTGCCCCTGACCACCGTTACGCTCCCCGCGGGCACTCGCCCGAGGGCAACAGACCCCCAGAAAGACCGAGAAGGGAACTACCCCATGGCTGACAACGCTGAGATCCTCGCCGGCCTCGCCGAGATCGTCGAAGAGGTGGCCGGTGTGGCTCAGGACGACGTCACCGCCGAGAAGTCGTTCGTGGACGACCTGGACATCGACTCGCTGTCGATGGTCGAGATCGCCGTGCAGGCCGAGGACAAGTTCGGCGTCAAGATCCCGGACGACGAGCTCGCCAACCTGAAGACCGTGGGCGACGCCGTGAACTACGTGTCGGCCAACTCCAAGTAAGTCCTCTTCCCTCCTTGAGGAGACTCGAATGAGCAACTTCGACGTCGTGATCACCGGTCTCGGCGCCACCACACCGCTCGGTGGGGACGTCACGTCCACCTGGGACGGTCTGCTGGCCGGGCGGAGCGGGGTCCGGGCGATCGAGGCCGACTGGGTCGAGGAACTGCAGCTGCCGGTGAAGATCGGCGGTCAGCTGGCCGTCGATCCTTCGGAGGTCCTCCCGCGGGTGCAGGCCCGCCGGCTGGACCGCTGCGAGCAGGTCGCGCTGATCGCCGCCCGCCAGGCGTGGGCCGACGCCGGGTACACCGAGCCGACCGACGAGCACACCGACGTCGACCCCGACCGCCTCGGCGTGTCGATCGGCACCGGCGTCGGCGGCCCGGTCACCCTGCTCACCCAGAACGACCTGTTGCACCAGCAGGGTCTCCGCAAGGTGTCGCCGCTGACCGTGCCGATGCTGATGCCGAACGGCCCGGCCGCGCACGTGGGCATCGACCTCAAGGCGCGGGCCGGGGTGCACTCCCCGGCCTCGGCCTGCGCCTCGGGTGCCGAGGGCATCGCCAGCGGGGTGGAGATGATCCGCTCCGGGCGCGCCGACGTCGTGGTCGCGGGGGGCGCTGAAGCGTGCATCCACCCGATCACGCTGGCCGGGTTCGCCCAGGCCCGCACGGTCTCCACCCGCAACGACGACCCGGCGAGCGCGTCGCGGCCGTTCGACTCCAACCGCGACGGCTTCGTCCTCGGCGAGGGAGCCGGCGTGGTCATCCTGGAGCGCGCGGACCTGGCCAAGGCCCGCGGGGCGCGCGTCTACGCGACGATCGCCGGGCACGGCATCACCTCGGACGCCTACCACATCACCGGCAACCACCCCGAGGGCATCGGCCAGATCGCCGCGATGCGCGCGGCGATGAAGATGGCCGGCGTCACCGCGGCGGACGTCGGGCACGTGAACGCGCACGCGACGTCCACTGTGGTCGGTGACATCGGCGAGGCGGCGGCGATCCGCAACGCGGTCGGGGAACACCCGGTCGTGACGGCGCCGAAGGGCTCGCTCGGCCACCTGGTCGGCGGCGCGGGCGCGGTCGAGGGGATCATCACGATCCTGTCGCTCTACCACGGCATCGTGCCGGCGACGCTGAACCTGACCGACCTGGACCCGCGGGTGCAGCTGGACGTCGTCGCCGGCGAGCCGCGCAAGGTCGAGCTGACCGCGGCGATCAGCAACTCGTTCGGGTTCGGCGGCCACAACACCGCGCTGCTGTTCACCCCGGCGGCCTGAGTTTTCAGGAACCGACGAAGAAGGGCCCGGCTTCGGCCGGGCCCTTTTCAGCATTTCTCGTGCTCGGGCGGGGGACCGCCGTCGACGGTGTCGATCTTCAAGCCGGACTTTTCGACGATCATCGGCATCACGAGCCGCCACTTGATGCAGGGCTCCCGGAAGAACAGCGGAGCGTCCTCGGTCTTCTGCCGGCTGGTGAACCCGACGAGGACCCGCAGCGACGAGCCCGAGCCGCGCTCGATCCGGTAGACGAGGGCGTCACTGTCCGTTGTGGAGCGAATACCGTTCTTCCAGTCGGCGAGCGGCTGCTGAGCCGCCCGGTCCGCGCTGACCACGCTGGTCCACTTCTGGTACTGCTTGGTGTTGATGGCGTCGAAGTAGGTCAGCAGGACTTTGCGGACGGCATCGGCCTGCGGGTGCGCCCGCGCGTCGTCGGTCATCCGCACCTCGCCCGCCGCGCCCGCTGCGCCCGGCACGCCACTGCTCGGCACGGACGACGTCGGCACCGGGCCGGCGGTGTCGTCGGCGGGCTGGTCGGGCCGGCGGTAGAGCTCGCGCGCGAGCAGACCGCCGCCGACGGTCACGGACAGCACCACGACCACGACGGGCACCAGCCAGCGCTGGCGAGAGCTGGGGGCGGGGGTGGTCACGCCGGAAGCGTACCGGCCCCCGTCCCGCGGCTCAGCCGACCTGGTGCAGCCAGGTCACCGGCGCGCCGTCACCGGCGTGGCGGAAGGGCTCGAGCGCCTCGTCCCAGCTCGCGGCCAGGAGCTCGTCCAGCTTGTGCGCGAGGGACTCGCCACCGCGGGTCATGCTGACGAGCGCGCGCAGCTGGTCCTCGCCCACCACGATGTCGCCGTTGGCGCTGGTCCGGCCGTGCCACAGGCCGAGGCCGGGCGCGAAGCAGAACCGTTCGCCGTCGACGCCCGCGCTGGGCTCTTCGGTCACTTCGAACCGGAGCATCGGCCACGCCTTGAGCGCGGCCGCCAGTTTGGCGCCGGTGCCCGCGGGCGCGCGCCAGCCGCACTCGGCGCGAAGCTGACCCGGACTGGCCGGCTGCGCCGTCCACTTCAGGTCAACGCGGGCACCCAGGGTGCCCGAAATGGCCCACTCGACGTGCGGACACACCGCAGACGGCGACGAGTGGACGTACACCACACCTCGGGTGCTGCCACGGGTGCTCACTGCTACCTCCGCTTGTTGCTCGACGAGGGACGTCTTCCCCTACGCCCTGTCTCGAGCTGCGGAACGGCTTCAGCGCGGCTCCCGAATGCCGCCTCCGATGCGTTGTAGCACATTCTGCACCCCAACCGTGCTGTTTGGCCACATGAACACCACAAGTCACCCGCCGCCCCACTTTCGGTGGGCAAGCGGCCGCGGCGCGCCCGTGTCGCACGGATCATTGCGCTGGGCGCGCTAGCGTGTTGACCCGGAACGACGAGCAGGGAGGGACAGCGGTGCGACTGGTGCGCCTCGAGCGGCAGCAGTCCCGGGTGGCGGACGACATCCGGGCGGCACTGGCGTCCCTGGGCCGCGGCGGCACGGTGATCGGCGGCATCGCACTGGTGGGCGTCGGCGGCGTGGCGGACCGTCCGATCGAGGCGGTGGTCCTGCTGCCCCACGGCGTGATCATCGTGATCGGCGTGGACCTGCCGGACCCGGCCCTGCGCCTGGAAGCACCCCTGGGCGGCCCCTGGAAGGCGGACGGCTGGCCCCTGGTCGCGGACGACGACTCGGTGAACCCGGCCACCGAGGCCCTGGACATTTCCCAGGCGTGCGAGAAGCGGATCGCGGCGCTGGTGCCGGGAACGGCCCCGGTGGGCACGATCATCGCGGTGGGCCCGTACGTGGAGACGGTCGACCAGCCGGCGGCTGACCTGGCGGGCCCGGTCCGCGTGCTCCACCCGACCCCGACGACGATGCTGGCGGCCACGGTGTCCTTGGCCACGGCCCACCGGCCGAGGTCGGTGGACCAGGTGCGGGCGCTGATCCGCGGGCTGGCCCCGTCGGCCCCGGAGCTGCCGGACGAGGTCCTGCTGGGCGAGGGCTTCGGCCGGATGACCGACGATTCGCCCCCGGAGTCCCTTTGGGACGATCCCGCCGCGGCGGCTTCGGGGTCGCCGGCGATCGCCGCGGTCTCGGCGGCGACCGACTGGCGGACCGAACCCCCGGTGGAAGCCGCCCCGGAGCCCGCTGGTGGGGTTGCAGCGGAGGTTTCCGCGGAGGCTGCTTCGGCAGGCGGGGGCACTGAGGTGCTTTCTCCCGCAGACTCCTCGGCGGGGTCGCCTGGGGCAGAGAATCCCGCGGCCGACCTGGTTGAGGTAGTTGCTCCCGAGAAATCAACCGAACCTGCCGATTCTTCACCGCAGCTGGTCGGCGCACCCCCGGTGGAAGAGGCTGGCCACACCGAGGTTCTTCCGGCCGCCGGCGTGCCAAGCCAGCCAGCAGACGCCTCGGCCCAGCCGGTGTTCCCCGGCACCGAGACCGCAGAACCGCCTGAGTCTTCCGCCGCCGAAGCGGAACCGAACGAGTCTTCCGGCACCGAGACCGAGCGCACCGAAAACCTCCGCCTGCCCTCGCCCAACAGCGAGCCAGCCGAAGCCCCAGCCGCCGAAACCAACCGAGCGCCCGAGCCCGCTGCACCACCGACCGCAGAAGCCCAACCGGCCGGTCCTCCTTCGGCCGCGTCCACCCGAGCCGAGGCGGCCACGCCGTACCCCGCCACCGAGGCCGAGCGCACCGAAAACCTTCGCCTTCCTTCACCGAACAGCGAGCCAGCCGAAGCACCGGCCACCGAAGCCGAGCCCGAGCGCCCCGCCGAACCCGAGCCACCTCAGGCCAAACCCCGGCCCTCGCCCTACCCGAAACCCACCCGACCCACCCCGCACCCCACCGAACCCGAGCCGCCGCAGGACTCCCCGCAGCCCTTCCCGCACCCCCGGCCCGCGTCCGAGCCCGAACCCGCCTCCCGGACCGTCCGCTGGCTCCCCCTGGCCGCCATCGGAGCGCTCGCGCTGCTCGTCGTCGCCGCCGTCGTCGTGGCCACCTCCGGGGGCCGGACCGACGCCGCGCCCGCCCCGCCGCCCCCTCCTCCCGTCACCGCGAAAGCCGCGCCGCCGCCTGCCGCTCCGGTTCGGAGCCTGCAGTTCGCCCTCCGCGCCGCCGCCGAAGATCAGCGGTGTGCCTCGCACGCCTTCGGCGATGCCCAAGCCAGCCTGCAGCGGACCAGCTGCTCAGGCGTGCAGCGCGCCAGCTACGCCGCCACCGTCGACGGGCGCTCCGGGGCCGTCACCGTCGGGGTCGTCGCCTTCCCCGATGCCGCGCAGGCCGCCGCCTTCAAGGCCGTTGCCGACACACCCGGCGGGGGCGGGATCCTCGATCTCGCGACCGAGACCGCCCAGTGGGGCGCCACGCCCGCCCCGCGGTTCGAGAACGCCGCCTACGCCAGCAAACTCGACGGCTCCTCCGTCCGAATCGTGCAGGCCGTCTGGGCGCCGGGACCGTCCACTGCGGACGATCCCGGCCTGGCCAGGGCGGCCAAAGCCGCCCTGGACCTGCCCGCCCACTGACACTCAGAGCCCGTACGCCTCCAGCAGCCGCAGCCACACCTCGCTGATCGTCGGGAACGACGGCACCGCGTGCCACAGCCGGTCCAGCGGCACCTCGCCGACGATCGCGATCGTCGCCGAATGCAGCAGCTCTGAGACGTCCTGGCCGACGAACGTCACACCCAAGAGCACGTTCCGCTCGGTGTCGACGACCATCCGCGCCTTGCCGGTGTAGCCGTCCGCGTGCAGGGACGATCCCGCCACCGCGATGTCGATGTCGACGACCCGGTCGGCCGACCCCGGCCGCGCGTCCGCCAGGCCGACCGCCGCCACCTCCGGGTCGGTGAACACCACCTGCGGTACCGCGTGGTGGTCGGCCGTCGCGGTGAACCGGCTCCACGGCTCCGTCGAGACCGGCTTTCCCACGGCCAGCGCCGCCACCGTGTCGCCCGCCGCGCGGGCGCCGTACTTGCCCTGGTGGGTCAGCGGTGCCCGGCCGGTGACGTCGCCGGCCGCGAACAGCCAGCCACCGTCCACTGCGGACACGCGGCCGGTGTCGTCCACCTCCAGCGGCCGTCCGGGCTCGATGCCGAAGCGCTCGAGCCCGGCGGTCGCGGGACGGCGGCCGGTCGCGACCAGGAACTCGTCGACGACGACCGTCGAACCGTCCTTCAGCGTCAGCGACGTCCCGGAGTCCCCGGCGGCGACCTGCGAAACCCCCGAGTCCGTGTGCACCTCGACGCCGGCGTCGCGCAGCCCCTGCAGCACGAGGTCACCCGCGAACGACGCGTTGCGCGGCAGCGGCCGCGGACCGCTGATGACCAGGTGGACCTCCGAGCCGAGCGACGCGAACGCCTGCGCCATCTCGACGCCGACCACGCCGCCGCCGAGGACGCCGAGGCGCGGCGGCGCCGAGGAGGCCGACGTCGCTTCCCGCGAACCCCACGGCCGGATCGTGTCCAGCCCCGGGATCGACGGCGTGCTCGGCACGCTGCCGGTGCAGACGATCACCGCGTGCCGCGCGGTCAGCACGCGGTCACCGCCGACCGTCACCTCCCGCTCACCGGTGATCTCGCCGTGCCCGCGGATCGGCTCGATGCCGGCGCCGCGCGCCCAGTCGACCTGTCCCGAATCGTCACCCTTGCCGGTGAACCAGTCACGGCGTGCGAAGACCGCCGCCGGGTCGATCCGGTCGCCGACCGGCACGCCGGGCACGCGCTTCGCGGCGGCGAGGAGGTTTCCGGGCCGCAGCAACGCCTTGCTCGGGATGCAGGCCCAGTAGGAGCACTCACCGCCGAAGCGTTCGTGCTCGACGAGGGCGACCTTCAGGCCTCCGCGGGCCGCCCGTTCGGCGGCCACCTCCCCCACCGGACCGGCACCGATCACCACTACGTCAAAAGTCTCTGCAGCCATGTCTTCAGCGCACACCACTACGCGGGATCACGCAAGCCAGCGGCTATCCTCCGTCAGGAAGCTGCAAGTTTTCGGCGGCACCGGGTGCCGTCGGTCCCGGTGCGCGCGAACACATCACACGTTCGAGCACGGGAGGTTTGTCGTGGCCAAGAACACGGCGGTGCAGGTGCTGGATGATCTGACCGGCGAGCCCGCGGCGGAGACCGTCGGGTTCGGCCTGGACGGCATCGACTACGACATCGACCTCTCCTTCGCCAACGCCGACACCCTCCGCGTGCTGTTGCAGCGCTACGCCGACGCCGGGCGCCGCACCGGCGGCCGCAAGAACCGCCCGCGGCTCGTCCCCGGCGCGAAGAAGGCGCCCGCCGCGAAGGCCGCGCCCGCCAAGACCGCGAGAGCCGCCTCGGGCAAGGCCGCTGCCACCAAGACGGTGCCCGCAAAGGCGGCGCCTGCGAAGACTGCGCCTGCGAAAACTGCGCCCGCCAAGGCTGCGCCGACGAAAACCGCGTCCACCAGGACTGCGCGCACCAACGCGAAGACCACCACGACCAAGGCGACCCGCGCGAAGGCCGAGCCCGCGCAGCCCGCCCGCGCCAAGAAGGCCGCGGAAACCAAGAGCACCAGGGAAGCCGCGCGCAAGGTGCCGACCGTCACGTTCTCGGCGGCCGAGTGAGTCCACAGAGGACTCAAGCGGCGCGCTGGGCGCCGTCGGCGTGCCAGAGGGGGTAGCGGTAGCGGGTGTGCAGCAACGCCCGCTGCCGCGCCAGCTCGGCCGCGGACGGCGGCCGGGGCACGAGCGTTCCGAGCCGCTGCGACGCCGCCGCCCGCACGGCCGCCTCGACCGCCGGAAACCCGGGCCGCAGGCCGTGCTCGGCCAGCGACGCCACCGGGCTGCGGTGCGAGTCGAACGGCCGCGGGTCCGGCGGCGCGCTGGTCAGGTAGCGGCCGACGAGCCCGGCCGACGTCTCGACCAGCAGCGTCGAATGCGCCAGCAGGCCGGTCTTCGTGCGGAACACGGCGAACCCGCAGAGCTTCGCGTCCCCGACGAACAGCCCGCGGTCGCCGAGCCGCGGCACCAGCCCGAGCTGGTCGACGGCGGCGCTCATCACCTGGCCGAGCGCCTCCAGCGGCCGGTCCGCCGGGCCCGGCAGGACGAGGGTGACGTTCAGGTTGCCCGGGTCGTGGAACACCGTGCCGCCGCCGCTGGCCCGCCGCAGCACCGGGACGCCGTCGCGCTCGCACTCCGCCACGCGCACCTCGCGGGCGATTCGCTGCCCGCGCCCCACCACGACGCAAACCGGGTTGCGCCAGAGCCACAGCACCGGTGACTCGGGCGCAACCCGGAGGAGCGCTTCGTCGAACGCGAGATTCTCGGCCGGATCCGTGAACGCCGCACGAACATCCGACCCGGTCGTCATAACGCCTTGAGTTCCTCCACGATCTCGCCCACCGACGACTTGGCGTCCCCGAAGAGCATGCTGGTCTTCGGATCGTAGAACAGGTCGTTGTCGATGCCGGCGAAGCCCGAGCTCATCCCGCGTTTCAGGACGATCACGGACCGGCTCTCGTTGACCTTGAGGATCGGCATCCCGTAGATCGGCGAGCTCGGGTCGGTCTGCGCGGCCGGGTTCGTGACGTCGTTCGCGCCGATCACCAGCGCGACGTCGGTCTGGGCGAACTCGGAGTTGATCTCGTCCATCTCCTTGAGCTGCTCGTACGGCACGTCGGCCTCGGCGAGCAGCACGTTCATGTGCCCGGGCATCCGGCCGGCGACCGGGTGGATCGCGTACGCGACCGTGATGCCCTTCTTCTCCAGCAGCTTCGCCATCTCGCGGACGGTGTGCTGCGCCTGCGCCACGGCCATGCCGTACCCGGGCACGACCACGACCTTGCTGGCGTAGGCCATCTGGATCGCCGTGTCGGCCGCGCTGGTCGAGCGCACCGGGCGGGCTTCCTTCGCCGCGCCGCCGGCCGCGACCGCCGGGCCGCCGCCGAAGCCGCCCGCGACGATCGCCGGGATGGACCGGTTCATCGCCTTGGCCATCAGGTTGGTCAGGATCGAGCCGGACGCGCCGACGATCATGCCCGCGACGATCAGCGCCGTGTTGTCCAGCGCCAGGCCCATCGCCGCGGCCGAGAGGCCGGTGAACGCGTTGAGCAGGGAGATCACGACCGGCATGTCCGCGCCGCCGATCGGCAGCACGACGGTGAGGCCGAGGACGCCCGCCGCGACGAGCAGCCCGATGATCAGCAGCTCGTTGTCGCCGCCGGTGATGATGAGCACCGCGCACACGACCGCGACCGCCAGGAGCAGCAGGTTCACCGGCTGCTGCAGCTTGCCGAGGGTGATCGGGCGCCCGCTGATCAGCTCCTGGAGCTTGCCGAACGCGACGTTCGAGCCCCAGAACGAGATCGACCCGATGATCGCGGCGAACAGCGACGCGATGGCGATGTACAGCGGCTCGTGCGCGTAGCCGTCGGTGGAGTTGAACTCGACCCAGGCGATGAGCGCGACCGCGCCGCCGCCGACGCCGTTGAACAAGGCCACCATCTGCGGCATCGCGGTCATCTTGACCTTGCGCGCCGACGGGACGCCGACGACCACGCCGATCCCGACGCCGAGGGCGATGAGCAGCCAGTTGCCCATCCCCGGGGTGAGCAGCGTGGCGACGACGGCGATGCCCATGCCGACCGCGGCGATCCAGTTGCCGCGGACGGCGGTGCGCGGGCCGGTGAGGCCCATCAGGCCGTAGATGAAGAGGGCGAACGCGATGATGTAGAGGATCGCGATGAAGTCGGTCACTTCGTCTCCTCCTCATCGGCCGGAGCGGGCTTCTTCGCCTTGAACATCGACAGCATCCGGTCGGTGACCAGGAAGCCGCCGACGACGTTGATCGTGCCGAAGGCGATGGCGATCACCAGCAGGATCTTGTTGAAGACGCCGTCGACGCCGAGGCCGAGCACGACCAGCCCGCCCAGCAGCACGATGCCGTGGATGGCGTTCGTGCCGGACATCAGCGGCGTGTGCAGGGTGTTGGGCACCTTCGAGATGACGGCGAAGCCGACGAACCCGGCGAGCACCAGCACCGCCAGGTTCTGCACCAACGGACTCACGACGCGCTCCCTTCGCGCCCGGCCACGCAGGCACCGGCGACGATTTCGTCCTCGAAGTTCAGCTCCAGCGCGCCTTCCTTCGTCACGAGCAGCTCCAGCAGCTCGACGACGTTGCGCGCGTACAGTTCGCTGGCGTGCGAAGGCATTTCGGCGGGCAGGTTCAGCGGGGAGGAGATGGTGACGTCGTGCTCCACGACGTCCTCGCCCGGCTTGGTCAGCTCGCAGTTGCCGCCGGTCTCGCCGGCGAGGTCGACCACGACCGACCCGGCCGGCATGCCCTTGACGGCGTCCGCGGTGACCAGCGTCGGCGCCTTGCGGCCCGGCACCAGCGCGGTGGTGATCACGACGTCGAACTTCGTGATGGCTTCGGTGAGCCGCCGCTGCTGTTCCTCGCGCTCCTCGGGCGTCAGCTCGCGGGCGTACCCGCCTTCGCCGACCGCTTCGATGCCGAGGTCGAGGAACTGCGCGCCGAGCGACTTGACCTGCTCGGCGACCTCGGGCCGGACGTCGTAGCCCGTGGTCTGCGCGCCGAGCCGTTTCGCCGTGGCCAGCGCCTGCAGGCCGGCCACGCCGGCGCCGAGCACCAGCACCTTGGCCGGCGGGACGGTGCCGGCCGCGGTGGTGAGCATCGGGAAGAACCGCGGGAGCTTCTGCGCGGCGAGCAGCACCGCGCGATATCCGCCGATGCTGGCCTGCGACGAGAGCGCGTCCATCGCCTGCGCCCGGGAAATCCGCGGAATCGCCTCCATCGCGAAGGCGCGTATGCCTGCTTCTTCGAGTGTCGCGAGCCCGTCCGGATTGCCGCGCGGATCGAGGAAACCGACGAGCACGGCGCCCCGGCTCAGTTTCGCGACTTCCCCCGGCGATGGCGGGTCGACCTTCACGACGATCGGGGCGCCCCAGGCGTCGCCGAGTTCGGCGCCCGCTTGGGTGTACGCGTCGTCACTCAGGTGCGCACCGGCCCCGGCACCCGGCTCGACGACCACGCGCAGCCCGCGCTGCACGAGCCGCCCGACCAGCTTGGGCACCAGGGCGACCCGCCGCTCCCCGGGGCGTGATTCGGCCACCACACCCACGGTGAGCTGCTGACTCTGTTCGCTGTCGGTCACACGACCTCCTCATCGGCGAGGCACGATCCGTGGGTTGTACCACGCCGGACCGACAGTCCCCAGTGACGTGAGTCGCAAGTCTCGCGGTTGTGCCAGAAGATACGAGTGCCGGGCGGGAACCGGTCAGCTGCTTTTCCAGTGCGGGACGCCGAGCAGCACCAGACGCAGCCGTTTTTCCGCCGTTCCGGTGATTTTCGCGTCTTCACCCGGGCGGGCTTCCAGCAGTTCGACAATGGTCGTCAGCATCACGGAAACGATCAAGTCGGCGAGCATGTGCAGGTCTTCGGTGCTCCATTCGCGCAGCTTCGGGAACCGGGCGAGGTCGATCGCGAGGTCGCCGGAGAACAGGCGCAGTTCGACGCCGATCGCCTCGGCGAGCGGGCCGCCGGCGTACCGCTCGCGGGTCAGGAACCGGAAGTGGTCCTCGTGCGCCCGGACGAATTCGCGCAGCGTCGTCACCGACGCGCTGATCATCCCCTGGTAGGAGTCCCGGTCCGCGCGGGCGGAGCGGATCATGCCGCGCAGCGTGCGGGTCGCCGCTTCGACGAGGGCGACGCCGAGGTCCTCCATCGAGGCGAAGTGCCGGTAGAAGGCCGTCGGGACGAGGCCGGCGCCCTTCGCGACCTCGCGCAGGGAGAGCGTGGCGAACGGCCGATCGGCCAGCAGGTCCAGTGCGGTGTCCAGCAACGCCTGGCGGGTGCGCAGTTTGCGCTCCTGGCGGCTCACCGGCGTCAGTGGTTCGGACACGGGGTCCAGGGTACGGATGTCCACCGCGTTGCTCACGTCACATCCTCGGGGTCTCGCGTTGACAGCGTGTCCACTCCTGCAGTGCACTATTGAGTGTACAGTCGTTCACTGTAATCGAGGAGGACCCGATGACGGCGCTCATCCCCCGGCGGGTGCGCGGCCTCGCCTCGCTGGCCGAGGCGCTGCTGACGCCGCACGGGATGGACCGGTACCTGGAGCTCGTCGACCCGATGCTGGTCCGCCGCGAGATCCGCGGGCTGGTCACGGCGGTGCGCAAGCAGACACCCGACACCGTCACCCTCACCGTCAAGCCCAGCCGCGCGTGGCCCGGCTTCACCGCCGGCCAGTACGTCCGCGTGCAGGTGGAGATCGACGGCGTCCGGCGCACGCGCTGCTATTCGCCGTGCGGTTCGCAGTACGACGGCGAACTGGAGTTCACAGTCAAGGAACAGGGCCTGGTCTCCGGCCACCTGAACCGCGCGATCGGCGTCGGCTCGGTCGTGAACCTGTCCACTCCGGACGGCACGTTCACGCTGCCCGCGGCGCGCCCGGACCGCGTCCTGCTGATCGCGGGCGGCAGCGGTATCACGCCGGTGCTCGCCATGGTCCGCACGCTGGTCGCGGAGGGCCACCCGGGCGAGATCGTGTTCGTGCAGTACTCGAACGGGCCGGCGGACGCGCTGTACCGCACCGAACTGGCCGAGCTCGCCGCCCGGCACCCCGGGCTGCGGGTCGTGCACGCCCACACCCACGAGAAGGGCGGCGACCTCACCGGGTTCTTCACGCTCGCGCACCTGGAGCGGGTCGCGCCGTGGTTCCGCGACGCGGAGACGTTCGTCTGCGGCCCGAAGCCGCTGATGGACGCGGTCCGCGAAGAGTTGGGTGAACGTGTGCACACCGAAGAGTTCACGCCGCCGGCGTTGACCTTCGACACGGCGGACGCGGAAGGCCGGGTGCGGTTCAAGCGCAGCGGCCGCGAATGCGCCAACTCGGGGAAGCCGTTGCTGGAGCAGGCCGAGGAGGCCGGGCTTTCGCCGGAGCACGGCTGCCGGATGGGCATCTGCTTCTCCTGCACCCAGCTGAAGACCGCCGGGCGCGTCCGCAACGCGCGCACCGGCGAGGTTTCCGGCGACGAAGACGAAGAAATCCAGCTCTGCATCTCCGTCCCGGTCGGGGACGTCGAGATCGACGCTTAGAGGAGATTGTCATGACCGGTCTGCAGGACCGCCTGACCCCGGCACAGGTCGAGGAGTTCGGCCGCGAGCTCGACGCGCTGCGGCAGCGGATCGTCGACGACCTGGGCCAGGAGGACGTCGACTACATCCACAACGTCATCAAGACCCAGCGCGGCCTCGAGGTCGCCGGGCGCGCGCTGCTGTTCGCCGGGTTCTTCCCGCCCGCGTGGCTGGCCGGCGTCGGCGCGCTGTCGCTGGCCAAGATCCTCGACAACATGGAGATCGGCCACAACGTGATGCACGGCCAGTACGACTGGACGCGCGACCCGGCGCTGAGCTCCCAGCGGTTCGAGTGGGACACGGTGGCGCCGGCGGAGAACTGGCGGCACTCGCACAACTACATCCACCACACGTACACGAACATCGTCGACAAGGACCGCGACGTCGGCTACGGCATCCTGCGGATGGACACCGCTCAGAAGTGGCACCCGTACTACCTGGGCAACCCGGTGTACGCGACGCTGCTGGCGATCTTCTTCCAGTGGGGCGTGATGCTGCACGACCTCGAGGTCGAGAACGTCGTCAAGGGCGAGCGGTCGTGGGCCGACAACGTGCCGGTGCTGCGGAAGATCGTGCGGAAGGCATCCCGGCAGGTCGGCAAGGACTACGTGCTGTTCCCGCTGCTGACGGGCCCGCTGGCGCCGCTGACGTTCCTCGGCAACGCGACGGCGAACCTGACCCGCAACCTGTGGGCGTTCGCGATCATCTTCTGCGGCCACTTCCCGGCGGACGTCGAGAGCTTCACCGAGGAGGAGACGGCTTCGGAATCGCGGGGCCAGTGGTACCTGCGCCAGATCCTGGGTTCGGCGAACATCTCGGGCGGCCCGCTGTTCCACATCCTGAGCGGCAACCTGTCCCACCAGATCGAGCACCACCTGTTCCCGGACATCCCGGCGCGCCGGTACCCGCAGATCGCGGAAGAGGTGCGCGCGATCTGCGAGAAGTACGGCCTGCCGTACCACACGGGCCCGCTGCGCAAGCAGCTCTGGTCGGTGGCGAAGAAGATCGTGAAGCTGGCCCTGCCCGTCCCGCCGTCCCCGGCTACCGTGGAACCCGACCGGCAGCTCCGAGCAGCGTGAGGGTGACATGGTGGGCCAGTTCGAGCGGGAGAAGGACACCCTGCAGGTGATCACCGAATCAGCGGCAACGCACGTCGGCAACATAGCGTCGATCATCACGGGCGCGGTCCGCGACATCGCGCGTGAGACGGGTGAGTGGCTCACCGACGTGATCGAGATGCGCGAGGCGGCCCAGCGGGCCCGAGAGGACGACCCCGACACGGCGTGAGCAGCGTTCCGGGCGAGTCGTCCACACCCTCCCGGGATTGTGGACGGCTCGCCCGACGCGGCCGGCGGCGGTCCGGAACTGTCGGTGCCCGCCGGTAGCGTGGAAGACGGGGGCGCCCCCGCGGCCGAACCCGGGGGAAAACCGGATGGGCCCGCCCACCGCCCCGCGCGAAACTGGACCCGTGACCAGCCCCCACCCGCTCCGCCGCATCCTGGGTCCCGTCTCCGCGCGGGACTTCTGCGCCGAATACCTCTGGCTGTGCCTCGCCGGCCCGCTCACCGCGTTCTCGCTCTTCACCTTCCTCGCCGTCGTCGCTCTCGGCCTGTGGCTGACCCCCGTGCTGCTCGGGTTCCTCGTCCTCGCCGGGGCCGTCTTCTACGCCCGCGGGCTCGGCGCCGCCCACCGCCGGCTCGCGCAGGCCCTGCTCGGCGTCAGCGTGCCCGCTCCCGGGCGGCCCGAACTCAAGCCCGGGCTGTGGAGCTGGGTGAAGGCCCGCGTCGGCGACGCCGCGGGCTGGCGCGCCGCCGGGTACCTCCTCCTGCGCCTTCCCCTCACCTTCGCCGGGGTGGCCACCGTCGTCAGCGGGACCCTCTACGGCCTCGCCGCCGGCACCTTCGGCCTCTTCTGGTTCCCGCTGGGCGCACGGGCACTGCCGACCTTCGGCATCCGCGCCGAACACTGGGCCGGTGCGCTGGCCTGGTCGGCGTCCGGGCTGCTGGTGCTCGTGGTGCTCCCGTGGGTGACGCACGCCTTCGTCGCCCTCGACCGGCTGCTGGTCGTCGGGTTGCTCGGCGAACGCGAGCTCTCCGAACGCGTGCGTGACCTCGAGGCGAGCCGGGCGACGGCGGTCGAGGACGCCGCCCTGCGGCTGCGGCGGATCGAACGCGACCTCCACGACGGTGCGCAGGCCCAGCTCGTCGCGCTGGCCATGAAGCTCGGGCTGGCCAAGGACGAACTCGCCGGCGCCGACCTCCCGCAGGTCAAGCAGCTGGTCACCGCCGCGCACGCCAACGCCAAGCAGGCGCTGACCGAGCTGCGCGACCTCGCCCGCGGCATCCACCCGGCCGCGCTGGACGCCGGGTTGGACGTCGCCCTCGCCACGCTCGTCGCCACGTCCGGGATCGACGCGGGGGTCGCGGTGGACCTGCCGCGCCGCCCGCCGCCGTCGCTGGAGACCATCGTCTACTTCAGCGCCGCCGAGCTGCTCACGAACGCCGCGAAGCACGGCGGGACGACGCTGGTCGAAGTCACCGAGGAACAGAACGTCCTGCGGCTGCGGGTGCGCGACACCGGCCCCGGCGGCGCGCGGCTCGTGCCGGGCGGCGGGCTGGCCGGGGTGGCCGAACGGCTGCGGACGGTCGACGGCGAACTCCTCCTCAGCAGCCCGCCGGGCGGTCCGACCGAAGTGACCGCGCAGGTGCCGCTGCCCCGCTAGGGTCGCGGGATGCGGATCGTCATCGCGGAGGACTCCACCATCCTGCGGCACGGGCTCGTGGAGCTGCTGACCTTCCGCGGCCACGAGGTCGTCGCCGCGGTGAAGGACGCCGACGCGCTGCGCGAAGCGGTCGACGGCCACCGCCCGGACGTGTCCATTGTGGACATCAGAATGCCGCCGACGCACACCGACGAAGGCCTGCGGGCGGCGATCTCGCTGCGCCGCGAGGTGCCGGGCTGCGCGATCCTGCTGTTCTCCCAGTACGTCGAGACGAAGTACGCCGCCCAGCTGCTGGCCGACCGCGCGGGCGGCGTCGGCTACCTGCTCAAGGACCGCGTCGCCGAGGTTTCGGACTTCCTCGACGCGCTGCGCCGGGTCGCGGACGGCGAAACGGTCCTCGACCCCGAAGTCGTGAGCCAGCTGTTCTCGGCCACCCGCCGGACCGACGCGCTCGGCGGCCTCACCCCGCGGGAACGCGAAGTGCTGGGCCTGATGGCGCAGGGCCGCTCGAACTCCGCGATCGCGGCGGAGCTGTTCCTCTCGCCCGGCTCGGTGGAGAAGTACGTGACATCGATCTTCGGCAAGCTCGGCCTGCCACCGTCCGAAGGGGACAATCGCCGCGTGCTCGCGGTGCTGCGCTACCTGGATTCCTGAGCCTAGGCTAAGGCTCATGTACTCCACCGAGATCGAGGTCCGCACCGGCTCCGAAGCCGTCGTCCACGACCTCACCCACGAAGCCGAAGCCTTCCTGCGCGACGCCGACGCCACCGACGGGCTGCTGCACGTCTGGGTTCCGCACGCCACCGCCGGGCTGGCCGTCCTGGAGACCGGCGCCGGCAGCGACGAGGACCTGCTGACCGCCCTCGACGAGCTGCTCCCCCGCGACGGCCGCTGGCGGCACCGGCACGGGAGCCCGGGTCACGGCCGTGACCACGTGCTCCCGGCGCTGGTGCCGCCCTACGCGACGATCCCGGTGCTCGGCGGCGTCCTCGCCCTGGGCACCTGGCAGTCGATCTGCCTAGTGGACACCAACCTCGACAACCCCGTCCGCAAGGTGCGGTTCAGCCTCCTGGCGGGTTGAGCGGGCCGGCCACAGCGCCACCACCAGGCCCGCGGCCAGCAGGGCGCCGAGCACCCACAGCGCGGTCGTCACGTCGGGCGCGTCCGGCACGCCCTGCAGCAGGCTGCGCAGGCCTTCGGTCGAGAACCGGAACGGCGTCCACGACCACAGCAGCGCGCGGTAGGCCGGGTTCAGCAGCTCCGGCACCTGCCCGGCCACCGCGGGCGCGACCAGGTACAGCGGCGCGAGCACGGCCATCGCGCGCAGGCCCAGCAGGCGCAACAGCGCGGCCTGCACGGCCGCGAACGCCGTCGCGGCGAGGAAGACGAAGCCGAGCACGCCCGCGGTCAGCGGCAGCGTCGAGTCCCACAGGGCGAAGAACCCGGCCACGACCGCGGTGATGAGCACGCCGGCCCCGGTGACCTGCAGCAACCGCGCGCCGGCCCCGATCGGACGGCCCGTCCGCTTCGCGAGCTGGGTCAGCGCGAGGCCCGCGACGAGCGCACCGATCCACGCCAGCGCGCTCGCGGCCAGCGGCGCGACCCGGCCCGCGAGCCCCGCCGGGTGCCGGACCTCCTGCTTCGGCGGGCCGGCCAGCGCGGTCGCCGCGCCGGTCAGCGCCTGCTGCGCGACCTGGGTGCCCGCCGGGTTGACCGCGCCCGACGTGACGACCGTCGCGGCCGGTCCGGGCGCGAGTTCGAGCACGCCGTAGACCTTCTTGTCCTCCAGCAGCTGCCGCGCTTCGGCCGGGGTCGCGACGGTCCAGGCGAGCTGGCCACCGCCGTGGGCGGCGAGGCGCTGGGCGATCTCCGGCGGGCCGGCGACGGCGACCGGGACGCCGTCGGGCGCGACGGTGGCCTGGGCGCCGAAGGTGAGGAATCCGAGCACCACCGCCACCAGCGCGCCGGCCACGGCGGCGACCAGGGCGAGGGCCCCTGCGGGACGGGTCATCACTGCCTCCACTTATTCGTCATTCGTTGAATTACGCTCAAGGTACGACCCGGCCGCCCGGAAGTCAACGCGCGTTGAATAGCGCTCCCGGTAGCCTCGGTCCCGTGACGAAGAAGCGGCTGGTGCTCTGGGACATCGACCACACGCTCGTGGACTTCACCGAACTGGGCTCGACCTGGTACGGCACCGCGTTCACGGCCGCCACCGGGGCGACCCTGCAGGTCCGCCCGGTGTTCGGCGGGCGCACGGAACGCGCGACGACCACCGACCTGCTCACCGCGAACGGCTTCGAGGCCGCCGAGGAGACGATCGAGGCGCTGTTCGAGGCCCTGGTGGCGGAGTCCGAACGCCACCGGCACACCTTCCCGGAGACGGCGCGCGCGCTGCCCGGCGCGGCCGAGGCGCTGAGCTCGTTCGCCGCCGACGGCGACGTCGTCCAGACGCTCGTCACCGGCAACCTGCCGGAGATCTCCCGGCACAAGCTCGCCGCGTTCGGTCTCGACGAGCACCTCGACCTGGAGATCGGCGGCTACGGCACGCTCTCGGTGCACCGCCCGGACCTGGTCCCGCACGCGGTCAAGCTCGCCGCGGCCAAGCACGGCACCGAGTTCGGCGCCGACGCGGTGGTCGTCATCGGCGACACGCCGAACGACGTCCGGGCGGCCGTGGAGAACGGTGCGGTGTCCGTCGCCGTGGCCACCGGGCACTACTCCGCCGAGGAGCTCGCGGCCGAGGGCGCGCACACCGTGCTGCCCGACCTGACCGACACCGACGCGGTCCGGCGGGCCGTCCTCGGCTGAAAGTCGTCCTTCGGAGGGGGACATCCCTCAGCCGAAAGGAGGATTCCCCTAGGGGAAAAGTCGTTCCCTTGCCCGATGTCCGCGGCGACGGAACTCGACAGACTCTTCCCATGACTGACGCAGGGGCGGCGGACGGGTCCGCCGGAGGGGGCCGCATCCGGAACACGGTTGCGGTGTTGAGACAGCGGCTGCCGTTCACCAGCGGCGTCACGCTCGCGATGCTGGTGCTGGCCGTCGCGACCGGGGCGCTGTGGAACGCCGCCGAGGACCGCGCGGCCTACCCGTTCGTCGCCTACGGGCTGCCGTCGCTGGAGGCGGGCCGCTGGTGGACCATGTTCACCGGGCCGTTCTTCGCCGTCATCCCGTGGTACTACCTCCCGATGGTCGGCAGCTTCGCGCTCTTCGCCGGCTTCGCCGAGTGGAAGCTCGGGACGCGGCGCGCGATGGCCGTGACCATCGGCGGCCAGCTGGTCTCGGTGCTCGTGGCGACGCAGTTCCTCGCGCTGTCGCGCAACTCCGGCTGGCTGTGGGCCGAGCGGGTCGCGGGCAGCCTCGACGTCGGGTTCTCCGGCGGCGCGCTCGCCGCGGTGGCGATCGCCAGCGCGACGCTGCGGCCGCCGTGGGCGCTGCGGCTGCGGGCCGGGCTGTGCGTGTACGCCGGCGTCGCGATCGTCTACGTCGGCACGCTGGCCGACCTCGTGCACTTCTTCGCGCTGCTGCTGGCGCTCCCGCTCGGCAAACGCCTGGTGGGCACCCGCCGGGTGGGCGCCCAGGCGGCCCCGAACCTCCGGGAGTGGCGCGTGCTGGCCGTGGCCGGCCTGCTGCTGCTCACCATCGCCGAGATCGTGATGTTCCTGGTGCCCGGCGACGGCCCGTTCGGTTCCGACGACGGCGTTTCGCTGTCCGCGCCGGAGCTCGCCGTGCTGGTCCTCATGGTGGTGCCGATGCTCAACGGGCTGCGCAAGGGCAGCCGCGTCGCGTGGCGCTGGGCCGTCGTGCTCTCGGCGTTCGTGACGGTGCAGGGGCTCGCCGTCGCGACGCTGCTCGGGGTGGCCGACGTCTTCGGCGGCGACTACGACACGGCCGGCCTGCCGCTGTTCTTCGTGGACAATCTCCTGTGGACGGTCGAGCTGGCCGTGCTGATCGCCGCGCGGCACGCCTTCCGGGTGCCTTCGCGACGCCGGCTGCGGCGGCACGCCCAGGGGCCCGGGCCGTCGCTGGCCCGCAGCCTGCTCGGGCGCCACGGCGGCAGCACGTTGTCGTGGATGACGACGTGGCCGCGCAACACCTACTTCGTCCGCGCGGACGGCCGCTCCTACCTCGCCTACCGCCGCCACGCCGGGGTCGCGGTCGCGCTCGGCGACCCGATCGCCCCGGACGGCACCGCGGCGGCCACGGTCACCGAGTTCGCCGCGATGTGCGAGAACTCCGGCCTGGTGCCGTGCGTGTTCTCGGCGACGGAAGCCACCGTCGCGGCGACGCGCGAGCTGGGCTGGCAGCACGTCCAGGTGGCCGAGGACAACGTGCTCGACCTCGACGGCCTCGAGTTCCGCGGCAAGGCGTGGCAGGACGTCCGCTCGGCGCTGAACAAGGCGGCCAAGCAGGACATCGAGTTCCGGCTCGTCCGGCTGGCCGACCAGCCGGAGCCGATCCTGGCCCAGGTCCGGGCGCTGTCGGAGGAGTGGATGTCCGGCAAGGCGATGCCGGAGATGGGCTTCACCCTCGGCGGTCTCGACGAGGCGATGGACCCGGCGACCCGGGTCGGCCTGGCGGTCGACGCGGAGGGCACGGTCCACGGCGTGACGTCGTGGCTGCCGGTCCACACGGGCGCGGGCAAGGTCGGCGGCTGGACGCTGGACGTCATGCGCCGCAGCGCCCACGGCTTCCGCCCGGTGATGGAGTTCCTCATCGCGTCGGCGTGCCTGGCGTTCCGCGAGGAGGGCGCGCGGTTCGTCTCGCTGTCGGGTGCGCCGCTGGCCCGCAGCGGCACCGGGTTCTCCGCGCGGCCGGTCGACCGGGCGCTGGAGTCGCTGGGCCGCGTGATGGAGCCGTACTACGGATTCCGTTCCCTGCACGCGTTCAAGGCGAAGTTCCAGCCGCGGCACGTGCCGCTGTACCTGGCTTTCCGCGACGAAGCCGATCTTCCGCGGATCGGGCTGGCCCTGAGCCGGGCGTACCTGCCGGACGTGCGGCTGCGGCAGCTGGCGAAGCTGGTCAGTAGCTCTCGGGCACGCTGATCCGCTGTGGGAAGCGGATGTTCCGCCTGCTGACGACGTTCTGGTCCTTCGGGATCAGGCGGCCGTCGGTCAGGCGGAGCCAGTGGCCGTTCCGCGAGTCGGTGAAGGCGAGCATCACCCCCGGTGTCATCTCCGGGCGCCGCCACTGCTCGCGGATCGGCATCCGCCACTTCCCGGGCGGCAGAACGGCGTAGAGGTATTCGTCGTCCTCGATCTCCGGCCCGCGGTGCAGGGTGGACCCGGTCATCGGCAGCTGGTGCACGAGGTCGAAGGAAACGACGACGTGGTTGACCGCTTCGGCGTTCGCGTTGGAGACGATCATGTAGCCCTGGTCACCGGTGTATTCGATCCACGCGGTGACCTTCGCCGCTTGTTCCTGCCGTTCGCGCAGGTCGCGCTCCCGCCGGTCTTCGCGCGCGAGGCGGCCGTCGCGGATCGCGATCCACAGCGCGACCACGACGGCCGCGATCGTGCCGATGCCTCCGGCCCACTGTCCCGACGCACCCCACCAGTCCGGGTCACGTGGCCGGACGAGCCAGCTCCCGGCCTTCGCCAGCAACGGCCCGAGAACCAGCACGAACTCGGCCACGGCCAGCACCCCGAACGCGGCGGCCCGCACGCGGCCGAGCCGTCTTCCCTCGTCCCCGCTCATGCACCGCAGCCTGCCGAATCCCGGCGCCGGGCGGAAGACTGTCCGCCGGACGTGCAAAGCCGCCCGCGCTAGCGGTTCGTCGGCGCGGCGAAGCGGTAGCTGCGCACGATCCGCTCCAGGTCCTCCCGCGTCGACGACCCGTCGCTCGCGTACGCCACCACCACGCCGGACGTCCCGGAGTTCCCGCCGAACGCCAGCGCCGCCACCAGCGCGTGCCGGGGCACGCACTCCCCCGGCTCGGCCGGAGTCACCTCGGCGACCACGACCCGGGCGGCCACTGCGGTGCCGTCGGCCCGGCGAACCTGCGCGTCCGAACCCGGACCGGCCTGAAGTGATCCGCCGTAGGCGCCCGTTGCCACGTCCGTTGCCGCCTTGCGCGCGGCCGCGTCGAGGTCGGCCAATGGCTCGGTCGCGACGCCCGCGCCGCCCCGGTGCGCCTGGCCGCAGTCGCCCAGGAACGCGCTGCTCACCAGCCTGATCCCGGCCCAGCCGTGCTGGGTGCCGGGCGCCGGCTGCCAGTTCGGCGGGACGTCGTAGGCGTACGAGCCGTCGCCGCCCGCCACGGACTGCCAGCCCGCGGCCGCCGCCGGGACCGCGGCTCGCGGCGAAGGCGTCCCCACCGGCGGCGGCGAGGACGACGCCGGGTGCTGTTTGCCTGCCCCCAGCGCGTTCAGCACGCCGGCGACCAGGGCGACGAGCGCCAGGCCGAACCACGGCGCCCGCCGCCACTTCAGCGGCTTCGCCCTCGGCCGGATCCGTTTCGGCCGCGCGCGCGGCGCGGCGTCCTCGTCCCCCGGCGTCACGTCTTCGGAACGCCGGCTCATCAGCCTCGGACGAGCTTGACCAGGTGCTCGACGACGGCGTCGACCGCGATCTCCTCGCGTTCGCCCGAGCGCCGGTCCTTGACCTCGACGACGCCGTTGGCCAGGCCGCGCCCGACGACCAGGATGGTCGGCACGCCGAGCAGCTCCGCGTCGGCGAACTTGACGCCCGGCGTCGCCTTGCGGTCGTCGAGGATGACCTCGATGCCCGCCGCGTCGAGGTCGGCGGCGATCTTCTCCGCGCCGGCCGCGATCGTCTCGTCCTTGCCCGCGATGACGATGTGCACGTCGAACGGCGAGACCACGCGCGGCCAGATCAGGCCGAGGTCGTCGTGGTTCTGCTCGGCGAGCACGCCGACCAGCCGCGAGACGCCGACGCCGTAGGACCCCATCGTGATCCGGATCGGCTTCGAGTCGGGGCCGAGCGCGTCGACCTCGAAGGCGTCGGTGTACTTCCGGCCGAGCTGGAAGATGTGCCCGATCTCGATGCCGCGCGCGGCGACGAGGGTGCCGTGCCCGTCCGGCGACGCGTCGCCTTCGCGGACCTCGGCGGCCTCGATGGTGCCGTCCGGGGTGAAGTCGCGCCCGGCCAGCAGGTCGACGACGTGGTGGTCGACCTTGTCGGCCCCGGTGACCCAGGCGGTGCCGGGGACGATCCGCGGGTCGGCGAGGTAGCGCACGCCGTTGTCCTGCAGCGCCTTCGGGCCGATGTAGCCCTTGACGAGGAACGGGTTCTTCGCGAAGTCGGCCTCGTCGAGCAGCGCGACCTCGGCCGGCTCCAGCGCCGCCTCGAGGCGCTTCATGTCCACTTCGCGGTCACCCGGGACCGCGACGCAGACCAGCTCCCACTCGGCCGCGCCGGGCCGGCGCGTCTTGAGCATGACGTTCTTCAGCGTGTCCGCGGCGGTGAACGTGCGGCCCAGGCCGGCGTCGTTGAGGAAGTTGACCAGCGACTCGATGGTCGGCGTGTTCGGCGTGTGGTGCACCTGCGCCTCGGGGCGGCCCTCGACGGGCTGCGCGGGCGGCGCGGGCGTGACGACGGCTTCGACGTTCGCCGCGTACCCGGATTCGGTGCTGCGGACGTAGGTGTCCTCACCCGTCTCGGCGACGGCGAGGAACTCCTCGGACGCGGAGCCGCCCATGGCACCGGACGTCGCCTTGACGACGACGTACTCGAGGCCGAGGCGGTCGAACAGCTTCACGTAGGCGTCGCGGTGGGCCTGGTAGGAGCGCGCGAGGCCCTCGTCGTCGAGGTCGAAGGAGTAGGAGTCCTTCATGACGAACTCGCGCCCGCGCAGGATGCCGGCGCGGGGGCGGGCTTCGTCGCGGTACTTGGTCTGGATCTGGTAGAGCGTGACGGGGTAGTCGCGGTACGAGCTGTACTCGCCCTTGACGGTGAGGGCGAAGAGCTCCTCGTGGGTGGGGCCGAGGAGGTAGTCGGCGCCCTTGCGGTCCTTGAGGCGGAAGAGGCCGTCGCCGTACTCGGTCCAGCGGCCGGTGGCCTCGTAGGGCTCCTTCGGCAGCAGCGCGGGGAACTGGATCTCCTGCGCACCGATGGCGTTCATCTCTTCGCGCACGACGGCCTCGATGCGCCGCAGGACGCGCAGGCCGAGCGGCAGCCAGGAGTACCCGCCCGGGGCGACCCGGCGGACGTAGCCGGCGCGTACCAGGAGCCGGTGGCTCGGTACCTCGGCGTCCGCCGGATCCTCGCGCAAGGTGCGAAGGAACAACGACGAAGTCCTGGTGATCACGGCGGGGCTCCCTGCTCCGGGCGGGTGTGAAAGTCCCGCTCAGGGTAGTCAATCCCCCGGCCGTGACTCCAACGGGTTACTCGCGGCCGGTTTTTGTCGGTGGTGGCCGCTAGCTTGGCGGGCATGGCAATCCGGATGGGCATGATCACGATCGACTGCGCGAACCCCCGAGGTCTGGCGGAGTTCTGGACGGCGGCACTGGGCACGGAGGTGGCCCAGGACTACGAGGGCGAGTTCCTGATCCTCGCCCCGGCCGGCGGCGGCTTGCCGCTGGCCCTGCAGCGGGTCCCGGAGCCGAGAGCGGGCAAGAACCGCGTCCACGTGGACTTCGGGACGGACAACCGGGCGGAAGAGGTGCGGCGGCTGGTGGGGCTGGGCGCGAAGGAGGTGGAGGAGCACGAGGTGCCGGGCCTGGCGTGGACGGTGCTGGTGGACCCGGAGGGGAACGAGTTCTGCGTGTCGGCGCAGGCGCAGTGACGCGGTAGGTCCGGCCGGGCGGGGGTGGGCCGGGCAGGAGGTGGCGGCGGGGGCGGGTGGGCGGGGAGGGGGAGGGGGAGGGAAAAGGGGAGAGACAGAGGAGCCGAGCGGGAGGTACGTGTCGAGGTGCCCGCGCGCCGGGCGCACCCACCCGCGCCCGGCATTCCTGGCGCACCCGCACGCCTCACACGCGCCCGCGCCCGGCATGCCTAGCGCACCCCCACGCCTCACACGCGCCCACGCCCGGCGCGCCCACGCCCGCGCGCCCTTCGCGCCCGAGCCCACCTGCGCCGTTTCCGTTGCCCCGCAGCGATTTCCTCTGCCTCCGCCCCACCCCTCCCCTTGATCGTCCATCCGGCTCAACCCCTCCACACCCACCTCCCGACTACTGGCCACCCGCCAACGCCACCCGCTAGCATCGGCCCGACCAGGAACGGGGAGGGTCCTCGGTGCGGGGTGACCGCGGCTTTCCCGTTCGCGCCCGAAAGTCCGAAAGCCGATTCACAGGGGGATCCATGCCGCCCGTCAAGGGTGTCTTCGCCGTGCCCGGAAAAGCCGTGGCGCTCGCCGCCGCCGGTCTGCTGATCGCCGCCCTTCCCGCTGCCGCCGTCACCGGGGGTGCTCCCGCTGACGAGGGGGCCTACGCCTTCGCCACCAAGATCGAGGTCGGCGGCGTCCACGGCTGCAGCGGTGCCCTCGTCGCGCCGCAGTGGGTCGTCACCGCCGCGAGCTGCTTCCCCGAAAACGCCGCGCAGGCCGGTCCGCCGAAGCTCGCCACCAAGGCCGTCGTCGGGCAGCGGGGCACCGCCGGCACCGAACGGGCCGTCGTCGACCTGCTCTTCCGCGCCGATCGTGACCTCGCGCTCGCCAAGCTGGCCGCGCCCGTCACCGGCGTCACGCCCGTCGCCATCGGTACCGCCGCGCCCGCCCAGAACGAGTCGCTGCGCATCGCCGGCTACGGGCGGACCGCCACCGAATGGGTGCCCGACAAACTCCACACTGCCCCCGTTTCCGTGCAGAGCGTCACCGCCACCACCCTCGCCGTCCTCGGGGATCCGGCGGCCGCCACCACCTGCCATGGCGACGCCGGCGGCCCGCTCCTGCGCGAACACGACGGCGTCGCCGAGCTCGCCGGCCTCCACCACTCCTCGTGGCAGGCCGGCTGCCTCGGCTCGAACGAAACCCGCCAGGGCACCGTCGAGACCCGCGTCGACGACATCGCCGCCTGGATCGGCCTCCGCCTCCGCGGCGACGCCTACACCGCGCTGCCCACCGCCCAGCGCGTGCTCGACACCCGCACCGAAACCGGCGGTCACCAGAAGCCCGTCGCCGCGGGCGAATCCGTCTCCGTCGCCATCCCGGGCCTGCCGGCCGGTGCGAGCGCCGTCGCGGTCAGCCTGGTCGGCACCGGTGGCACCGCGAGCACCTTCCTGACCGCCTACGGCGATGCCCTGCCCACGACGTCCAACGTGAACGTCAGCGCCGGCCGCACCGCCGCCGGCATGGCCGTGGTCCCGGTCGGCCCGGACGGCCGGATCAAGGTCCGCAACAACGCCGGCGACATCGACGTCCTCGTCGACTACCTCGGCTACTACAGCGCCTCCGGCGAGTCGACCTACCAGCCGAAGGACCGGCCCGACCTGGTGCTCGACACCCGCTCCTCGCTCGGCGGCCACCCGGGCAGGCTGGCCCCGGGCGAGGTCGTGACCGTGCCGGTCCGCGGCGTGGCGGGCGTCCCCGCCGACGCCGTCGCCGTGGCCGTCAACCTCACCGGCACCGAAAGCGACTCCGACACGTTCTTCAGCGTCTTCGCGCAGGGCTCCCCCGGGCCGTCGACGCTGAACATCGTGCCGAACGAGCACCGCGCGGCCCAGTCGCTGGTGCGGATCGGCGACGACGGCGCCATCCGCATCTTCCTCCACCACGGCCAGAGCCACGTCCTGCTGTCGGTGGCGGGCTCGTTCGTCCCCGGCGACGCGGGCAGCCGGTACGCGGCGCTGACCACGCCCACCCGCCTGCTCGACACCCGCGACGGCACGCCGGCGCCGCTCGGCCCGGGCGGGATCGTCACGGTGCCGGCCACCGGCCTGCCGTCCGGGGCGACGGCCGTGGCGCTGAACCTCACCGGCGTGCAGCCGAGCGCCTCGACGTTCCTGGCCGCCTGGTCGCACGACCTGCCCTACAGCGACGTCCCCTCGACCGTGAACGTCATGGCGGGCGAGAACACCTCCAACGCCGCGACGGTCCGCCTCGGCTCGGGAGCGCGCTTCGACGTCCGCAACTCCGCGGGCTCGACGCACCTGGTCGTGGACCTGCAGGGCTACTACACGCGGTAGCGGGTAGAAAGGCGGCATGAGCGCTCGCGTACTGCTGCCGTGGACCGACATCGACGTGCCGGAGGGGCTCGGCGCCGCGTATTACGACGGCGTCGAGGCCCCTCCGGCCGATCTCGGGGACGTCGAGTTCTACGTGCTGCCCTACGACCGCGGGCCGGAGCCGCCGAAGCTGATCGAGCAGCTGCCGTCGCTGCGGGTGGTGCAGTCGCTGTCGGCGGGCGTCGAGACGCTCGTGCCGCTGCTGCCCGACGGCGTCCGGCTCGCCAACGGGCGCGGGCTGCACGACCTGAGCGTCGCCGAGCACGCACTGGCGCTGATCCACGCGGCGCAGCGCGACCTGCCGCGCTGGTTCGCGCAGCAGGCGCGCGGCGAGTGGACGCGCGAGCACACGCGGTCGCTGGCCGACAGCCGGGTGCTCCTCGTCGGCTACGGCTCGATCGGGCGGACCGTCGAACGTCAGCTCGTCGCCGCCGAGGCCGTGGTGACGCGGGTGGCGAGCCGCCCCCGTCCCGGCGAGGACGTCCACGGCGTCGCCGAGCTGCCCGAGCTGTTGCCCCAGGCCGACATCGTCGTGCTGGTCCTGCCGGACACCCCGGCGACGCGCGGCCTCATCGGCCCGGACGAGCTCGCCGCGCTCCCCGACGACGCCCTGGTGATCAACGTCGGCCGCGGCACGGCGATCGACACCGAAGCGCTCCTCGCCGAGACCCGCACCGGGCGGCTGCGCGCCGGCCTCGACGTCGTGGACCCGGAACCGCTGCCCGCCGACCATCCACTGTGGACGGTGCCGGGCGTGGTCATCACCCCGCACATCGCGGGTGGGTCGGCATCGTTCTACCCGCGCGCGAAGAAGCTCGCGGCGGAGCAGTTGCGCAGGTACGCGCGGGGCGAGGAGCTGCTCAACCTCGTAGTGAGCTGACGGCGGCGGCCCACGCGGCGCGCGAGACGGTCAGTTCACCGTGCTCCCGGGCCTTCGTGTCCCGGATGCCGACCGAACGGTCGAGCTTCACCTCGACGCAGTTGGATTGACCGCCGCTGTAACTCGACTTGCGCCAGACCATGTTCTTCACGCCGAGGCCTCCCGGGCTATCGCGCGACCTCCCGGAGCAGGGCTCGGGTGTCGTCTTCACTCAGTGCCTTGCCAGCCAACAGCTTAGCCTGTTTCCGGTAGCTCCGGACGACAACATCCTCGTTGAGGAAAGCGGTGGCGTGCGAGTTCTCCAAGTGCACGATCGGCTGCAGACCGGCGAATTCGTACAGGATGAACGAGCCGATCAGCCCCGGGTGATAGCCGATGCTCGCGGGAACGATCCGCAGTGAAATGTTCGACCGCAACATCATCGTCAGCAGGTGATCGATCTGATCCGACATCACATCGGCACTGCCGATTTCCTCTCGGATCGCGATTTCGCCCACCAAAGCGGTGAGCCGGACGGGATCCGGCCGCGAGAGAATCCCCTGCCGGTTCAACCGCGTGACCAGCATCGCGTCAGCTTGCGGCAGATCGATCTCCGAATTGGTCAGGATCGCCCTCGCATAGTCAGGTGTCTGCAGAAGGCCCGGTACGATCGCCAGTTCCCAGTTCGTGATGCGGGTGGCGGTGCGCTCGTACTCCACGATCCCGCTCAGCGCGGGCGGCAGGTCCGACGGGTTCGAATCGAGCCAGTTGTCGTCCCTGGCGTGCCTGGCCAGCCGCATCATGCGGTCGTACGTCACGTCGTCGACCCGCAGCGCGCCCAGCAGCCGCGCCACGTCCTCCGGCTGCGGTACCCGCTGTCCCTTTTCCCACGCCGACAACAACTGCGGCAGAATCCGCACCATCCGCGCGAGTTCGCGCAGGCCCTTTCCCCGCGCTACCCGCACTTCGCGCAGCGATGCGGCCAATGCCCTCGACCCGGGCGAGGTGGAAGTCGGCTTCATGTCGTGATGGTACGAATGCCGTCCATTCCCCGATCGGCGGTGGGGCGTCCCATTTTCAGGACAGCACGTACACGTGCCATTCGTCGTCGACGCGATAACCGCAACGCTCGTAGACACCCAGCGCGCGGTGGGCGTTGTCGACGTCGACGTTGAGGGCCGACCGGTCGAATCCCGCGGCTTTCGCCGCCAGGAGCGTGTGCCCCAGCAACCCGGACGCGACGCCGCGGCCGCGCAGGGCGGCCCGGGTTCCCACCCAGGTGGCGTAGTGCTCGCGGAGGCCCGTCGCCGCGGTCTGGTACGCGTAGTGGTGGCTGAGCACGAACGCGAGCACCTTTTCGCCGTCCAGCACGAGGAACGACAGGTCCGGGCGGAAGTCCTTCGAGCCGGTGACCAGGTGGCGCCAGGCCTCGGGCTGGTAGACGGTGCTGCCCCAGTGGTCGGCGAAGGTGTCGTTGCGGGCGTCGAGGGCGGCGAGGTCGTACTCGAAGTCGAACGGCACCGCCTCGAAGCCGTCCGGCAGCGGCGGCTGCGGCGGCAGGTCGGCGAGGTTCACGCGCATGTTGACCATCGTCCGGCCGTGCGTGTAACCCGCGCGGGTGAGGACGCCGGCGATCCAGCGTTCGTTCCGGTGGCTGCCGTGGTGCAGTTCGAGCGGCGCGCCCGGGAAGGCGCGCTCGTGCACCTCGCGGCTCGTGCGGGCGAACCACTCGACCAGGTGAGCGCCGACGGCGTCGGTGCGGTACGCCGGGTGCACGACGGACTGCAGCCGGATCATGTGCACGGGGTCGGCGGCGTCGCGGCGGCGGGTCAGGCCGTAGCCGGCGAGCTCGTCGCCCGCCCAGGCGCCGACGGTGGCGCGGGCCAGGTCGACGTTGGGGGCGACGAGCTCTTCGCGGAGGTCGTCCGCGCTGAAGTGCTCACCCGTGCGGTCGACGTCCTCGGCGGCCGCGTACAGCCGGGCGAGGGCGGGAGCGTCGTCCAGGGTCAGCGGGCGCCAGGTCAGGTCCATGCCGGGAGGCTAGGCCGGACGGCGGCGTCCGTGCACGCCGATTTACCCTCGGTGCGTGCTGGTGCTCCTGCCCCCTTCCGAGACCAAGGCCGACGGCGGCCGCGGCGGTCCGCTCGACCTCGGCGAGCTGTCGTTCCCCGAGCTGAACCCGACGCGCGCGAAGCTCGCGGACGCGCTGGCCGAGCTGGCCGCGGACGTCCCGGCGAGCATCGCGGCGCTGGGCATCACCGAGCGCCAGTCCGGCGAGGTCGAGCGGAACGCGCAGCTGTGGACGTCCCCGACGATGCCGGCGCTGCGCCGCTACACCGGCGTGCTGTACGACGCCCTGGACGTGAAGAGCTTCACGAAGGCGGCCCTGGAGAAGGCGCACCGGCGGCTGGCGGTCACGTCGTCGCTGTTCGGCGTGGTGTCGGCGACGGACCCGATCCCGGCGTACCGCCTCTCGGGCGGCAACTCGCTGCCGGCATTGGGGACGGTCCGCGGCCTGTGGAAGCCGGTCCTGGAGCCGGTGCTGCAGGCGGTCGACGGCCTGGTGGTCGACCTGCGCTCGGGCACGTACTCGGCGTTCGCCAAGCTGCGTCCGGACGCGGTGACGGTCCGCGTGGTGACGGAGAACGCCCGCGGCGAGCGCGTGACGGTCAGCCACTTCAACAAGGCGTACAAGGGCCGCCTGGCGCACGTGCTGGCGGCCACGCGCGCCGAGCCGTCCACAGTGGACCAGCTGGTGAAGGTGATCACGAAGGCGGGCCTGGTGGTGGAGCGCACCGGCGACCACGCCCTGGAGCTGGTCACCGAGGGCTGAGGCGGCCGAACCGGTCCGGCGCGAACGGGCTCAGGTCGAAACCCGGGTCCTCCCCCAGCGCCACCGCCGCCACCAGCTTCCCCGCGAACGGCGCGTTCGTCAGCCCGCCGGCCCCGAAGCCCGTCGACACCGCCAGACCCGGGCGGAGCGCCCCCAGGATCGGCAGGCCGTCCGGGGTGCCCGGGCGGAAGCCGACCCGGGTCTCCGCGAGCGTCGCGTCCGCGAGGCCCGGGGCCACCGCCAGGGCGTTCTCCAGCACTTCGCGTTGTCCGGCCGCCGTGACGCGGTAGTCGAAACCCGACTCCGCCTCGCGGGTCGCGCCCGCCACCACGCGGCCGCCCGCGAACGCCAGCAGGTAGTGGCTGCTGCGCGGCAGGACCACCGGCCACGCCGCCGTCTCCGTTCCCGGCAGGTCGAAGTGGCTGATCTGGCCGCGGTGCGGCGTCACCGGCAGGTCGATCCCCAGCGGCGCCAGCAGTTCCCGGCTCCAGGCCCCGGCCGCGACCACCACGCTGTCGGTTTCCAGGGGGCCGTCCGGGGTCGCCACCGTGCCGTCCGCGCGGAAGGCGACCTCGCCCTCGACGAACTTCGCGCCCCGGCGCTCGGCGGCCGCCAGCAGCGCGCGGCGCAGCCGATGCCCGTCGACGCGGCCCGCGCCCGCCAGGTGCACCGCGCCCAGCCCGGGCGCCAGCGCCGGGAACAGCTCCCGGGCCTGCGCCGGATCCAGGCGCCGGACCTCGCCGATCTCGGGCGCGTCCGCCGCCCGTGCCGTCAGCCGTTCGTGGGCTTCGGCGAGCTCCGCGTCGTCGGACGACACGACCATGCCGCCGACCACCTCGAACGAGGACCCGTCGAGTTCCGCGGCGAATTCGCGGTAGTACCGGCCGGCCGCCGCCGCGAGCGGGTACAGCGCGTCGTCCCGGCGGGAGGTCCAGGGACTGACGATGCCGGCCCCGGCCTCGGTCGCCGTTCCGGGGCGCGCCGCGTCCGCGACGACCACTTCCGCGCCGCGGCCCGCGAGGTGCCAGGCCGTCGCCGCGCCGCCGATCCCGCTGCCGATCACGAGCACTCGCATGCTTCCCACCCTGCCCGATCCTGCCGCGCCGGGGCCAGCAGGGGATGACCGACGCGGGCACCCTGCCGGTCGTATGCTGCGCGCCATGCCGAGCCGTGCCGAGCGGTATTTCGCCCATCTCGACACCCTGACGGGGTCCGCCGCGCCCCGGCTGCAGCCCATCCCGTCGACGCAGCCCGGGCTCGACGACGTGATCGCGTTCGTCTACGCCGACGAGCCCGAGCCGCGCTACCTGACCGGCGCCACCTACGGCCTGTCCCTGGCCGACCACCCGGACTGGCACGGCGTGCGCCCGGAGCTGTGGATCAGCGTCCGGTCCGACGACCCGGTCTGGGCCCTGGCCATCGGCTACCTCGCCGAGCAGCTGCGCGGCACCTGCCCGTTCGTCTACGGCGACACCATCGACTTCGGCCAGCCGATCGCCCCGGAGTCGTCGATGACGGCGTTCGCCGTGTCGGCGCCGGCGGGCCTCGACGCGGACCAGTACACGCTGATCGACGTCGGCGGCCCGCCGATCAGCATCGCCGGGTGCTACCCGGTGCACGACACCGAGCGCAAGTACATCCGCGAGCACGGCATCGAGGCGTTCTGGCAGCTGGACTGGGACCTCTACGACGTCCGCCGCGCGCCGGTGGTCTAGCGCCGCACGAGCTCGCGGACCGGACGCCGAACGTCCACGGCTCGCCGGACTTCGCGCCTTCCGGTGCCACGGCGTGCCGACGGGAACGCGGTGCTCGTGCGGCCGGTCGGCGGCGCGCCGCCGCTTGGCGCGCCGGTCAGCGGGTGGCTGACTCGCAGGTGGGCAGTGGTCCGCCTGCTCGAGTAGCCGGTCAGGCCCGGTAGGCGGCCGCCGCGATCCGGGCGAACGAGCGGATCAGCGGGTTCGCGTCGCCGTCCTGCCAGGCGAGCACCACCGGGCTCGGCGCCAGGCCGGTCAACGGCACCACGACCAGCTCGCCCGGCGGCCGGTGGCCCAGCGGCATCAGCCCGACGGTGCCGTTCCAGAGCACGGCCTGCAGGCACTCCTGGACCGCCCGCACCACCGGCCCTTCGCGGGGTTCGCCGCCGTGCCAGTACGCCTGCCAGCGCGCGTCGGTGCCGTCGGGGAACCGGAACCAGCGCCGTCCGGCCAGGTCGGCGGGCGCCAGGTGCTCGCGCCCGGCCAGCGGGTCGTCGGCGCGCAGGACCGCGCCCACCGGGTCGGCACGCAGCTCGTGCACCGTCAGGCCGGTCTCGTCGAACGGCCCGCGGGTCAGCGCGACGTCGACGAGCCCGGCGCGCAGCCCGCAGGTCGGATCGGTGAGGTCGGCGTCGCGGACGCGGACCTCGACCTCCGGGTGCTGCTGCCGGTAGGCGTCGGCGAGCCGGTTCGCGGCCGGGTCGGCGCCGTCGCCGAGGATGCCGACGGTGAGGGTCGGCGTGCCCGCGGCCGTGGCCACCCGCACGCGGGCCTGGTCGGCCTGGTCGAGCAGCGCCCGCGCCTCGGCCAGCAGCGCCGCCCCGGCCGGGGTCAGCGTGACGCCCGCCGCGGACCGCAGCAGCAGCACGGCGCCGACGTCCGTTTCCAGCTGCTTGATGGCCCGGCTCAGCGGCGGCTGGCTCATGTGCAGCCGCGCGGCGGCCCGGCCGAAGTGGCGTTCCTCGGCGACCGCGACGAAGTACCGCAGCGTGCGCAGCTCCATGACCGGCGACGATATTCGCCCGGTATCGGCACCACCGAACCGGTCTTGGACGGCCCGGGTCCGGCGGCGGTGGAATCGGGGCATGACCGAGCTGACCGATCCCGCCGTGCGCGTCTCCGGCGCCCGCGAGATCGCCCCCGACCTGCTGGTGATCCCGAACGACCACGTCGACCTGGTGCCGAACATCGGCGTCGTCGGCGGCACCGAGGCCGTCCTCGTCGTCGACACGGGTATCGGCAACGACAACGCGGCCCAGGTGCTCGCCTTCGCGCGCGAAGTGGCGAAGGGCCGCCGCCTGTACCTGACCACGACGCACTTCCACCCCGAGCACGCGTTCGGCGCGCAGGTGTTCGCCGGTGAGGCCACCTACCTGGTCAACCGCGGCCAGGCCGACGACCTCGCCACCCGGGGCCCGGGCTACCTGGAGATGTTCCGGGGTCTGGGCGAGACGGTCGCCCGCCGCCTCGACGGCGTCCGCATGCCCACGCCCGATCTCGTCTACGAGGACGGGTACAACCTCGACCTCGGCGGCCGGACCGTCCGGCTGCGGCCCACGGGCCGCGGCCACACCGCCGGCGACCAGGTCGTCGAGGTGCCGGACGCCGGCGTCCTGTTCACCGGCGACCTGGCCGAGACCGGGCAGTTCGCCATCTTCCCGTGGTTCCCGCCGCACGACACGGACGTCTCGGGCGTCGGCTGGCTGGCGGTGCTCGACCGGCTGATCGCGAGCCGGCCGCGGGTGGTCGTGCCGGGTCACGGCGAAACCGGCGGCCCGGCGGTGCTCACCGACGTCCGCGACTACCTGCGTGAGCTGCGGGACGAGACCTGGCGGCGCCGGGATTCGGCCATGGGCGTGGACGAGATCACCGCCGAGGTCCGCGCCCTGCTCGTCGAGCGGCACCCGGACTGGGCCGGGCGCGAGTGGATCGAGCCGGGCGTCGGCTGCCTGTGCGCCGAGCACGCCTGACCGCCCTTTCGGTGGGCGCGAACGGGTTTCGCCGTTCCGTAGGATCGGCGGCCCGGTGGCACCTCGAGGAAAGGGCTCGTCGTGATCGGTGTGGAGGTCGTGCTCGGAGCGCTCATCGCCTGGGCGCCGGCGAAGGCGCGGCGCGCGGGCAAGGCGCTCGACGGGATCGCCGACGAAGCCGTGGACGCGGGCGCGGCCAAGGTCCGGGACGTCGTCCTGAAGAAGCTCGACGGCGATCCCTCCGTGCGGAAGCTGGCCGCGGAGGTCGCCGAGACCGGCGAGGTCAGCGAGCGGACCCGCAAGCGCGTCGAACTCGCTCTGGAGGACGCCGTCGACGAAGACCGGCAGTTCGCGGACGCGCTGAAGACCGCGCTGGCCGAAGCGCGTTCTTCAGGCACGGCGGCTTCCCACGGCGGGGTCGCCGTGGTGGGCACCGCGGAGGCCCGCGACCACGGGATCGCGTTCGGCGCGGTCGGCCGCGACGTGCACGTCGGGCGGCCGCGGGCCCCTCGGGCGCCGGAGTAGTACTACCGCTGCCGGCCTGCGGAATCCGGTCGGGAACGTCCGGGCGCAGTCTTACGCCCCCAGCACCGCCATCGCCGCGTTGTGACCCGGGATGCCGCTGACACCACCTCCTCTCGCGGCACCCGCGCCACACAGCAGGATGCGTTCGTGGGCCGTCTCGACGCCCCAGCGGCCGGCCTCGGCCGGGTCTTCCGCGTACGGCCACGACAGGTCCCGGTGGAAGATGTGCCCCGCCGGGAGGCCCAGCTCGGCTTCCAGGTCCAGCGGGGTCTTCGCTTCCACACAGGGCCTGCCGTCCGGCGCGGTCAGCAGGCAGTCCTCGATCGGCTCGGCCAGCACGCTGTTCAGCGAAGCGAGCGTCGCGCGCAACGCAGCTTCGCGGGCCTCTTCGTTGCGCCCCTCGAAGAGGCGGGCCGGCATGTGCAGGCCGAACAGGGTGAGCGTGTGCGTGCCGGCCGAGCGTTCGGCCGGGCCGAGGATCGACGGATCCGTCAACGAGTGGCAATAGATCTCGCAGGGCGGCAGCGAGGGGATCCTGCCCGCTGCCGCCTCGCGGTACGCCGCCTCCAACTGCGTGAAGGTCTCGTTGACGTGGAAGGTGCCCCCGAACGCGTCGGCCGGATCGACGCTCGCGTCACGCAGCCTCGGCAGCCGCGTCAGCACCATGTTCACCTTCAGCTGGGCGCCTTCCGGGCGCTCCGCCGGATCCTCGCCCAGCAGCCGGGCGAGCGTCGCCGGCGCGACGTTCGCCAGGACGTGCCCGCCCCGGACGGCGGTTTCGGTATCGGCGCGCCGGTACCGCACCTCGCCGTCCGGGTCGACCGAGAGCACTTCCGCCCCGGTCACCAGGCGCGCGCCCGCCGCGGCGGCGACCGCCGCGAGCGAGCGGGTGACCGCGCCCATGCCGCCGACCGGGACGTCCCAGTCGCCGGTGCCGTTGCCGATCACGTGGTAGAGCAGGCACCGGTTCTGCCGCAGGTCCTCGCCGTCCGCCGGGGCGAACGTGCCGATCAGCGCGTCGGTGAGCACCACGCCGCGCACCGTGTCGTCGCCGAACCACGACGTGAGCGCTTCGCCGATCGGCCGTTCGAACAGCAAGGACCAGGCTTCCGCGTCGCCGACGCGCGCACGGAAGTCCACTTCGGACAGAAGCGGTTCGGTGAGCGTCCCGAACGCACGCCCGGCGACGCGCTCGGTCAGCTCGTAGAACCGCTGCCAGGCCGAGAAGTCCGAAGTGGACCCGGTGACCGCCCGGAACGACGCCGCCGTCCGGACGGCGTCACCCGTGTCGACAAGGAGACCGGAGCCGCCCGACGGGGTGTAGGACGACATCCGGCGCCGTCGCAGCTCCACGTCGAGGCCGAGATCGGCCACGATCTTCTTCGGCAGCAGGCTGACCAGGTACGAGTAGCGCGAAAGCCGGACGTCCACGCCCTCGAACGCGCGGAACGAGACGGCGGCGCCACCGGTCTCACCCCGCCGTTCGAGCACGAGCACCGACCGGCCCGCCCGCGCCAGGTACGCGGCCGCCACCAAGCCGTTGTGCCCGCCGCCGACGATCACCACGTCGTAGCTGTCCATCCGCCGCCCTTCCCTGGTTCGGCCTGCCCTTCAATCGTGACCACGCCGAGGGGCCGAATTTAAGGAAACGTCACAAATACTCCTTTCGCGGCGCTTTCCGCGAAATTCACTTGCACGGTGCCGGACCGATCCGGAATCCTGGGCCCACCTGGCAGGGAGCCGGTGCGGGAGAACGGGAGGTGCCTGTCGAGATGTCTGTCCTGGCCCTTTCGCGCCCTCACCCATCCGCCCCCCGAGGCTGACCACGCGCCCGGTGGGGCATCCCTGTTCGAGGAGAACCCACCAGTGCGTCAGCACGACTACGAAGACCTCTACGACGACGAGCCCACACGCCGCCAGACGCGATCGCGCCGCCGCGGGCGGTTCGACGAACCCGAACCCACGCGCAGTGGACGGCTGACCGAAGCCGAACGCGTCCGCCTCGCGAAACTGCGCGACGACGCCTACACCGAAAACGAGCTGCCCGACGGCGCCGACCGCTGGTCCACGTGGGACGACGCCGAACACGGCCCGCTCCCCCGGCCGGACTGGGTCGTCACCGAACTCGCCGCGGTCGACACGGACCTCGGCGTCCTCAAGACGGGCAAGGAAGCCGATGTCCACCTCCTGAGGCGCGCGTTGCCCGGCACACCGGGCACGTTGCTCGCCGCGAAGCGGTACCGCAGCGACGAACACAAGCTGTTCCACCGCGACGCGGGCTACCTCGAAGGGCGGCGGCTGCGCCGGTCCCGGGAGATGCGGGCGATGGCGCAGCGCAGCGCGTTCGGCCGCAACCTGATCGCCGAACAGTGGGCGGTCGCGGAGTTCTCCGCGCTGAGTCGCCTGTGGACGCTCGGCGCGCCGGTGCCCTACCCGGTGCAGCGCGAGGGGACCGAACTGCTGCTCGAGTTCCTCGGCGAGGACGACGGCACGGCCGCACCGCGGCTGGCCCAGGTCCGCCCGGACCCCGGCGAGCTGGCGGACCTGTGGTTCCAGGCGACCGCGGCGCTCGAACTGCTCGCCTCCGAGGGGCTCGCGCACGGTGACCTCTCGGCGTACAACCTGCTCGTGCACCGGGGCAGGCTGGTGGTGATCGACCTGCCGCAGGTCGTCGACGTCGTCGCCAACCCCGGCGGCGTCGAGTTCCTGGCGCGGGACGTGCGCAACCTGGCCGGCTGGTTCCACGGGCGCGGCCTCGGCGAGCACGTCACGCGGGTCGAAGAACTCCTGGCCGAGCTCGTTTCGGCGGCCGGGATCGGCTGAAACCGTGGCGGCGTCGCCGCTGTGGTGCGGAACACGGCTGCGACGCCGCCCACAACCGGTGACCTCGATGAGTGGTCCGAGCTCCGGTTCGGGTACAGTGAACACAGACCGCAACCGGCGGCGTGGATGAGTTGGTGTCCGTCGCCTCCAGAGCCACCGAATGGCTCGCGGTGATCCGAAGTAACTCCAGCGGCGCGCAGTGTCGGCAAGCGATGACACGGTGTGCCGGGTCCGTCCCTGTGAACGCCCATCGCACACCATCTTGCCCTGCCTGCGCGCGGGCTGCCCGGGCCTCCCTTGTGACGAACCACGTCCGAGAGGCATTTGTGACCGTCACGTTCAACTCCGGCCCTTCCTCGACGTCCGCGAACGCGGGCCGTCCCGACCGCAAGCCGCGCACCCGCCCGGCCGGCGGCGACATGCTGCGCGACGACGCGGTCGAGCTCGTGGCCACCAAGACCTTCGCCGAACTGGGCCTGCCGGAGCCGCTGCTCCGTGCCCTGGCCGACGCGGGCATCAACAGCCCCTTCCCGATCCAGTCCGCGACCATCCCGGACGCGCTGGCCGGCCGCGACGTGCTGGGCCGCGCCCAGACCGGCTCCGGCAAGACCCTCGCCTTCGGCCTGGCCATGCTGGCCCGGCTCGCCGACGGCAAGGCCCGCCCGAAGCGCCCCCGCGCGCTGATCCTGGTCCCGACCCGCGAGCTGGCCATGCAGGTCGCCGACTCGCTGACCCCGCTGGCCAAGTCGCTCGGCCTGTGGTGTCGCACGGCCGTCGGCGGCATGGCCTTCGCCCGCCAGGCGGACGCGCTCTCCCGCGGCGTCGACCTGCTGATCGCCACGCCGGGCCGGCTGTCGGACCACGTCCGCCAGGGCACCGCGCACCTGGGCGACTGCAACTTCATCGCCCTCGACGAGGCCGACCAGATGGCGGACATGGGCTTCATGCCGCAGGTCCGCGAGATCATGGACCTCACCCCGCCGGGTGGCCAGCGGCTGCTGTTCTCCGCGACCCTCGACGGTGACGTCAACCGCCTGGTCAAGCAGTACCTGACCGACCCGGTGACGCACTCGGTCGCGCCGTCGACCGCCAGCGTGACGACCATGGACCACCACGTGCTCCAGGTCTCGCACCAGGACAAGCAGGACGTCATCACGCAGATCGGCGCCCGCGAGGGCCGCACGATCATGTTCGTGCGGACCAAGCACCACGTCGACCGCCTCGCCGAGCGCCTGCGCGAGCAGGGCGTGAACGCGGCGGCCCTGCACGGCGGGAAGACGCAGGGTCAGCGCAACCGCGTCCTCGCCGACTTCAAGGAGGGCTACACCCCGGTCCTCGTCGCCACGGACGTCGCCGCGCGCGGCATCCACGTCGACGACATCTCGCTGGTGCTGCACGTCGACCCGGCGGCCGACCACAAGGACTACCTGCACCGCGCGGGCCGCACGGCGCGCGCCGGGGCGTCCGGCGTGGTCGTCACGGTGGCGACGCACGACCAGCGCCGGATGGTCCGCCGGCTGACCGACCGCGCCGGCGTGCGCGCGGAGTCGACCACGGTCCGCCCGGGCGACGCCGAGCTGTCCCGCATCACCGGCGCCCGCGAGCCGAGCGGCGAGCCGGTCGTCGAGCGGCGGCGCGAGAACCCGCGTCGCGGCGGCGGCGGCTTCCGCGGCGACCGCGGCTTCGGCGGCAACCGGGGCGGCGAGCGCGGCGGTTCCTACCGCGGCGAGCGCAGCTACGGCGACCGTGACCGTGGCGGCGAGCGCGGCGGCGACCGTGGTGGTTACCGCGGCGGCGACCGCGAAGGCCGTCCCGCCGGCTTCGGCGGCCGCGGCCGTCAGCCCCGCTCGGGCAACGGCGGCGGCTACGGCCGTCCGAGCCGTGGCCCGCGTCGCGGCTACGACAGCTGAGTTCTTCCTTCGGAAGCCCCGGACCGAGTGGTCCGGGGCTTCCGGCGTTTCCGGGGCCGCTTCGCGGTGGCGCGGGGCGTGGATGGGAGACTGCGGGACGTGACTACGCCGCCGACGCTCCCGCCCGAAGAGGTTTTCGACTGGCTCGACGCCGAGGCGGAGAAGCGGGCGAACGCCGGGCTCGTGCGGCAGCTGCGGCCGCGTCCGGCGCGGGCCGACGAGCTCGACCTGGCGGGCAACGACTACCTCGGGCTGGCCCGCGACAAGCGCGTCGCCGGAGCCGCCGCAGCCGCCGCGCTGCGCTGGGGTGCGGGGTCGACCGGGTCGCGGCTGGTCACCGGCTCGACCGAGCTGCACACCGAACTGGAGCTGGAACTCGCCCGGTTCTGCGGCGCGCAGGCGGCGCTGGTGTTCTCCTCGGGCTTCGCCGCGAACCTCGGCGCGGTGACGGCGCTGTCGGGGTCAGAATCGGCGATCGTCACGGACAAGTACATCCACGCGTCGCTGATCGAGGGCTGCCGGCTCTCGCGGGCGGACGTTGCCGCGGTCGCGCACTCGACGCCGTCGGCGATCAAGCACGCGCTGGCGACCCGCCGCAAGCCGCGCGCGCTGGTGGTGACGGACTCGGTGTTCTCGGTCGACGGCGACCTCGCACCGCTCGAGGAGCTGGCCGGCATCTGCCGTGCGCACAGCGCGGCCCTGCTGGTCGACGACGCTCACGGCTTCGGCGTCCTGGGCGAAGGCGGCCGGGGCGCGGTCCACGCGGCCGGGCTTTCGGGCGCACCCGACGTCGTCACGACGTTGACGCTGTCGAAGTCCCTCGGCGCCCAGGGCGGCGCGGTGGTGGGGCCGCGGCGGGTGATCAAGCACCTGGTGGACACGGCGCGGAGCTTCATCTTCGACACGGCGCTGGCGCCCGCGAGCGCCGCGGCCGCGCTGGCGGCGTTGCACGCGTTGAAGGAAGAGCCGGGACTGGCGGAGAAGGTGGTCGAGAACGCGGGCAACCTGGCGATGTCGCTGAAGGCGGCCGGGTTGAAGGCGAGCGTGCCGGACGCGGCGGTGATTTCGGTGCAGGCACCGTCCGCGGAGACGGCCGTGGCCTGGGCGGCGGCGTGCGCGGAGCAGGGCATCCGCGTCGGCTGCTTCCGGCCGCCGTCGGTGCCGGACGGCATCTCGCGCCTGCGGTTGACGGCGCGGGCCGACCTCACGGAGTCCGATGTGGACCGTGCGGTGAAGGTCATCACCGCGACGGCCCCGCGAGGCGCGCTCGCCTGAGGTCGGATCGGAAGGCCGGTCGGCGCACCTGGGCGGTCGGATCGCGCACCTGGACGGTCGGACCGCGTACCCGGAGGGTCGGATCGCGTACCCAGGCGGTCGGATCGCGTACCCGGAGGGTCGGTTGGGTGATCAGGGACGAGTTTCGCGTGACTGGGCGGGCATCTCGCGTGATTGGTGGGGTATTACGGGTGGCGGCGCATGCGGATATGGGGGATTCCGTCGTCGTCGGTGTACTCGTCGCCTTCGGCGATGAAGCCGTAGCGGGCGTAGAAGCCCTGGACGTATGTCTGGGCGTCCAGGACATACTCGCCCGGGATCGTCAGGGCCGCGTCCATCAGGCGGGCCGCCAGGCCGGCGCCGCGGGCGGGCGCCGCTGTCGCCACGCGGCCGATGCGGCGGATGCCGCCCGGGTCGAGCAGCACCCGCAGGTACGCCACGACCGAACCGGCGTCTTCGAACCACAGGTGCCGGGTGTCGGGCCGCAGGTCACGGCCGTCGACTTCCGGGTACGCCGCTTTCTGCTCCACGACGAACACATCGACGCGCAGGCGGAGGATGTCGTGCAGCTGAGCCGCGGTCAGCTCGGGACCGGTCGCGTCGTGCAGGGTCGGCATGCCCCCTGCTTAGCACGCTCAGCCGAGCAGGCGCGGCTTGGCCTGGGACTCGATGTCACCGGCATAGGTGGAGACGCGCGTGTACACGCCCGGCCTGTTCGCCTTCGCGCAGCCGTCGCCGAAGGAGACGATGCCGATCAGCGTGTCCCCCACCACCAGCGGGCCGCCGGAGTCGCCCTGGCAGGCGTCGACGCCGCCTTCGGCGTAACCCGCGCACACCATCGTCCGCTGGTCGTAGACGCTGTAGTCGGTTTTGCATTCGCTGTCCGAGACCACCGGCACCTGCGCGCTGCGCAGGTAGTCCGAGCGGTCGCCGCCGTCGGCGATGCGGCCCCAGCCGAGCACCGTCGCCTGGGTGTCCTTGGCGTACAGCCCCGCGTCACCGCTGCCGGGCAGCTTCGCGGGCCGGTAGCCGAGCTGGCCGCGCACGGTCAGCACCGCGACGTCGGCCCCCTTAGTCGGGTCGGTGTAGCCCTGGCCGATCCAGACCTTGGAGACGCCGAGGACCTGGCCGTCACTCGTGCGCTTGTCCTCTCGGCCGGCCACCACGCGGATGTCCTGCTTCGCCACCGCTTTGGCGCAGTGGGCCGCCGTCACGACCGCGGTGGAGCTGACGATCACCGCGCCGCAGAACTGGTTGCCGCCCGCGTCGGTCAGGTACACCGCGTACGGGTGGTCGGCCAGGGAAGCCTGGTTGCCCCCGACGATCCGCGCCTGGTTGCCGGAGCCGGCGGCCCCGGGGTCGGCCGCTGCCGTGCCCACCACGACCGGCACGGCGGCCGCGGCGACCGCGAGGAGCGCGGCGCTCGCGAACAGCAGGGATCGGCGGGACTTCACGGACATGGGTCTTCCCCTTTTCGACGCAGCACAACGTTGAGCACTCGGCACCCGGATGACTCCGGTGCGTGAACGACGTGCCCTCAATACCCTAGGCCGAGGGGGCCCAAAACGGTGTCACTGGAACGGGTGGTCTCCGGCCACGGGAGGCTTCTGCCAAGCTGACCGGATGTGGCGGACGGCGGCGGCGTGGGCAGCACTGGCCCTCGCCATGAGCGCGTGCTCGGCGACAGCGCCGTCGCCCGTGCCGTCGCCGGTGCCGTCGCCGCAGCCTGCACCTTCCGCGCCGCCGACGACGGCGAGCCCGCCGGGCACCACGGCCGCGCCGCCGGTGCCGAGCGCGTCCGCCGCGCCTTGGCAGGTCGGTGCCCGCCCGCTCCCCCGCCGTGCCGACGGCTTCGGCGAGGTCGAGCCGACGCCACCCGAACTGGTGAACCGGGCACTTCCGACAAAAGACCTGTTTCCCCCGCCCGCCGGGAACGCGTACGCCGCGACGATCAGCGCCGTGCCCGCGGACGTCCTCGCGCGCAGCACCTGGCAGCCGTCCTGCCCCGTCAAGGCGGCCGACCTGCGCTACCTGACGATGTCCTTCTGGGGCTTCGACGGCCGCGCGCACACCGGCGAAATGCTGGTGAACGCCGCCGGCGCGGCCGGGATCACGAAGGTGTTCGGGCAGCTCTTCGCCGCTCGCTTCCCGCTCGAGGAGATGCGCGTGACCAGCCCGGCGGAGCTCACCGCACCGCCGACCGGGGACGGCAACTCGACCAGCGCCTTCGTCTGCCGCCCGGCGCGCGGGCAGCCGAACTGGTCGGCGCACGCCTCCGGGCTCGCCGTGGACGTGAACCCGTTCTGCAACCCCTACACCCAGGGCGATCTCGTGCTGCCCGAGCTGGCCTCGGCCTACGTCGACCGCTCGCGCCGGCGGCCCGGCATGGTGCTGGCCGGTGACGCGACCGTCCGCGCGTTCGCGGCGATCGGGTGGAGCTGGGGCGGGAACTGGCACAGCCCGACCGACCGGATGCACTTCACCGCGACCGGCCATTGACCACGTAATACGACGTTGAGCACAGGCGGGAACACCCGCCCGCGCGGCGCGGTTGGCTAGGGTGAATCGACCGGACCCGGACCCCGCGGAGGATGCAGTGCCCCACTACGACCTGGTGATCGTCGGGACGGGATCGGGGAACTCCATCCTCGGCCCCGGTTTCGCCGGCCAGAAGACGGCGATCGTGGAGAAGGGCACCTTCGGCGGCACCTGCCTGAACGTCGGCTGCATCCCGACGAAGATGTTCGTGTACGCCGCCGACGTCGCGTACACGCCTTCGCGCAGCGCCAAGTACGGCGTCGACGAAGAGCTGAAGGGCGTGCGCTGGCGCGACATCCGCGACCGGATCTTCGGCCGCATCGACCCGATCGCCGAAGGCGGCGCGGAGTACCGCCGCAGCCACGAGGACAACGCGAACGTCGACGTCTACGAGGGCACCGGCCGCTTCACCGGCCACAAGGAGCTGCGCGTCAGCTTCGCCGACGGACGCCCCGACGAAGTGCTCACCGCCGACCGGTTCGTGCTCGCCGCGGGCGGCCGCCCGGTCATCCCCGCGATCCCGGGCCTGGACGACGTCGACTACCACACCTCCGACACCGTGATGCGGCTCGACGAGCTGCCCGAGCGGATCGTCATCCTCGGCGGCGGGTACATCGCGGCGGAGTTCGCGCACGTCTTCGCCTCCTTCGGCGTGCAGGTCACCCTGGTCAACCGCTCCGGGCGGCTGCTGCGCTCGGAGGACGAGGACGTCAGCGCCCGCTTCACCGAGCTGGCCGCCGAGCGGTTCGACGTCCGCCTCGACCGCAAGACCGTGCGGGCGCGCAAGACCGGCAGCGGCATCGCGCTCGACCTCGAGGGGCCGCAGGGCGCCGAAACCGTCGAAGGCGACGTGCTGCTCATCGCCACCGGCCGTCGGCCGAACTCCGACCTGCTCGACGTCGCCGCCACCGGGGTGACCACATCGGACAGTGGGCACGTCGTGGTGGACGACCACCAGGAGACCGTGGTCGAAGGCATCTACGCCCTCGGCGACCTGTCTTCGCCGCACGAGCTCAAGCACGTCGCGAACCACGAAGCCCGCGTGGTGCAGCACAACCTCCTGCACCCGGACGAGCGGATCACCGCCGACCACCGGTTCGTGCCGCACGCCGTCTTCACCCACCCGCAGGTGGCGTCGGTCGGGCTCACCGAGCAGAAGGCGCGCGAGCTCGGCGTGTCCTACGTCGTCTCGAAGCAGGACTACGCCGGCATCGCCTACGGCTGGGCGATGGAGGACACGACGGGCTTCGCGAAGCTCCTGGCCGACCCGGCGACCGGGCAGCTGCTCGGCGCGCACATCATCGGCCCGCAGGCGTCCTCGGTGATCCAGCCGCTCATCCAGGCGATGAGCTTCGGCCTCGACGCGAAGAGCATGGCCCGCGGCCAGTACTGGATCCACCCGGCGATGCCGGAGCTGGTCGAGAACGCGCTGCTCAACCTGCCGCTGGACTGAGCCACTCCGCGAAGGGCCTCTCCCGAAGGGGCCCTTCGCGACGGTTCAGACGAAGCGGTGGCGGCCGGCGAGAGCGCCGAAGGTCAGCTGGACGCCGAGCAGGCCGAGCAGCATGCCCAGCGGCACGGCCCAGCCGCCCGCGAGGTCGTGCAGCAGGCCGAAGAGGAACGGCCCGAGCGCGGCGAACAAGTAGCCGAAGCCCTGCGCCATCCCGGACAGCCGGGCGGTGTCCGCGCCGGTCCGCGCGCGCAGCGCGATCACGGTCAGGGCCAGCGAGAACGTGCTCATCCCGAGCCCCACGAGGATGCTCCAGAGCAGCGGCGACCACGACGGCGCGAGCATCAGCCCGGCGGTCCCGGCGACGCCGAACACACCCAGCCCGACGATCCACCCGCTCTGTCCGCGCTGCCGGGCCGCCATCGGCGCCACGACGAGGCTAATCGGCACCGCGATCAGCGAGACCAGGCCGAACAGCAGGCCGGCGTCGTCGCGCGGCACACCCGCGTCCATCAGCACCTGCGGGAACCAGCCCATCGCCGCGTAGGCGTAGAACGCCTGCAGGCCGAAGAAGCCCGTGACGATCCACGCCAGCCGGTTGCGCAGCAGCGACCGGCCGGCCGCGGCACCGTCGGCGGGCCGCGGTGCCCGGCCGGTGCCGCGGGCTGCGAAAATCCACACCAGCAGCGCGACGACGGCCAGCACGGCCCAGCTGCCCAGCGCCGGGCGCCAGCCGCCGAGTGCGTCGCCGAGCCGCGGGGTCACCGCCGACCCGAGGGCGCCACCGCCCTGCAGCGCGGCGGTGTAGACGCCGGTCAGCACGCCGATGCGGGCCGGGAAGGAGTCCTTGATGACGACCGGGATCAGCACGTTGATCAGGGCGATCCCGGCCGTGGCCACGAGCGTGCCGCCGAGCACCACGACCGGGCCGTCGAGCACGCGCAGGACCAGCCCGGCGCCGAGGGCGGCCAGCGCGATCGCGATGGCCGCGCCGACCCCGGCCCGGCGCGCGAGCAGCGGCGCGGCCAGCCCGGCACCGGCGAAGCAGAGGGTCGGCAGCGTCGTGAGCACGCCGGCCCAGACGACGGAAGCCCCCAGGTCGGTCCGCATTTCGGCGAGCATGGGCCCGACGCCGGTGATGGCCGGACGCAGGTTGAGGGCGGTGAGCACCACCGCGACCGCGAGCAGCGCCCCGGCGGCGACCACGCCCGGCGTCCGGACCGCCGCGGCGCCGTCGAGTTCGGGTTCACGGTGTTCGACGCGCATGCCCGCTACTATCGCATACGTAGGATGATTGGATGAAGGGATAATCCTGTGCCTCTGGCCACCACGCGCCGAGCAGGCCTCGTCGACCAGGTCATCGAGCAGCTGCGGACCGCGGTCACGCAGGGCGAATGGCCGATCGGCGAACGCATCCCGACCGAGGCCGAGCTCGTCGAGCAGCTCGGCGTCGGGCGCAACACCGTCCGCGAGGCCGTGCGCGCGCTCGCGCACACCGGACTGCTGGAGGTCCGCCAGGGCGACGGCACCTACGTGCGCGCCACGAGCGAGGTGTCCGGCGCGATCCGCCGGCTCTGCGGCTCGGAACTGCGCGAAGTCCTGCAGGTCCGGCGCACCCTGGAGGTCGAAGGCGCGCGGCTCGCGGCGTCCGGGCGGACCCAGGACGAGGTCGCCGAGCTGTGGTCACTGCTCGCCCGCCGCGAGGCCGAACTGCGCGAAGGCCGCTGGCAGGACTTCGCCCGCACGGACGCCGAATTCCACTGCGCGGTCGTCGGCGCGGGCCACAACCGGCTGCTGACCGAGCTCTACCGCGGGCTGACCGAGGTCATCGCGGCCAGCATCGCGACGACGTCCAGCATCGCCCCCGGCGCCGACCACTCGCCGGAAATCGGCCACGAAGGTCTCGCCCAGGCCATCGCCGACCGTGACCCCGACCGTGCCGCCGCCGAGGCCTGCGGGTTCCTCGACGAGCTCCTGGAGCGCATCGAACGCGCCTGAACTGCGCTTTCTTAACTTCTGGCACCACAAATGACCCCTAAGGGTGCCATTTCAGGGTTGTCGTGGTGCCACGATGGCGCCATAGTTGTGCCATGGACCTGACGCCCTTCGTGGACGAACTCCGCCGGGAGCTCGCGGTCGCCGCCGAAGCGGCGGGCGAGGAAGCCGTCGCCCTCGCCGAGCGGCTCACCGCGCCGCTCGAGTCGGCGATCCGGCTCACCCTGCTCGACGCCCTTTCGGCCGCGGCCGACGAAATCACCCGCGACCTCGCCCCCGGTTCCGTGGAGGTACGCCTCCGCCGTCGCGAAGCCGAGTTCGCCGTCTCCGTGCCCACCACACCGGAACCCGCGCCGGCCGAAGCGCCGCCGCCCGCGCCCGAGCCCGACGACGGCGCCGTCTCCCGCATCAACCTGCGGCTGCCCGAGCAGCTGAAGCAGCGCGTCGAAGAGGCCGCCGGCCGGGAGCGCATCTCCATCAACGCCTGGCTCGTCCGCGCCGCCACCACCGCACTCGGCACGGACCGCGGCCGTCCCGCCCCGCGCCGTTCGGTCTTCGGCGAGAAGTACACCGGCTGGGTTCAGTAACCACTTTTCCGTTCTTCCGTCTCCGACCTGCGGAGACGCCACCTCAGCACCCCAGGAGGGCGCAGCCATGCCTGTTTTCCCCACGCCCGAACCGATCACGGCCACGATCGACGTCAGCGTCGCCGACGTCCGGATCGTCGCCGGCGACCGCGCCGAAACGACCGTCGAGGTCGCCCCGGCCGACCCGGCCGAGAACGAGGACGTCAAGGCGGTCGCGAAGACCCGCGTCGAGTTCTCCGGCGGCGAGCTGCTGGTCAAGGGCCCGAAGTACGTCACCAAGCTCTGGGGCCGGGGCGGCGCCCTGCACGTCACGATCGAGCTGCCCGCCGGTTCGCAGCTCACCGGCACCGCCGCGATGGGCGACTTCCGCGTCACCGGCCGGGTCGGCCCCAGCCGCCTCAAGACCTCCGTCGGCGACATCCACGTGGACGAAGCCGCCCGGCTCGAAGCGAGCACGGCGACCGGCGACGTCACCGTCGAGCGCGCCACCGGGCACGCCGAGGTCGGCACCGGCTCCGGCGAACTGCGGATCCGCCAGATCGACGGCGACGCCGTGCTCAAGAACTCCAACGGCGAAACCCGCGTCGGCGAGGTCACCGGCGACCTGCGCGTCAACACCGCCAGCGGCGACATCCTCGTCGACCTCGCCCACGCCGGCGTGCACGCCAAGACCGCCGCCGGCGACATCCGGCTCGGCGAGGTCGTGCGCGATCGGCTCGTCCTCGAAACCGCCGTCGGCGAGATCGAGGTCGGCATCCGCGAAGGCAGCGCCGCCTGGCTGGAGCTGAACTCGCTGACCGGGTCGGTCCGCAACACGCTCAGCCCCGCCGACGGCCCCGGGTCGAACACCGAGACCGTCGAGGTCAAAGCCCACACCTACACCGGCGACATCGTCATCCGCCGGGCCTGAAACTCCACGAGACAAGGGGAAATCCATGCCGGACGCCATCGTGGCCGAGGGATTGGTCAAGAAGTACGGGAAGGTCACCGCGCTCGACGGGATGTCGCTCGTGGTACCGGAAGGCACGGTGCTCGGGGTGCTCGGGCCGAACGGCGCGGGGAAGACCACCACCGTCCAGATCCTGACGACGCTGCAGAAGCCGGACGCGGGCCACGCGACGGTCGCCGGGTTCGACGTCGTGAAGGACGCGCACGAGCTGCGCTCGCACATCGGTGCCTCGGGGCAGTACGCCGCCGTCGACCAGGAACTGACCGGGGCCGAGAACCTGGAGATGGTCGGGCGGCTGTACCACCTGGGCACCCGGCGGGCCAAGGCCCGCGGTCGCGAGCTGCTGGCCCGGTTCAGCTTGGCCGACGCCGCCGACCGCCCGGTGAAGGGCTACTCCGGCGGCATGCGGCGCCGCCTCGACCTGGCCGGCGCGCTGGTGGCGAACCCGCCGGTGCTGTTCCTCGACGAGCCCACCACCGGGCTCGACCCGCGGGCCCGCACCGAGCTGTGGGAGGTCATCACCGAACTCGTCGCGGGCGGCACGACGCTGCTGCTCACCACGCAGTACCTGGAGGAGGCCGACCGGCTGGCCGACACCATCGCCGTCGTCGACCACGGGCGCGTGATCGCCCGCGGCACCGCGGACGAGCTCAAGGACCTCGTCGGCGGCGAGCGGATCGAGCTGACCGTCGGCACCCACGACGACGTCCTCGTGGCCCGGCGCGCGCTGGCCCGGCTGGCCAGCGGCGAGCCGCAGGCCGAGGCGTTCCGGCTCACCGTGCCCGTGAGCCACGGCGCGAAAGCGCTTACCGAAGCGTTGTCACTGCTGGCCGCGGAAGGCGTCGACGTCCGCGACGTCGGTGTCCGGCGCCCGACCCTCGACGACGTTTTCCTCACCCTGACCGGCCACGAGACGGCCGAACCCGAGAAGGAGGCCGTGTGATGAACGCGGTGCAGATGGCCGTCACCGACGGCGTGACCGTCGCCAAGCGCAACTCGATCAAGATCGTCCGGTCGCTGGACCTGCTGGGGTCCATCGTGTTCACGCCGGTGATGTTCGTGCTGCTCTTCGGCTACGTCTTCGGCAGCGTGATCGACATCCCGGGCATGTCGTACCGCGAGTTCATGCTGCCGGGGATCTTCGTCCTCGCGGTGGCGATGGGCAGCATCGTCACCGGCTACGGGCTGACCGACGACCTGCAGAAGGGCATCATCGACCGGTTCAGATCCCTGCCGATGTCCCCGGCGGCGGTGCTGATCGGGCGCACGACGGCGGACCTGATCCTCAACGTGACGAGCCTGCTGATCATGGGACTGGTCGGGCTGCTGGTGGGCTGGCGCATCCACACGGGCGTCTTCGAGGCCCTCGGCGGGGTGCTCCTGCTGCTGGCCTTCGCCTACGCGCTGTCGTGGGTGATGGGGACGCTCGGCCTGGCGGTCCGCAAGCCCGAGGTGTTCAACAACGTCTCCAGCGTGGCGATCTTCCCGCTGACGTTCCTGGCCAACACGTTCGTCGACAGCGGCCGCCTGCCGACCCCGCTGCGCGTGATCGCGGACTGGAACCCCGTCTCGGCGATCACGCAGGCGTCGCGAGAACTGTTCGGCAACACGAGCACGGCCATGCCGGCGCACGACGTCTGGCCGATGCAGCACGCCGTGCTCGCTTCGGTGCTGTGGATCGCGGTGCTGCTGGTGGTCTTCGTGCCGCTTTCGGTGCGCTGCTACAAGAAGGCCACCAGCCACTGACTCAGGGCAGCGTGAGGATTTCGCTGCCGTCGGCCGTCACCACGAGGGTGTGCTCGAACTGGGCCGTCCACTTCTTGTCCTTCGTGGTGACGGTCCAGTCGTCGGCCCAGATGTCGTAGTCGATGGTGCCCAGGGTGATCATCGGCTCGATCGTGAAGGTCATGCCCTCCTCGATCACCGTCTCCACCGAGGGCTCTTCGTAGTGCAGGACCGTCGGGGGCGTGTGGAACGCCGGGCCGACGCCGTGGCCGGTGAAGTCGCGGACCACGCCGTAGCCGAAGCGCTTGGCGTAGGACTCGATGACCCGGCCGATCACGTTCAGCTGGCGGCCCGGGCGGACCGCCTTGATCGCCCGCATGGTCGCCTCGCGGGTGCGCTCCACCAGCAGGCGGGCCTCCTCGGAGACGTCGCCGGCGAGGAAGGTCGCGTTCGTGTCGCCGTGGACGCCGCCGATGTAGGCGGTGACGTCGATGTTGCAGATGTCGCCGTCCTCGATCACCGTCGAGTCCGGGATGCCGTGGCAGATCACCTCGTTGAGCGACGTGCAGCACGACTTCGGGAACCGGCGGTAGCCCAGCGTCGAGGGGTAGGCGTGGTGGTCGAGCAGGAACTCGTGCACCACCTTGTCGATGTCGTCCGTGGTGGCGCCCGGCTTGACGGCCTTGCCGCCCTCCTCCAGGGCCTGCGCGGCGATGCGGCTCGCGACCCGCATCGCCTCGATCACCTCGGGCGTGCGCACGCCGTTGCCGGTGTCCCGCTTCGGCGCCGGCTTGTCCACGTACTCGGGACGGGCGATGGAACTGGGGACGTCACGGCGCGGCGTCTGGACGCCGGGAACGAGCGGGGCACGAACGGACATGCCTCCACCTTACGACGGTCCGCTCAGCCGATCCCCGCCAGGAACCGGTGCGCGGCCTGCACGGCCGGTTTCGACGACCCCGCGTCGGTCAGCAGGACGGCGAACGCCAGGTCGCCGCGGTAGCCGACGAACCAGCCGTGCGAGTGCGCGCCGTCGCCGAACTGGGCGGTGCCGGTCTTGCCCGCGACGTCGGGGATGTCCCGCAGCCCGGTCGCGGTGCCCGCGGTGACGACCTCGCGCATCATCCCGCGCAGCGCGTCGAGAACGTCCTGCGACGGCGGGTCGCCGACGTTCTTCGTGGCCGCCGGCAGGCCCTTGACGATCGACGGCGACGGCACCTTCCCGGCTTGCACGGTGGCCGCGACCAGCGCCATCCCGAACGGGCTGGTCAGCACCCGGCCCTGGCCGAAGCCGTTCTCCGCCCGCTGCACGGCGGAGTCGGTCGCCGGGACGTCGCCGGTGACCGTGGTCAGGCCCGGGACGACGAAGTCGGCGCCGAGGCCGAAGGAGCGGGCGGTGTCGGTGAGCGCGGAGCCGCCGAGGCCGGCCGCGAGCCGGGCGAACGTCGTGTTGCAGGACCGCGCGAACGCCGTCTTCAGCGGCACCCGGCCGAGGTCGAACCGGCCTTCGTTCGGGATGACCCGGTTTTCGACCGTGGTCGTGCCGGGGCAGTCGACCGGGCTGCCGGCGTCGACGTCGCCGGTGGCCAGCGCGGCCGCCGCCGTGACGATCTTGAACGTCGACCCCGGCGGGTAGCGCCCGGACAGCGCCAGTGCGCCTTCCTCGTCGGCGGCGTCGTTCTGCGCGACGGCGAGGATGTCCCCGCTCGACGGCTGGATCGCGACCAGCGCGGCGGAGTACGGCTCGGTGGCCAGCGCCTTCTCCGCGGCGGCCTGGATCTTCGTGCTGAGCGTGCTCGTGACGGCGGGCGCGGGCCGCGGCGGCTCGGCCTTGAGCTCGGACACCTCGCCGCCGGTGACGTCGCGGGTGACGATCCGCCAGCCCGCCGCCCCGGCCAGCTGCTGCTCGACCAGCGCGCGGATGCCCGGCAGGACCTGCTGCCCGGACCCGCGGGTCACCGGCAGCAGCCGTTCCTGGCTGGCGAAGCGCACGCCGGGCAGGTCGTAGATCGCCGCCTTGACGCGCTGGTAGTCGCCGGCGCGCAGGGCGATCACCGGGTAGGCGTCGCCGGGCTTGGTCCTGCTCATCCCGTCGAGCACGGACCGGCCGGTGACCGACGGCTCGTACCGGTGCAGCGCCTTGGCGAGCGTCCCCGCGACGGCCCTCGTGTCCCCGGCCTTCTGCGGGTCGACGACCACGCCGATCACGGTCTGCGGGCGCATCAGCGGCACGCCGTCGCGGTCGAGGACCGGGGCCGTCTCGGGCAGCTGCGGCAGCAGGCCGAGGGTCTGGCCGACGGCCAGCTGGGGGTGCACGACCGTCGGCTGCCAGTGCACCTGCCAGCCGTTCTCGGCCGCCCGCAGCTGGGCGTCGGCGCGGTAGGACCAGGTGCGGCCGTGCGACAGGTGCCAGGTGAGCCGGTACCCGGCGGTCACGACGTCGCCGTCGGGCTGCTTGACCTCTTCGTCGTCGACGTCGAGGCCCTCGGGGTCGAGCACGCCCCGGACCTGGCTCAGGACGGTCTTCGCGGCGTCGGGTGAGTCGGTGTTCGCCGCCGCGGCGGCGACGTCCCCGGACGCGACGGCGTCCAGGAAGGCGGAAAGGGCGTCCTCGGGACTGTCACCCGAGCACCCGGCCGTGGTCGCGGCGACGAGCAGCAGCGCCGCGAGCGCACTGCGGTGTCGACGTGCACTCATGGCCGGATAGTGCCTGGTCAGCGTGGTTCGACCCCGCTGAAACACCGCCACGGAAGAGTGGTTAGAACAGCACCGTCGCGTACTGGCCGACCTGCTTGAAGCCGATCTTGCGGTAGGCCGCGAGGGCGGGGGTGTTGAAGGCGTTGACGTACAGGCTGGCTGTGCGGCCCAGGCCGCGGACCAGCCGGTTCACCACCGCGGCGGTGCCGGCGGTGCCGAGCCCGTCGCCACGGCGGTCGGGGTGCACCCAGACGCCCTGGATCTGCCCGACGGTGGCCGACATGGCGCCGATCTCGGCCTTGAAGACGACCTCGCCGTCCTCGAACCGGGCGAACGCGCGGCCGGCGCCGATGAGTTCGGTGACCCGGGCGCGGTAGCTGGCGCCGCCGTCACCGCTGCGCGGGTCGACGCCGACCTCCTCGATGAACATCGAGACCGCGGCGGGCAGGTACCGCTCCAGCTCGTCCGGCCGGACCGGGCGGACCAGCGGATCGGCGGCGACGAGCGGGGTGCTGTCCAGCGCCATCAGCGGCTGGTCGTCGCGGACTTCGCGGGCCGGCCCCCATTCGCCCTCGAGCTCCTCCCACAGGCCGATGACCTGCTCGGCGGGCCCGACGAGCGAGGAGCAGGTGCGCTGCCGCCTCAGTGCTCGGTCGGCGAAGGAGCGCAACGCGGGCGCGTTGCCGCGCAGCGGGATGAGGTTCGGCCCGGAAAAGCACAGCCCTTGGAGCCGCCCGGCCCGGACCGGACGGCTGTCGGCGGCCCAGAGCTCGCCACCGAGCCGCCACGGGTCGAGGCCCGCGGCCTCGACCCGGGCGCTGACCATGCAGCTGCCCACCGGGTCCGCGGCCAGCGCGGCACGGACCGCCGGATAGTCCCGATCATCGAGCAGCCGTGCACCTGCAAGCCGCAACACGGACTCCAGGGTGCCAGATCGGAGCGGTAAACGGAACGCGAGGCCCCAGACACGGTGAGATGAAGGGCCCAGGTCGGGGACGGCGGGGCAGGATGGAGTCCATGCAGCGGTTCACGTACAAGGTCGTCGAGGTCCGGGAGAAGCTGATCGGCGGGAAGATGTCGGGCGGCAAGCTGGAGAAGCTGCTGAACGACCACGCCGAGGACGGGTGGCAGCTGAAGGCGATCACAGCCACCGAAGTGAAGGGCCGGGTCGGCCCCGGCGGGGTCGAGGGCTTGCTGGTCACCTTCGAGCGGCCGGTGCAGTAGCCGGGGCCCGCCCGGGGTGGGTCCGGCCGCGGATGGGCAGGGCGGATCCAGCCCGCAGCGACGCCCGGCCGCGGTTCGCCGGACCGCAGGCCGGTGCTCCCGCGCGGCCAAGGGCCAAGCGACCGACCGCCGCGCCCGCCTCACCGCGCGGTCCGGCGCCGACCGCCCCGGCCGCCTCACCGCATGGTCAGGCGCCGACCGCCGCACCACCTACGGCGTGGTCAGGCCGCGCCGCGGTACGTCCCGATGGTCCACGCGTTGCCCTCCGGGTCGCGGAGGCTGAACGTGTGCGAGCCGTATTCAGTGTCCGTCAGCTCCGCCGTGATCTCCGCACCCGCCTCCTGCACCCGCGCGTACACCTCGTCGACGCGGTCCGACACCACGTACACGGCGGCCGTGCCCGGCTTCATCGCGTCGTGGACGCCGTCCGGTGGGCGGACGCTGCCCAGCATCACCGCGCCACCCTCGGGCCAGCGCAGCTCGGCGTGCGCGATCAGGTCGCCCTCGGGCACCACCAGCGCCTCGGTGAAGCCCAGGACGTCGACGAGGAAGCGGACCGCGGCCGGGGCGTCGTCGTACCGCAGGGCCGGCCAGACGTTCGGTTCAGGAGTCATGCCGTCAGCTTCGCGCCACCTCCGCCCCCTGGTCTTGGAGGAACGGGAGCTCCTCGGCGATCCACGTCCCCGGCGTGCACCCGGCCAGCGCGCGCCACTCGTTCGTCAGGTGCGCCTGGTCGTAGAAGCCGCACTCCGCCGCCAGCGCCGCCAGGTCCGTGCGCCCCTGCCGCAGCAGGCGGCCGGCCCGCTCGAACCGCAGCACGCGCGCCGCCTGCTTGGGCGCCAGCCCCAGCTCCGCGCGGAAGCGCTCGCCGAGGTGCCGCCGGCTCCAGCCGACCTCCGCCGCCAGGTCTGCCACGCGCACCCGCCCGTCCGCACTCCGCAGCCGGCGCCACGCCTCCCCCAGCTCGGGCGGCGGCGCCACCGGCGTCACGGCCCGGGCGGCCAGGACGTCGTCCAGCAACGCGAACCGCTGCTCCCACGCCGGCAGCGAGCGCAGCCGCTCCGGCAGCCAGCCGAGGCCGAAGCAGGCGAGGTCGGCCACCTCGCCGCTCAGCTCCGCCGCCGTCACGCCGAACAGCGTCCGCACGCCCAGCGGGTCGAGCTCCAGCTGGATGCCCTCCTGCACGCGGTCCTGCCGGATCAGCACCGCGCTCGTGTGCAGGCCGCCGACCAGCGCCTGCAGGCTGCGCCCGCCCATCCGCACCGGCCCGGCGAGGCTGATGACGAGCGTCACGTGCCGGGACGGCAGGCCGCGGTGGACGGCCAGCGTGACGTCCTCCTGCGCGTACCCCACATAGCGCGTGACCAGGGGCCGCACCACCGGGTGCGGCAGGCGATCGGCCCAGGTCACGCTCACGAATGCCAGCGTAAACGTCACCACCGACAGTTTCGGGTCTGGTAACACGGGGGGTGCGTCCCCACCGCGGAAGGAACCACCCGATGACGATCCAGGAGCAGGCGCAGCAGCTGGAGCTGCTCGCCGACCAGGTGCCGACCGGCATCGCGCTCGCCACCAAGAGCGACCTCGAAGACCTCCAGGCCCAGGTGCTCGGCCTGCTCGGGGAGACGTCCACCGCGACCGCGATCCAGGGCGCCATCCAGCTCGCGTCCCAGCAGATCGACGAGGTCGCGGCCGCGCTCGAGAACGTCCGCCTGCAGATCCGCGACGCCGCCCAGCACCACCTACAGGGCTGATCCGTAGCAGGAGCGGACGGCGGGCTGGCCCGTGTAGTTGGGGCCGGCCCGGTCGTCCGCGCCGAGGTAGCGGAAGGGCAGTGAGCCGTCGAAGCGGCCGTGCCGCCGGATCCGGTGCGTCCGCGGGTCGTACGCGAAACCGGCTTCGCGCAGCGCGCGCAGGACCCGGCGCGCCCCGCCCGGGGCATCGATGCCGTCGACGTCGAAGTTGGCCACGAACACCCCGTCGTCGGCGAGCCAGGACGCCGCCCGCAGCAGCGCGCCCAGCTTGTCGCCGACGTAGTGCAGGCCGTGCACGCACGTCACGAGGTCGAACCGGCCCGCGGGCTCCCACGCCGTGATCGACGCCGTCACCAGCCGCACGGGCCCGGGTGCCGCGAAGCAACCGACGAGGTCGACGCCGGTGATGTCCAGGTCCGGGCGGGCTTCGGCGGCGTCCAGCAGCGCCCGCCCGCTGCCGCAGCACAGGTCCAGCCAGCGAGCGCTCGGCGGCAGGCCCAGGACGTCGAAGCCGAGGACCCGCGAGTAGCCGTCGCGGCCGGCCAACCGGCGGTCGCGGTTCATCGCCCGGTTGGCCACCACGGACGACGCCTCCAAGGCGTCGTCCGACAGCAGGTCAGCCAGCGGTGACCACGGGCGCACCCTCACCCATGGACTCGCCCGCCTCTTCGGCGATGCGCATGGCTTCTTCGATGAGCGTTTCGACGATGGCGTGTTCGGGGACGGTCTTGATGACCTCGCCCTTGACGAAGATCTGGCCCTTGCCGTTGCCGGAGGCGACGCCGAGGTCGGCTTCGCGGGCTTCGCCGGGGCCGTTGACGACGCAGCCCATGACGGCCACGCGCAGCGGGATCTCCATGCCTTCCAGGCCGGCGGTGACCTGCTCGGCGAGGGTGTAGACGTCGACCTGGGCGCGTCCGCAGGAGGGGCAGGACACGATTTCCAGCTTCCGCGGCCGCAGGTTCAGCGACTGCAGGATCTGGATGCCGACCTTGACCTCTTCCACCGGCGGCGCGGACAGCGACACCCGGATCGTGTCGCCGATGCCCTGGCGCAGCAGCGCCCCGAACGCGACCGCGGACTTGATGGTGCCCTGGAACGCCGGCCCGGCCTCGGTGACGCCCAGGTGCAGCGGGTAGTCGCACTGCTCGGCGAGCAGTTCGTAGGCGCGGACCATGACCACCGGGTCGTTGTGCTTGACCGAGATCTTGATGTCGTGGAAGTCGTGCTCGGCGAACAGCGACGCCTCCCACAGCGCCGATTCCGCGAGCGCTTCGGGGGTGGCTTTGCCGTATTTGTCCATGATCCGCTTGTCCAGCGAGCCGGCGTTGACGCCGATCCGGATCGGGGTGCCGTGGTCCTTCGCCGCCTGGGCGATTTCCTTGACCTGGTCGTCGAACTTGCGGATGTTGCCCGGGTTGACGCGCACCGCCGCGCAGCCGGCCTCGATCGCGGCGAAGACGTACTTGGGCTGGAAGTGGATGTCGGCGATCACCGGGATCTGCGACTTGCGCGCGATCGCGGGCAGCGCCTCGGCGTCGTCGGCCGAGGGGCAGGCCACGCGGACGATGTCGCAGCCCGCGGCGGTCAGCTCGGCGATCTGCTGCAGGGTCGCGTTGACGTCGGAGGTGAGCGTCGTCGTCATCGACTGGACGGAGATCGGGAAGTCGCTGCCGACACCGACCGACCCCACCTGGAGCTGGCGGGTCTTGCGGCGCTCGGACAGGACGGGCGGGGGCAGGGCGGGCATACCGAGTGCGACGGTCACGGCTTCCAGCGTACCTACCCCTACCGGGGCACCCTCACCAAGTCAACCGTCACGGTGAGCAGGATTACGGCGGGGGTGAGCGGCCGCCGGCCGGCCGCCACCCCGCCGTGGGACTACTGGCCGAGCCGGATGGGGTTGACGATGTCGGCGGTGACGGTCAGTAGCGTCACCGCGCCGCCGATCAGGACGAGCACCATCGTGATCCCGGACAGCCTCGTGTAGTCGACGGGACCGCCGGCCGCCTTGCCCCGCCGGGCGCGGATCCAGTCGCGGACGCGCTCGTACCAGACCACCGCGATGTGCCCGCCGTCCAGCGGCAGCAGCGGCAGCAGGTTGAACACGCCGATGAAGAAGTTCAGGCTGGCCAGCAGGAAGAAGAACAGCACCCAGATGCCCCGCTCGACGGCCTCGCCGCCGATCCGGCTCGCGCCGACGACGCTGACCGGGGTGTTCGGGTCGCGCTCGCCGCCGAAGATGGCGGTGACGACGGCGGGGATGCGCTCGGGGAACTGGACGAGCCGCTGCGCCGTCTCGGCGAACATCGTGCCGGTGAAGTCGAAGGTGGCGCCGATCGCGGCGACCGGGCCGTACTGGACGGTCGGCGACTCGACCTTCGGCGAGGCGCCGATCATGCCGACCTCCTTGACGCCGGAGGGGCTCCAGCGCTGCACCTTCGGCACGTCGACGACGAGCCACAGCTGCTGGGTGCCGCGCTGCACCTCGAAGACGGTCCGGCCGCTGGTGGCCTGCACCGCGGTGAGCATCTCTTCCCAGGTCGCGACCGGCTTGCCGCCGACGGAGAGCACCTTGTCACCGGGCCGCAGCCCCGCCGAAGCCGCCGGGGTCAGGGCGTCCTGGGGGCACTGGGCGCCGGCCTGGGCCTCGGCCTGCTCCTTCGTCGTGCTCGGGCGGGCGCAGGAGGTCGAGTCCAGGACGGGAGCGGTCGGGGTGGGGTTCAGGTTCGGCAGGCCCATGGTCACGGCCATCAGGTAGAGGACCACGAAGCCCAGGATGAAGTGGGTGATCGACCCGGCCGACATCACGACGGTGCGCTTCCAGGTCTTGAACCGCCACATCGCGCGCGGGGCCTCGTCCGGCGTCACCTCGTCGAGGGCCGTCATGCCCGCGATGTCGCAGAACCCGCCGAGCGGGATCCACTTCAGGCCGTATTCGGTCTCGCCGCGGCGCCAGGAGAACACGGTGGGCCCGAAGCCCACGAAGTACCGGCGGACTTTCATGCCGAAGGCCTTCGCGGTGACCATGTGCCCGGCTTCGTGCAGCGCGACCGAGACGCAGATCCCCAGCGCGAACAGCACGACGCCGATGATGTAGGCGAGCACCCGCTACTTCCCCTCGATGATCGAACCGGCCCGGGCGCGAGCCCAGCGCTCGGCCGCGAGAACGTCCTCGACGTCGCGTGGCTCGCGACGCCATTCGTCGGCGGCTCCCACCACCTCGGAAACAGTGTCCACTATCGACGTGAAGCTGGTGTTCTGCGCGAGGAAAGCCGCCACCAACTCCTCGTTGGCGGCGTTGTAGACCGCGGGCAGGCAGCCGCCCGCGGCCCCGCAGTGCCGGGCCAGCTCGACGGCCGGGAAGGCCTCGTCGTCCAGCGGCTCGAAGGTCCAGGTCGCGGCGGTGTCCCAGCGGCACGCGGCGGCGGCGCCGGGGACGCGGTCCGGCCAGTGCAGCGCGAGCGCGATCGGCAGCCGCATGTCCGGCGGGCTGGCCTGGGCGATCGTGGAGCCGTCGGCGAAGGTCACCATCGAGTGCACGATCGACTGCGGGTGGACGGTGACGTCGATCTGGTCCGTCGGGATGTCGAACAGCAACGCCGCTTCGATCAGCTCCAGGCCCTTGTTGACCAGGGTGGCGGAGTTGATCGTGATGAGCGGGCCCATGGACCAGGTCGGGTGCGCCATCGCCTGCTCGACGGTGACGCCGGCCAGCTCCGCGCGCTTGCGGCCGCGGAACGGGCCGCCGGAGGCGGTGAGCACGAGCCGGGCGACCTCGCTGCGGTTCCCGGCGCGCAGGGCCTGGGCGATGGCGGAGTGCTCGGAGTCGACGGGCACGAGCTGCCCCGGCTTGGCGGCCGCGAGCACGAGCGGCCCGCCGGCGATGAGGGACTCCTTGTTGGCCAGTGCGAGGGTGGCGCCGGTGGCGAGCGCCTTGAGCGTCGGCTCGAGGCCACGCGAGCCCGGGAGCGCGTTGAGCACGGTGTCGACGGGCACGGCGTCGATCAGCTCGGTGACGGCGTCGGAGCCGGCGAGCAGCCGCGGGAGCTTGAACTCGCCTCGGGCGTACCCCCGCTTCTGCGCCTCGGCGTACAGCGCGAGCTGCACGTCTTCGACGGCCGTGGCCTTGGTCACGGCGACGGCCTCGACGCCGTGGGCGATCGCCTGCGCGGCGAGCGCGGCCGGGTCGGCCCCGCCGGCGGCGATCCCGGCCACCCGGAACAGGTGCGGGTTGCGCGCGGCGACGTCGAGGGCCTGCACGCCGATGGACCCGGTGGAGCCGAGCACGAGAACGCTTCGCGAGGTAGTCATCGCCGGTCATTGTCGCGCGGGGCGTGTCCGCGGCGCACCCGGAGGTGTGGGATCATCGGCGGGTCCGAGGTTCACGGGGTTTGAGGAGTTCATCGTGGCAGGCAAGGCGGTCGAGAAGAGGCGGCCCGAGGTCGACCCGCGCGACGAGCCGTCCGCGGCCTGGGGCTGGCACGGCTCGTTCCCGAAGGCCACCCGGATCGCCGGCTGGCTCAGCGCGATCATCCTGCTGGTGATGATCAAGGGCAACCACGAGAACAACACCGAGAACGTGTGGCTCGTCGGGCTGTCGCTGTTCCTGATCCTGCTGCTCGTGCTGGACATCCGCAAGCAGCGCACGGCCTGGCGCAAGTAGCCGGTTTTTCGCTAACGTCCCCGGCATGAAGCTGCGCTGGGGACTTGCTCTTGCCGGTGTGCTGGGTACGTTGCTGATGGCTCCGACGCCGGCTTCGGCGTCGGTGCCGCTGGTTCACTGCACGTTCACGCCGACGCCTTCGAACCCCGCCGCGCGGCCGGTGGTGCGTCCGCTGCCGTTCGCCTCGACGCGCGGCACCGTCGACGTGACGTTCCGCTTCAACTACGGGCCGGTGACGGTCCGGCTGGACCGCGCCGGGGCGGCGCCCTGTGCGGTGCACAACATGGTCTCGCTGGTTCTGCAGCGGTTCTACGACCATTCGCAGTGCTGGCGCCTGTCCGACTCGGCTCGCCTCGGCGTCCTGCAGTGCGGGGACATCTACGAGGTCGAAAAGGGCGGACCGGGGTACAAGTTCCCGGACGAGGTTTCGGGCGCCGAGACGTACCCGCGCGGGACGATCGCGATGGGGAACCAGGGCCCGGGGACGAACGGGTCGGAGTTCTTCATCGTGCATTCGTTCGCGCACATCCCGGCGAACTATTCGGTGCTGGGGCGGGTGATCCGCGGGATGCCGGCCATCGACCGGATGGTGGCGGACGGGATCATCCCGACCGATCCGAACGGGCCGTTGGACGGAGCCCCGGCGCACCCGGTGAAGATCCAGCGCGCCACGCTCGGCTGGTAGCACGCAGCCAGGCACCTTCGAATTCCGCGGCGGTGATCTCCTCCGCGTGGAACTCCGGCTGAGCGCTGATCTCGGCGAGCGGCGGGAACGGCACCTGCCCCAAGCCGATCGCGTCCGTTTCCCGGCCCGCGTCGGCCCACTCGGTGCGGCCATCGCGGTAGACGTCCACCTTGCGCACCTCGTAACGGTCTTCGCCGAGTTCGCTGAACAGCTCGACCGGCTCGTCGGCGAAGTCGTGGTGCCAGCGCACCTTCACGTAGGTGGTCACGGAGGAACGATAAGGGACCGGGGTACGGATCCCGACAGGAAAAGCCGGGTGCCACCCGGCACCCGGCTTCTCGAAACCAGCGTCAGCGCTCGCTGGACGGCGAAACCAACTCGCTCGGTCCGCCACCCGATTCCCCGGCCACCGCGGCCAGCTCCTCGCCCACCGACTCGCGGTCCGACGGCCGCGAGTCCTTCGTCAGCAGGGACGCCACCGCGCCGATCAGGCACACCACGATCGCGAAGCCGAACGCCACCGCCAAGCCCGACTGGAACGGGCCCGAGATCAGGTTCGGGAAGAAGCTGCGCCCGGTCAGGAACGACGCCTGGTCCGGCGGCAGGGACGACAGCTGGCCGCCCAGGAGCTGCTGGATCGGGTTGTAGCCCAGGAACGCCGCGAACAGCACCGCCACCGCCGGGAGGTTCGCCACCTGGGCCGCCGCCGCCTCGGGGACGCCGTGGGCGACCAGGCCGTCGTGCATCGTCGACGGGAGGCTGCTCGACAGGCCGGAGATGATCAGGCTGAAGAAGAAGCCGATCGACAGCACCATCGCCGCGTTCTGGAACGTCGTCATCATGCCCGCGCCCGAACCGCGCGCGTCCGCCGGCAGGCTGTTCATCACCTCGGCGCGGTTGGGCGAGGAGAACATGCCCATGCCGATGCCGTTGACCAGCAGGATCGCGGCGAACGCCCAGTAGTCGAAGTTCACCGGCAGGATGATCAGCAGCAGGAACGTCACGGCCGTGATGAACAGGCCGCTCGAGGCGAGCAGGCGGCTGCCGATCCGGTCGGCGAGGATGCCCGACGTCGGCGCGGCCAGCAGGAAGCCCACCGTCATCGGCAGCATGTAGATGCCGGCCCACAGCGGCGTCTGCTCGAACGTGTAGCCGTGCTGGGGCAGCCAGATGCCCTGCAGCCAGATGATCAGGATGAACTGCAGCCCGCCGCGGCCGAGGGACGCCGTCAGGTTGGCGACGTTGCCCCAGGTGAACGACCGGATCTTGAACAGCGAAAGCCGGAACAGCGGGTTGTCGACCTTCGACTCGATGATCACGAACGCGATCAGCACCGCGAGCCCGCCGATCAGGCAGGTGAGCACGAACGGGCTGCCCCAGCCGGTCGGCGACGAGCCGTAGGGCTGGATGCCGTAGGTGATGCCGATCAGCACCGCGATCAGGCCGACGGCGAAGGTGATGTTGCCCCACCAGTCCATCCGCGCGTGCTTGCGGACGCCGGTGTCGTGCAGCTTGAGGTAGGCCCAGACCGTGCCGATCACGCCGAACGGCACGGAGACGAGGAAGATCAGGTTCCAGTCGACCGGCGCGAGCACGCCGCCCACGACCAGGCCGAGGAACGAACCGGCGATGGCCGCGACGCCGTTCATGCCGAGCGCGAGGCCGCGCTGGTTGGCCGGGAAGGCGTCGGTGAGGATGGCCGAGGAGTTGGCCATCAGGAAGGCGCCGCCGACGCCCTGCACGATCCGCCAGCCGATCAGCCACAACGCGGCCGCGTCGCCGTCGAACCACGTGACGGCCAGCATGATGGAAGAAACCGTGAAGACGGCGAAGCCGAGGTTGTACATCCTCGCGCGGCCGTACATGTCGCCGAGCCTGCCGAAGCTCACCACCAGCACCGCGGTGACCACGAGGAAGCCCATGATCATCCACAGCAGGTAGCTCGTGTTGGCCGGTTCCAGGGGGTTGATGCCGATGCCCTTGAAGATGTCGGGCAGCGCGATCAGCACGATCGAGGAGTTGATCGTGGCGATCAGCATGCCCAGCGTCGTGTTGGACAGCGCGATCCACTTGTACCGCGGCCCCAGTTCCGCGATCGAATACGTCCGGCGTTCCGCCACTGTGCAACCTCTCTGCTCGCAAAGTCCCTTAGCTAGGCTAAGCAACTTGCTTGCGTATGGCAACCAACAGCGGGAAATGCGTGGGAGAGCATGATCACAGCCGCTTGACTGTCCTTTGAGGACGCTTTACCGGACGGCTGGGAACCGGTCCGCTTCGGAGGGCCGGCGGGGTTCGTGACCTGCGGTGCCAGGTGCGTGGCGGCAAGTTGTCCACAACTTGCGCCCGCGAACCTGGGCTGTGGACAACTCCGGTTCGTCGTCCCGGAACTGTCGGTGCCCTCCGGTAACGTTGAAACCGGGGGTCCCCCTCACGGCGAGGCCCCTGATCAGGGCGGCAAAGGCCACGGTCAGGACGGCAAGGCACCGGTCAGGGCGGCGAGGCCCTAGTCACGACGGCAAGGCCCCAGTCAGGACGGCAAAGCACCAGTCAGGACGTTAAGGCCCCAGTCAGGACGGCGAAGCCCGCATCAGGACGGCGAGGCCCCGACCAGGCGCCCGAGCACCCCCACCCCCTCCGCGATCTCCGTCGCCGTCCGGGCCGCATACCCGAGCACCAACCCCGGCCGCCCCGGGCGTTGGCGGTGCCAGGACAGCGGCTGGACCTTCACCCCCTCCGCCAACGCGGCCGCCGCCACCGCGATGTCGTCCACCGGTGGCTCGAACGTCACCGTCAGGTGCAGCCCAGCCGCGGCGCCGTGGACCACCGCCGACGGCAGCGAGGCCGACAGCGCCCGGATCATCGCGTCGCGGCGGCGGCGGTGCCGTCCCCGCACCACCCGCAGCTGCCGCTCCAGCTCGCCCGTCTCCATCAGCCGGGCCAGCACCAGCTGCGCCAGCACCGCGTTCCCCAGGTCCGCGAACCGCTTCGCGGCCACCAGGTCGGCGAAGAACCGCGGCGGCGCCAGCAGCCAGCCCACGCGCAGCGCCGGTGCCAGCAGCTTCGACACGCTGCCCATGTAGCACACCTCCGGCAGCATCGACCGGACCGCGGGCACCGGCGCCCGGTCGTAGCGGTGCTCGGCGTCGTAGTCGTCCTCTAGCACGATGCCACCGGCCGCCGCCCAGCGCAGCAGGTCACGGCGTCGCGAGCCGCCCAGGACCACGCCCGTCGGGAACTGGTGGGCCGGGGTCAGCAGCACCGCCGGTGCGTCCAACGCCGCCACCTGCACGCCGTCGTCGTCGACCGGGACCGGCGGGGTCGCCAGGCCGCTGTGGTGCAGGTGCTGGCGCGCACCCAGCGAACCCGGGTCCTCGACCGCCACCGCGGAAACGCCGTGCTGCCGCAGCACCTGCCCCAGCAACGTCAGCGCCTGCGCCACCCCGGACACCACGATGATCTCGCCCGGGTCGGCGCGGATCCCGCGGTTGCGCGCCAGCCAGCGCGACACCGCCAGCCGCATCGACGGCGCGCCGCGCGGGTCGCCGTAGCCGAAGTGGGACGGCTCCAGCTCGTCCAGCACCGCCCGCTCGGCTCGCAGCCACGCCGCCCGCGGGAACGCCGTCAGGTCCGGGACGCCGGGAGTGAAGTCGATCCGCGCGGGCGCTGCGCGAACCGCGTCGAAGACTTCCGCGCCGGGCAACGGCGTGATCACCTTCGAGACCAGCCGTCCCGGGGACGGCACAGGGGACGGCGGCAGCACGGGCGCGGCGACGATGACCGTCCCCGCGCGGCCGCGGCCCGCGGCGTGGCCGTCGTCGATCAGCCGCTGGTAGGCCTCGGTCACCACGCCCCGCGACACGCGCAGCTCGGCGGCCAGCACCCGGGACGCGGGCAACCGGGCGCCGACCGCGAGCCTGCCGTCGGCGACCGCCGCGCGCACCTGCCCGGCGAGCCAGTCCGCGAGGCCGCCCGGGGGCGCCTCGCGGACGTCCAGCTGGAGGAAATCCGACCCTATGGACCCCTCCGGTGCCGGGGTTTTGGCTCTGTCCATCGGACCATTGTCGCAGCACGCTGGGCTCATGGACACCGCTTACGTGCACGGCTACACCGCACCCGAAGCCCGCCGCCTCGGCGACCAGGCCGACACCCTCGCCGACCTCCTGCACGCCGGGACGGCCTACCCCGCCGGCAGCCGCGTGCTGGAGGCCGGCTGCGGCGTCGGCGCCCAGACCGTCCACCTCGCGGCCCGCAGCCCGGGCGCGCACCTGACCGCGGTCGACGTCTCCGCCGCGTCCCTTGCCCAGGCACGGGAACGGGTGCGCGGCGCCGGCTTCCGGCAAGCCGACCTGTTCGACCTCGACGGCGAGTACGACCACGTCTTCGTCTGCTTCGTGCTGGAACACCTGCCGGAGCCGGAAAAGGCCCTGACCCACCTGAAGACGCTGCTGCGCCCGGGCGGCACGATCACCGTGATCGAGGGCGACCACGGCTCGGCGTTCTTCCACCCGCGCAGCGAGCACGCCCAGGCCGCGATCGACGGCCTCGTCCGCGTCCAGGCCGACGCCGGCGGCGACGCGCTCATCGGACGGCGCCTGTACCCGCTGCTGGCCGGGGCCGGGTTCGGCGACGTCACCGTCGAACCGCGGACCGTCTACGCCGACGCCTCGCGCCCCGGCCTGGTCGCCGGCTTCACCCGCGACACCTTCACCGCCATGGTCGCAGGCGTCGGCGAAACCGCGGTCGCCCGCGGACTGAGCACGCGGGACCGCTGGGAGCAGGGCGTCGCCGACCTGCACCGGACCACGCGCGAAGACGGCACCTTCCACTACACGTTCTTCAAGGCGACCGGGAACAGGCCGTGAGGCCCCGGCCGCGGCTCGCCGGCAGCTCCGACGTCGTCGACCGGGACCTCGAACGGCTCGAAGCCGACCTCGCCGCCCACGAGCCCGATCAGCCCGCGACGCGCTCCAAGGCCCGCAGGTGGTTCTCGACCCGGATGGCGCCGGGCACGCACTCCCCGGCGTAACAGGCCAGCGCGCGCTCCCAGTGCAAGCGCGCCGCCTCCGCGTCGCCGAGTCCACTGTGGACTTCACCGAGCCCGCAGTGCGCCCGGCCCTGCTCGGGACGGCAGCCCGTTTCCTTCGCCACGGCCAAGGCTTCGCGGTGGTAGCGGAGGGCGTCCGAGGCGGCGCCGCGCGCGGCGGAAAGGAACCCGAGACTGTTGAGCACGCGGGATTCCACGCCGCGGTCACCGCCTTCGCGGGCCAGGCTCAGCGCCTCTTCGAGGTGCTGGGCCGCTTCCGCGTGCCGCCCCTGCGCCAGCCGCACGTCGCCGAGGTGCTTCAGCGCGACGCTGCGGTTCGGCGGGCTGCCCGTCTCCTGCGCGATTTCCAGCGCCCGCTCCAGGTGCGCCGCGGCTTCGGCGTACCGGCCGCGGGCGTGTTCGACGTCGCCGAGGATGCCCAGGGCGTACCCCTCGCTCACCCGGACACCCATCGCACGCAGGTGCGCCAGCCCCTCGTCCAGGAGCTCGGCCGCTTCGTCGTGCCGGCCCAGCGCCGACAGCACATCGCCCAGGTTGACCAGCGCGTAGCCCTCGCTCGTGCGGTCGGCGATCTCGCGCGCCAAGGCGAGCGCCTCTTCGAGGTACGCGATCGCTTCGCCGTACCGGCCGATGCCGCGGCAGGAACAGCCCAGCACCACCAGGACCAGGCCCTCGCTGGTGCGGTCGCCGGTCTTCCTGGCCAGCGCGAGCGCTTCCGTCGAGTACCCGATCCCCTCGGCGAACCGGCCGAGCGCCCGGCAGATCAGGCCCAGGGTGTTGACGGCGTGGATTTCGGTGCGCCAGTCGCCGGTCTCCCGGGCGAGGACGAGCGCCTCCTCCAGGTACCGCAGCGCTTCCGGCGACCGGCCGACCCGCCAGTGGCCCACCGCGATCAGGATCAGCGGCTCGGCCTCGGCCACCCGGTCGCCGCTGTGGTGGGCCAGCGCCGACGCGTGCGTGTGCAGCACCAGCGCTTCCTCGTGGTAGCCGCCGACGTCGAGGTAGTGCCACAGGATCCCGGACAGCAGCCGCAGCTGCTCCGGCCAGCCGTGGCGCGTCGCGTGCGCGGCGACCGCCAGGAGGTTGCGGCGCTCGGCCTCCAGCCACGCCTGCGCGTCGAGCACCTTGACGTCGGGGTCCGGCACGCGCGGCCGCAGGTGCCGTTCGTGGGGCAGCACGACGTCCATGGCCTGGCCGGCCGAGGAGACGTAGAAGTCGAACAACCGCCGCTGCGCCTCACGGCTTTCGCCGGGATCCCCGGCCGCGAGCTCGGCGGCGTAGACGCGCAGGAGGTCGTGCAGCTGGACGCGGTCGTCGCCGGTCTGCTGCGCGAGGTGGGCGCGAACCAGGGCGCCGGCCAGCCGTTCGGCCTCGGCCAGGCCGACGCCGGCGAGGGCGGCCAGCGCGGGCGGCGTCAGGTCGCGGCCGGGGTGCAGGCCGCAGAGCCGGAAGAGGCGGGCGGCGTCGGGCGCGAGGTTGCGGTAGGACCACGAGAACACCGCGCGGACGGCGGTGAGCGGGTCGCCGCCGCCGTCCAGCAGGTCGAGCCGCCGCCGTTCGTCGGCCAGCTCGGCGGCCAGGGCGGCGAGGCGCTCGCCCTCCCGGCTCAGCGGCAGCTCGGCGACCAGGCGCAGGGCCAGCGGCAGCCGGGCCGCGTACCCGATCAGGGCCGCGGCGGCCTCGGGCTCGGCGTCGACGCGCGGGCCGAGCAGCGCCCGGAGCAGGTCGCGGGCTTCGGCCTCGGTGAGCAGGTCGACGAGCACCCGCCGGGCGCCGTGCCGGGCGACCAGCCCCGGCAGCGCGTCCCGGCTGGTCACCAGCACCAGGCACGTCGGCGAGCCGGGCAGCAGCGGCCGGACCTGCCCGACCGCGTTCGCGTTGTCCAGCACCAGCAGCATCCGCCGCCCGGTGAGCGCGGTGCGGAACTTCGCGGCGCGTTCGTCCGGCTCGGCGGGGATGTCCGCCCCGGGGACGCCGAGCGCACGCAGGAACCCCGACAGCGCGTCGCCCGGGTCCACCGGCCGGACCGTGCCGTACCCGTGCAGGTCGAGGTACAGCTGACCGTCGGGGAACTCCCCCGGCGAGCGCTGCGCCCAGTGGACCGCGAGCGCGGTCTTGCCGACCCCGCCGGTACCGGAGAGGACGGCGATGCGCGCGCCGGTTTCGCCTTCCTCTCGGTGCAGCAGCGCGTCCAGCTCGGCCAGCTGGGCGGCGCGGCCGCGGAAGCCGGGGACGTCGGCGGGCAGCTGCGCCGGCACCCGAGCCGGCGGCTCCGGCGCGGCGAACTCCTGCCGCAGCACCTGCCGCTGGGCGGCCCGCAGCTCGGGGCCGGGTTCCAGGCCGAGTTCGTCGGCGAGCCGCCGCCGCACTTCGCCGAACACGTCCAGCGCGGCGGCCTGGCGCCCGGACGCCGCGAGCACCAGCACCAGCTTCGCGTGCGCGGACTCGTTCAGCGGCTCCTCCGCGGTCAGCACCCGCAGCTGCACCGCGGCGTCCTCGGGGTCGGCGACCTCGGCGTAGGCCAGCACGGCCTTGGCCCGCCGCATCGCCAGCGCGAGCCGGGCCGGGTGCTGGCGCAGCCGTTCGACGTCGGCGAGCGCCGGGCCGCGCCAGAGTCCGAGGGCCTCCTTCGGGGCGTTCCGCGCGAGCAGGGCCTCGAAGCGCAGCAGGTCGAGTTCGTCCTCCCCGGCGGCGAGCCGGTAGCCGCCCTTGTCCGTGGCGATGAGGCCGGCCGGACGCAGCGCTCGCCGCAGCCGCGCGACGTAGGTGTGGAGCAGGTCGAGGCAGGACGGCGGCGGCTCGTCCCAGATGGCGTCGACGAGGTCCTCGCGCCGGACCGTGCGGTTCGGCTGCAGGGCCAGCATGGCGAGCAGCAGGCGTTGTTTCTCCGCGCCGATCTCCACCGGTTCGGTGCCCCGCGTCACCGTCAGGGGTCCCAGCACGCCGATCCGCACCGGTTCCGGCGGGGCTTCGGCGAGCGCGTCCCGCAGCCTGCGTGCCGTCTCCGGCCGGGGGCGGCGGACGCTGCCTAGCTCGGCATTGCGCACCGCGCGCAGGCTCAGTCCCGCACGCTCGGCGAGCTGGGCCTGGGTGAGGCCGGCGAGCACCCGCCGGTCCCGCAGCCATCCGGCGAACGACGGACCTTCGTCCACAGGCGTCCTCTCCTGCGTCCCCCGAGCGGAACGTACCTCTCCAGCATCACGATCGTGCCGCCCGAGATGTACCACCGATCGGCCAAGATAACCGTTTGCGCAGGTACGGACGGTGACACCGGCGCGGAACAGCAGTACAGGCGCTCGTCCACCGCGCTTTCCTAGGCTTTCTGGCGTCCGGTGGTGACGAGGGGTCCGAGGCGCAGCCGTCGCATGGGGTACGACGGCTGCACCCGGGCCCTCAGACGCCGAAGCGCTTGAGCAGGGCCCGCACGGCGGCCGGGTCCTCGACGTGGGCGTTGTGCCCGAGCCCGGGCAGCGTGACGGCGTCGGGGTCGAGCGCCCGCAGCTGCTCCGGACGGCTCATCGGGTCGTCCTCCCCCGCGACGAGCACGACCGGACAGCGCGCCCCGGCCAGCAGGGCCGGCATGTCCGGCGCGCCGAGGCCGAACGCGGCCGGGTCCATCGCGAGGCGCCAACCTCCCTCGGTCTCGCGAAGCCCGGCCGGGTCGGTCGGCGCGATCCCGAGCAGCCCGGACACCTTCAGGTACGCCTGCTCGGCGTCGGCCCGCGTCTCGAACACCCGCGGCGGCCGGGCGGCGAACGACGCCGCGCGGTTGAGGTCGTCCTGGCTCCACTCGACCTTCACCCCGAGGGCCAGCACGCCCGCGACCTCGACGCCGTAGCGGCCGGACGCCAGTTCGAGCGCGAGCACCCCGCCGAGCGAATGCCCGGCCACGACGAGCGGCCCGCCGTCCGGCAACGCCCGCGCGACCGCTTCGGCGAGCGTGGCGAAGCTGTAGTGCGGCAGGGGTGCGGACGGGCCGTGGCCGGGCAGGTCCGGCACCAGAACGCGCCGCTCGAGCTGCACGGCGAAGTGGTTCCAGACGGCGCCGGTCGCGCCGAGGCCGTGCAGGAGGAGGACGGCCGGTTCGCCCTTGCCGCCGATGCGCATGTTGAGCGTGTCCATCCGCGCAGCCTCCCAAACTGTCGGTGGCCGCGGCTAGGGTCGGTTCGTGATCACCGATCCGGACACCTACGTGCGAGGAGTCCCGTACGACGAGCTGGCGCGGCTGCGGCGCGCCGGCCCGGTGGTGCGCGTCGACGACTTCTGGGCGGTGCTCGGCCACGCCGAGGTGCGGCGGGTGCTGCGCGACCCCGCGGTGTTCTCTTCGCAGCTCGGCGGAACCCAGATCCGCGACGCGGCCGACCTCGCCTACGTGCGCCGGATGATGCTGAACATGGACCCGCCGGAGCACGGGCGGCTGCGCGGGCTGCTCACGAAGGCGTTCACCCCGCGCGCGATCGCGAAGCTGAGTTCGCAGATCGAGAGCTGGGCGCGGGAGCTCGTTCTCGCCGTCGCCGATCGCGGCGAGTGCGACTTCGCGCAGGTGGCCGCCGACCTGCCGCTGCTGACCCTGGCCGGCGTGTTCGGCGTGCCTGAACAGGACCGGCGGCTGATGTACGACTGGAGCAACCGGGTGATCGGCTACCAGGACGCCGAATACGCGGTGAGCTCTACGGTTTCCGACTCCGAGGTGACCGGGCTCGCCCGGGCCGCGCTCGCCGTCCGCCCGTCGCCGGGGCCGGACGGGTCGATGCCGGATCCGCGGACGCGCGCGGGCATGCCGGACCTCTACGCGTACGCGAACGCGCTCGGCGAACACAAGCGCGGGCACCCGGGCGAAGACGTGATGAGCAACCTGATGCAGCACGTCCGCGACGACGGCGGCCGCGTCTCGCTCGCCGAGTTCGAGAACCTCTTCTGGTTGTTTTCCGTGGCGGGCAACGAAACCCTGCGCAACGGCCTGCCGGGCGGGATGCTCGCCCTGCTCTCCCACCCCGCGGAATACCGGCGGCTGCTGGCCGACCGGTCGCTGCTGCCGTCGGCGGTCGAGGAGATGTTGCGCTGGTGGACGCCGGTCACGCACTTCCGGCGCACGGCGGTCGCGGACGTCCGACTGTCCGATGTGGACATCCGCGCCGGGGACAAGGTGGTGGTCTGGTTCTCGTCGGCCAACCGGGACCCGTCGGTGTTCCCCGCACCGGACACCTTCGACATCGGGCGGACGCCGAACGACCACCTGACCTTCGGCCACGGCCCGCACTTCTGCCTCGGCGCGCACCTGGCCCGGGTGCAACTGCGGGCGATGTTCGACGCGGTGCTCGACCTGCTCGGCTTCGCCGAACTCGCCGGCGAGCCGGTGCGGCTGCGGTCGAACTTCCAGAACGGCCTCAAGTCGCTGCCGATCAGGTGGGCCCGCTGATGGAGATCCGCGAGCTGCGCGCGTTCGTCGCGGTCGTCGAGGCGGGCGCGATGTCCAAGGCGGCCCGGCAGCTGCACCTGAGCCAGCCCGCGCTGTCGCAGACGATCACCGCGCTCGAACGCCGGCTCGGCGTCCGGCTCCTGGTGCGCACCAGCACCGGCGTGCAGGTCACCGAGGCCGGGACGACGCTGCTCAGTGAGGCCCGGGCGGTGCTGGCGCGCCACGACCAGGCGCTCGCCGCGATGGCCCGGCACACCGCGGACGGCGGCGGCGTGCTGCGCGTCGGCGTCCCCTTGGAACTGCCACCCGACCTGCTGCCGTCGGCGCTCGCGCGGCTGCCGGACACGCGGGTGCAGGCGCGCCACCTCTCGTCGGTGGCGCAGGTGGCCGCGCTGCGGGCCGGCGAGCTGGACGTCGGGCTGGTGCGCGAGCGCCCGCCGGGGCCGGATCTGGACGCGGCGCTCGTGGTGACCGAGGACGTCGGCGTCCTGCTGGCCACGGAGCTGGCGGAGAAGCTCGGCTCGCCGGTCCGGCTGGAGGACCTGGCCGGGCTGGAGTGGTTCGCCTTCCCCCGTGCGGGCAGCCCGGCCTGGTACGACGAGCTGGCGGCGATCCTGCGCAGCCACGGCCTCGACGTCGGCCCGGAGGTGCCGGAGGAACAGCGGCTGATCGTCGAGCTCAAGATCCCGGCGGTCAGTGCGGGCGGGGCGTACGCCTTCGCGCCGCCGCGGTGGCCGTACCCGCTGCCCGACACCGTCCGGTGGGTGCCGCTGGCCGGGAACCCGATCGTCCGGCGGACCTGGGCCGTGTGGCCGGCGACGTCGCACCGGCGGGACGTCGCCGAGTTCGTGGCGGCGCTGGAAGACCATCGGCGGAACGGATCGGAGGTATAAGGAGGGCCGAACGCTCAGCCGGAAGTCTCCGGCGGCGGTCTCGCTTGAACCCTTCGACCGGGGAAAACCCCCGGGGTTGCGGAGGAGCTGAGCGATGACTGCAGAACTGTCCGGGTCGACGGCGCTGGTGACCGGCGGGACGAGCGGCATCGGCCGCGCGACGGCGGTCGCGCTGGCCGGGCTGGGCGCGCACGTGGTGCTGTCCGGCCGGGACGCCGGGCGCGGCGCCGAAGCCGTCGCGAAGATCCGCGCGGCGGGCGGCAAAGCCGACTTCGTCGCGGCGGACCTGACCGACGCCGCTTCGGCGCGCGCCCTCGCGGACCGGGCGCGGGAGCTGGGCGGGCCGATCGACGTGCTGGTGAACAACGCCGGGATCTTCCCGACCGGGCCGACCGCGGAGTTCGCGGAAGCGGACTTCGACGCCGTCTTCACGACCAACGTGAAGGTGCCGTTCTTCCTCGTCGCCGCGTTGGCGCCGGAGATGGCGGCCCGCGGCCACGGCGCGATCGTCAACGTGTCGACGCTGGTCGCGGCCCGCGGCATGGCGGGCATGGCGCTCTACGGCTCGTCGAAGGCGGCGGTCGAGCTGCTGACGAAGGCGTGGGCGGCGGAGTACGGGCCGTCGGGCGTCCGGGTCAACGCGGTGAGCCCGGGCCCGACCCGCACGGAAGGCACCTCGGTGTTCGGCGAGGACCTGGACGAACTGGCGGCGGCGGGCCCGGCGGGCCGGGTGGCAGCCCCGGAAGAGATCGCGGCGGCGATCGCGTTCCTGGCGGCGGGCGACGCGAGCTTCGTCCAGGGCGCGGTCCTCCCGGTGGACGGCGGCCGGCTGGCGGTGTGAGCGCGGGCGGACGGCGTCACCGGAGGAAAGTGACGCCGTCCCGGGGCCGCTCGTCGACCGTGAGCGAGAAAACGTCCGGCCGCGCGTAATGGCCCGAGACATCGAGGCTCTTGCGGGCCGCGACGATCTCGTCGAGGTCGATCTCCGCCGTGATGAGCCCTTCGCCGTCCCGCAGCGGACCCGCCAGGACGTCTCCGGTGGGGCCGATGATCACGCTGCCTCCGCGGAACGGGTCGTCGCCCCCTGTCTCGTACGGGCACGCCGAAACCACGAAGCACCGGCCTTCGTCGGCGATGTGGCGCATCGACGCCTGCCAGACGTCACGGTCGTCCGCCGTTGGGGCACACCAGATTTCCACGCCCTTCGCGTACATCGCCGCGCGCAGCAGGGGCATGTGGTTCTCCCAGCAGATCGCCGCGGCCGCGCGGCCCGCCGCCGTCGGCACCACCGGGAGCGTCGAACCGTCGCCGCGGCCCCAGAACACGCGCTCCCGCGCGGTCGGCACCAGCTTGCGGTGCTTGGCCACCAGGCCGTGGCCGGGATCGAGGAACACCGCCGTGCTGTACAGCGTCGAGCCGTCGCGCTCGATGACGCCGGCGACCAGGCTCGCGCCCGTCCGCGCCGCGAGCCCGGCCAGCTCGGTGACCTCGGGGCCGGGCACGGTCACGGCCGCGTGGAAGTACTCGACGAACGGCGTCCGGCCCGGGTAGCCGCCGAGGACCGCCTCCGGCAGCACCACCAGGGCGGCGCCCCGGAGCTCGTCCTCGAACGCCAGGATCCGCTCGAGTGGGACGCCCGTGGCGATCTGGAGCGCGGCGACGGTCGTCACCCGCGCACCGGTTCGCGTCGCGGCCACCACGGGACCACCGCCGACGTCCGCCGCTGGTAGTCCGCGTACTCCGGGTACCGGGACTTCGTGATGCTCTCGGTGAACCGCGTCGAGCCGACGAACAGCAGCGTGAGCAGCACCGCGCCGGCGACCGTCCACTGCAGACCGCCGGCGACCACGCCGAACGCGGCGACCGCCCACCACTGCGCCTGCTCGAAGAAGAAGTTCGGGTGCCGCGAGTAGCGGAACAGCCCGCTCTGGAGGAACCGCGTCGAGGCGCGACCGGCGTGCTTCTCACGGTGGAACTCCCACTGCTGCTGGTCGGCGACCGTCTCCCCCACCAGGAAGGCGGCGAACACCACCGCGACGACCACGTCCGCGACGCCGAACGAGCCCCGGTTCTCCAGCGCCGTCAACGCCGGCAGCGTGATCAGCAGCAGGATCACGTTCTGGTACAGCGAGATGAAGAAGAAGTTGAACAGCTGGAACTGCCACGGCGCCATCCGCTCGCGCAGCACCGCCCACCGGTAGTCCTCGCCGCCGGGTGCGTAACCACCCTTCCGGGCGAAGTTGAACGTCAGCCGGACGCCCCACAGCGCGACCAGGGCGAACACCACGTCGAGCCGCGGGTCGGCGAACCCGGCGGCGCCGGCGAAGATCCCCGCGTAGGCCACCGGCACGATCGACCAGATCCGGTCGACCCAGGAGTACTCCCTGGTCAGCACGGAGACCAGCCAGGTGCCGAGCGTCACCCCGGCGAAGACGTACAGGCACACCCGCAGCGCGTCCATGGGCCCACTTTAGGACCTAGGATCGGCGCCGTGCCGTACTCCTTCCTCAGCCACCTCGAGTGCTCCCGGACCGGCGAACACCTGGACGCCGACGTGCGCCAGGGCCTCTCCCCCGCGGGCGCGCCGCTGCTCGCGCGGTACGACCTCGACGGCGTCCGCGAAGCCGTGACGCCGAAGGAGATCGCCGGGCGGGAACCGACGCTGTGGCGCTACCACGAGGTGCTGCCGGTGCGGTCGGCCGAGCACGTCGTCAGCCTCGGCGAGGGCATGACGCCGGTGCTGCGGCTGCCGCGCTACGGCCGCGAGCTGGGGCTTTCACGCCTGTGGATGAAGGACGAAGGCCTGGTTCCCACCGGCACGTTCAAGGCGCGCGGCGCGGCGGTCGGCGTCTCGCGGGCCGCGGAACTGGGCGTGCGCGGGATCGCGATGCCGACGAACGGCAACGCGGGCGCGGCGTGGGCGTTGTACGCGGCGCGCGCGGGGCTGTCGAGCCTGGTCGCCATGCCCGGCGACGCCCCGGCGATCACCATGCGCGAGTGCGTCGCGGCCGGCGCCGAGCTGTACCGGGTGGACGGTCTCATCGGGGACGCCGGCAAGCTGATCGCCGCCGCGGCCGGGCGGCGTCCCGGGGTGCAGGACGTCTCGACGCTGAAGGAGCCGTACCGCATCGAGGGCAAGAAGACGATGGGGTACGAGCTCGCCGAGCAGTTCGGCTGGCGGCTGCCCGACGTCATCCTCTACCCGACCGGCGGCGGCGTCGGCATCATCGGGATCCACAAGGCGCTGCGGGAAATGCAGGAGCTGGGCTGGGTTTCCGGGCCGCTGCCCCGGCTCGTCGCCGTCCAGGCCACCGGGTGCGCGCCGATCGTCACGGCGTTTTCGCGCGGCGACCGGGAAAGCACGCCGTTCCCGGACGCCCGGACCGTCGCCTTCGGCATCACCGTGCCCAAGGCGCTGGGCGACTTCCTCGTGCTCGACGCCGTGTACGCGACCGGCGGCACCGCCGTCGCCGTCACCGACGAGGAACTCCTGGCCGCGCAACGGGAACTGACGTCCTACGAGGGGACGTTCGTCTGTCCGGAAGGCGGAGCGTGCTTCGCCGCGTTACGGCACCTTCGCGAGTCGGGGTGGCTCGGAGGCGACGAGGACGTCGTCGTGCTCAACACCGGCGCCGGGATCAAGTACCCGGAAACAGTGCCCTTGGACGTCCCGCTGCTCTCGACGACCGACGCGATCCCCTAGAGGACCGACCGCACCGTTTCGGGGTCGCGGGCGACGACCGCCGTGCCGTCGTCGGCCGTGATGATCGGCCGCTGGATCAGCTTCGGGTGCTCAGCGAGCGCCTCGATCCACTTCGGCCGGTCCTGCGGCGTGCGGCCCCACGCCTTGAGGCCGAGCTCCTTCGCGACCGGCTCGGCGGTGCGCGCGATGTCCCACGGCTCGAGGCCGAGGCGCTCGAGGACCGCTTCGAGCTCCGCCGCCGTCGGCGGGTCCTCGAGGTAGCGGCGCACGGTGTACTCCGCGCCCGCCTCGTCCAGCATCGACACCGCGGACCGGCACTTCGAGCACGCCGGGTTGACCCAGATCTCCACGGCGGCAGCTTACCGCCCTGGTTTTGGAGCACGTGCTCTGTTACGGTCGCGGCATGCCCCGCCCCCGCGTCCACGACCTCGACGCGCTCCTCGACGTCGCCGAGCGGCTCGTCGCCTCCTCGACGGAGGTGACGGTCCGTGGCCTGGCCGCGGCCGCGGGCGTCCCGAACGGGACGATCTACCACGCGTTCGGGTCACTCAGCGCGCTGCTGGCCCGGGTCTGGCTGCGCGCGGCGACGGCGTTCCTCGATCTCCAGACCTCGCTGGTGGACCAGGCCCCTTCGCCGGTGGAGGCCGTCGTCGCGGCGGCGGACACGCCCGCGGTGTTCGCCTCCGTGCGTCCCGACGGCGCGCGGATGCTGCTCGCGGTCCGTGGCGACCGGCTGTTCGGGCCCGACCTGCCCGACGAGCTGGCGGACGCGCTGCACGCGGTGGACAAGCGCCTGGTCGCGCTGCTCGTCCGGCTCGCCCGGCAGCTGTGGGACCGCGGCGACGGCCTGGCGGTCGAGGTGATCACCACGTGCGTCGTCGACCTGCCGACCGCGTTCTTCCGCCGTGACATCACCGATCCGCTGGTGCGGGACAGGCTGGCCGCCGCGGTGCGGGCCGTGCTGACCGTGCCCCCTCGAGAAAAGGACCGACCGTGACCGTATCCGTGCTGGACCTGGGTGACGACGAAAACCGGTTTTCCCCGGACTGGCTGCAGCGCGTGCACTCCTTTTTGGACGGTGTCGAGGGCGCGCTGGTGACCACCGGCGGCGGCAAGTTCTACTCGAACGGCCTCGACCTCGAATGGCTGACCGCCCACGGCGACCAGGCCTCGGCGTACGTGGCCGACGTGCAGGAACTGCTCGCGCGCGTGCTGACGCTGCCGGTCCCGACGATCGCGGCGATCAACGGGCACGCCTTCGGCGCGGGCGCGATGCTGGCGATGGCGCACGACTTCCGCGTGATGCGCGCCGACCGGGGGTACTTCTGCTTCCCGGAGGCGGACATCAACATCCCGTTCACGCCGGGGATGGCGGCGTTGATCCAGGCGAAGCTGACCCCGTCGGCGGCCGTGGCGTCGATGACGACGGGACGGCGGTTCGGCGGTACCGAGGCGGCGGACATCGGGCTGGTGGACGACGTCGCGGCCGAGGGCGAGGTGGTGAAGGTGGCGAGCGAACGGGTGCACGCGCTGGCGGGGAAGGACCGCGGCACGCTGGGGGCGATCAAGGGAACGATGTTCGCGGCGGCGGTGGCGGCGTTGCGGGCGGCTTAGGCCTCCGGCCCCCGGGTTCCAGCTTACCGGGGACCACCGACAGTTCCGGGTGGCCGGCACAGCGAGATGGCTGCGGCCGGACGGCGGAAAGCCTTGCGCGGCAACGATTCCCGCGCAAGGCCGCCGTCAGCGCTGTTCACCCGACCGCGTCACCTCCGCCAACCGCCCGCGCAGGTACCCCCGCTCCGGCTCGGTCCCCGCCAGCTCCAGCGCCTCCCGGTAAGCCTCAGCCGCCTCCGCCGCACGGCCCGACCGGCTCAGCAGCTCGCCGCGCGCCGCCGCGAACGGGCCGTACCCGCGCAACCTCGGCTCGTCCGCCAGTGCGTCCAGCAGCACCAGCCCCGCCTCCGGGCCGTCGCGCATCGCCACCGCCACCGCCCGGTTCAGCTCCACCACCGGCGAGGGGGCCAACCCGCGCAGCACGTCGTACAGCGCCACGATCTGCGGCCAGTCCGTGCCCGCCACGTCGGGCGCCTCGTCGTGCAGCGCCGCGATCGCCGCCTGGACGCCGTAGAGCCCCGGTGGCCCGCCGGTCAGCGCGACCTCCACCAGCGCCGCCCCCTCCTCGACCATCGCCCGGTCCCAGCGCGTGCGGTCCTGGTCGTCGAGGAGCACCAGTGCGCCGTCCGGGCCCGTGCGGGCGTCGCGGCGCGCGTGGATCAGGAGCAGCAACGCCAGCAGGCCCGCCACCTCCCGCTCCGCCGGCAGCAGCCGGCGGAGGATGCGACCCAGCCGGATCGCCTCCTCCGCCAGGTCGAGCCGCTGCAGGTCCGGGCCCGCGCTCGCCGCGTACCCCTCGGTGAAGATCGAATACACGACCTGGAGCACGCCCGGCAGCCGTCCGGGCAGCTCGGCGGCGTCCGGCACCCGGAACGGGATGCGGAGCGTGCGGATGCGGTGCTTCGCGCGCACGATCCGCTTGCCCATCGTCGCGCTCGGCACCAGGAACGCCCGCGCCACCTCCGGTGTCGTCAGCCCGGCCAGGCAGCGCAACGTCAGCGCCACGCGGTCCTCGGCAGGCAGGGCCGGGTGGGCGCACGTGAAGAACAGCTGGAGCCGCTCGTCGGGCAGGCCGCCGTCGGACTCCGGCGCCGGCGCCGCGCGCTCGGCCTCGACCTGCAGCACCGCGAGCCGGGCCGCGTAGGCCTGATCGCGGCGCAGCCGGTCGACCGCCTTGCGCCGGGCCGTCGTCATCAGCCAGGCGCCCGGCTTCGGCGGCACGCCCTCCGCGGGCCAGCGCACCAGCGCCGCCTCGATCGCCTCGGACGTCACCTCCTCGGCCAGGTCGAGGTCGCCGAACCGCCGGACGAGCGCGGCGAGCAGCAGCCCGCGCTCCTCCCGGAACACCGCCTCGAGACTCAGCCGGGGATCCCCGGCGGACGCGCCTGCCCGGCCCGCCACGGCGTCAGCCCTCGTAGTCGGCGAGCGGCCGCACCACGATGGACCCGCCGTCACGGGACCCCGGGCAGCGCGCCGCCCAGTCGAGCGCGACGTCGAGGTCCGGCACGTCGACGACGAAGTAGCCGCCGAGCACCTCCCGGGATTCGGCGAACGGGCCGTCGGTGACGAGCCGTTCGCCGCGCTCGTCGACCCGGACGGTCGCGCCCGTGGTGAAGTCGGCCAGCGGGCTGCCGTACAGGTAGACGCCCGCTTCCTGGATCTCCTTGTAGAACAGCTGCCAGCCTTCCGGCGTGCAGCCGCCGACGGCCTCGCCTTCGGCGGTCAAGCTGGCGTTGATCAGCATCAGGTACTTCACGGGATTCCTCCGGTGGCTCGGTTGCCGTACGCCACCACTACGAACGGCGGCCGGCCGCTTGGACACACCATCGCAGAAAACTCCGCACGCGCCCCAGGGGCGATCAGCCGTAGCGGCGCGCGTCGAGCAGCCGGCCGAGCTGTTCACGCCGGGAAGTGCCCTGCGGCAACCGGACGAGCAGCTCCTGCAGGACGTCGAACACCCCTTCGGGCACGGCGTCCGGATCCGCGCGTTCGAGCAGCGCGGCCACGGTCCGGATCGCCCAGTACTGGATGAAGGCGGTGGCCTCCCGGCCGAGCGCCCGCACGGTCTCCTCGAGCAACGCCGGATCCGGCCGTCCGTACAGCGCGGCGTACCCGGCGAGGCGCATCCCGCCGTCGTCGTCGCCGAACGCCTGCACCGGGTCGAAGCCCGGCACGCGCGGGAGCACGGTCACCATCGCGCCGAACAGCTGGTCCAGCTCCGCGGTGCGCTCCGGCTGCCGCGGTGCCTTGCGCAGCCGCCGGTACTCCTGTGCGAAGAGCCGGACCGTCTCCATCGTCGGCGGGAGGTCCTCACCCCGCGCGGCGCCCAGCGCGGCCTGGGCGGTGCTGCTCGCTTCCTCGGTCGTGCGCTCGAGCGCGTCCTGGCGCTGCTGCAGGTCCCGGTACTTGACCTTCCAGCCGCCCGGCAGCTCGATGCTCTCCAGCAGCTCGCCGAGCCAGGGCACCAGGGCCACGACGAAGAGCAGCACCGTGATGGCGTCGATCTTCAAGCCGGGCCAGATCAGGTGGGTCGCGGCCGCCAGCAGCGCGACCACGCTCACCGCGGCGCCCAGCCACCGCCGGCGCCCCTTCACGACGTCACCGGAAAGCGTCCGCGTGCGCCTCGGCCCACTCCTCGAACGTCCGCGCCGGCCGGCCGGTCACTTCGGACACCGTCGGGTACACCGTCGCTTCGTCCAACGTCCCGTCGACGTAGAAGCTCCAGAACGCCTCGACGTACTCGCGCGGCATCCCGGCCTCGAGCTCCACCCGCGTCTCGTCGTCCGACAGCGCGACGACCCGCAGGTCCCGCCCGAGCACCGAGGCCAGCGCCGCCACCTGCTCGACCGGCCGCACCGCGACCGGTCCGGTCAGGTCGTGGACGAGCCCTTCGTGCCCACCCGCCAGTGCGAGGGCCGCCACCGCCGCGATGTCGGCCGGGTCGACGCACGCCACCGGGACGTCCGGGAACTGGACGCGGACGGTGTCGCCCGTGCGCAGCTGCGGCAGCCAGCGCAGGGCGTTCGACATGAACGCGCGCGGCCGCAGGAACGTCCAGTCCAGGCCCGACTCCCGCACCGCGCGCTCGGACAGCGTCAGGTAGCGCGAGACGGCGTTGCCGAGGTCGGCCAGCGCCGCCGACCCGCCGGACAGCAACACGATCCGCCGCACGCCGGCCTCGCGCGCCTTCGCCAGCGTGCCCGGCATGTTCTCGTAGCCGGACAACAGGAACACGCCTTCGACGCCCTTCAGCGCGTCGGTCAGGCTGCCCGGGTCGTCGAGATCGCCGACGACGGCTTCGGCCCCCTCCGGCACCACGACGTCCGGCCGGCGCACCAGCGCCCGGACCGGTGCGCCCGCCGCGGCGAGCGCCGCCGTCACTTCCGCGCCGACGTTGCCGGTGGCGCCGGTGACCAGGAACATGGCCAACCCCCCAGAGTCGTCCCGGCCCAGCCTAGCGCCACCGGCCGGCCTCAGTCCTGCGCCGGCAGGTCCTCGAACTCGACGACCTGCCGGACCTCCACCTCGATGTCCTGGTCGAAGAGCTCGACGTACCGCTCGGCGAACGCGACGGCCTCCGCCCGGTCCGCCGCGTTGATCAGCGCGAACCCGCCGATGACCTCCTTGGCCTCGGCGAACGGCCCGTCGGTCACGCGGACGGCGGCGCCGCGGGCCTTGCGGACCAGCGCGCCCTTCTCGGTCGGGTGGACGCCCTCCGCCGTGATCAGGATGCCCTTCTCCGCCGCCTCCTGGATGAACCCGCCCATCTTCTCGATGAACTCCTGGCTCGGGTTCCACGACTGCGGGTCGTGCTCGTCGACGCGGTGCATCATGAGGAAACGCATGGGTCTGCTCCCTGGTGTCTCGGCCGGGGTCCGGTGCGTTCCCGGACGCGGTGACCGGCCTTCACCCCCGCGTCGATCGGCCGCATGCGGCGTTCGACATTTCTCCGGGGAGATTTTTCCGGCAGACTACCTGTGACCTGTATCACCACGAGAAGGGGTGGTCGACGTGCGTCCTGCGGGGCGCGATGTGCTCCTGACGAGGTGCATCATCCCGTCGGTCGCGGGAGGCTGAGCTCGTCGATCAGCACCGCCGCCCGGCGAGCCGTCGCGGCCGCCCGGCGTCCGGTGCTGAGCAGCGCCAGCGCGACGAGGGCGGCGCCGAGCCCGGCGACCAGCCACCACACACCGTGTCCCGCGCTCGAAAGCGCGACCCCCAGCGTCGTGCCGGTCTGCCGGCCGGCCGACGCCAGTGACGCGGCCACCCCGGCCATCGATCCCGGCATCCCGGAGACGGCGGTGTTCGTGATCGGCGGGTTCACCGCGCCGAGGAACACGCCGAACAGCAGGAAGGTCGCGAGCACGACGGGCAGCGGCGTCGCCGGGCCGAGGAACGCCGAACCGAGGCCGCCGGCGGCGAGCGCGGCACCGGCGACGACCAGCGGCCACCGCGGCCCGTGGCGCCCGACGAACCGCCCGGTCCGCGGCGACAGGACCAGGACGAGCACGCCGACCGGCAGCAGGCACAGGCCCGCCGTCAGCGGGGTCATGCCGCGGACGTCCTGCAGGTACTGCGTCGTGACGAAGAGGAAGGCGCCGAACCCGCACAGCGCGAACAGCGCCATGACGATCGCCCCGCTGAAGGAAAGGCTGCGGAACAGGCGCAGTTCGAGCAGCGGGTCCGTGCGACGCGGCTCGTAGGCGAGGATCCCGAGCACGCCGAGCGCGGCGACGGCGAGCAGGCCGAGCATCCACGGGGACGTCCAGCCCAGCCGGTGCGATTCGATGAGCGCGGAGACGACGCTGCCGAGCACCAGCAGCACCAGCCCCTGCCCGACCGGGTCGAAGCGGCGGGCCCGCGGCGCCCGCGACTCGGGCACGAACAGCGTGGTGGCCACGAGCGCGGCGGCGATGATCGGGACGTTGACCCAGAACACGGCCCGCCAGCCGAAGGCGCCGACGAGCGCGCCGCCGAGGATCGGCCCGAGCGCCAGGGCCAGGCCGGACATCGAGCCGAAAACGCCGATGGCGCGGGCCCGCGCGGCGGGTTCCGGGAAGGTGGTGGCGACGATGGCCATCGCGACCGGGTTGAGCATGGTGCCGCCCGCGGCCTGCAGCGCGCGGGCCGCGATCAGCCAGCCGACGCCCGGGGCCAGGCTGCACAGCAGCGACCCGAGCCCGAAGACGGCGAGCCCCCACCGGAACACGCGCCGACGGCCGAAGCGGTCGGCGGCCGACCCGGCGAGCACGAGGAAAGCGGCCAGCACGAGCGTGTAGGCGTCGACGGTCCATTGCAGTCCGGCGACGGAAGCGCCCAGGTCACGGCGGATCGAGGGCAGGGCGACGGTGACGATGGAGATGTCCATCACCACGACGACGATGCTGGCGCAGCAGATCGCGAGCACGAGGCCCGGACGGCCGGCGGTGGGAACGTTCATGCGTCCGAAGCTAGGATTTAGAGCGTGCTCGAAGTCAACCCGATCCCCGCGGAGGGACTGACGATCGCGGACGCGGCCCGCCGCAGCGGCGTCAGCGCCCACACGCTGCGCTACTACGAACGGGCCGGTCTGGTCGTGACGGACGTCGACCGGACCGCCGGCGGGCGCCGCCGGTACCGCCGGCTGGACCTGGAGTGGATCAAGATCTGCACCAAGCTCCGCGCGACCGGCATGCCGATCAAGACGATCCGCCGCTACGCCGAGCTGGTCGCCGCCGGGCGCGGCAACGAACCGGAACGCCTGGCGCTGCTGGAGGAGCACCGCGCCGACGTGCTGGCGAAGCTGGCGGAACTGCAGGAGAACCTGAAGCTGATCGACCGCAAGATCGGGGTGTACCGGGGGCGCCTGGAAGCCGGCGACGCCGACAACCTGTGGGCGCCGGCCCAGCCGGGCTGAGCGCTACCCCAGGCCGCCGTAGGCCGCGGTCACCATTTCCATGCCCCGCCCGTCGCCGGTGATGGCGTCGAGCATCTGGTTCATCGCGTAGGCGACGGTGAGGCCGGCGTCGAGGTCGTTGAACACCAGCGAGCCGCCCATACCGCCCCAGAAGCAGGTGCGGCCGCTGACGCCGTAGCCCATGCCGTAGCGCATCCGCACGCCCAGCGCGTGGTCGAGGCCGTGGTACTGCTCCTCCAGCGCCCGCTCGCACCCGGCGCGCGAGAGCAGCCGCACGCCGCGGACGATGCCGCCGGCCGACAGGACGGACTGGACGGCCGCGACCGACCGGGCGTTGCCGTGGCCGGCGCCCGACGGGATCTCCGCCCGGCGCCACGCCGGGGTGTTCGTGTCCGCGGGCACGAGCTCCGGATTCGGGGCGACGTCGAGGAGTTCGGTGGGCGGCGGCGGGGTCAGCCCGCCGGGCGGGGCGAGGGACGGCGCGACGCGGTGGTGCTCGTCGTCGGGCAGCCCGATGTGGAAGTCGGCACCCAGCGGGCCGGCGACCTCCGCGGCGAAGAACGCGCCGATCGTGCGACCGGTGATCCGCCGGACCACTTCGCCGAGCAGGAATCCCTGCGTGACGGCGTGGTAGCAGCCGACTTCGCCGGGCGGCCACCGCGGCGTCTGGGCGGCCAGGAGCGCGGTGACCTTCGGTGCGTCACAGAGGTCGCCGAGGGTGATGGGCGTGTCCCAGACGGGCAGCCCGGCGGTGTGCGAGAGCACGTGCCGCACCCGCACGTCCGCGGCGCCGAACTCCGGCCAGTACGCCACGAGCGGCGCATCGAGGTCGAGTTCTCCCCGATCGGCGAGGATCAGGGCGCACAGGGCCAGCATCGTCTTGGTGGTGGACCAGACGTTGGTGATCGTGTTTTCCCGCCACGGCACGGTCCGGCCCGCGTCGGCGTACCCGCCCCACAGGTCGGCCACGGGCTCGCCGTGCAGGAAGACCGCGACCGAGGCGCCGACGTCGTCCTTGGCCAGTGACGCCGCGAGCGCGTCGCGGACGTCCCGGAACCGTTCGTCGCACGTTCCGTGCACCTGCCCCATGGGAGCCGAGTGAACCGCGTTCGCGCCGGTGCCGCCACCGAATTCCGTCCCCGGGGCGGGCGATGATCGACTGGGGTGCCGTCGTCTACCGTAAGGGCGTGGCGGGCTACCGTCCGTGTGCTCCGACGGCGATGGCAAGGCGGCTGGTGAAGGAACGCGAGTTGCGGCGCCGCTGCAGGCGGCTGCTGAAGGAACTGGGCATCCGGCCGCCGCTCGACGTCCTCGAACTGTGCCGCAGCGTCGGCGACCAGCGCGGCCGCCCGATCCGGCTGATCCCGCACCGGATCCCGGTGCCGGGACCGTTCGGTGCCTGGATCGCCACCGATCAGGCCGACTACATCGTCTACCAGCAGGACACGAGCAAGGCCCACCAGCGCCACATCATCCTGCACGAACTGGGCCACATGCTGGCCGGCCACGGCGCCACCGCGGAGAACCACGACCTGGCCGGGCGGCTGGCGCCCGGTCTGGAGCCCGAAGCGGTCCGGCGGGCCCTGCTGCGCACCTCCTACGACACCGACCACGAGCGGGAGGCCGAGACGGTGGCGACGATCATCCTGGAGTGGGCGTCGGTCCTCGACCGGGTCGCCCCGCCGTCGTCGGGCGAAGGCGCCGCGCGGCGGCTGGACGCCGCGCTCGACGAACGGCTGGGCTGGCTGTGAGCAGCAAGCTCACGCTCCTCGTGGTCCAGGCCGTCATCCTGTTCCCGGCACTGCTGTGGAAGAGCTACCAGCTGACGCGCGCACCGCGTGACGTGGCCCGCTGGATGGTCACCGCCTGCCTGGCGTGCTTCGCGGCCGCGTACCCGCTGGGGCTGCTGGCCGGCGACGTCAACCAGCCGGACCCCGGGCGGATCGTGCCGCTGCTGTTCCAGCACGTCTTCCTCTGCGGGCTGGTGTTCTCCCTCGCGTGCTTCTTCCTGTTTTCGGCCCTCCCGCCCGCCCGGGCGCGGCGGCGCGCGCTGGTGGAGGCGGCTCCCCTGGGCACGGCGATCCTGGTGATGGCGACCGTCACGGTGCTGGTGCCGGACGTCCCGCCGGCGCAGTACCCCCGCAGCGCGGTCTCGGTGTTCTACCTCGCGGCCGACCTGTACCTGACGTACGGCATCGCGAGCGCGTGCTTCTTCGCGCGGCGCTACGCCCGCGGCGCGGCCCCACGGCTGGCCCGGGGGCTGACCGTGGCGTCGGTGGGGTTCGCGATCGGCGCACTGGGCGGAGCCACCCTGATCGCGGTGGTGCTGGTGCACTGGGCGGGCGCGGCGATCCCCCGGCTGCTGGTCCAGGCGACGGTCTGGCTGGTGTTCCCGAGCGCGATCCTGCTCGTGGTCGGCCTGTCCTACCCGGGCGTCGCCACCCGCCTCGCGGCGGCCCGGGTGTGGTGGCAGCACCTGCGGACGTACCACCGCCTCCGTCCACTGTGGACAAAGCTGCACGAGGCGTTCCCGGAGGACGCGCTGAGCCGCACCCCGCTGGGCCGCTGGGACGCGCTGAGCGTGCTCGGCGTCCACCGCCGCTACTACCGCCGGGTCATCGAATGCCGCGACGGACTGGTGCGGCTGAGCCCGTACGTGGCGCGCTCGGAGGACCCGCTCCCGGACCGGCTGACAGCGGCGCTGCGCGCGCACGCCCGGCGCGAGCAGGTCCCGGAGGAGCCGATGCCGATAGCCGTCCCGGACGGCGGCAGCCTGGACGACGACGCCCGCGAGCTGGTCACGCTGTCGGAGTCGCTCACGGGCTGACGCAGCGGCCGGCCGGTCAGCCGCAGGGCGCGCTGAGGGTGCTGTTGTTGGCGGTGTAGGTGGTGAGGGCGGTCCCGTTGCACTGGTACTGCACGACACCCTTGCCGCTGGCCACGACCTGGGCGGCGCCGCCGGTCACGCGCGAGATCGACACGGGCAGCGGGATGATGGGCCCGAGCGGGAAGTAGGAGTACTCGTTGATGGCGGTCAACGCGGTCCCGCTGTAGGTGAAGCTCTGGATCGGCCCGCTGACGGCGTAGGCGGGCGCAACCCCGGCTCCGGTCAGCGCGACGACCCCGACGACGATGGCGGCGTACCGAGACATCCGATGCGGCATGCCTACCGTTCTAACACCGCGGCCGGGCACTGTCTGCCACCATTCGTACGCCCCGGCCGGCTGCGCCGGCCGGCGGTCAGCGGTCGAGCCAGGGGGCGAGCAGCTTCTCGAGATCGGCGTCCGACAGCGCCCGCGGGCCGCCGTGGAACTCGTGCCAGCGCGCCGCGTCACACGCCGCGTTGTACTCCACCTCGAACGCCCGCATCAGCACGTACATGAACGTCACCGAGCTGAACCGCTCGCCCAGCAGCGACCGGGCGCCGCGGGCGACGTCCGTGGCGCCGCGGAAGTCCGCCAGCTTCAACGATTCCGCAGCCGGGTCGAGCAGGCTGGGGGCATACATCACGACAAACTCTCCATCACAGAAACGAAACTCAGCCTTCGGCGGCCAGCTGGCCGCACGCCGCGGCGATCTCCTGGCCGCGCGTGTCACGCACCGCGCACGCTACTCCGCCCGCGTTGACCAGCCGCACGAACTCCCGCTCGACCGGCTTCGGCGACGCGTCCCACTTCGAACCCGGCGTCGGGTTCAGCGGGATCACGTTCACGTGCACCAGCTGACCCAGGTGCTTCCGCAGCCGCTTGGCCAGCAGCTCCGCCCGCCACGGCTGGTCGTTGATGTCCCGGATCAACGCGTACTCGATCGACACCCGCCGCCCCGACGTGTCCGCGTAGTACCGCGCCGCCGACAGCACCTCGTCCACCGACCACCGGTTGTTCACCGGCACCAGCGTGTCCCGCAGCTCGTCGTCCGGCGTGTGCAGCGAAACCGCCAGCCGCACCTGCATCTTCTCGTCCGCCAGCTTCCGGATCGCCGGCGCCAGGCCCACCGTCGACACCGTCACCGACCGCTGGCCGATTCCCAGGCCACCCGGCGCAGGGTCGGTGATCCGCCGCACCGCCGCCACCACGCGCTTGTAGTTCGCCAGCGGCTCGCCCATCCCTACCGTTTTACAACGTGAGCTGTGGCCTAGTTACCGCAGTTCAACGAGCCAAGCGTGAGCTTCGTCACGGCTACCTTCGGTTATACGGCAGCCATAGACTGTTCGTCGCCATCGTGCACAGCGTCCATCTTGCGTCACCTGGGAACCGATCGTTCCGCAAGGTCACCTCATGCGACGGGTTCCGGAACGGCCTCGTTCGACACACCGAGCACCCCGCCATCGTCGGCCCTCCATCTCACCGACGTGCTTCCTCTACCTGACGGAACTACTAGTCCGCCACGGCGGTTCCGCCGCTGACGCAACCCAACCGCGTCGTAACCCCAAGCGGGCGGCCCCCGTTCCACGACAAGGCCGCGCCCACCGCGACCGTCGCTCTAGCGGAGACGCGAACGCCGCAGCAGGCGGAACAGAACGAGGAGCCCCGCGATCGTTGCCACGTGAGCCCATCGCCAACGGCGCGATGGCCGCGGGCCAGTTCTAAGACGCTGAGCTGCCTGTTGAGGCGGTCGCGGTCGCGGTACTTCGGTTTGTCGTGATCTTGTCCACTCGAAAAGTAGACTGGCCAAGAGGGAGCCACCGATACCCAATCCGATGCCCGAGTTCGTGAGCGTCTGCTGGGCAGAAGCCATCTGATCGACGTTCATCACTCGCATAGAGGGCTGAATCGCATGGCCACTGCTCCAGGTCACCAGGCTGGAGTCCTGAAGCGGCGGCACAACTGCCTCGACCGTTGTCCGCGCAGCTACGCTGCCGGCACCGACTTGCTTGTGGAGCGTCGGCGGAACGATCCAATCTCCAGGCAGCTCCTGGCCACCTAGGAAGCTGCCGAGGTTCGTCGTGGGAACGCCAGGAAAGCCCCCAACCAATGGCCAAACTAGGCTCTGCCGCGGGGTGTCGTTGCCGAGAAACAGCGCGGGGTGCTGAATAGCGGCTTGAGCTTGGCCAGTGAGGGTGTAGCCCGTGCCCGCGAAGCCTTCTCCAGCTTGCGAGACACAGGGACCGAAGGCGCCGATCTTGACATGAAGAACTTGCGTGTGCCCGAGGGCCCACGAGACGTCGCCTTGCACGAGCTTGGCGTCATGAAGTTCGCTGACAAGAGGGCGGTCAGAGAGCGTCGGGCCGAGGATGTCGACCTCGCTGAGGCGAGCTTGCCCACCGATGAGGAGCACTCCGTCGAAGGCACGGCTACCACACGCAAGAAGGGAATACCGGAGATACGGGTGCTCCCCTGGAGCGCCTGGCTCCATGGCGACGACGCGCAGCTCCAGCTGTTCAGGGATTGGTTGGTCGGAGTGCTGGAGGACGGCAACCCATCCCTCGAACGGCGCCGTGGATGGTTGCGCGTTCACGACCCCCGACGCGAAGACGTAAGACGCTATGCTCCCGAGTCCGACCAGTACGACAGCCACCGAGCCAAGCCGGCGCATCCACCTCACCCGCACACCCTCCGTTACCGAACCTTTGACCTTGTTACGGAGCGCACGCCGCGAAACTGAGCAACACAGGTGATCAGCTCCGGCTCAGGCGGTTTTGCGCCTGGAACAGATAGCTGTAGGCGCTGGAGGGGTCGGCTTGACGGCGAAGTCCAAGGAGGGCACCAGCTGCCCCCAGAGCCGCTCCTACGGGATTCCCCGTCGCATGTGTGACGGCACTGCCGGCGATGGCGATGCCGAAGCTGGCCAATGGGCGCCGCCAAGACTTCCGGGCAAGCCGTCGGAGCTCGTCGGCCACGTCGGCCAACGCCTCGCGTCGATCAGCGAACGCCCGTTCGTGCTCTGCGATGTCGAGTGACGCCAGTTCCCGGACGAACTGGCGAGGATTCCGGGCGTAGGCGCGGTGCTGCGCTCCATGCTGCCGCCGGAAGTCTAGAACTTCGTCAAGAGGTACCGACGACAGATCAAACGTGACCTGCTCCAGGTCGAACGCGACGATGTGGCCGGCAGTCGGCAAGACCTCCAGATCCAACGTGTCAAGCAACGCCCGCAGTGATCGGCTGTTGGCACTGACAGGCTGAAGAGCGTAGCCAGACGCCTCAGCCGGTGCGCGCAAAAGCTGCGGCAACACCACGAGCACGAAAGCCCGAACCACGGGATGCAGCGGGATCGACACGCCATCTTCAGTGTGCCGGGCAAGTCCGCGCTCCCGAAGCTGCTCCAGGACTATCTCAGTCAGCCCGGCATCGGCAGTTCCGCCGAGCCGAGAATGTGACAGTTCCGCAAACGCGGTTTCCCTGTCGAGATCATCGAATACTCCACTGCTGATGATCTTATCGAGAAGGTCGGTCAGCGCCTCAGCAGTTGACTGATCAACTAGTACTTCAGGGCTCAGCAGGTGTAACAACCCTTGCTCGGCGAGCGGCTGCGCCAAGGCCGGATCGGTCAGCAGCGGCCGTTCGCGCATGTACTCCGGCACAAGCAGGGCAAGGCCGTCGAAGAACAACAGCAGGCTCTTGAACCAATCGCCCCTATCAGGTAACCAGTACGGCTCGTGGTAGTACGCCACCTCACTCAACGTGTGCACGCTATCGTCAGTCCTCGCCGTTGCGGTCAAGCCGCCCACCTCCTCGGTAGTTGGTCGCACCCAACTTCGGTGGCGTTACGACGCCGATCATGCGAGCCGACCGTTGTGACACCAGGGTGTCGCGCAGCTTGTCGTCCGGTGTGTGCGGGAAGACCGCGAGGCGAACGCGCATCTGCTCGTCGACCAGCTTCCGAATCGCCGGCGCCAAACCTACCGTCGACACGGTCACCGAACGCTGAGAGATAGCCGAGGCCGGCAGGAACCGGTTCAGCAACTCGACATATCGCCGCTGTAACGAGACGAAACTGACGATCGGCTCGCCACCGCTGCGCCTCGAGCGACGCGGCGGGCTGCCTACTCCACGCCGAGTCGATCCCGCAGACTCGCCGCCAGCCTTTCCTAAGCAGGGGACTTGTAACCTTTGAAGTAATCGTGGCGACCCCTGCGACTCGCCGCCCCTCCCAAACGACGAAGTTCTCACGCCCAGAGTACTCTTCGGCAGCCCGGGACAGTGAATAGGAGGCGAACGCAGTGCGCAAACACACCAAGACTTTGCTAACCCTGATAGCAATCTTCACCTTTCTGACATCGATCTTCAAATGTGCATTAGCAAATAGAACATTCCGAGCCACCCAACCATCTACACGAAAATCACGCCAGAGGCGAACCCTTAACCCTGGCGCCCGATCGTTCGACTCGCCTCGAAAATCTAGATCCTCTGCACTCGAATTAATTCTGCTGGCAACGTATGTAATTTTCATCGCAGGGTCAATTTGGGCATTGATTGCCTTCTACGGACAGTACTCAAAAATTTCAGATTTCCCACCACGAGCAGCGGACGCAGGTGGCGCACGCCTCTACTTCTCGCAGCAAGGTGTTGACGCCATCATGCAAGCGAAGGTGACCGATAGCAAATGGAGCGGCCAGCAGCTTGACATCTACATCAATGCGACAGGCAAGGATGTCGGTCACGATTTAGGATTTCGAGTCGTTCTTACCGGAAGTCTGGCTACGCAACCAGAACTGCCACTCTGGGACAAGAAGGATGCCCACGGCTGCTGGCGCAACCTCTACGTAATTCCAGAACAATCGTATTCATGCGTAATGAACAAGGGGACCAGCGACGGACTGGGTGGAAACGTTCCCAATCTTGACCAGATCGTAGTCGCAGGCGATATGCTGCCCGCACAGCAAGACCACACCTGGGCGCAAGTTACTATTTACACAGACCAGTCGATGAGAACATCTGCAGGCAAACGGACAAACTTCTCGCTCCCCCAGTTCGGCACCAAAAAGGTACCCGAATCAATTCGCAACATTCCATATGAAGTTGGGATCAGCGAGAAAGTTTTCGCGCCTTCAAAGCTGGATCTTGTCATCGACTATCGTGACCTTGACCCAAACGAGAAGATCGACTCGATTGCTCCGGACTTGTACGAGTCCGGAAAACTGTCATGGATCGAGACCGACAGCTCGATAATTCACCCACGCGGTTCGATAGTCAATGTCGAACTAGAAGAATCCGGCCAACGCCAGCTATACTTGATCGGCATCCTTGCAGGACTGCTTTCCGCAATTGCCCCAATGGCGTTCAGTGCGGCATGCAAGAAGATCGAGAAGCTAACAAGAAAACGCGTGAAGTGACGTGCTCCGACTTGACTGCGTGCTACCTAGACCTGCTCGGTCAGCTTTTCACCGTTCAGGGTTCAAGCCAACGAGATCTCGGGCGCACACCTCAGGCACCCAATCGGCGATCAAGCCACGGAGCGAGCAGCGTCTCCAGGTCGGCATCCGACAGGGCTCGCGTCCCACTGTGGAACTCATGCCACCGCGACGCGTCCCGCGCGGCGGTGTAATCGACCTCGAACGCTCGCATCAGCACGTACATGAACGTCACCGAGCTGAACCGCTCACCCAACAGGTTCCGCGCCTCGCGAGCAACCTCGGTCGCGCCGCGACCGACCACGTCCGCGAGCCGAAGCTCCTCCGCAGCCGGATCCAACAGGCTGGGCGCATACATCACGACAAACACTCCACCATCGAAACCAACAAACTCAGCCTTCAGCCGCCAGCTGACCACACGCCGCGGCAATGTCCTGGCCCCGGGTGTCCCGCACCGTGCACGCGACCCCGCCGGCGTTCATCAAGCGCACGAACTCCCGCTCCACCGGCTTCGGCGACGCATCCCACTTCGAACCCGGCGTCGGGTTCAACGGAATGACGTTAACGTGGACAAGCTGGCCCAAGTGCTTGCGCAGCCGCTTCGCGAGCAGCTCCGCTCGCCACGGTTGATCGTTGATGTCCCGGATGAGGGCGTGCTCGATCGAGACCCGGCGGCCGGAGGTGTCGGCGTAGTACCGGGCCGCGGAGAGGACCTCGTCGATCGACCACCGGTTGTTCACGGGCACCAGCGTGTCGCGCAGCTCGTCATCCGGCGTATGCAGAGAGACCGCGAGGCGAACCTGCAATTTCTCGTCGGCCAGCTTCCGGATCGCTGGCGCCAACCCCACCGTCGACACCGTCACCGACCGCTGAGAGATGCCAAGCCCAGCAGGAGCCGGATCAACTAACCGATATATCGCCGATATAACGCGACAAAAATTCGCGAGTGGATCGCCAATCCCTAACCTCTTACAACACATCTACCAGCACCGATGACGAATCAGATTGCGGCGTGCCTTTGCCGACCGTCCGCCCGCGCATGACCGTCAGTGGGACGCTGGTAGGCGGAGCTTCCGGCCCCGGCCCCCGCCGGAGCGGAGCCGGGTCAGACTTGGCAGCGCGGCAGTCTGCTCACGGATGCTCGGGCCGATCCTTAGTATCGCGTCCTGTTCAGCGTGCAGCGCTTCAGTGCGACGCCGCTGCGCGGCCCGCCGCCACTTCTCCTCATCAGAGACTTCTTAGCGGCAGCCCGCCCGCGTTTTTAAGGCCCTCCGGGATCCGGCGCCTATGCGATGTCGGCGAACCATGCGTTACCCACCTCGTCACCACCGGTGACTTCAGTCCTGGCCGATGCGATCAGAGTGAAACGCAGTCACCGACGTCGCAGGCTCGTAGCCCTCCGGCGGCGTTAGATGGACCGTGTAATTCCATCCACTATTTGTTTCGCCGGCATCGCGGGCGACGCTGATCGCGTCGATCGCTTCCAATTCCCGCACGTACGCCGGAACCTGGTTCTCGGGCACATCGAGCAGTCTCGCGACCGATTCCTGCGTCAGCCACGCTTGTGCTTCGGGAATAGTACCGGTGACATGCGCCTGCAATGCCCAATACAGCACCTTGGCCTGATTGGTGATCGGGGAAAGCAGCACCCAATCACCGACCTGGCTAATTGTCGGCCGTCGCCCTGCACACACCATCGGCCGTTTTGGTCTGGTCACATCGGTGATGTGGGCCTCAGTCACCGCGACTTGGTCTTCCTTTCCTGTGATCACCTTGGGCTTGACGAGTGGGAGTGGTTCTGGCGGGTCCACCGCATCGGGTATTCGGAGAACGTAATAGATGCCCTCACGCGTCGCCGCAGCGTTCCGCATTGCAGTCGCTTGACGATCCGTCACGTCCACCGCGACCGCACTCGCCAGAGCAGCCTGAATTTGCTGGCGCAAGTCGTGTCTGACGACGAACGCTCTCATCGGATCGGTTGAGTGAGTGCTAACTGCGGCCAGCGCGGGGCTCCCCAAATCGGCGGCGTAGCGGGTGAGCGTGCCACGATCACCGATCACGACGTCCGCGGCGACGATCGCAGCATCCTCGGTACCCGGTTCTATCAGCAGTAACCCGAGATCCAGGGCGTCGCGCAACCACGCCAGGATCTGCCAACGACCGTGCGCGGACCATACATGGGGATGCAACACCAAAGCGACACGAAACTCGTCCACCGGCAACTGCTCTAGCAGCCGTCGGGGCAGATCCGGGTGTACGCCGAACAACGAGTCCTGCCCCCACGACGAGGCAACAACCACCAGGCGCTGCTCTCCACCTACACGCAGCGCCTGCCGGTAGCGCCTGCGGTGCGGCACGCTGATCACCAGGCGGTCGAACGACGGATCGCCAGCGACCAGCAGATAGTCAGCGTCGACTACCCTCCGGGACTCCTCGTCCACTGCCGTGATCAACTCGCGGGAACCCATCGGGCGCTGGGCTGTCCACAACCCGGCCGAGAAGAATCTTGCGCCGCGGAACCGCCAGGGAAGGAGTCGGGTTTCATGCTGCCGTGGCGGCAGCAACACAACTGGACCATGCAACTGCTCCAGCCCGACGCTGTCCTCGGCAGCGATGACAGCGTCGAACGTCATCGTCGCCGCCTCATGCCAGGCAACGAAGACGACCCCGAGATCATCCAGTGTGTCGGACAGTCCACGTTCGAACGCCGAGCCGCCCTCGATCGTAAACATCACCTGCACTCGGACATCGGTCCCGAGCAGGGCGAACACGTCGAGCGCCCGGGAAAGCGAGTCGATCGTGCCGACCACGACAAGCACTGTTCGGGTGCTCGCGACCGACCGCCACGTGCTCCCATCCCGCAGCGCTTGCGACGGTCGAGTACTGCTACTGCCGGCGATCGCGTCTTGCAGCGCAGACCGCCGCGAAAGCCACTCGGCTTCATCACCGCCCCACGCCCGGACCAACGCGCTGACCACCTCTGGGCCAGGCAACCGATCACCCTTCAACGCCGCGTACAGCGTCGATCTCGGTAGCTGCTCGGCTGCGCAAATCTCGTTGATCGTGGACGCGGCCACGCCCTTATTCCCCCGGAGTTGCCGCAGATCACGCGCGAACTCAGCCAAGGGTCCTAGCGCTGCGCTGATCGGGGTCGCCCGCCGGCCCATCTTCATCTCCTCTCAGATCTTGCAAGTCTCGCATAAGTCTCGAATAGTCCAGCATGATAGGTTCACGCGTCGATCGTCACGGCCACCGCAGCCAAGGGAGCACCCCGTCATGGACAAACCGGCACCTCAGCGGGTGCTACTGGTTATCATCGCTGTTCTGCTTGGCGTCATCGTCGCACTCATCGCCGGCATCCTCGCGGCACTCAACGGCGGCAACACCGTCGTCGCCATCTCTAGCGGAGGCATCTCCTTCGCCGGCACCGTCACACTCGTACTGGTCATCATGAACGCGCTCCGGCTCCTGTAGCCGCACTACCATCACCACAGCAACACCAAATGGATCGCCCACGCCGTGTCATGATCCACAGCCAACGTCTCTGGCGCCAAGCTCGGGAAAGGAACTTTGCTGGCTAGCTCGACGCACGCCTCCATAGCTTCTTTTCAGCCCGGCTGCGGTGTCGGCAGCGGCAGCTCGACGCCGCCAGCTGATCCCCCGGGGCCACAGCAGAGTTACGTCAGAAGGCCAACTCGACGACGCGATGCGGGCACGAACGTCAGGTCTTGGTGCAGCGTCCCGGGGACAGCACCTGGATCGCCGAGGAGGACTTGCCGAAGCATCACCTGACGGCCCCCAGGTCAGCCAGAAGCTGATCGAGAAGAGCCTCCTCGTGTAACGCAACGTGTTGCTGAGCATGGAGATCCCGCAGTCGAAGCAAAGCCGCATCCGCACCGCCGGACAAGTCGCCGATCTCGTCAAGCCCCAGGTACTGCGCGTAAGTCGTGCAGTCGAAACGCCACGTCCTTGCGCCGGGCGCGGCAGCGCGGACTTGATCCACGACGACGAACCCCGCCTCATCGATGTCTGCACGGACGACAAACTCGCACCCTGCGGCAGCCAAGCCGGAGACCAGATCGAGCGCGGCAATCGACGGAATGCCGTCGGTACACAATAGAGGCGGGCATCTCGACCCGAATTCGTCCGCGGCCGCCTCGAGCACGGTCGGATTCTCACAGACGAAAACCACCGTGCCAGCTGGAGCCGTCCAGTCTCCGTTGATCGACCGTAACGACAGCCATAAAGGCTCCCCCTCGGCAACAGTCGTCCAGCGCACGGCAGCCGCGTCACCTGAGAGTGGAAGGTTGAGCGTCAGCACGCGCGACGAAACTTCATCGCACAACACACCGACGGTTGCCCAGGCACGCCGCCACTCCCGCCCGGCACGCATCGGCCGGGGCAGGCCGTGGATCAGAGCGATCAACCTGGACAGGGCGCGACCGAGCTCTTCCCGGTAGTCCAGCGCGTGCGCGTCCGAGAACTCGGAGGCCGCCAGCTGGGCAAGTCTCTGCCGAGGCTCGAGCGGCAGCCGGCGCATGACTCGGACGATCTGCTGAACCAGGATGAGCAGGCCACCGCCTTCAGCGCGCGGAAGACCAGGATCGGCCAACCACGTCTGCACCACGACGGGATCCACACCGGATGCCGTCATCAACTCGGCGGCTCTGGCAACGTCCGCGACGGCAGCGGCTTTCCTGTCCTGGCGTAACTTGCGCTGGTTAACCAGCGGCTCGCCGTCTAGGGCTTCGACGAACTCGCGCACGGTCAATCCGTGCTCCGCGAGCGTCGCGCCAAGATCCTGCAGTCGCACCGGTCCGCCGCCGACGTCCCACCGGGTCCCCAGCAACCGCGCCACCTCGGTGCGCTGCGCCGGGGTCAACGCCAGACGAAGCGCTCCCCGTTCAGTCCCGAAACCGCGCCTGGCACGATGCCGGACCGCCTCCAGGACAATCGCCGGACCTGCCCGGCGAGCCCACGCCACCAGACCCGCCGGCAGTTCAGGCATCGTCACCGTCGAAGTCGCCGAAGAGCCCCTCCGGTGGCACTTTTCGCTCATCCGACACAACACCGAGTCGATCGACATCGACCGCGGTGAGCTCGCCGCCGCACCATAGATACGGCATCGCGTCGACTCCGGGGAGGTGTTCGTGGCGGTACAGGTCGTAGACCGCGACCGCGGGCACGGTCGAGTACTTGCACCATTCGTCGTGGGCGGTGAGCATCACGTCCAGCTCGAAATCCACGGTCAGCCCCATGAACGACGCCTTGATCGCCGCGTCCACCCCGGTCATAGCTTCGTCCAGCCACACCCAGCGCGGCGCGAGCGGACCGGCCGCGTCGTAAGCGACCACCGCCGCCGCGAAAAGCGGCTGGGAAAGCAGCACGACCTTCTCCCCGCCGGACTTAGCGCCGTGCTTGGCCGCGTCGAACGTCGACCATGGAGTCCCGGCGCCGGCCCGGCGCTGCAAGGACAGCCGTAACCAGCCGCGGTAGTCGAGCGCTTGGGCGAGCTCCTCCTTCCAGTCGGAGGCACCGCCCGCGGTGGCCTCGCTGCGCGCTTCGTCGATCTTGCGGGCCAGGAAGCCTCTGATCATGTCCTGCCGCGCGGTCGACAGTTCCGCGAACCCTCTGCCGAGCGCGGCGACGACCGCACTCGTGTCCGGATCCGCCGGGTCCGCCTCCCAGAGCACCCTGACCACGTTTCCGTGGCGGGTCGGGTGTCGCTCCAGCTGGTCATTGATGCGGGCAAACGTGTGCGCAGTGTAGTCGAGCCGCTCCTTGAGATGCTCGATGAAAGTCGACCCGAGCAAGGTGGTGAGCACGCGCTGCTGTTCCGCGTCGTAGCCGTCCCGTTGGGCCTGGACACGCTGGGCCAGGGCGTCCGCGGCCAGATCAGGTGCCTGCCATCCGGCGGCGGGCTCGGCCAGGACGGCAACCCGCTGGATACCGTCGGTGTCCTCGTCATCGGCGACTCGGGCATCCCGGTTGGGCAGCAGCTTGCTGCGCAGATCCTGCATCTGTTGGAAGCAGCGTCGCCATGCTCGATCCTCGTCGGTGGCCTCCGCCTGGACGGTGAGCACCCGCCGCGCGGTCGTCGCCAATTCCCTGGCGGACTGCACGGTGCGCCGCTCCGGCGGCACGATGTCCAGCGGCTCAGTCAGCCGGGCGTCCACCGCCACCCACAGCGCCGCCATCGCGGCATCCCGGCTCTCCTCGGCGTCATGGCGTCGCTCTTCGTGCCCCTTGAGGACCTCTTCGGCTCGGGCGACCGCGACTTTCGCATCAGATAACAACTGGGACAGCTGCTCGATCTTCGCACCGAGCGCTTTGATCTCCTCGTCGAGTACGTCTTTGCGCCGAAGCACCGTCTGGCTGTCACCGCCCAAGGCCGACTCCGCGGTACGTAGGCGCACTTCGGCCTCCTCCAGGTTCCCGGTCAATCCGGCGACCTCGTCCGCGGCGGTCTCGCGATCGGCTTCCTGCCTGCTGAGCCCGTCTTCGGCGGCGTCCAGCGCTTCTTCCCGCGCGTCCAGCAAATTGAACAGACCTCTCAGGGAGCTCAGCAGTCTCGCGAACTCCCCCAAGGCCTTCGCCTGACTGTCGATATCGTTCAGACCGAACAGGTGTGTGCCGGCGTAGTCGGCGAACCCCGCCCATGCGTCGTCGCGGCGGGTGAGGGCTTCGTTGTGCTTGTCCTGCAGCTTCTTCGATTCGCGGGCGCAGGCAAGCCGGTGTCGAGCACGCTCGGCCAGCATGGTCACGAAGGAGTTCAGTTCACGTTCAGTGTCCACCGGGATCGCTCGTCGCTCGGTGTCCAAGGTCTGCAGCGCCTCGGTCACCCGCTCCAGTGCGTCGGCCAGCCCTGCCAGCTGCGCGTCCAGCTTGGAAAGCTCGTCAGTGAGCCGGGTGATCTCCCGTTGCCTGGCCGCTTCGCGCGCCGCGGTTCCCAGATAGGACGCCGAGTGCTCCGCCTCAGCTCGGCCGGTCAGCCCACCGAGCCGCCAGCTGCCGTCTGCTGCCAACCAGTCCCCGGACGCTTCGTCTGGCCGGGTGTCGAACCACCCGATACCTTGCAGCACTCGGCGCACGACGGCGGCATCCACCCCGCCCGCCGGATCCGGTTCCAGCACTTCCAGCAGGGTCCGGCTCTGCTCGGCCACGACTGCGACAGGCTGGACGTCGGCGATCAGTTTGCCTTCTACTGTAGACAGATTCCCGTCCGGCGTGAGCCAGGCATCGAGCACTCCCGCCGCCCCCAACGCGGCTTCGACCAATGCCTGCCGTTCGTCTTCGACGCCGGACACCGGGTTGACCAGGCGCCAGAGCGGAGCCCCGAGGCTGGCGGAGAGCTCTGGCCGGTCCCTTCTGCGCCACAGCGATGGAGCGTCCAGCACCGTTTCAGCACGCCCCTGCACGTCGATCAGCTGTGCCTCGGCAATCGCCCGCCGCTCGATGAGGGGAGCTTGGCGAAGCCGGAGCTCTTCCCGTTGCTTGACGAGGCTGCCACGGACCCTGTCGACATGCTCGCGTAGTTCGTCGACGACTGACGAACCCGGCCGGGCAACACCGACTTCCTCGTCGAGGACCGTCAGCTCCGTGACCGAGTCACACCACGACTCCACGGCGGCGGGCTCGCACTTTGCGACCGTGGCAGCCTCGGCCCAGTCCCGAATCCGCTGCTGCAGGAGGTCGGCCTGTGCGGCGACCCTGTCTCTCGCCTTTGCTTCGGCCTCCGTCGCCGTCGCGAATACGCGATCGGCCTGCTCGACGGCCTGCGCGGACCGCTCGGCCTCGTTCGCCGCCTTGTCGAACGTCGTTCGGAGGTCACGAAGGTGCGCGAACCTCTCCTGGCGGATCCCGTGGTCGGCGGTCAACGCTTCCACGTCCCGATCCGGCAGATGCCGCCGGACTGATTCGTCCAGCCCGGCCGCGCCAGCGGCCCTCGTGAGCTCCTCACCGGCCGCCAGCGCTTGCGAACCGACCCGCTCGACCTCACGTCGAGCCTTCTCGACGGAGGCTTTCGTCCGTTTGACTTCGTGTTCTTCATGAAGGAGACGTTTTCGAGCGGCCGCACACTGCGTCTGAAGATCACGTGTTGTCGTACGCAATGATTCCACTCGAGAAGCAGCCGCGCTGGCGTCCCGATAGGACTGGGACTCCAGCAGTTCCCGCAGCTCGACATTGCCCTTTTCCCGCTCCTGGGTGGACTTCCGGTGGTCGACTTCCGCCGTCGCCACCTGGTCCTGCTTGGTGCGGAGCGTCTTCTGCGCCTCGTTCTTGGCCCGGGTCGTATTGTCCAAGATCGTAGTCGCGCTGGCGAGCTCGTCCGCGCGCCGGCGCAGGACGATGCGGGCCCAGGGCTTCCATCCGGAGCGAACGAACCTGGCGACCTCGGTCGCCGCCTGCTCGGTCTGTTCGACGGCGCGGCGAAGCTGTTCGAGGTGCTCCCAGCCCTCGGCAAGCTGCGTGATCTCGTGCCCGGCCAGCGGAGGCAGTGCCTCTCGCAAGGTCTCCGCCAGGCTGGCGGGGTTGAGGCGTTCACCCAGTTTCGGCTTGCGGAGCTGTTTGAGCAGCTCCGTGACGTTGTCATAGGACTCGCTCGAGAGTCCGAACAGCTCGTCCGCCAACCGGCGGCGGTAGGCGGCGGCACTCGGCGGCGCCGACACCCCGTCGATCTTCTTCAGGTCCTTCTGCTCGATCGCCCGGCCGCCGGCCAGCAGCGTGAAGTCCTTGCCGGGCCGCTGGGCAGTGACGAAATGCCAGGTCGACGGGCTCACTGTGCCGGAACCTCGACGCGCGCTGGCACCCATACCGCAGACGAAGAACCTTGCCTGCCCGGACTCTTCCCGGCGCCCGAACTCGACCCAGGCGTAGCCGAGGCCGGCGTCCGCGGGTTCGCGCGGGTCGTCGCCCTCCCCGGTGGGGAGCAGGTTGAACCGCATGGAGCGATGCTGCGAACCGAACGGGTCGAGCACCGACGCCACAATCTCACCACGCATAAGCATCAGAGTGGTCAGCTCCAGGACCTTGGTCTTCCCCGCACCGTTTCCTCCGCGAAGCGCCAAGCGCCCATCGGCGAACCAGAACTCGGCGTTGTCGTACTCCCAGAGGTTGACGATCCCTACCCGCATCGGCTGCCAGCGGGACCGGCTCGGCTCTGGGAGGCCACCGGTAATGGCGGCTTCAAGCCACGCCTGCCCCAGGTCTTCGTGCCCGAGACCCTCCGTCGTCATTCGGTTTCCGTTTCATCGAGGCGAGCAGTCACGGAGACCACGCGGGGATCACGAAACCTCTCCGCCGCAGGGGAAAGCCACCAGGTCCCTCCGGCCGCTCCGCCACGCAAGAGATCCAGTGCCTGCAGAAGTTCGACGGCTCGGTCTCGCAGGGCCAGCCCCGTGTCGAGTTCCTTCGTCATGGCCCGCGGGTGACGGGCGCGGACCTCGGTTACCGCCCGACCCAGATCGCCTTCGCTCACTACTCCGCCCTCCTGGCGGTATTTCCGCAGCTCGTTCAGAACCATCAAGGTGGCGAAGTCCACGGCGCGCAGCCGGGGAAAGGGAAGGTCGGTGTCACTCTCCTCAGCGGCGATCAATGCCAGGCCCTCCGCCCGTTGCTCGACCACCCAGCCGGTCATCTCCGCACACCAGGCGAGGACCCGGTGCCGCTGGCTCGACAGGTATGCCCGGCAGGCGTCGTCGAGGTCGGCCAGCAGGCAGACCGGAAGTTCGATGAGCCGGCGCATCAGGCCGAACCTCGCAGCAGAGTCCTCGACCGCGGCGGCCTCGTCGTTGTCACCGAGCGTGGCGGCCAGCGCGGCGGGGTCGACCATCCTGACCAGCAGTTCACGCTCGACCTCGTAGGCCCCGCCGACCGTGTCGCGGCGATGTGTCCAGCCTTCCCGCTGTTCACCGGCGTCCCGCCCGGTACCGCGTAAGGCGCCCGTCTCGATGAGCAGGCCGACCGCCTTGTCGAACAACTGCCGCTCGGCGAACCGGTCCGGATCGTAGGGAGCCAGGCCGACCTCGTCATGAGCGGCAAGCGCGCGAACCCGATCGGACAGGTCCTGCGTGGTGGTGATGTCTTCAGCGTCCTCGGCAGCAGCTGCAGCGAGCACCGCCAGCACGAGCACTCGTCGCGACGGCGCGGCTAATCTCCGGGGCGCCAGCACCTCACCGGCGAGCGGCAACCGAAACAGCCGAGCGGCGGACTCCGTGACCACCAACCGGTAGCCCAGCCTCGCAGAGAACCACTCGATCAGCACCGGCCGATGACGAACGTTACGTACCAGCGCGAAAAGCTCGGGGTGACGTCGTCTGTCCAGCACCGGGTGGGCCAGTAGCCCGGTGAACGCGCGCTGCCGCTCGACCGCGTCCCGGCTCATCGCGCCGGTTCCAGATCAAATCGCCAGTTCAGCGTGGTCATTACCCCATCCGGGCTGCGCAACGACGCCGTGCCCGGCCGACCGGCTTCAGGTGTCAGGGTGACCCGCCAGCGACCGTCACCAGTGACTGCCGTTCGACTGCCACCGCTCCCCCGCTGTCTGGCTACGGCGAACAACTCCAACACGAGATCAAGCTCCTGGCTGGAAAGCGAGGTCCACTCGGACAAGCAGGTGCCCGAGCGAGCACGCAATGACGCCTCGGCTTCCGCACGTGCGGCCAACGCCTCCGCCCTGGCCCGGCGAGCCGCGGAGCGCCCTGCTGAGTAGTCCACGGCCTGGGCGCGTCGCCCGACAGCCGCTTTGACGCCTTGTTCACGATAACGCGCGGTCACCGGTGCGGGTGGGGACTCGGCCCACGAGCTCAAGTGGTCATCGGCCGAGTCGGCTGGAAGCAGCAGATGGCGGGCGGGGAAAACGCCGACCGCGGTATCCCACATCCGCCAAGCCGTCTCATCATCCGTTGCCCGCTCAATCGCCCGCGCGAGCCGCAGGAGCTCGGCACGCCTGGTGACCACGCCACCGGTATCCATCAGGATGTGCATGTTGCGTGCCCAGGGCGCCACCAAGTCCCTCAGCTGCCGGCGCAGACGACGAGCCTGGCCATCGGAACCGGAAAACCAGGACGCCAGCGCACCCCATGTCCGGGCCCAACGAGCGGCCTGGGTCTCAACGACCTCGTCGGTGACGTCCTCGGCCAGCGCCGCCCGCACGCATCCACGCCACACCGGCTCCGTGAGTACGTTCTCGAGTTCATCGAGGACTGCAGCGATCTTCGGGGTATGGACGTCAACCTGCTCACCCCAGAGCCCGATGTAGGACTTCAGGGTGCGCCACAGCACCATCTGCTTGTCCGGATCAGGACCACCGGACAACGCGTGGGCGAGGCTGCGTTGCCAAGTCCTCGCGGCCGCGGCCATCCCCTGATGCAGGACGATGACCTGCTGATACTCCGCAGCCGCCGCGGGGTAGCGACGATCATGCACAGCTGACGCGAAGGTCTCGAGACGGTCCCGGATCGCCCGCGGGGCCAGTGTCAGATCGGCGGCGGCGTCCTCGTCAGCTTCCTGCTCCTGAGTCCAGAACGCATGCAACCGCGCGGCCGGCGGAGTGAGCTGGTACCGATCGCGACGCCGCAGGAAATCCTCACCAGTCCGGGCAGGATCCTGCCACCGCGTAAGCACGCCCCACTTGACCAGCCGCTCCAGCCGCGCGTCCAGGGCGAACCCGTCCCCGCCGATCAACTCGTCGGCAACTTCGGCCGGCAACCGCTCTCCCAGATACGCGCGCGTTCTGGTGGCCACGTCGTCGAAGGACACGCCGGTCAAGCTGCTGTCCTGTGCCTCTAGCAGCACCTCCACGATGACGCGGTACTGCGCTGCGAACCGGGAAACCAAGTACGCCGGCACGAGGTCCTGCCCCGGCAGATGCGCAGCCCACAGGTCGCTCTGGCTGTACTCAGGAAGCTCCTCATCCACCGCCACGCCACCATGGTAGGCAGATCGCGACTGTGAGTGACAGCTTTCTACACATGCAGTGTGGAATCACGAGCTGCGTCCGACTCCCAGCGCTCCAGGGGAGGCCATCGACCGCCCGAACACGGCGGAGCACATCATGTTGATACGCCGGGCGCACCCACGTCTGAGCGACACAATCGCCAGAAGCCACGGGCCCCCGAGTTGGACTTTGGTACCGGCTCCCAACGTTGCTCGGGTGAGGGAGCGACGCCGGATGACCGCCATCGGCGAAGCGCTCGCCACAGCCGGTAGGCCGGACCTGCGAGATCCACAGCCAACTCACTCACTCCAAGCAGCAAGTCGATTATGTGTAGTCACTGACACCTTCGGTACGCGCCCCGTAGCAGAATTCTGCCGAGCAGCAAAGTCTTACGTCGAATCCGTCGAACGTAATCGATATCGAAATCACTTTCCGTAGCAAAAATTCACGCCCCATCGCGGGAATCATTCACATCGCGAGCTGGCCGCTGGCGACCCAAAGCCCAGTGGTCACCGAACCCGCGAAGAAGTTCCGGGGGCATCCGGCTCGGAGTTCAGCTGCGACTACGGGATCACCAGGATCTGCAACGGCACCCCATAGGTGGACAGCGCCAGCGACGCCGACACCAGTGCTGAACGGGCAAAGGTGAACAGCGTTTTCGGGTTAAGGGACCGGTCTGACCGGTGGATCGCATACACCAGGCCGGCCGGGCGCAACCCGAGCGCACCAGCGCGTGCGGAATCCTGCTCCCTCACCTTGTCCCGGAACTGCTCCCACGTGTCGGGATGAGACAAGAAGGTGTCGACCGCTACCAAGCCTTGCGCGAACAGGTGGCTTAATACCGATGATCCGGTGTCGCTACTGAATTTCTTCACGTGCACGAGTTCGTTGTCCGGGCCGAGAAGGTCGCACGCTTCGATGCCGCGACGGTGCGCGCGACTGGTGATGAGTTTTTTATCTAGACACAGAAATCGGGTGTCTTTCGCGGCGACGTAGGTGTTGTAGTTGCCTTCGACGAAGCGGCCTTTGGCGTCGGGCGGCGCGTCTCGCCAGGCGGCAGACTCCAGGAGGGGCGCGGGCGAACGCGTCATTCACCACGTGATCCACATAGTCCAGATACTGCTCGCCCAGCTTGTACCAGCCGCCGTCAAGCAGAATATACCGGCAGTCGGGGTCGATGATTTCAGCGGCGAGCCAGTTGAGCGCAGACACGTCGTCGCCGAGGCTTTGCGACTGCTGGTCAAGGCCTTCGATGCGCCCGGTGGATAGGATTTGCCAGTATTCGTCAGGGTTGTGCGCGCCGACCCCGGCTTGGATGTCGTCTATGGTCAAGTCGTCGGTGTTGATCGTGACGTTGCCGATCCACCCGCGATAGCGGTGCACATCGGGACCGTCGTAGTAACGGGCGGGATAAGCGATCCCGACCTCCCCGAAGGTGGGGTCGGGCTTAACCAGAAGATCAGCGGTGGCCGAGTCCAACAGCTCCACCATCGGGTCGTCCGCGGGCATGCGCCGCACCCATTGAAGCGCATCTAACTGGGGGTGCGGATCGACGTCGCGAATGACCCGGTTCAGCTCGCGCAGATCGGCGATCAGCGACTCACCCTCGATCCCGAGTCGCACTTGCACTGACGCCGAACACACGATGCTCATGCGGAAACCCCGGTAGTGCCCACGTCGGCGCACGTTGGAGATTTGTGGCATCACCTCAGCCCGCACTTGGCCGGCAAGGTTGCGCACCAACTCGGCGTGTTCGCGCAGCCCGAACGCCCACAGCCCCTGTCCTCCAGGAACATTGTTCTGATCAACCCGGGCTTTCGCGCTCAGCGCCCACCGAGTGATCTTGCGGATCTGGTCCGGGTCCAGTAGGCGCACCGCGATATCCAGCCCGAACTGGGTGTCGATCTTCCCTTCGCGCAGGTAATATCTCCCATGACCAAACGCGATCGCGTAATTCACCCCGTCCACGGTTACCAGCAACGCCGCCGAGGCTGCGGTCGAGGTGAACTCGATCTCGACCTGGGTCAAGGTCGTGACCGCGTCCGCCCATTCGACGGGTGCGACCTCGGTCTCGCCGTAAACGAGGACGCCAGGAGTATCCCCGACCATGACCTCGGTGCGGGTGAACTCGCCGTCTTCCTCAACAATCTTGCGCGCGAGCAGCTCGGTGACCTTTTTGGCAGGCAGCATCCGGTACACCGTCATCTGACGGGTCGGCGACGTCGGCGCCCCATCGGCATCGCCGATCGTGTCGGCGGCATCCTTGCTCATCACACTAGAGCAGCAAACTCACCGTGCGTAGTCCACCCTCACGCCCGGGTTACACCGGATCGGCGGGCCAACGTAACGAACACCTGATCGAAGGCGAGTTTGCACAACATCCCTGGACGATATTTGTCCCAGATTTGTCATATCCGCGGATGAGTAGGACAAGCTGAGCTGCTACTGGTTAATAATGGACTCATCGCCAGTACCGACATTTTTTGACCGCGAATATGCAGGGTCACCGGAAGTTGCAGAAACGTCAGACGGCTTCCGAAGGGGTCCAAATCCGCGAACAGCGGGGACGAAGGTGAGGCCCCTATCGTTAGAATCTCGCCGACAGCTTCGATCATGCGGTGAATCCGCGTAGCCCGAATGCAGCCGCTGACGCCGACCGCTTAGCGGTCAAGCCACGGAGCGAGCAGTTTCTCCAGGTCGGCGTCCGACAGCGCCCGCGGCCCGCCATGGAACTCGTGCCACCGCGCAGCATCCCGCGCCGCCGTGTACTCCACCTCGAACGCCCGCATCAACACATACGTGAACGTCACCGAGCTGAACCGCTCACCCAACAGGGACCGCGCTTCGCGAGCCACCTCGGTCGCACCGCGACCGACCACGTCCGCGAGCCGAAGCTCCTCCGCAGCCGGGTCCAGCAGGCTGGGGGCATACATCACGACAGACACTCCATCATCGAAACGAACAAAACTCAGACTTCAGCGGCCAGCTGACCACAGGCAGCCGCGATCTCCTGGCCACGAGTGTCCCGGACAGTGCAGGCGACGCCGCCAGCGTTCACCAGGCGCACGAACTCGCGCTCGACCGGCTTCGGCGAGGCGTCCCACTTGCTGCCCGGCGTCGGGTTCAGCGGGATGACGTTGACGTGCACCAGCTGGCCCAAGTGCTGACGCAGCCGCTTGGCCAGCAGCTCCGCCCGCCACGGCTGGTCGTTGATGTCCCGGATCAACGCGTACTCGATCGACACCCGCCGCCCCGACGTGTCCGCGTAGTACCGCGCCGCCGACAGCACCTCGTCCACCGACCACCGGTTGTTCACCGGCACCAGCGTGTCCCGCAGCTCGTCGTCCGGCGTGTGCAGCGAAACCGCCAGCCGCACCTGCATCTTCTCGTCCGCCAGCTTCCGGATCGCCGGCGCCAGGCCCACCGTCGACACCGTCACCGACCGCTGGCCGATCCCCAGACCGCCCGGCGCGGGGTCGGTGATCCGCCGCACCGCCGCCACCACGCGCTTGTAGTTCGCCAGCGGCTCACCCATCCCTACCCTTTTACAACTTTGATCTCTACATAAAGCTGCAGCTCAAAGCCTTACGAACGTCAGCTATGACCTCAGTCACAGTGTATGCGCTGCCGTCGGACTCACTCGGAGCCCAGTTCTAGATCATCGTCACCAACCCCCGAGCGGGGCATTCACGCGGCCGCCAACGCCAGCCGCCCCGCCAACGCGCGCCAGGTTGCCAAACCTGATCGACCGCGCCAAGCCCGAGAGCAGTCTCGATCTCGCTCGACTCCATGCCTGCGGCCCCTGTTGGCCAATTCGGACACCTGACCGCCTCGTCAAAGCGCCGCGAGACCTCCCGTTCGACGTCGCCGCAAGACCACGACAGCAATCTTCCGACATCGTTACCTTAACGATACCGCGTCGATACGCTGCCGACTCCGTCATCCAGTAGCGATCTGGCGAATTCGCACGTAACGTGCAACGATTCAGAGGCACACCGCGATAGATCCAACACAGGCATCGCTGCGGAGACGATCGCAGCGAGGCGAGGCTGAGGGGGGAGGTGACTAATGCACATACCGCCAAGTGCCGACATCCCTTTTTTTGGCAACCTCGAGCGCTACTTCGACTACTTTGACGGACTTACAGGAGGCGTCACCGAAAGTCTTACAAAGAAGCGACTCGCGGCTGGCCTCCAAAAATCCTACCTACTTGAGACAGTTGGACTTCGGGAAACGTCAATCCCGGCGGTGTTGAGCAGAAGTGGCTTTAGATGCGAGAACATCGGCGAGTCAGCCTACCGACTAGTCGATAAAAGCCTCAATGGCCTTGCCGTGATCGAACCAATAGGGACTAGGTTTTTGGCACTCTACACCCTCCTGCCGTCAGCCTCGTCCGATAAACTTGTTCGCCAGGCGGTCGCCAAAAACCCTTTACTTGACCACATATGGTTATCATCAGAGAACTTCATGTCACTATGGAACTACGTTCGTTCCGTAAACGGTGGAGGGCGCTACGGCCGGATCACTTTTGAGCACGAGTCCGTATTTGAGTCGCCTGCGGATGCAGGCGAATTTGAAAACGAACGCCGTACATCTCGATTCACGATGGTCGATCGCCTCGACGTTATCGAGGAGCAGATGGTCCCTTTGCGCGAGACTTACGCTCCTTTGGCCTCGGTAACACATCTTCGTATTCCATCCGATTATGGCGGAGGCCATGATCTTTACTACGACGGAAAAGTGACTAACCGAAGCGATTCATTTCTTGACCATCGAAGCACCTTGCTGCACGTCGTGGACTTGTACTCCGACCTCACCCGAAGCGTCGAAGAAAGCCTATGGGTTTCCCAGCGCGAAACCGCCGGAAGCGGATTTTCTCTCGACGGCGCCGTTGCAGAGCTTGTATTCAGTGAGCCACTCGCCGACGATGTGTTTAAACGATGGATGATCAACCTATTTAACAATCGCAGGAATCGCTTCCGAATTAGCGGGTACGCGACGTGGTTAAGCGACCGTAAGCTCCACGCAAACGCCATCGATCAACATCTGTGGCAGCCGCTGCTCATGGAAGTTACACCTGAGCGCCTGGTGGCAATCCTACCAAAGGGCACGTGCGGGAACACCATTAATCGGCTGGTATCCAATGTTCAACGCATGGTGGACCCGCGGGTTAAGGCTTACATCGGCGAGGCCGAATATTCGGATCTCATACCAGGCTCAAGCAGGGTGGCACGAGTTGGTTGATGACACTTCGCCACTGACGCGAGACCCAGTCTTTCAAGTTAATGCCTGCATATGGCTAGTCCGGACCAGCAGGGCGGTCGGCCCAGGCGCCCGCCCCGTCTATCGCGCCCACGGCTTTGACCTCAGAAGCCTCGAGCGCCGGTTAGCGTTCTCGTCAGACGTGCGCAAGAAGCTTGTCGAAGCCGGCTTCAACCCCGATCCACCCGAGCCAGACGTACTGCTGAGGAACATAAGTACCGACGACCACTTGGTGCTTGAGTGCAAAGCTCAAGGATTTTCACCCGCTTCCAGCACCGCAACCCAGGGGCGCAAGCTCCTTGCAGCCTGTAGTGACCCGAACGCAGCCCTGGGAACGTCGGGCGCAGCCTCTGTGGCCTACGTCCTAGACTCGGACGACTGCAACCAGCAACTCGAAACCCTCCAGGCTCTATCTGCGGAGATCCGCAGCTACGGCATAGAGCCACCGCCGTCCGGCGTTCTTGCACTATCCATCGATGACAAAGGCCTCTGGGCTGAACTTGTTATTCCAGGCCTGGACGAGTCAAGTTCTGTCGCCGCCCTTTGCGAGAGAGTCCTTGCTGTCGAGGGCGAAGCGGACGAACTTCGCCCCCTGTATGTCATCCCTTACGACCCAGCGGCTGAGAGTTCCCAGGCCGAGAGCGAGCGCAGGTACTGCGCCCAGCAACTCGCCGAAAGGCTCTTCAACGCAACTGTTAGCATAATTGGAAGAGCAGATATTCCCGCTTGCGTAATCGTCGCTTCAGACCATTTACTCAGAGAAGCTACTTTTGGCGTATCCGACTACTGGGAAGTCAGGGATCTCAAGAACTTCAAGAGTCGAATTGCAAAGTTTATATCCTCATACTTAAACAAGTCGACCCTCAAAGGCAAGGTTACGCTTCGCGGTGGAATTAACGTCGAAATAAATCTCAGCGACGAAGATGAGCGTCAAGCTGCGATTGGCATGCTCCAACGAGGGAGCCCGCGAGGCCTAACCGAGAACCTTCTCGACACACAGTTGGACGTTGTAGCCGAAGGCGGCCCTCCCGAGTTTTCGTAGATACACCTCAAGATTGCAGGCATCCTCATATTTGCTCCCTGAAACAGTGGCGCTGCAGCATCGACTATCGCGACCTGCTGGCTGGATTGGCAATAGTTGACTGGCTTTTGACTGCGATCAGAAGAGCAGTTAACGGCAGGCGTAATAGGATTATATTGAAACCAGGATATCCATGGCAAATAACGCTACTTAGCACGCTCGCCGCCACGACATCGTCCCTAGGCGACCAACTGAGTCACACCCGGCAGTGATCGAAGTGGTCAGCGGTCGAGCCAAGGGGCGAGCAGCTTCTCCAAGTCAGCATCCGACAGCGCCCGCGGGCCGCCGTGGAACTCGTGCCACCGCGACGCATCCCGCGCCGCGGTGTACTCGACCTCGAACGCCCGCATCAGCACGTACATGAACGTCACCGAGCTGAACCGCTCACCCAACAGAGTCCGCGCCTCACGAGCCACCTCGGTCGCGCCGCGGCCGACGACGTCCGCGAGCCGAAGCTCCTCCGCAGCCGGATCCAACAGGCTGGGCGCATACATCACGACAAACACTCCATCATCAAAACGAACAAGATCAGCCTTCAGCGGCCAGCTGGCCGCAGGCAGCGGCGATGTCCTGGCCTCGGGTGTCACGCACCGTGCACGCGACCCCGCCGGCGTTCACCAGGCGCACGAACTCCCGCTCGACCGGCTTCGGCGAGGCGTCCCACTTGCTGCCCGGAGTCGGGTTCAGCGGGATCACGTTGACATGGACCAGCTGGCCCAGGTGCTTGCGCAGCCGCTTCGAGAGCAGCTCCGCCCGCCACGGCTGATCGTTGATGTCCCGGATCAGCGCGTACTCGATCGAGACCCGTCGTCCGGAGGTGTCGGCGTAGTACCGCGCGGCGGAGAGGACCTCGTCGATCGACCAGCGGTTGTTCACGGGCACCAGCGTGTCGCGCAGCTCGTCGTCCGGCGTGTGCAGGGACACCGCGAGACGGACCTGCATCTTCTCGTCGGCAAGCTTGCGGATCGCCGGTGCCAGACCCACGGTTGACACGGTCACCGACCGCTGCCCGATGCCGAGGCCACCCGGCGCGGGGTCCGTGATCCGGCGAACAGCCTTCACAACTCGGACAAAGTTCGCTAAAGGTTCACCCATGCCCATGAAGACGATGTTCGACAGCCGGCCGGGGCCGCCGGGCATCGTGCCGTCGCGCATGACCGCGGCCGCCGAGCGGACCTGGTCGACGATCTCCGCCGTCGACAGGTTCCGGTCGAGCCCGCCCTGGCCGGTCGCGCAGAACGGGCACGCCATGCCGCAGCCCGCCTGGCTCGAGATGCACAGCGTCGCCCGGTCCGGGTAGCGCATGAGGACGCTCTCCAGGAGCGTGCCGTCGTGCGCGCGCCACAGCGTCTTACGCGTCGCGCCGTCGTCCGCCGCCAGCGCGCGCACCTCGGTCAGCAACGTCGGCATCAAGTCGGAGACCAGCCGCGCGCGGGACGCCGCCGGGATGTCCGTCATCTCCTCCGGGTCCACCGTCAGACGGGAGAAGTAGTGGTTCGACAGCTGCTTCGCGCGGAACGGCTTCTCCCCCAGCTCGGCGACCGCGGCCGCGCGCTCGGACACCGAAAGGTCGGCGAGGTGGCGCGGCGGCAGGCCGCGCTTGGGCGCGTCGAAGACGAGGGGGAGGGCAGTCATAACCGGACCAGTGTCCCACGCGCCCGCGCGGGGCGCCCGAACCACCCTCGCCGGAGTGCCCCGCGTCACTAACTTGAGCAGAAGGCGGCTGAGATCGCCCGGCTGCACTGATGGCCACCTCCGGCCCGCAGTCCGCAGATTCACTCCACAGAAGGTGCTTTACTGTTCTCGCTAGACACCGGTCCGACTCGACGACGCGTGCGCGGCCGCTCGTCAGGGTCGCAACGCCACGCAGCGAGCAAAAGAGCTAGCCGCTGCGGGCGGTCAGCATCGGCCAAGACCCAGCATAACGCCACGATGGGTACAACGACAACCACAATAAGTAAGACCCCGCCGATCCAGCCTGCTGCGGCACCCGCGGCCACCAGGCCTGCGACACCGCCTGTGACACCAACAACGCGAACCGCGCTCGACGGCTTGCTCACCGTTTTGCCACTTGGCGCGCGACTACCTGCCAGGTCAGAACAGTGCACGCACTCAGTGACGAAAGCAGCGCGAGGGACGGCTTCGGCATGACTCACTCCCGGAGTGATGTCCAGCTGATGTTCTCGGTGTCTCCTATGCCGACAGCGCCTGGCAACCTTACGCTGACCTGCGAGAAGTCTCCTGCCAAGTTCTCCGCAAGCGGGCGTAATAGGCATGAGCGATCGCTGCATAGGAGTTGAGGTCTTTCCTGTGGAGTCGACGAGCTGCGGTAGTCCTCGTCATACTCCGTAGCAGTTTCAGTCCCTTGGCGGAAGGGTTGGGATGATGCATCGTCGTCGCGCAGGCGCGGCTGGTCGCCGCGACCGGCACGCCGACGTGCCGCCCAACGACGCTGACACGCACATACCACCAGAGGCAGCTAGCTTTGATCACCTCGAGCTCGTCGACCTTGACGCCGGATTACAGGCAACTGAATCCATGCAACGGCGGCTCGGTGATCTTCAGCTTCGCGATGCGCTGGCCGCGCAGGATTTCGCCGGCCCTGCCTGGGAGGCATTCGCCCAGGAACTGGCCCGCTATGGTCACGCAGTGATCCTCGGCTGGCTACACACCGGATTGATCTTCTCTCTATCCCGCACACGACGCCGACCGGTCGGCTCCGCCCCGACGAGTTGGACCGAGGACGATCGGGTTGACCTGGCCACCGATACCGTAGTCAAGGGAATCGCGCTCTTCCACGAGAGAGCTCTGGTCCGGGGCGAGTGGAGCGTAGAAGGTGGCGCATCGCTGAGCACGTACTTCATCGGATCGTGCATTCTGGTCTTTCCCGGCATCTACCGAGCCTGGCGAAGCGAGCACGAGCAGAAGCTCCGCATTCGCAGCGCTGGACATGCCGCTGATCTCGACGGAGCAGGCAAGCCGCTCGGCCCCGCAGCTGATGATCCAGCTGAAGTCGCAGCGCGATGGACAGAGATCGCCGAAGGGCTCGACGCCTTGCCGGACGAGCGGACCAGGGTCATCGTTGCGGCATCTGCCTTCGGCTACAGCCATGGTGAGATCGCTGAGCTGCTCAGCGCCGAGAGTTACGAATCGGTCACCAGCAACAACGTCGCGCAGATCCTGTTTCGGCACAAACGCCGCGCTACGAGGGGGGCCCACACACATGACTGAGTCAGGCGTCCCTCGGCCTGGCGACCCGACCCTGACGGTGTCGGATAGGACCGAATGGCTGCGGTACCGACAGCTCGCACTTATGGGTGTCCTCGACCGAGTGCACCGCGAACCGGATGAGCCCGGCATGCTGCTGCACGCGATAGCAGCACTACTTGAACGCTCGTCTTTTGGCACCGCCGGAGCACGAGAGCTTCGCGATCGTACGTCGCCCGAACTGGCGAACGCAATCGTCGAGCGCGCCAGTCGTGAGCAGGGCGCGATGGTCCCCGGCACGCAATCTCCACCCTCGGAAAACGAGCACTACGGCAACCACCCGCATGGAGAAGCTCGGGCCAGAGAGGACGAGCTGGCCGCCGATTCTTCTGTAGCTGATAGATCGGCAATCGTAGAAGATTGGGTCATCAGCGGTTGGGCTCATCTAAAGCTTGGAAACGTCACCAAGGCTCGCGAGGAGCTCACTCGGGCTCTCGCTCTGGCGGAGCGTTTCGGCCTTCCTCATGTCGCGGCTTCCGTCCAGTGGACGCTTGGCCTGCTCGAGGTGCGCATCGGCGACGTTCCCGAAGCGTTGCGCCGCTACGAACTCAGCGAGCGTAGCTACCGCGCCATCGACGCGGAGATACCGTCCGGATTGCGGCTCGCTCAGGCGAGAGCGCTGCTTCTCGCGGGATTGGCCGACGAAGCCGCATACCACCTTGACGACTTGATCGACAGCTTCGATGGCGACCGTTCCGGAGACAGCGACCTGGCGAAGGCGCAGCTAGATCGGGCTTCGGCCGCGCTCGTGACCGGCGAATTCAATGTGGCCCGCAAGATGGCTGCCGTGGCCGCAAAAGCTTTGACACGGAACGGGTGTCCGACCTGTACCGCGAACGCAAGACTTACTCAGCTACGCGCCGAGGTGGCTCAGAGCCTGCAGACGGGATCTGTGCCGACCCGGCTGATAACTCGCGCCTTAAGCGTCGCCGACTCGATGTCTGCGGCCGCCCTCAACGGTTACGCCGCGACCGCGCGGATGCTCGCTGTGCGGCTTGACATTCGATGCGGCAACCTAACCCGTGCCGCCGAGACTCTGGCTCTCGTCCCGCGGCCCGGCCAGCTCTCCCCCATCGACCATCGGACGCTGCGCCGACTTTGTCGCGCCGAACTGGCTCTCGCGCGTGGACAGCGAGCCAAAGCACTCACCGAAGTGCGCGCAGGACTCACCGAATTCGAAGCTGTGCGCGACCGAATGGGCGAACAGGATCTCGTATCCGGCACAGCGCTGCATACTCAAGAACTCGCCGACCTTGGAAACATGCTCATGTTGCAGCGCGCCGACCCGCGGCGGCTATGGGTGTGGCTGGAACGGACGCGAGCACAGACCTTCCGCTACGAACCATTGAGCGCGGAAACCGATCCTGAGCAGGCTGACCGGGTGGCCGAAGTGCGCAACCTCGGCCAAGCCATCCGCGAGGCGCAGCATGATGGCCGACCGATCGCGGGTCTGCGAGCGAAATACAACGAACGGCTCCGAGACGCACGCCGGCTCGGTTGGCGTTCCGGCCGCTGGGGCCGGCCGCGACCAATCACAGCGCTAAATGATGTCTTCGCCCAGTTGGGCGAGCGCGCCATGATCACCTTCGCGGCTGCGAAGGACGATCTAGTTGCGGTCATTCTCGCTGGCGGCGAGTCCCGAGTGGTGCGGCTGGGGTCGGCTCAAGCCGCTGCCGAAGCGGCGCGGATGCTTAACGTCGACCTGGACGCGTTGGCGCCAGATAACCTGCCGGAGCGACTCGCCGAGGTTGTCCTCGCCTCGGCGTACCGGCAAGCCGGCCGACTCCATGCTCAACTTATCGAGCCGCTCATCGACCTAATCGGCGATCGCGAATTGGTAATCATCCCAACCGTAGAATTGTTCGCCGTTCCGTGGGGCGTGCTATCCGGCCTGCAACGGCGGCCAACGGTGGTCGCGTCATCAGCGGCGATGTGGTTCGAAGCTGAACGGGTCAACTTACTGCGATCTGGCGAGGCCGTACTCGTCCGCGGGCCAGGGCTGGCCGGCGCTCGCGGCGAACTGGACAAACTGACTTCACATCATCCGATGGCGACACAACTGACCGGCACCGCAGCGAGTGTAGAGTCGGTGTTGCATGCAATGGAAGGTGCGACACTCGTTCACATCGCCGCCCACGGCGCTCACGAGCCAGAAAACGCTTTGTTCTCCCGGCTCGAATTGTCCGACGGCGCTTTGTTTGGACATGAAATGTCCCGTCTGCGCCCACCGCCCCAGCATGTCGTTTTCAGCTCGTGCGAGCTCCCGATGAATCATCTCCGGCCCGGCGACGACCCAGTCGGGTTTGCCGGGACACTCTTGGACGCCGGAGCACGCACGGTCATCGCGCCGGTATCCAGGGTGGGAGACATCGCCTCCGCCGTCGCGATTGACGACTACTACCGGGCCCTCTCCGCCGGAAAGCCACCTGCCCAGGCGCTCGCCGAAGCCATCGCAATCGACCCCTTCCGTCGGCCGTTCGTGTGTTTTGGAGCCGGTTAAGCCGCATATGCCCTCGGTCGTCCTCCAATGTCGTACACGGACCACCGGGGCGACGGCGGGACACAGCCCAACATCGACATCACCGCACCGTTGCAGACCCTTGCAGCCGTACATGTCGTTATACACTTGAAGTCATGAGTCCCCGCCAGTGGGTCAGGGCGCAGGTTTACATAAGGGCTGTTATCGGCCTACGACTACCTACCGCGCCCTACGGCATACTGTGAGTGTCGACTCTGGCGGATCCGAGCCGAGGCTCCTGAGTCAACGTTGGGTCAGGCTTGCCGTCCGGCGCGCCGACGACCTTCTCGTCCAGGACGTGAAGCTCGAAACGGGCGGCGTCGTAACCGCCGATGTCCCAAGCCAGGTCGCTATCGCCCACCCGCCACTCGCGGCCGCTGGCTCGCTCGCGCACCAACCACGCCATAAGGCCTCCCCGACTTCCAGGTCACCCAACGACACGAACTTAGCAAACGGTAGAACACACGTTCGACAGGTGTCGGCTGACCGTCACGGTGAGACGCCCGACCACGAGTGTGCCGACAGGCGATAGTTGGCATGTCCAAGTGGAATCTGGCACGACGTCCTGGGTGTCGGCGAGTCCACAAGGGAAAGTCGGTCCGGTGGCTATGACGAAACCCACTCCGCGCCGCGGATGGCTACTGCTTAACCACGCGCGATGTCGCGCTTACCCCGCGCTAAGGCACGTACACCCTTCCGGTGCGACGCATCGCTTGCTCAGCGCTTCGCTCACACCCCCTGTCGGAGCCCACCGCCTGGACGCTCGTGTACTGCTGTGGCCACAGCACCTCCGCCGGCAGCCACGGTGACGGCCGTTCGTTTCGCCTTCGTGCCTGGTCCCGGTGTCGGCCTCGGTTGTGCGGGTGGTGTGAAATCTGGTCGTGACGTCATGGAGAGGACCGGGTGATCCTGCCAACGAGGTGGAGCAGCTGAAGGAAGCGCTGGCGACGCAGCCGGTGATCGAGCAGGCGAAGGGAATGATCATGTTGGTGCGGGCTTGCACCTCTGATGAAGCCTTCGTCGTTTTGCGAGAGGTATCCCAAAACACCAACGAGAAGGTGCACGACGTCGCCGCGGTCATCGTCGCGGCCGCCAGTCGCGCCGAGCAGCCCAGTGGATTGGCCGGCCTGGACCAGCAGGCGATCACGGTGGTGCTGGACGAGGCCCGGCGGCGGGGCTTGGACGCGGCGGTCGGCTGAACAGCGATCATGACTTCGTCGCTGCCACGGCGTTACGGCCGGTCGGCGATGCGGGCAGCTCGGCGGACTGCGTCGAGAACGAGCCGGATGTGTGCGCCTTTGATCAGCATCTCGGCGATGCCCATGCTGGCGAGTTGTTCTTCGGGCAGCTGCAGTTCGAAGCCCGAGAAGGCGACAATCCCGACGTGAGGCTGATGGTGGTGGAACCGGCGAAGGGCGCGCAGGTGCTGATCACCCAGCTGGGCGTCGAACACCGTGACTGACGGCCGATGTGTGGCAGCGAGCCGGATGGCCTCAAGCCCGGATCCGGTGTCGGCGACCACCTCAATATCAGGTTCGGCGGCAAGGACGTCACGGAGCGCGGCCCGGACCTCCGGCGACTGATCCACCACAGGACACGGACCTGGTTCATCGCCTGAGGGGCTGCTCCAGCCGAGACGGGTACTTCCGCAGGCGCTTCAGCATGCCGCAAAAGCTATAGACGCATCGGGCGTCCGGCATGACGCAAGTGCACCACCCGGTACGCCGGCGCCTCATCTGGTGCACGAATCGCCCGATCGAGGTGATGCGGACGACCGCGTGACAAGTTCGCGGTTGAACTGCAGCGTTTGCTGCTCGGTTGTACCGTCGTGGTGCAGCGGTTCAGCCCGGTAGCCGTCGCGTCCGTAACTCGCCTGCCCCAGAGGGGGCGTGAGGGGCTGGACTTGTGCACCGGCGGTTCGGCCTCATGGTGTTGGTCCGAGGAGGCCCTGACCTTGTTTTCCGAGTTCGTCCCCCCGGCCGCGGCGCCGATGGGAGTACTCACTCGCGGCATCGTTCACGGTGACCAGGACAGCTGAGACGAGGGTGGTCACTGCGGTCGGCGACCTGGACCTCACGGTCACCAGCGACCTGGCTGCCCTGCTCGGGCAGCAGGTTGGTCTGCGGCCGCGGGGGCTGGTGCTGGATGCGTCCGCGGTCACTTTCTGTGCCGCACGCGGGGTGACGGTGTTGCTCGACGCGGTACACCGAACTGATCGCCGAGCACTGGGACGACCTGCTGCGCCTGGCCGGGTCGCTGAAGTTCGGGCACGCCACCGCCTCTCTGCTGTTCGGCAAGCTCTCGGCGTCGAGCCGGCAGAACGCGCTGGCGGCGGCGTTGAAGGAGTACGGGGCGCTGCGACGCACGATCTACGCCGCCCGCTACCTGTCGGACCCGGCCTACCGCCGCAAGATCTCCCGGCAGCTGAACAAGGGCGAGTCGCTGCACGCGCTCAAGCGGGACCTGCTCTACGCCCACGAAGGAATAATCCGCGCCCGGCACCTGGAGGCCCAGACCGAGCAGGCGTGGTGCCTCACCCTCGTCACCAACGCCGTGGTCACCTGGACGACCGAGTACTACGGCCTGGCCGTCGAGCAGATGCGCGCGGCCGGCCGCCGCATCGACGACGAGGTCCTGGCCCACATCTCCCCAGCCCACTCGGAGAACATCAACTTCTTCGGCGCCATCGAGGTCGACATCGAAGGCGAACTCACCCAGCTCGGCCCCACCGGGTACCGGCCGCTGCGGGTGCGCGACACCCTGTTCTGACCGCTGGGATTCGCGGCGAGCCGCCCGGGGGGAGGACGGTGCTCGTCAGCTGCTTTCGGAGTTGAGCATCTGCCAGGCACGGGACCGTGGCCGGGGAGCGTCGCCCGGTCGGGTGGACTTGCAGGGCCGAACGGGCGACCGGTGTGTCACGTGACGCGGGACCCGCCCCGCCGGGGCGATAGAAACTGTGGTTCACCAGTGCACCACGTGGTTCTGTCCTCGGGGGGTCGGCATGGCGGCTACGGGGCGGCACGCGGTCCACCGCACGATGGTCCTGGTCGACGTGGAGGGCTACAGCGCTGCCAGCCGGACCCTGCCGCACCAGCTCGGTACCCGGGCCGGGATGTACGCGGTGGTCACCGAGGCGCTGGCGGCGGCCGGGGTACCCATGGAAGCGTGCTGGCACGGCGACGCCGGGGACGGTGTGGTGGTCCTGGTCCCGCCGGAGTACCCGAAGGCGCCGTTGCTGGAGGTGCTGCCCGAGGCGCTGGCGCGGGCGGTGCGCGGTCACAACAGCACGAGCCCCACCGCCGCGCGCGCCCGGCTGCGGCTGGCAGTGCACGCCGGGGAGGTCGCCTTCGACGACCACGGCGCGACCTCCCCCACGATGGTCGCGGCGTTCCGGCTGCTGGACGCAGCCCCGGTCCGCGACGCCCTGACCGGTTCACCGGGCGTGCTGGCCATGATCGTGTCAGGGCTGGTCTTCGACGAGGTCGTACGCAACTCCACCACCCTGGACCCGGCCACGTTCCGGCCCGTCGAGGTGAGGGTGAAGTCCTTCCACGACCGCGCCTGGATCGCCCTGCCCGACCACCCCTACCCGGCCGACCCTGCCGTCCTCACCCAATACCCGCCGGACACCCTGCGGCAGCTGCCCGCTGCACCGGGACTGTTCACCGGCCGGACTGCGGAACTGGCCCGCCTGGACCGCGCCCTCACCGACGCCGCTGCGCCGCAGGGACCAGGCGCCGGCACGCGGGAACCGACCACCGCAGCCCCCACCACCGGCCCGGCATATGCGGGGACGACGGTGCTGGTGTCGGCGATCGGCGGTGCCGGGGGCATCGGAAAGACCTGGCTCGCCCTGGCCTGGGCACACCGGCATCTGGAGCGGTTTCCCGACGGGCAGCTGTTCGTCGACCTGCACGGCTTCAGCCCCACCGGCGAACCGGTGCAGCCGGCGGTGGCGGTGCGCGGGTTTCTCGACGCCCTGGGCGTCGAGGCGAACCGCATCCCGGCCGACCTCGACGCCCAGGCCGCGCTCTACCGCAGCCTGGTGGTCGGGCGGCGGATGCTCATCGTGCTGGACAACGCCGCCACCAGCGACCAGGTCGTACCCCTGTTGCCCGGCTCGCCGTCCTGCACGGTGCTGGTCACCGGCCGGCACCGGCTGGACTCGCTGATCGACCGGCACGGCGCCCGCCACCTAACGCTGGACGTCCTGTCCCCCGAGGAGGCCCGCAGCCTGCTGGCCGCCCGCCTGGGCACCGACCGCGTCGACGCCGAACCCGGGGCGGTGGACGAGCTGATCGGGCTGTGCGGGGGCCACCCGCTGGCGTTGTCGATCACCGCGCGCACCGCCGGCACCCGCCCCGACGTTCCGCTGGCCGAGGCCGCCGCCGAACTGCGCGACCTCGGCCTGGAGGCACTCGACCACGACACCGACCCGGCCGCCAGCCTGCCCACCGTGCTGTCCTGGTCCCTGCGCTATCTCACCGACACCCAGCGCACCGTGTTCGCGCTGCTGGGCATCGCCCCCGGTCCCGACACCACCCCACCCGCCACCGCCGCCCTCACCGGCCTGCCCGCCCGCTCCGCCCGCCGGGCGCTGAGCGGGCTGGAGAACGCCTCCCTGCTGGAACGGCGGCCGGGCGGCCGCTACACCATGCACGACCTGATCCGCCGCTACGCCACCACCACCGCCGACACCACCCTGCCCGAGCAGGTGCGGGAAGCGGCCCTGACCCGGGTGGGGGACTTCCACCTGCACACCGCCCACGCCGCCGCCCGCCTCCTGGACCCCCACCGCCCGCTCGTGCGGCCCGGGCCGCACGCGCCCGGCGTGCGCCTGCACCCGCTGCCCGACACCGACGCGGCGCTGGCCTGGCTGGACGCCGAGCACGCCACCCTGCTGGCCACCCAGCGCACCGCCGCCACCCTCGGCCACCACCACACCGTCTGGCACCTGGTCTGGAACCTGAACACCTTCCTCCAGCGGCGGGGGCACCGGCACGACGCGGTCACCATGTGGCAGGCGGCACTGGACGCCGCCGACCACCTGCCCGACCCCGCCACCCGCAGCCGCACCCACCGGAACCTCGGCCTCGCCTGCTCCCTGCTGGGCCTGCACGAACAGGCCACCACCCACCTGGAGCAGGCCCTGGACCTGGCCCTGCGCCACCACGACCCCACCGAACAGGCCCACGCCCACCGGGCGCTCGCGTTCGCCTGTGAAGAGCGGGGGGACGACCGGCAGGCCCTGCAGCACGCCCACCACGCCCTCGCCCTCTTCCGCACCCTCGACCTGCCGGTGTGGGAAGCCATCGCGCTCAACGCGGTCGGCTGGTACGCCGCGCGCCTAGGCCGGTTCGACACCGCCCGCGAGCACTGCCAGGCCGCCCTCACCCTGCACCGCCACCACCACAACCCCGGCGGCGAGGCGGAAACCCTGGACAGCCTGGGCTACATCGCCCACCACGCCGGCGACCACCACCAGGCCCTCAATCACTACCACCACGCCCTCACCCTGCGCCGCGACCTCGACAACACCTACCAGGTCGCGGCCACCCTCGACGGCGTGGGCCACCCCTACGCCGCGCTCGGCCGGCACGAGCAGGCCCGCACGGTGTGGCGGGAAGCGCTGCAGCTGTACCGGGACCAAGGCCGCGACGCCGACGCCGAGCGCGTCCAACACCAACTCGACGACCTCGACCACACCTGAACCGCGACGCTGCCTACCAGGGCAGTTACCGGATAATAGGCCATTATCCGGTAGGTTGATCCACTTCGACAACCAGCAACCAGCGGGGACCTCGCACGCTCGACGACGCGACTCCCGCATGTTATCCGGTAGGTCGATTGAGAGGAGCGGATCGTGGCGTCGACGGTGACCAAGCTGGAGACCCGCCGCCGAGGGACCGGCAAGACCGGCGGCCCGGCCGTGCGCACGGCCATCGACGCCTTCCTCGACTCCCCGAACATCACGGGGAACCCGAACACCCTGCGCGCCTACACGAACGTGCTCGACCGGACCGCCGATGTACTCGGGCCGGACCGGGCGCTCGCCGACGTCGCCGGCGGCGAGGTCGCCGAGGCACGCACCGCGTTGTGGGGCGAGGCGGCCGCGTCGACCTGGAACCGCAACCGCGCCGCCGTCGGCTCCTGGCTGGCCTGGTGCGCGGCCAAGCAGCACTGGACCGCGCCCGCCCTGCCGGATTCGGCCGAGCGGCGGCGCGAGAACAACGACGACACCAAGGCCGTGTCCCGCTCACGGATCGACCGGCTGTGCCGACGCCGCGACGTCCCGCTGCGGGAGAAGACGCTGTGGCGGATGCTCTACGAGTCCGCCTCCCGCGCCGGCGCCGTGCTCGCGCTGAACATCGAAGACCTGGACCTGCCCAACAAGCAGGCCCGCGTCACCGCCAAGGGCGGCGACACCATGTGGATCACCTGGGGCACCGACACCGCCCACCTGCTGCCCCGGCTGATCGCCGGCCGCACACGCGGCCCGCTATTCCTGTCCCAACACCGCCCCGGCCCGCACCGGAGCGCGACCACCGACCTACGCGACATCTGCCCGGAAACCGGACGGGCCCGGCTCGGTTGCGACTGCGCCCGGATCCTGCTCGGCCACTACTGCGACGGCCTGCGCCTGCACCAGCTCCGGCACAGCTCCGCCACCCACCTCGGCGACGCCAACACCTCCGCCAACGTGATCATGGCCAAGACCGGGCACAGGAGCCTGCGCAGCGTCCAGCGCTACGTCAAACCCGGCCTCGCCGCCGTGCACCAGGCCACCGAAACGCTGTCCAGCCCCCGACGTCGCGGATAGCACCACATCACCGCAGGTCAGCCATATCCACCCAAAATTCGGCGAGTACTACGGGGACTCCTACCGGGGCGACGTCGCGAACGCGCCGACGTACTTTGTGACAACTACTGTCTGAATCCGGCGCCAACCATCGGCTGTAACCGACCATGGTCAGCAGGTCGCGATGAGGTTCCTGCGCCAACTATTGCCTGCTGTCACAACGAGTCAGCCAGCCGACGCAGCTCAGTACAGCCCAGTCATGTAGACCGTTATACACAGCCGGTTGCCGCCCCACGCGCATCTGATGAGGGTTACCGCCAGCATCCGACGCATCAGCATGGCTGCAGGGCGGATCAGCCCGGCGCATAGCGTTCCCGGCACGAAAGGACTGCGCCACCGGACCGTATGGCCGGGGGCTCATCAACCACGCCAGCATGACCTCGCCAGGTGGTCGCCGTGGACGGCGTCGCGGGCGGCCCGCCGCAGGCCCCCGACCGCAACGGCTAGCCGCGAAAGTGCACACACGAGCCATCTGAACCGAAGATCGACCCCCTTGCATGCGGATCTCCAGGCCGACGCGGATTGCGGCAACCACACGAATGACAACAGCGGGCGCGCGCCCAAGACACCCCCCGTGAGGAAGACGGCCGGGCAGAAGTCCACTGGTCCGCGCGCGGCCCCGGCGCAGCCAACGGGCCGCCACTGCACGTCGGGGCTCCTCTATCCGTTTGGGCCTTCACATCGCGACCGGACGGCCTAGGCCAACATTCACGTCGCTCAGCCCGGTGGGGTCGCCGCCCAGTGACGATCACGCAGCCTCGCTACCCGCGACAGCGGCGCAAACTCAGTCCCTCAGCTCACCGCGGAGTGAGGGTCTACCGCCGCGGAAGTGGCACGCGACCGTGGCGGCGTTACAGCGGGGCCGGGACCGCGAGAACCCGAACCGCGTGCACGGTCTCTGAATGCAGCATCAGCCACGATGGTGTGAACGGCGCCGGCTCCTGGCCCGGATTGATGCAGTTAGCGGCCTCACAGAACAGCACGCAGCAGACGCCATCGTTCTGGGCGCTGCGGTAGAGGATGCCGTCGACCTTGTTCGTGGACACGTAGCGCAGGTACTCGGTGATCACCTGTGTGGGGACGTACTCGATGTGCTCGCGGCCGTCGAGCGCGATCGGCTTGGCCAGGTCGGCAGCGAGATCGTGGAGGAAGATCACGTCGTAGCGCGCTGCGGTCCGGCCGGCTTCGGTGTAAAGGCTCGGCACGTCGGGCAAGGTGGTGAGGTCCAGCAAGGTCAGGTCGCGGGTGGTTTCGAATTCGCCGACCACAGCGTATCGCTGGGAACTGTGCGCACCGATTTCGGCGATGGCCGTGGCGATGTCGTCGGCGCCGTAGAACATCGTGACCCCGGCGGGACTCATCCGGCTGTTGGAGGCGAGGTCGCGCGGCGGCGGGCCGAGCTCGGGCGCGCGCCAGGCGCGGGCGTCATCGGGGTTGATGGTGAGCCGCCCACGCCAGAAGCGACGGCCGGCGGGAACGTGGAGCACGGTCTGGTGGCCCCGCAGGACCTGGTCAATCTTCTGCAGGAACTCCTCGGTGGTGAACTCGTCGGGATGATCGGAATGTTCCTCCGGTGTGGAGAGGAACACGAAGCGCGAGCTGTAGCGGACTTTGTCGCGGAACTGCTCCCAAGTAAACCGCAGTGCGTCGTCCGGCTGTAGTTGCGAGATGTCGTCGGCGGTCCAGTCCGCCAGAGGGATCAGCTCCGCGATCGCGTCCAGGACCTCGTTGGTGACGTCGCCAGCGCAGAGCTCGTACACCGCGTCGCTTGAGTCGATCACCGAGCCGCCAATCCAGGTCTGATCTTCGCTGTCCCAGGCCAGGGCCGACTCCGCCGAGTGGTACACGAACGTCAACGCGCCCATGACGATCGACATGAAGTCGTCGAACTGAGCCGCGATCGGATCGTCGGCGCTTTCCTCTGCCACCGCGCCGCAGAACGAGCACTCCCACGCCGTCAACTGCTTGACCGTCTCAGCTCGCAGGCTCTCGTCGACGACACAGTCCAGGCACACCGTGCGGCCGCCGGTGTCGTCGAAGCCGCGAGCCGCGAGGTGCTCGGCGTAGTCGTCTGCGAGTCCCACGAGGACATCGAAGCACTCAAGACGCCGAGTGGTGCTGGCAGGCGTCGGATCGGCCGAGTGCCGGTTCGCCGTCGCCGGCTGTGCGGCACCGATCGCGTGGCTGTCGTGCGTCCAGAGCGTGCACAAAGAAGGCTCACCCGGAGCGCCGGGCTAACTGCGCTGGCGACGTCCGCAGCGTCGTCCGAGCCGGCCCTGCCCGAGAGTGGCACTTAAGCAGGCGAAACAGAATTCGTCCAAGATCCTTCTCAAAATGTGAGTCCCGGGCGGAGTCCACATCGGTATCACCATCGACAGAAAGGAGGCCGATCATGGACTGGGACCCCTCGGACACGGAGTTCATCCGGATCCCCCGCCCGCGTAGCGTGGCGCGCGTGCTGCTCGACGTGGTGCGTCTTCGCACGGCCCGGGCGATGGCCCGCGAACGCAACGACACGATCAACACGGTCGCGCAGGTCATGACCAGGTCTGGCCGCGCCGCGCGGGTCGTCAGCCACGACCCGGCCGGCGACTGGTCGATCACGGTCGGGTCGGTGTCGGCGCTGCCCGCGGAGCACGCGTGACCGACGACGACCAACCGGATATCACCTTCTGCCGGGCCGCGGTCGCGACCGTCGTGGCCGACCACCTCGGGAAGGCGGTCACCATCGTGCGGCAGATGGGGCTCACCGACGGCACCGCCGAAGACATCGTGCAGCAATGCCTGATCGAGCTCATCCGGACGTGGGAGCGCGAGGGTGCGCTCAGGAACCCGGAGTTTCTGCTGTTCGCCACCGCACGGCGCCGGACGATCGACGAGTTCCGACGGCGCGGCCGGACGAAGACCGCCTTGATCGACAACGCTGATCTGGCCGAGCTGACCGCCGAGCAGGTGAAGGACATGCCGGAGTTCCTGCCCGGCATCGACGGCCTGTTCACCACCACCAACGTGATCATGGCGCTGCGGGAGCTGCCCGTGCGCCAGCAGGAGATCCTCCTGCTTCGCTTCGGGCTCGAGCTGGACATCAAGACCGTCGCCGCGTTCATGGCCTGCACGATCTCCGACGTCAAGAATGCCCAAGCCCGTGGGCTGAACAAACTACGAAAATCACCCCACCTGGATGGATACCCGACCCTGCCGGAGGTGCACCAGTGACCCCGACCACGCCCGACACCGGTCACGGCGCCGATCCCCGGTTCGACGTCGACAACCTCATCGCCGCTGCCAAGGCCGCGGACGCCGCCGAGATTGCCGCGCACGGCCGGGTGCTTCGCACGATGGTCGACGACACGGTCGTCGCGTACCGGGCCTTCGAGATCGGGGTCTGGGAGACGATGCACGACAACCACGGTCAGGCGCTGCGGTGGCTGCGCATCGCCGTGGACAGCGATATCGAGGAAGCCGAGCCCCTGCTCCAGATCTGCGCCGAGGTCCTCGATCCCATCCCCCAGCGGCGCGAGGCTGCCCAGGACGAGCGCGATGCCCGACTCGCCGAAGGCCAGATCGAGCTGACGCAGAAGACCGACGTGTCGACCACAGCAGCAACAACGCCGATCTACGACTGGCTGATCGCCCAAATGCATCACGAACATGGCGAACTGTCCCGGACTGAACTCCCCGAACCGTCGGGAGATCAGCAGCACGATCCCCGACCCGCCGAGCCCTGCTCCCTCGAGTTCCGGTTCCAGCTGGGCGGCTGGCGGAGCTGGAGGTCGCAGCTACCAATGCCGCCGCTCCTGCAGGCTGAGTGCGACATGCTCACCTCCCTCCTGATTCGCTGGCCCTGCATGTCTGACGCCTTCGAACCGTTGCGGACGCCAGACGACGTCGTAGGCAACCGTTGGAATGTGCGGCAACTGCTCAGGCAGGTTCAGTGGGCAATTTGCAACACGAACACGACGGGCGACGAGCGCGCGGCCCCTCGGAGCCAGCACCTCAGCCATTGGAACGTGCGGTACGAAGCCCCATGGAAGATCGAGCGGATCCTGCAGCCGTTCGGCTCCCCCGGCGCAGCCGATGCTTATGTCCGGCTTCCCGATCTCGACCTCTACGTGCCCACCCAGCAGCGTTGCGCCGAACCGAGCACCGGCTCGGCGCTGGTTCACGCCGCACGGGTCGCGGAGCTGAACGGCGACCTGGCTCGCGCCGAGCGGCTACTTCGGGTGGCCGCAACCGGCTGGGACCCGAACGCATTGATCATGTTAGCGTGGCTTCGCCACCAAGCCGGAGACCACCACGAAGCCAACCTGCTTCTCCGGCGGGCCGCCGAAGCCACCGCGGCCAGCCCGGCGCTGCTCGATCACGAGACTCCGCTACGCCGGAATGCCGGTCACTATGGTCCCCGAATTCAACCCGACAACGATCGGGACGAGACGGAGCTGATTGGTTAGCAAGTCGGCCAACAGATGGGTCCCGGGAGTATGGATCGGGGCCGCGTTCGGGGAAGCCTGTGCTTGCGACTCGCCAGCGTTGACCTCGAGCGATAAAAGGTGCCAGTCGACGTCCGGATGCCCGACTGGTTCGGGGGGCCGAAGCCCCGCCGGGCTCCGGGCATCGGCACGTCACCCGTCTCGGTGAAGCTCGACTTCGGACGTCATTGCCGCCGCCGCGTGCCCTCTTGTCTGATACCGAGGTAATCGGTCCGGCACGCCCCCCGACCGTCCCGATCACCGAGAGTCTGGCTCGGCGGCACAACGCCCCCGTGTGCCGCCGAGCCCTACTTCCCTGTCCGGCCTACTCACAAGTCGCGGGCGAATGTGAATTGCGTGATCGATCAGCAGTCGGTGGACGTGAACGTGGGACACACGTCGACAGCCGGCCAGCCCTACGACCGCGGCACTCTCGCACGTCGCCCTGGTCTTCGCGAGGGCTAATGTCGTTCCCCGCTTGCCGGCGCATCGCGGATGGTGACGTGGACCGGACCGAAGTCAACGCGGGAGACTCCGGTGAGCAGCACTGTGCTCACAGCGAGCCAGCTAAAACTCCGACAGCAGCCACTGCCCTGCAGGTATGAGCCGTGCTGGTCAGGATCTGATTAGCCAGAGTGAGTAGCCCGCGCCGTCCGGCGAACCGCTCATCTTCCTCGGTAAGTGCTTCCCGCGTGGCGCTGTTGATCTTGATTGACCGCCGATCGCCTGTAGGAGACGAGTCGCCGTGCCGCCGCACGGACCCCGCCGTGCAGCAGAGCCGATCTTCGCCGGGGTGAACACGAGGATGGCCCGTCCACCGGAGCCTGGTGAACGGGCCATCCTGCGCCCGGGCAGATGCGTCCAGTCCACCTCTCGGCACGACATGGGGTTCCAGCCGAACGAAACCCGCAAGGCCGAGGGCATGAGCCCAGGGGATACGCAACGCGTCGATCGGCGTGCGCATTTCCGCGGTGGCGCCGGCTATTCCGGGGCTGTCCCGGGTGACAATAGCAGGCACCCCCGGGGTGATCGTGCTGCCGGGGTATCGCCGCCGCTCCAGCGTGTAACGTAGGGCAGGAAATTACGGCCTTCCCAGCGATGCTTCTACCCAGCTGACCATCGCCTGACATTTATTGGGATGAGCGCCCAGATCGATGGCAACGGTCACTGTCGTATCGCGGCTGATGGTCGGCAGGTCGGCGGGCAGAGTGAAACTGTCTCCCTTATCCAGGGTCGCGGGGACGGTGACTTGACCCACGGTGACTGCGATGTGCACCGGTCCGCATGTGGTGGCGTCGAGCCGCAGAGTTGCGTGAAGCTTGAGTGGCGTTGTCATGCTTCCTACTGCGCCGAAGACGGACCTCACCTTCGGATGCGCGTCGGAAAGCGCCCAATAATCAAACGACAAATAGGGAATATATGGGGACGTCGGAGCCACGCTGACCACGAGAGTCCGCGCCGTTTTCGTCTTGAGATCTAGCTCGAATCGGTCCCCGGAAAGGTACACTAGACCATCTGGCCCAGGCGCGGTATAACCACTAGTTTCTGTCGACAGGGGGAACGTGGACGGAGAGTTGCTCACGTAATACAGACTTGCGGCAGAGTTCATCGATTGCAACGTCAGTAGAGTGGCAGCAATGGCGAGCAAAATCGTGCAGCTGAGGCCAATCAATGTTGCCTTTCGCGAGTTCGAAGACCGTGAGCCCGAACTCTTACCGGGTAAGTGAATTACCCACGTTCGTTTCAGCTTCGCAGGTATCATCTCACGCGCCGCCTTCACCTCGGCGGCAACGTCTGCGCGACTTTTCTCCCACGTAGAAGCCTCGGCTCCGCACAACTCTGCGAGCCTGCGGACGGTAGCGGCACTTGGTAGTTGCTTGCCGCCGAGTGCGCGGCTCACGGTGCCAGGGTTCATCGGGGCCAAGCGGGCCAGCTGGCTGTTGCTCAGCCCCGCCGCTTCGGCCATCTTGCGGAGGCCATGCGCGAAGTCGGAGACCGGGCCGCCGTCGATCGGGACCGGCTTGCGCGGTGCCGGACTCATGCACGCTCCGCTTCGGACGCGTCGACGGACTCATGGGCGGTAGAGGCTGGAGGCGCCGGGCCCAGCAGCCGCGTGGCGAGCTCCGCGCTGAGCAGCCCTGCCGCACCGACCAGGGCGATCGCCGCGCTCGGAGCCATGCCGGACGCGGTCATCACCACGACTGCGGTAACGACGATGAGCATGACCACTACGCGTCGCCCTAACGGTGACGCCGACGATTCAGTGGGCATGGTGGAACGTTCGCGCATGTCGCTTGTCCCCTCTACGAAGAGATCTCCGGATGGCAGCGGCACGCGGTGTGATTCGCCAACGACTTGAGGGCACTGTCCGTCAGTCGTCACTCTGGCGTTGCGGTTCGGCACTGTGTGTCGCATTGCCTATGTTGCACCCCATCGGGGCCGACTGCGAGTCACTGATGTTGCGGAATGCACGCAGGCTGGCGTCCGCCGATTCCCCGATGCACGGCTCGGCCTATTTGCCGAATCACCCAGGCCGCTGCAACTACGTAGATCTACGCTCGGCGGAGTGCAGTATTTCGTGGGCGCGGCTTGATCATCAAAGGCCTGTTGATGTTGTCGCCGCAGGTCAAGGCTTTGTGTCGATGTTGCGAATCGACCCGTCGCTGGCATCCTCTGGTCGGCGGCAGGCCCTGCTGCGCTCGACCGGGAGCGGAGCGTCCGCGGCGAAGCTACGGGCTCGGACGACCGGCGTCTGCTCGGCTGGCCCACATGCCCGCCGCGTTCAGTCTCCACGAGCAGCGCTGCTCCGAGGACCTCGCCAGTACCGATCGCCAGATCCGGCTCGCCCTCGACAACCGACGCCAGCTTCACACAACTGATGGTTGTAGGCCCGGAACGGATCCGCCACTGGCACACCAGCAAGCACGCCGGCCGGGCGTCCAGCGCCAAGCCCACAAGCTGGTGTCTACGGAGATTAAGGCCGGACGCGGGGAGCTGCCAAGCCCCTCGAGGCAGCGCCCCGCGTCCGTTCGAGGCTGACAAAGTCCTCGATCAGGATCCTAGCGACCAGCACCGACAGCAACGACCGGCGCAGGACCGGGACGGCGGCAGTGACGTTCGCGGCTTGAGTACACACGCGTATACATAGGCGGCGCCAGAGTCCGAGCCGTTACGCTGTGTGCGGGATCGCTGCCACATCGGCTGCGGTGATATCGCTGCAGGTGAGTGCTGAGTAGCGAAATTGCTGGATTGACGAGCAACTTGGCGGCCTTGGCCCTCGACATCGGCGCCGCGACGCTGGACCACGAGCACGCCGCTACGTCGTGCTCGACCTCGAGACTCCCGTTCGATGGTCCGGACGAGTCCCTCACCGACGGTAGGGAAGGGCGCCGGTCGCTGCAACCCGGCCGGCGCCCTCGCACCTCACCGCACAACGGGCGGCAACATCACGGAAAACCTGATGAACAGCGGAAATATCGTCCGAACCGAGCGCCGACAGCATCGCCGCGCGACCACCCCGGCGGGCTGAGGACTCAGCGCTTGAGCCGATCCCAGCGGTCACGCACTGCTCCACCGTACCTACCGCGACATCGGGCGGAGTGATGTACCTTGCGGGCCGCCCTCTCATCTTCCTGCGTGCGCTCCCGAGCGCACGCAGGAAAAACCGAAGGTTTATGGGGCGGGGTCACGTTCGGATCCTTCGTCGGCGTGCCACGGGGCGGCGGAATCGGCGAGGGTGTCCAGCAGCGGCTGACACCAGGTGGTCGCGGCGCTGACCGCGAGCCGTGCGTGGCGTGCGCCGAGCCCGGCCGGGGCTTGGGCTTGGCCGTGCCCGGTGCCGTAGCCGCGGTTGCGCAGGTCGGCCAGTCCGATCGCGATGGTGGACGCGCCGCCGAGGATCTTCTTCAGCGCGTCGGCGCCGTCCGGGCCGGGCTGAACCGCCGAGGGGTGCAAGCGCAAGGCTTGCTGGGCGGCTTTGACCAGGTCGGAGACGGTTGCGTTGTCGTCGACGGGCAGACCGCGTTCGTGCAGGACGACTTTCGCGGTGGCCTCGACGAGCTGCTTCGCGGCCCCGATCGCGCCGGCCGGGTCCTCGGGCAGGGTGCGGTGGCGCGGTCGATCTCGGCGCGGATGCCGGACGGATCGTTCAGGGCGTGCAGGCTGTGTTCGAGGCCGACCGGCCGGGGCGCAGCTGATCTTGTTGCCGTCGTCGAGGATCCAGGCCGTCGCGGTCCAGCCAGGCGGCGGCGTCGTCGAAGTCACTCGCACCGTGGGTGGGCTGGCGGGCCAGCCAGTGCAGCTGCCACTCGAACACCCGCAACGCGCGCTCGACGTGAGTCAGGGGCAGACTGGTCGACGGCTTTGATATAGGACTGCACGGTCGAGCGCCTGACGCTGGGGTCGTCGTAGTCGAGGCCAGCGACTGGCGCGAACCCTTCGTTCTGCCACAACTCGACCTTGGCCTTGGGGATGTCTGCGGCCAGGCTGCGGAAGGTGTTGCGGGTGCCGCGCCGGATCAACTCGTGACTCATGGCAGCGCGGCTCCGACCGAGGCCCACATGAGGCCCGGCGCCGCGGTGAGCGTACGCGGACCGTCGCCTCGCGTAGCTGTCGAACATCCCCCGGCCGGGTGTTCATGATCTGCACTGTCGTCACGGAACGCTGACGTGCGGGTTCACCGACGCGCGCGGTTGCCGGAGCCGCGCGGGGGGACCGGCGTCCATTACGGCTGGGGAGCCCGAGGCCCCCACCAGGATATACAGTGTGCCGGGCTCGCGTAGGGGGCGAGCCCGGCACACCGCCTGGCCTCCTGCCGACGACGCGTTCGCCGGCGAAACCTTGGTAAGGCGCAGATTCCGGGGCACCTCGCCGGCGCGTTCACGGCGTAACAACGGAGAGCGGCGGGTCGACATCGGCACTGCGGCATCGGCCGCGGGCCTGGGCAGGCGGCAGCTTTCCTTCCCCGAGACTACCGCCGTCTCAGGCGCTTTTCCTGCTCTGCCCGCAACAACTGCACAGCATGCCGGGTACCGAACGGCACGATCGCGTCTTCGCGGAAGGAAAGTCCAGACGTTCGGCCAGCAGGTCCCGCCACCGCATTCAGGAACGATTCGCGCCACAACGAGGGAATACTTGCTACAGATGACGATATGTGCGCACTGATGATGTCGACTACGAGGTGGGCGGGGGGCGCGTGATGGGCGAACGGCAAGTGCGACTGGTGATGACCAGCCGCGAAGTCAGCATCTCCGCCGAGTCAGGCAATGAGGTGCTGCGCTACGCCGGGATCTGCGTGGTGCACGTCGAGGACGGGAAGCCGGTGGAGCAGACCTGGGTACCGCTTGGCGCGTCGCCCACCTCCGCCGACGACGAAGCCTTGATCGCGACCTGGCGCGCAGCCCTGCAGTGGCGCCAAGCCTGCGCGTAGACGGCCGACGCGGGTTCGTGCACCGATCGCCACCGCTGAAACGGGCTTTCCGCATGGGCGCACGCGCATCAGGTGGGCCCATGCACCGTCATCCGGCTCGTCGGGTATTAGTTAGCGTCGTGACTGCGCGCAGCGACGGACAGCACTCCGAGCCCGCTGATGCCGGATCAATCGGGGCTTCTGCGGCAGCTACACCGCAGACGGCAGCGACGTCGCATAAGGTGTCGAACGGTCCGACTGGCTCACCGGACACCCAACTGGTCGTGCTCAGGGGCCCGTCCGGCGCCGGCAAAACCACGGTCGCTACGGCCGTCCGCGCGCGGCTCGGCCGCGGTGTCGCGTTAGTCCAGCAGGACGTCCTACGCCGCGTTGCCCTGCGCGAGCATGACGTCCCCGGTGGGCGGTGGACCGGATTGTGACGCACCTAGACGGCGACGAGCGGGACGCGTCCGGCACTTAACCGGTATCCCCCGCCGCGCGTACCGAACCAGCGCCTCGTGCGGACGAGAAAGGCCGATATCGCCAACGGCGTCTAGTGGTGATCCGGCTGGCATTCACGGCCGGTGAACCGCCAACAGCTCCGGGAGGCGGGCCCAGTCATCGAGGGGGAGGTAACCGAGCCCGCGCGCACAACGTACCCAGCTCAACGGCCGAAACTCGTCGTCTCCCGAACCTCCCTCACGCGGCCCAATTTGTGGCACGGGTAAGCCGGCGGTCGAGATCGGCGCTCGGCACATTGTGCGCAGTGCGGTCTCAAGCACCGATACCGGACTACTTCGGCTTGATGCGGCCGCATCGCCTGAGGTTCGTCAAGCCGGGCGATCCCGCGCAGCCGGCGGGTAGGGCGCGGCGGCCTGCCGCGATGACCCGTACTGTCCGGCACCGCCCCGACGGTGCGGCGTGGTCATCCCGGCAGGCCGCCGCCTGTCCCCGAGACCCCCGTCCCGAGTACTGATGACCTACCCAGTCGTCCGGGGGTCTCAACCGTCCCGGCGCACATTCGCCAAGTTCGGCAGCGTGGTCACGTGCCCGGGGCGCAGACCCAGCTCATTTCGACGACTGTGCCGGCCGGTGTAGTGGTGAAGGCGCTCTCGTCGGCCAGGGTGTGGATCAGCGGCAACCCCCGCCCGCCCAGCAAGCCCGGCGCGGGGGCAGGACGCCAGGAGCCGCGGTCGGTGACCGTGACGGTGATCCGGCTACCGTTGCGGCGGGCATGCAGGTCGAGGGTGCCGGTTTCGCCCGGGTAGGCGTGCTCGACCACGTTGGCCAGCGCCTCGTAGACTGCGAGCACCACATCCTGGATCCGTCCCACGGGCAGCCCGGCGTGACCGACCCAAGCGAGGAGCTGGCGGCGCAGCTGAGTTAGCAGCGGCGGCGTCGCGCTCACCCCTACACAGGCCAAGCCCGCAACCGGCGCTGGAAGAGCCGGATCCGGGTCACTAGCGGTGGTCTCGGACTCCATCACCGAGTCCCGTCGGACGTCGAGGTCACTGGTTGCTCCCGGACGGGCTCGCGTCACCGTGCTCCGAAGGCGGCTCGGCTGGGTGCCCGGCCGAGAGGGCTTCGGCGAGCGTTGCGAACACCGGCATGAGCCGGTCGGCACCGGTGATGGCCATCGGCCGCGCAGCGACCGAGGTCGCCGCGACCCGGACCGTGGTCGCGGACCCGGCCGCGTTCTGCAGGTTGAACAGGACCGCCAGGCCGGCGGACGAGAAGAAGGTCACCGCGGTCAAGTCGACGATCAGCAGGGCAGGTGCCTCGGTCAGCGCGGCGGTGACGGCGTCGTTCAGTTCGGGTGCGGTGACGAGGTCGACCTCGCCGCCGACGGTGAGCACCAGCGCGGTCTCGACGCGCCGCAGCGACACCGACACCGCGAACGAGGATGCAGCGGGGAAGCCACCCGCCTCCGGCTCCGGGAACGTCACCGACACATCATGCCCGCCCACTGTCCATCGGCCTCGCCGCGACCCCGCTCGCCTCACATGATTAAGGTCAAGTTGCCGAGGTCGCACTTCGTCTACGTGAGTCGATGAGCCGCGACAGCGTGACTGGCCAGTCGCGTTCAGCAGGCGTTCAGGTCGTTCAGCTGGGACAACAGCGCCAGCCAGACCACGGCTTTGGCCGTGTTGTGATGTAGCGGCAGGACCTGCTCCAAGGCGAGGACGGTGATCGGCCGCAGCAACGCCTGCTGCCGGCCGACGAAAGCGAACGGTCGTCACCGCGGCCGCGCAGACTGCTCTAACCGGATCGGTCCATGAGCGTCCAGGCGGTACCTCGGGGCTGCTTTACGGTGAAGCGATGAGCAAGCGATGCGTCGTGCGGCAAGGGTGTACCGGCCTTAGCTGCGGGTAAACCCGACGTTGCGACTGGTTAAGCAGTGCGCCATTCGCGCCGCCGCGCTGCCCCGAGTGCAGCAACGGTCTCGGGGCAGCGCGGTGCATCGCACCCTGGGGGTACAGGGCTGGCCAGTGCGGCCAGACCACAAACACCCTTTCCTTCAGGATTGCGGTGGGACTGTTCCGCGTCGGTTCTGGCCGCCCCTGGTGCTGGCTGGGCTGCGGTCATTTCCACTGGAAGCATTCGCCGCCTATCCGCGGGAGGCATCGCGACGCCAGATGTTGACGTTGCTTGGCCTCGCGGCGATCAGCGACAACCAAGCGACGTTGGGGCGGGTTGCACGCGTATGCCCGACAGCCTGGCGACAGCGCCCGGTTGCTGCATGTAACTGGTCGGTCTGCTCGGCTAGGCGGGCTACGACAGCGGCCGCCCAACCCGATGATCAGAGCCTCCGTCAGCGGGGCGGCCTGCCGGGCACGCTGTGATGCCCCGCAGACCTGGCCGATCGGCAGCAGGCCGGGGGGATGCCTGCATTGCCGGATGACGTGTAATGAGAATGGCGGTGACACGGGATGTCGGCCAGGGTCGAACGGCTCTGGCCGCAGCAGAGTCGTTCGTGGGAGGCCACAACGGCCGCATCAGACGTCGGCAGAACGCCGCGATGGGCCCTACCTGGTTCCGGCGGCGATCCGCCCGATGTTTTTACGAGCACAGGTCGGCGCGAACATCCCGCATCACCCTCAACAGGTGGAATTCTGCGCGACCCAGGCGGCCGTCACGTCGAGCAGTGCAGTTGCGTCATGCTTGACCGGAGACCCATGGATAGCGTTCTGGATGCCGAAGTCCCGGGAGGCGCAGGTGCGTCAACCGGGGCAGGTCGTCGCGCGATGAGCCTGGTCCGTGTCCTGCTCGTGGACCAGTCGCCGACCATGCGGGCTGCGCTGCTCGGCGCTCAGCTGGAGGGGCACCCGCTGCGCCTGTTGCACCACAAGCACCATCAACCCCGAGTCGGAATTCTCGCGTTCTTCTGGCTCGATCTGCAGCTCTCGGCAGAACAGCTCAAGAGCGTGGGGATCACCGAGCTGCCGATCAAAGGCGTCTACATTTAGCTGGTCCTCGACTTATCCGGTCCTCATGGACTACCGCGCCCGGCGAGACGCCCTCGCTGGCTGGCTGGCTGGTTCCGACCAGGATTTTCTCCGGACTACGGGGCAGCTCGTTCTGATCCGGCTGGAACGGACCCTCGCCCGGTCGTGGCGACCGCCGCTACGACGACGCGGCCGCCGTCATGCGGGCTGGCACGCGCCGCAGGAGGTGGTCAACGTGAGCGCGTTCGTCTCGTCGCAGTAGCCGTCGAAGTTCTCGTGGCCAGGCGCCTCGCACAGCCCGTTTTTGGCGTTGCACTCAGTGCGCGCACCGCGCCGGTGTTCCACGACGACGTCGGCGCGGCAGATCAAGGCGCGGCAGTAGGTGCAGTCTTCCGGGTCGGACGCGCAGTCGATGGCACCGGAGTGGTATCCGCCGGTGCAGCGAGCGCCGCGAGCGCAGTTGCCTTCCGTGCCGTCGATGTGTTCTTCGATCATGCCCGGGCACTCGGGCAGCCAATCGCGCTCGTCGAACTCGTCGGCCTCCGTGGCGGCGAACCGGGCGTGGATCGCGTCCAGCTCGGGCAAGGCTGGCGGGCGCGGACCGGCTGCCGAGGGCGGTGCGCCGGTGCTGCTCTTGCGAGCCTGGCGACGCTTGGCCTTCGCCGCGCGCCGCTGTTGCGATCCTCGTTTGCGCTGGGCCACCGCAGTCAGACCCCGACGTTCGGCAGAAGGGGCTGAGCAAGGGCGGGCGGGGTGACCGTCGAGGCCCGCGCTGTTGTCATCGTCTCTGCGTGCACGTCCGGAATGATCATGGAGTTGTCGTTCACCCGCTTCTCCTTGCGGTCGTGATTGCGGCGACAAGGGTAACGGGCGCCGAGGGCGGTGTTCGCGCGCCGCGACGCCGAGCCGGATGATTCACCCGGCTGCGGCAACCGCGTCGTGCGTTCAGTCGGGTGAGTCGACGATGATCGGTAGGTCGACGGGTGCGGCCAGACCACGCTCACGGATCCTGTCGAGATTAGTCAGCTTCGCGCGGCCTCGTTCAGCTGGCCTGCAGGCCGGCGACCTCGCCGAGCCAGCCGTTGAGCTGGGCTTCTTGGATGCGGTTGCGCAGGTTGGCGATGATCCCCACCAGCCTCGGCCTGGCTGCGGGGACCAAGCGCAGGCTGGGACAGCGGATGCAGACGTGCTCGTGCTTGCAGGGCGTGCCGTAGGGACGGCCGCACTCGCCGAGTTCCAGTTCGCGCAGCTGGCAGTGCTGCTCGAACTGGCGCCATTCCTCGTCGGTGGGCTCGCGCTACTCGGCTTCGGGTCGCTGAGCGCGCCGGGCGTCGAGGAAGCTGCGGTAGGAGCGGACGAGCTGTTCGTCGAAGATCGCCATGTAGGCCTGGGTGTTGGTGTTGATGTTCTTGTGTCCGGGCAGCCTAGACACGATGTGGGCCAGCAGCCCGTTGCCGACGGCCTCCGAGGCGAAGATCCGGCGGAAGTTGTACGGCGTGTAGTGCAACGGCTGCCCGGCCGCGTGGGTGAGGCCGGCGAGGGCCAGGACGCCGGCGATCAGCCGGTAGAGCGTGGCCGAGGAGAGGACGGCCCAGGCGCCGCCGCGGCGAAGCTGACACAGGTGCCGCAACGACGGGCCTGACGTGCTCATAGAGGTCGTAGCGCGCGGTCAGCGGAAGGGTGCCGCCGTTGTGCACGCGCAGACGGGTGATCAGCGCGGAGCCGCAATCCTGTGCGGAGGAGTAGCCGATCGTGTGGTTGCGTCAGCTATTGGGTACTAAGTGCGCATGGTTGTCCGAGCGCCCGAGCGAAAACCGTCCGCCGGGACATCCGCCCTGCCGTCCCAGCGCCGTTTCGACGAGTACGCCCACTGTTCGCCGAACGGAGCCGGCTTGGCGACGAGGACACCCGGCGCAGGGAGCTGCGGGCGAGGTTGATCACCGAGCACCTCCTGGTGGCTGAACACATCGCCCGGCGCTTCAGCGGCCGCGGCGAGCCGTTCGACGACCTGCTGCAAGTCGCCCGGACCGGCTTGATCCACGCCGTCGACCGCTACAACCCCGAGCGAGGCACCGACTTCCTGTCCTTCGCCGTCCCGACCATCATGGGCGAAGTTCGCCGCCATTTCCGCGATACCGGCTGGTCGATGCGCGTCCCACGCTCGTTGAAAGACCTGCAGCAGAAACTCAGCAAAGCCACCGACACCCTCGTGGGCCACCTGGGTCGGGCGCCCACGCCGAGCGAGCTGGCCGCGCACCTGGGGATGAACGTCGACTACGTGCGGGAGGGACTGCTGGCAGCGGAGGCTTACCGTCCGCACTGGATCGACACTCCCGTCCGCGGCGCCGAAGACACCGTCACGGTCGCCGACCAACTCGCGGTCGAAGAATCCGGGTTCACCCGATTCGACAACCGCGTCGCCTTGCAGGCGGCAATGGCGACGTTGCCGGCCCGTGAGCGCGCGATCATCAAGATGCGGTTCGTCGACGAGCTGCCCCAGCGCGACATCGCTGAACGTATCGGGGTGTCCCAGATGCATGTCTCCCGGCTGCTGGCCAAGACCCTCGAACAGCTCCGCGCTCACATCATCACCGACTAAGCCACGCCCGCTCCCCCAGCCACAGGACCGGCAGCAGGCCGCCGCCCACCGTCCCACGTCCGGTCACGGTGACGGTGGTGCCGGCGACGCTCGTCTCGACCAGCACCTGGTCGACTAGGGCGCGGATCAGCGGCAGGCCGCGGCCACTCAGGAAGGTAGAGCGTTACACCGGCTGTCACTGGCCGGAGTTGCGCATGGCGACGTTGCCATCGCCTCGTCCACCGCCAGCAGAAGGTCTTGCCCACGTTCGGTAAACAGGCCAGTGCCGACGGCCCAGCCGGCGAGCAGGTCGGAGCGGACTCTTTCGAGCCGGTGGGCTAATCCATGACTTCTTCCGCTTACCGAGCGGCCCGCAGTGGGTAAGCCGTTGCACCGCTGTCGGCGTTAAGCGTGTTCCCTCAGCGCAGCCGCGCTACCAGCGACAGCCATTCGTCGGCGTCGGCGCGGTCGGCGTGGATCGGCAGGATGCGGTCAAGGAACAGCAGCTTGATGGGGCGGACCACGGCGCGCTGGCTGGCGATGACCGCGCAGGCGATCCCGAGGGCGTGGGCACTGGTGACCGCGTTGACCAGCACCGACAGACCCCCAGAGGAACAGAATCCGACCCTGCTGAGGTCGATGATGAGCGCGGCAGGCCGCAACGCCAGTTCCTCATCCAGCCGTTCCTTCAGCCGCGGCGTGCTGGAGAGATCTAGGTCGCCGACGACCGCGACGGTGGCGGCGTCGGCTGTGGTGGTCACCGTGAAGCGGGTACGTGCGACAGTGCCGGCGTTGACATCACGGTGGCTGCGGGGCGTGGCGGTAGCGGGCATGGTGGAGGCCTCCTCGTCGACGCGGGGAGCCGGCTACGCCTCCCCGTGGTGCCGGGCTGCCGGTGGCAGGCCGAAACTGGGTTCGGTGGCGGCTCTGGTCTCAACCGCGGCGTCGCACCGCACGGCCGGCCGAAACTGGCTGTCACGGTGAAGCGCCATGGCCCGGACCGCGCTCAGGGCAATGGCCGGGCCAGACACCTACTGCCCAGTTGATCGCCCGCTCAACCGCAGATCGAACACTGGTCGCCAGCGGGGTCGGCTACCCCGGCGGCCCCGGCGGTGAGTTGAAGGCCGATCCGAGAACGTTCTGGCGCAGTTCGTCAAGGACGAGAGTCGAGGTCTCGGCGTTGACCGAGTGGGTTTCTACACAGCTGCCGGCGGCAACCACGATGGTCGCGACCTTGTGCAATTTGACGTTGGTGCGCTGCGATACGGCGCGCAGGGCCGCGAACGCCGCCGCTGCGGTCCAGCCACGCACCAGCATCAGCATCCCCTTGGCCTGCTCGATGACCGGCTGGGTGTCCAGGGCGTCTCGCAGGTTCGCTATCTCGTCGGCCGGGTTGTCCGCAGATCTCCACGACGTCATGTGGTTATCTCACCTCACCCTTGAAGCGGCAGGCACCGCGTCGCCGCGATGCGGACTACGTCGCACCCGACCATAGGCACGTTTCGTCAACAGGCGGTCACACATCGTTAACCCCTATCTCTGATGTTTCCAGGGCGAAGCGACCTACAGATCGATGCATCATCGTTGCAGTTCGGACTGATCGTCGACAAGTCACTCGACCCGTCGACAGGCCTCGTACAGACGGACGGTCGCGCCGTGCGGCGGGGTAGGTAACAGCGGGAAGGCCGGCGGCGCTGTAATGAGCGGAACATGCTGGCTACCGCGACCCCGGGAGACCTGATGGACACGACGCACGCCGACGTCGCCGGTCCGCGTCGCGGTTCGGAGGAGCCGCCGGCAGCCCGGGTCCAGGTCACCGGTCCGGTCGACGCGGTCGTCGCGCTCACCGTGTCCGGTCACCTCGACACGAACGCCGCCGGAGGGCTCACTCACGCCATCGACACCCTCCTGCACCATGTGGCCGGCGGCATCGACCGCGTGATCCTCGACCTGACCGAGGTCACCTCCCTCACACTGGAGGCTTTGACGCCGCTGGTCCGCTTGGCCCGCGCGTGCCGAACGGCCACGGTGCCGCTGCACGTCGCACTGTCGCCGGAGGCCCGGCGGAAGGTGGCTCTGACCGGGCTCGCCGCGGTGTTGCCTGAGGGCCGCTGACCGCTCGGTGTACGGCACTTCGAACACACTGGCCCCCACCTGCGCTCAACGGAGTCTGAGCCCGGCCGTGGAGCTGAAGCGGAGTTCCATGCTGACTGGCACCATGTCAAGGTCCAGAGCTTGCCGGAGCCGGGGCAGACCGTCGGCCTCCAGACGTTCACGGATCTGGCCCGGATCGCCGTCCTGCGCCAAAGTGACCACCAGGGCCAGCGTCGGATCGTCGTGGCTTCCGGCCAGGGTGGCGTGAGCCTGGTGCACACCGGGGTACGTCCTGAGTTCTTCGGTGAACGGCGCGACCGCGGCGTCGGCGGACAGTTCCGTGCGGCCACGGTCGGGGTCGGTGTCGAAGCGCCACGTCCGCGTCGGCGGACGGCGGACCACCTGGGCCAGGATCCACCGCAGTATGAGCAGCCCGAGGAGTACGGCTACCGCAGCGGTGACGTACAGCGCCCAGGTCGGTGGCCGGGTCGGTCCCGGCACCAGCGGCGAATCCGGATCGAGGAGCCGCAGTCGCTGGAAGTGGGTCGCGACCGCGAATCCACCGGCGGCCAGTAAGGCCAGCCCGAGCAGGGCCAGAACTGTGCGGTTGAGCCGGGCGGGGCGGTTGAGGTCGGTCATGACGTCCTCCTGGGGGCGCGGACCCGCACGGCCACCGTGGGGCGGGTGGCCGGGGCGATCCGGTCGAGCCGGCCGGTGACCGCCGCGCGGACGGCGTCGCCCAGGCCGTCAGGGCGGGTCCGGGTGGTGTTGACCCGGACCTTCACCCGCCGCGACCGCAACTTCACCCGGGCACCGGAGACCCCGTCGACTCCGGCCGCAGCTGCCTGCAGGGTTGAGCGATAGCTGCCGCGGGCAACGCCGGAGTCGAATAGCCCGTCCACCGGAAGCACGGTGGCGGCCCCGGGCAGGACCGCGGCCAGCAGCAACACCAGCCCGACTACGGCGAGGACACCGCCGGCGACGGCGGGCAGCACATCAGTCCACCGCAGCTGGTGCAGGGTGGCGGCGACGGTGTCGTAGCTGACCCACGGGCGTTCGCCGAGGATCAGCTGGACGGCGCTCACGGCGACGAGCACGCACACAGCCAGCAACACGAGCGCGATCACCAAGGCCGGGGTGCTCCGGCGCGGTCGGCGCTTCATTCAACCCTCCCGCGCCGGGCGGCCGTGGTGTGCAGGGCCGTGACGGTGATGTCGACGCGCGTGACGACAAGTCCGGTCAGCTCCTCCACACGGTTCTCGAGGTGCTCGCGGGCGCGCTCGGTCGTGCGGGTGACGGATGCGGGATAGGTGATCGAGAGGCGCACGTCCAATCTCACCTCGCCGCCGGTGACGTGGGCGGTGACCTTGGCCGAGCGGTCGAGGTCTTCGGCGGCGAGGCTGACGCCGAGGAACCGGCCGGCGGAGCCCCCGACGTCGTCAAGTTCCGCCACCGCGTGCGCGGCCAGCCGTTGCACCGCCTGCTCGGCGATGCTGAGCGTCCCGCGTTCCGGGACGGCCAGACTGGTGGTCATGGTGCTCAGCCCCGGTCGCGGCCGGTCAGCTGGGACAGGTCGAGCTTGCCGTCCAGGACGCGGCCGACGAGCAAGCCGATCGCGCCGAGCACCACGACGGCGGCGAAGGCGCCGAAGCCGCCGAAGGCGATGGCTAGGCCGAGGACGAGGCCGGTGAGCAGGCCGAGCTGGGTGGACGTCACGAGACCTTCTCCTTCGGTTCTTCCTGCGTGATGGGTGGTTCGACGATGTCCGCGACCACCACGTGCACCTCGCGCCCGCCGCGGCCCGTACGGCCGCGGCGAGTTCGGTGACCGCCAGGGGATAGCGTGCGGTGACAGCGATGGTGACGTCTGCGTCGCGGACCCGGACGCCCGCGACTCGCTGCGGCGGGACGAGGGTGGCGATCTCCCCGAACCGGCCGCCGTGCAGGCCGGCCACGCCGGACACGGTCAGCACGGCGGCGGCGATCCGGGCGGCGTCGGGCTCGGCGGTCACTGCACCCGGCCGGTGTCGGTGTGCTCGCCCTCGTCGTCATCCGAGGGCAGGTGCAGGTCGCCGACGTGGATGTTCACCTCGACCACCTCCAAGCCGGTCATCTGCTCGACCGCGCCGATGACGTTGCGGCGCACCGAACGCGCCAGGTCGGCGATCGAGACGCCGTACTCGACGACCAGCTGCAGGTCGACGGCGGCCTGCTTCTCCCCCACCTCGACCGACACGCCCTGGCCCGCCGAGGCGGTCGCGCCCGGGATCCGCTCCCGGATCGCCGAGAACGCCCGCGCGGCACCCCCGCCGAGGGCGTGCACGCCCGGGATCTCGCGGGTGGCCAGGCCGGCGATCTTCTGAACCACGACGTCGGCGACCGACGTCGAACCCTGGGCGCTGACCAGCGCCCCATCGGGCTTGGTAGCGGGCTGGGCCGAGGTCGTCTGCGCGGGGACCTTGGCTGCGGCGGTCGTCATGGTGTCTCCATAAGATTGTTGGTGTTCAGGACGGGATGTTCTGGATGCCCGGGGCGATGGGGTGTGGCTGATGGTGTCTTGCCTCGTGCGGTGGCTTCGAAGGAGTGGCCGCCCTGTCGTTCTGGACGCCCTGGCCGCTGATTGAGATCTGCGCCTGGTCGCTGTTTATGGAGATGCCGGCGGGTCGTCCACGGGGCTGAACTGCGAAGACAGGAGGACTGGCCGGATGGCCGTGGGGAAGGTGTGGGTGGGGATCGATGTCGGCAAGGGCTTTCATCACGCCTGCGCGGTGGACGCGGCCGGGAAGATCGTGTTCTCGCGGAAGGTGGCCAACAGCCAAGCCGCGATCGAGCAGCTGATCACCCGCACCACTACGAAAGCCGCGCAGGTGGTGTGGGCGGTGGACATGACCTCCGGCGCGGCGAGCCTGCTGATCACGTTGCTGCTGGCCACCGGCCAGCCGGTGGTCTCGGTGCCGGGCCGGGTGGTCAACCGGATGGCCGGCGCGTTCGCCGGTGAAGGCAAAACCGACGCTCGTGACGCCCGCACCATCGCCGAAACCGCCCGCCTCCGCGGCGATCTGACCCCGATCACCAGCCCCGACGCGGTCGTGGCCGACCTGCAGATCCTCACCGCGCGCCGGGACGACCTGATGGCCGACTGGGTCCGCGGAGTCAACCGGGTCCGGGAGCTGCTGGCCTCGATTTTTCCCGCGCTGGAGCGGGCGTTCGACTACTCGACCCGCTCTGCGCTGGTGCTGCTGACCGGATTCCAGACCCCGGCCGGCATCCGGACGGCCGGAGCAATCGGCCTGTCCGCTTATCTGACTGACCACGGTGCCTGGGGCAAGAGCGTTCCGTCCATGGTGGACAAGGCCCTGGCCGCGGCGCAGGAGCAGACCGTTGCTCTGCCGGGGGAATCGGTGACCGCACCGTTGATCGCCCGGCTGGCCCGGCAGCTGCTGGACCTGGACCGGGAGATCAAGGACGTCAGCAAGCAGCTCGGCGACCGGTTCGCTGAGCACCCGGGCGCGGGGCCTATCACCAGCCTCGACGGGTTCGGTCCGGTCCTGGGTGCTCAGCTGCTGGCTGGGACCGGCGGGGACCTGCAGACGGCTTTCCGGAGCTCGGCGCACTTGGCGGCCTACGCCGGTCTGGCGCCGGTGCCGCGTGATTCGGGGCGGGTGCGGGGCAACCTGCACCGCCCGCAGCGTTACCACCGCGGTCTGCGCCGGGTGTTCTACCTGGCCGCGTTGTCGGCCATCAAACGCCCCGACGGCCCCTCTCGGGTTTTCTACCTGCGTAAACGCGGTGAGGGGAAGGGGCATACCCAGGCGTTGATCGCCCTGGCCCGCCGGCTGGTCGACGTCGTCTGGGCGCTGTTGCGCGACGGTCGTGAGTTCCATCCTTCACCGCCGGTCACGGCCGCAGCTTGACACGGTCATTGAGACTCCTTCGCACGGGACGGATGTCTTGCGTTGGCAGAGGAATCAACTTCGATTGTTTCCTCCACACCGGACAGACACCCGGTTCGAGAGATCGTCACGACCCGATCGTGTGAAGCACACCACTCGCGAAGCCACCCATGCGAAGCGCCGGTTGCGAGACCAGCACGACGAGTTCGAGTCAACGCGGCCGTGTCGCCGGCCGCGACCGCGCTTTCCATGCGGCGGACATCGCCTCACGCCGGATTGCTTGACGCGTGGCACCCGAACCGTTCACCGCGCACCCTTCCCGATGCCACAGCGCACGACGCCGGCCGATCGCCTGTGCGCGGATCCCCATCGCGCGCGTATCAGCGGATGCCCGGGTGCCACGTATTGTTAACGTTACGGCCAACCCAGCCACAACCGCGACCCGAGGCGGGCGGCCGGCCGGCATACCACCGCACGCGTAAACAGCGCATCTTCGCTGACAACGGTCGTTCCGCCGCCGAGCGCGGCGTGGTCTCCGCCCGTGTCGCGCGCTCTGTCGGAACACCGGGGGCCCAGCTTGCGGTCGACGATCAAGACTCCGGGCACATGCACTTCCGAAGGCGAACGCCAACACCGACGGTGGCCCGCTACGGCTGTGCCAGCAACTCACTCAGCCCGGTCAGCCCCATCACCCGACGGGCGAACGGCGAAGCAAGCACCCGCAACTCAACGCCCAGCACCGCACAGTCTGTGCGTAGCGTTATCAACGCCCCCATGAGCGCCGCCCCGCAGAACCTCACCTGCGTCGAGTCGACCACCAGACCGCCGCCGCACTGCGACAACACTTCGGTGAACACACTCCGCAGCAATTCCCGGTGCGTGATGTCGATCTCGCCGGTCACTTCTACTCGTCCTGGACCGGCCAGCTCTACAGTGCCCGCCGACGCCGCCACCAACTCCCCGTCCTGCCAGTGCGGAAGTCTTCAACAACGCTTACGCTACCGCCACTGCAGCAGGCAGGGCAGCGATCGAGGCGTCCCATCACCCGCGTGACCGAAGCCACCCATTGCGAGTGACCGCTGTAGTCGGCTGCAGAAGTCGGCTCGGCGCCGCCTGACGTGTCAGCAGCCGGCTTGCCTGTCGGCGCGGTGAGCGTCCGGAGGTTTCAGCGTGTAGGACGATCCGTCGACACCGGCGGGCACGACCCCGCCCGAGTTCGGCAGGGCGACCAGCGGTGCACCGTAACCGGCGTCATTGAGCATCCAACCGATGACTGTCTCACCATTCCAATCGCTGCCTTCCACCGACCACCCCGGCTGCGCCGGAAGAAAATGTACCCCGAGGTGAGTCTCGACCAGGCCGACAAAGTTGTCGATGCTTGCCGCCGGCACTAGCCGGGCCGAGGTGCTGTCGACCATCATGGCGTTGCCATCAGGTGCGAAACATTGGATGGTGACCTGCCACGAACGCCGCTTACCGTCTTTCTCTTCCTGGAATTCGGCGAACCAGCCCGTCGGCGAGATGTCGAAAGCGTACATAGGCAAAGTCTGCCACGAACCGGCTTGTCGGCTGCAGGAAATCACCCTCTAGCAGGCCTTCACGCTGAGATAAGCACCGGATACGACAGAACCCCGGCCGCAGGAGCGGGGGGAGGGGCGCCGGGGTTCTGTCCTGGGGAGGGAACGGCTCCGCGGCTCTCGGTTGAACCGGCATCAGCCATCCAGCAATATACGCCCATACTGCTGGCGCTAGGTCATTCTGAGTGAGGTTCACTCGATTGGACAGCAGCGATAGGCCACGTTGCGGTGCGCGTGTCCGTGCCACTGGACCAACGTTAGCCTCCGACGTCCGAGTCAGTCCCGGATTCGTGCCATAGCCAGACAGTTCGCTGGAATCAATCCGACAGGTGGGTGACGGCAGCAACTCCGCCAACGGCTGACATAGTTGATCATTCATGAGCTTGCCAATGACGTGGCAGGCCTTAGTTCAGCAACTGTTCCGTGCTGCCAGCTATTCTGTCGATTCGCCCTTTGAGACAGGGTGTCCGCCGCACCGAATGCGGACGTTCCACGGAGGATCGGTAGACGTTGGGTTTGATGCGTTACGCGGGTGATCGGTCACTGCCGGGCGCCCTTGCCTACGATCTTCGCGATCGGCTTGCTCGCCGTAGACTTGTGCGCTGGCGACGATTGCTTCGTTCACTTGTTGACCGCCTACGTCGGCACGGCCGGGTTGCCCGAGCACGGACTCGGCCTCACTGCACCGCTGCCGACGCCGCTCGATGTGGCGACGCAGCCGCAGCGACACCGGCGGAAGATCTCTCGTGTAACCACTGAATCTCGACACTGCTATTGCCAGTACGTCTATTCAGCTCCGAGATGCGCCGTCTGGGTGGTGTCGTAACACAGAAGTGGTGATGCCCGCCGATTCTGTAACCCACGCGGCGGCGCGGACGTCTGAACTGGGTGACACGTAGTGACTTTACGTTAATCCATGGCGGCGACCGGATGGGAGGCCGGGTCGCGGTACAGACGGAAGAAGGCGACGGATGACTGTCCACCAGCTTCTGCTCGGCAGGCTCTTCTACCGGCCCCGGCATGTCCGCCACACGATGCGGTGGCGGTTGCCAGCGTTACTGATGATCCCGCCGGCGGTCGCCGTCGCCGATACCCCGATCGGCATGGTCGCGATGAGCGTGGCGGCTGCGGTGACCGCGGTGATCGTCGTCGTGCGGTGGCGGCTGGTGCGTATGGCAGCGCAGGTGGAGGAGATCATCGAAACAGAACTGGCGCCGCACGATGTTCCGCCCAGCGTGGGCGGCACCGCAACCGGGTAGGACGCGATAGCCGGCTGACACCTCCCGCTCCGGCGCAAGGAGGTTGGTATGGCGGTACGCACGGTAGGCCACATTCCGGCTGTGCCCAGGTTGACCGACGAGGCGGGGCGGAAGTGGCGCCTCAGCGGGTGGGCAGGTCGACCTCGGTGTGGCGGCTGGCGAGCGTCGAGGCGACCTCAGCAAGCTTGACGTTGAGGGTTTGTGAGGTGCGGCGCAGTACGTCGAAGGCTTCGTCGGCGGTGACGCCGCGGCGGGCCATGATGATGCCTTTGGCCTGGCCGATGACGTCGCGGCTTTCGATCGCGGTGCGCAGGTGCGCGGCTTGGAGCTCGGCGCGGGTGACGGCGTCGGTGGTGGCCAGAGCCAGCGACGCGTGGGTGGCCAGTAGCAGCAGGACGTCACGGTCGGCTTTGTCCAGGCCGTTGGTGGTTGTGGAGAACACGTTCAACGCGCCGATGGAGCGTCCGGTCGGCGGCCCGGGGATGAGGGCGGTGGCGAGAACGGACCGGACCCCCAGTTCCAGCGCCGCCGGCGCCCATTTCGGCCAGCGTGGTTCGTCGGCCAGGTCAGCGCAGATCGCCACCGCCGGGCCGTGCGGAATCGCAGCTTCCACGCAGGGGCCTTCACGGAAGCGGTACTGCAGCAGGTCGAGGTCGCTGGCGAGCTCGTCGGTCTCGGCGGGCGTGTGGAAGCCGCCGTCGGCGTCGAGCAGAGTGAAGCTGGCGAAGTCAGCCGTCGGGATCATCGTTGTGGTGGCGTCGAGCACACGCTGCAGGACATCCTTCATGGACGGGGCCGCGAGCAAGGTGGCGGTCAGTGCGGCGAACTGGGCACCCAGCGACGCCGGGACAGCAGCTCGCCCCGGATCGTCGCCTGATGTGGGCGCTGTTCTCTCATGCTGCCGATCCTGCTCTGAGGCCATGCCGTCTCCCTAAGATGCTGCGGAGGACGGCTGCCTGCTCAACCATCGCGACGACCAATCTAGCCGCACCGAACGCTGATGGACGAGAAGTGTGTTTCGACTTGCACAGAATGGGTAACGGTGGTGGAGGTCAAGTTGACTCGTACGGGTACCACTCGACCTAGACCCCGCCGGCTCTAAACCCTGGGCCGGCGGGGTCGCCACATCGGACCCCGGGCCGCCTTTCATCACCGGACAGGTGACACGCCGTACTGGTCGCGGTAGGTCCCGTGTCGCTTACCGTTGGCCACCTAGGGGTCCTTCGAGCACCCTGGCGAGCGGTGTGTCGGCACGCTATACACTTCCCCGCGGTTGAGACCACAGCTGTCGGCGTGCGCCTGCGTGGGCGTCTTTGTGGCTGATCCCGGTCTTCCTTGTGCGAACACCTGGCGAGGCCTTCGTCTCAGAGAGGCCTGAAAGTCGTGACTGCTCCTCCGATCGGTCCTGCCCGGATCTCTTCGGCGCCGGCGCCGACCGAGCGGCTATCGGTGCTGCTGGTCGAAGACGACGACGGGGACGCCCTGCTGGTCGAGGAGATGCTCGCCGACATGCCGGCCAGTGGCGACGAGTTCACGCTCCTGCGGGTATCCACCCTGGCGGCTGCGCTCGCGCACGTCGCCAGTATCGACTGTGTCCTGCTCGATCTGCAGCTGCCGGACGCCACCGGGCTGTCCGCGCTCACCGCGTTGCGCCACCACCGGCCCGGGGTCGCGGTTGTCGTGCTGACCGGGCAGAACGACACCGCCACCGGGGTGGCCGCGGTCGCCGCCGGGGCGCAGGACTACCTGGGCAAGGACCAGGTCGACGGCCACCTGCTGATGCGGGCGATGCGGTATGCCTGGGAGCGGCGCCGCGCCGAAGGCGCTGAACAGCAGCTACTGCAACAGCAGCTGGTTGCACGGGAGAACACACGTCTGGAACGCGGCCTGCTGCCCACTCCCCTGCTGGCGGACTCCAAGCTGGAGCTCAGCGTGCGGTACCGCCCGGGCCGTGACGGGGCGCTGCTGGGCGGGGACTTCTACGACACCGTCGAGCTGGCCGACGGCACCGTCGAGATGATCATCGGTGACGTCTGCGGCCACGGTCCCGACGAGGCCGCCCTAGGCGTGGCGCTGCGGATCGCCTGGCGGGCGCTCGTGCTCGCCGGGTTACCCGCGCTGGACGTGCTGGCCACGGTCGAACAGGTCCTGCAGAACGAGCAGATCGAGTCGCTGTTCGCCACCGCCTGCACGATCACCATCGCACCGGACCGCACGACCGCGCGGATGACGCTGGCCGGGCACCCGCCACCCCTGCTGATAGGCGACGGCGCGGCGACGCTCCTGCCGTCCCACGCGCTGGGCACCCCGCTGGGCGTCCCGTCGCGAAGACCGCGGCGTCAAACCGAGCTGACCCTGCCGCCCGGGTGGTCCTTGCTGCTCTACACCGACGGCATCTTCGAAGGCCGCACCGAGCACGGCGACCGGCTCGGGCACGACCGGATGGCGATGCTCGCCGCTGAGGAGTTACAACGGCTCGTGAAGCCGGGAGCCGCGCTGGACGCCTTGATCGACCGCGTCCAGGCGCTGAACGCCGGACCTTTGGACGACGACATCGCGCTGGTTCTGCTGACCCGCCAGCCCCACGGAGACAACCGATGACCCCAAGCTCGACCGCCTGGCCCATGCGGCGCTGGGTCACATTGCTGGCCCTCGCCGAAGCGATCGTGCTCGGCGCAGCTCTGCTCGGCGGCGCGATCGCCCTGACCAACCTCAGCGACGCCCGCACCCGCTTGCTTGACCAGACCGGACCGCAGCTGCTGCAGGCCAACGCCCTCGCCACCGCGCTGGTCAACCAGGAAACCGGCATCCGCGGCTACCTGCTCACCCAGCGGCAGGACTTCCTCGAGCCTTACCGCACCGGCCTGGCCCAGCAGAACCAAGCCGCCGCCGAACTGCGCCGCCTCGGCGCCACCCCCACCACCCCGCCCGGGCGCGACCTCGACGCCGTCCTCGCGGCCGCGGACACCTGGCGAGGCGCCGCCCTGACCCCGACCGCACCCACGCCCGCGCAGGCCGAGCAGAGCAAAACCCTGTTCGACACAGTCCGGGCCCGCCTGGCCGACCAAACCGCGCATCTGGAAGCCGCGCGGGCCGGCGGCCGGGCAGACCTGACCTCGGCGTCAAACCTGCTGACCTGGATGCTGATCGCCATCGCCGTCGTGATCGCCGTGGCGTTCGTGCTGCTGTTCGTCGGCCTGCGCCGCGCGGTCGTGGGCCCGATCCAGCAGCTCGCCGCCGCAGTGCGTGACGCCGCCGCCCGGGACCTGCGCCGCCCGGTGACCGGCACCGGGCCCCGCGAGGTGCGCCAGCTCGCCACCGATGTCGACACGATGCGCCGGCGGATCCTGGAGGAGGTCGCCGAGCTGGAGCAGGCGCACGCGCAGCTGGAAACCCGCACCCACGCGCTGGAACGCTCCAACTCCGACCTTGAACAGTTCGCCTACGTCGCCTCACATGACCTGCAGGAACCGCTGCGGAAGGTGACCAGCTTCTGCCAGCTGCTGGAGAAGCGCTACTCCGACAAGCTCGACGAGCGCGGCGAGCAGTACATCGGGTTCGCCGTCGACGGCGCCAAACGGATGCAGGTGCTGATCAACGACCTGCTGGCCTTCTCCCGCGTCGGCCGCCGCGGCGGCCAGCCGGTCGAAACCGACACCTCAGCCTTGGTCACCGCCGCAACGGCCAACCTCGACAGCATCATCACCGACACCGGCGCACACATCACCGTCGCCGACGATCTGCCGCCCGTGCGGGGCGAGGTGTCGCTGCTGACGGCAGTGTTCCAGAACCTGATCGGCAACGCGCTGAAGTTCCGCAGCGAACAACCCCCGCACGTCACTGTCGCCGCCGAGCGCGACGGTGAGGAGTGGGTGTTCTCCGTGACCGACAACGGCATCGGCATCGACCCCCAGTACGCCGAGCGGATCTTCGTCATCTTCCAGCGGCTGCACGGCCGCGGCGACTACCCCGGCACCGGCATCGGGCTCGCGATGTGCCGCAAGATCGTTGAACACCATGGCGGACGGATCTGGCTGGACACCGACGTGTCCGAAGGCACGTGCTTCCGCTTCACCCTTCCCGCCCTGCCGGCCTCGGAGCAGCCCGACGCCGCCGACGAAGAACAGGACGCCGCATGACCGAATCCCTGGAACCGATCGACGTCCTGCTCGTCGAGGACGACCCCGGCGACGTCCTCATGACCCAGGAAGCGTTCGAGCACTACAAGATCCGCAACACCCTCTCGGTGGTCTCCGATGGCGAGCAGGCCCTGCAATTCCTGCGCCGGGAGCCGCCGTATGAGGACGCACCCCGCCCGAGCCTGATCCTGCTGGACCTCAACCTGCCCCGCCGCGACGGCCGCGAAGTGCTCGCCGAGGTCAAAGCCAGCCCCGACCTGCGCAGCATCCCGGTCGTCGTGCTCACCACCTCCGAAGCCGAAGAAGACATCGCCCGCAGCTACGACCTGCACGCCAACGCCTACGTCACCAAACCGGTCGACTTCGACCGCTTCGTCGACATCGTCCAGCAGATCGACAGCTTCTTCGTCACCGTGGTCAAACTTCCGCATTGAGGCGTATCCGGTCTGCGACCTGTCGATCAGAGCTAGCGTGGTGCAACGGCATTGCACCGGATACAGCGGACGACGCCACGTGGCTGGGGCCCCCGCGATGGCCGCATCACAGTCGGCCACCGGTGGTGCGGACGCGGCGGGTGCGGGGGCGTCGGTCACCGACCGCAGGGAAGTCAAGCTTCCTTTGCAGTGAAGACCCAGCGGTTGCTTGCCAGTGCGTCGCCAGGCACCGGGACCAGCCCTGCACGATGATCGTGAAGCCGCTGTAGCGTTCGGCGATGTGGCCCGGATGCCAAACCGTAGCGCGTCCTCGCGATTCCGCCCACGCGGGCACCGCGTCTCGGCCACCACCAGGGCCAGGAAGGTGACCGGCGGCCACGCGCCCGTCGTCCACAGCCGGGCGACCCAGCCGACCTGGCCGACAGCGATGCCCGCGGCATAGCGCAGGGCGCCTGACCGGCCATCAGAGTGTTCGATCGCGGCCCGCAGCGACTGGCTGATCATCGCCACCCGCATCAGCACGTATCCGGCCACGACCAGGGTGAAGTCGCCGTCGAAGGCGGCCGAGACCTCGCTCGTTCGGGGCGTGGCCAGCACTCCCGGCTACGTCGGATCACGGCCTGTCAATCGTCCCTTGCCCGGTTCGGGTAAGGGACGATGCAGGCGTGCTACGTGGAGCAGCGCCGTAGATCACGTCCTGTGAGGAGGTACTCGACTGTGGCCATCTGCGGGTTGCACGGGGCGGTCGTGCTGCCGTCTACCGCGGGGCCGCGAGATCTTGGCTGACAGCGTATTCTCTAGCCGTGAAGAGGCTGACCGAGCCGGGTCATCACCACGCCTGCTGGGGGTACCGGCGACGAGACGAGTTCGCTGTGCAGGCGTGGCGTTCGCTGGCCGAGGGTCTCACCTCAGGTGAACGGGTTCTCTACGTCGCTCCCGGCGACCCGGAGTTCATCGCGATGCAGATGCGCGCGGCCGGCCCGTTCGACGAAGGCTTGCGCACCGGCGCGGTGCAGATCTCGTCGCTCGACTCGACCTACGCCACCGGCGCTGTGGTCGACCCTGCTGGGCAGGTCGGGTTCTACGCCACCGCGACAGCGCAAGCTCTGGCCGCGGGATACACCGGGCTGCGGGTCGCTGCCGACGTCACCCCGCTCGTGCGGACTCCCGCTCAGCTGGACGCCTTCGCCCGCTACGAGCACCTCGTCGACCACTTCATGGCCGCCCATCCGATGTCGGCGATTTGCGGCTACGACGTCGGAGAGCTCGGTGTTAACACCGTCGCGCAGCTGGCCTGCATGCACGCTGAAGCTCAGGAGGGGCTGACACCGTTTCACCTGCACGGCCACGCCCGCGACGGGAACGCCGCCGCGCTGACCGGCGAGCTGGACATGCAGGCCCGCTCGTTGTGGCCGCTGGCGCTGCAGCGCTCCGAGCTGCGGCCGGCCGGAGGGTCGATCTCTATCGATGCCACCGACCTGACCTTCATCGACCACCGCAGCCTGTTCGACATCGCCGACTACGCTGAGAACCACGACACCACCGTGGTCCTGCGCACCCGACTGGCCACACCCGCCCGCTTGCTCGATCTGTTCGGCCTGAGCAATGTCCGTGTGGAGCGCGTGTGAGCGGCAGAGACCCGGAGAACGCGGAGCGCGGCTACGACCATGCCGCCGTCCACTACACCAGCCATGAGGAACTGCTCGCCGTCGCCGTGCCTTTCCTCACCGCCGGCATCGCCGCGGGCGAGCCGACCGTCGTGTCCCTGGAGCCGGAGCGGGCCGAACTTGTCCGCGATGCACTCCCCTCGTCGGCGGACACGCACTTCCTGACCATCGAGAACGTGTACATCCGGCCCGCTTCGGCCATCAAGTCCTACCGCGACCTGATGGCCTGTTTCGTCGCCGACGGCGCCACCGGCATCCGCATCTTCGGCGAAATTCCGCCGGCCGCCATCGCCTCCTCCTGGGACTGGTGGGCCCGCTACGAAGCCGCCGTCAACCACGCCTACGACGAGTTCCCCCTGCGCAGCATGTGCGCCTACGACACCCGCACCACGCCGCAGCACGTGCTCGACGACGTCGCCCGCACTCACCCCTACCTCGCCATTCCTGGCGATGAGCACCACACCAACGCCGGCTATGTCGACCCGCCGGCCTTCCTCGCCACCCCGAGGCCGATGACGCCGTACCCGATCCAGCGCACCGCGCCACTGGTCGACCTCATCAACCCCCTGCCACCGGCTGCGCGCCGCGCCGTCACCGACTTCAACAAGACCGATCTGCCCGCCGCCGACATCGACGACCTGGTACTCGCGGTTAGCGAAATCGTCGACAACGCGCAGCGATACGGACGCCCGCCGGTCCGGTTCCGGCTCTGGGCCGACACCGCACACATGGTCGTCACCGTCCACGACACCGGCACCGGCCTCAGCGACCCCTTCGCCGGCCTGCTGCCGGCGGACCGCCACATCGGCGGCCGCGGACTCTGGATCACCCACCAAGTCTGCAGCCAGGTCACGCTCCACCAGGACGACACCGGCTTCACCGTCCGCCTCACCGCCGGACTACCCCGCCCCCACCCGACCCCGCAGCACACTGAGCCGCCTTCTCGCCGTCGCCTCACCCCAGCAGACGCTCCGTGATCGAAGTTTCTGGCGCAGAGACGATCTGCGTTGCAGCTCCCAGCCCGCACCGCCGTTGCACAGGTCGCGGTAGCGTCGCCGCTCGTCGGACGAGCTAACCGGGCCACAGCAGTTTTACTGCGTCGTGCCTTGGGGCCAATGGACCTATCGCATCTGCCGTGGAGCTACGCCGCGTCCCGCGGCCGTGAGCGCCAGCCAGCCGGCTGCCCGCCGCGCCTATGACTCGCGCACGCAACGCCGACCACCCCTAGCGGCAAGCGGCGTCGTGTGAGCGGTCGACTCGGCGGCCTCGTCGGTGTGCCTCGAACCTCTGAGCATGAGTGGCATTCGTCATATATGGCGAAGGGAAGTCCCAAGTGAACTCCTGAATGTCCCCGGGACTCGTGTCAGAACTCGCGTGAAAGTGCCAGCTGTCGCCTGCTGGCACACTGTTGCTACGCACGGCCCCGCTGTGGCGTCCGGCCCGGCTGAAACAGCCCTCCAGAGGGCGGCTCGGCAGCCGGGCGCGGACTCGCATCGGCGACCTGCTCGGCGGTGGCGCGGGCCGCCGCGTCCAGCAGCACCGAAAACCGCGCGTCCGTGCGGATCTCGCGGTGCCAGGCCAGCTGTGTGTAGACCTGGAACGGTGCCGTCCACCGCACCTCCACCAACCGGCCCTCGGCCAGCTCGGTCGCCACGCTCAGCCGGGGCAGCAGGGAAATCCCCAGGCCCGCCGTCAGCGCGCGCTTCACCGCGTCGATCGAACCGAACGACAAGGCTCTGATCCGGCCGTCGCCGACGCCGGCCAGGGTCTGCTCGAACAAGCGCTGATACCCGCTGCCGCGGTGCGCACACAGCAACGGCTGTCTCGCCAGGCTCCTGCTCGCTACCGGCTCTGCACCCAACGGGCCGTCCTGGCCGGTCACCACCACCAGCGGTTCCGCGCACAGCAACGTCGAATCCGCCTTCGGCGAGGACTCGCAGACGTCGATGAAGAACGCGCAGTCGACGTCGGAATCACCGATCCGGCTCCACGGATCCTCTTCCAGCGGCCGGATTTCCAGCGCGAGGTCGGGGTGGCGCCGGTACAGGTACTCGACGATCGGCACCAGGCGGTAGGACGTGAGCCCGCTGTCAGCGCCCACCGTCAGCGCGTCAGCCGGCGTCGCGCCAGCGAGCACCGAGTCCTCCGCCATGCGGCTCAGCTTTACGATCTTGTGGGCGTAACGGCGAAAGCGCTGGCCGGCCGCGGTCAGCCGGATCAGGGCGCCCGTGCGGTTGAACAGGTCACACGCGAGGTCGCGTTCCAGTTTCTTGATCCGGGCAGTGACCGTCGGCTGGGCGACGCTCAAGTCGTTCGCCGCCTTGGTGAAGCTCGACTGCTCGGCCACGCTGAGGAAAGTGGTCAACGCTGCGGTGTCCACGACCCGGATCACCGCCGGACCAAGCGAGCGATACGGGGGCGGGCTCCCGTATCGCGACGAACGTTCCCTTCCCCGCCCGGGCGGCATTTCCGGGGGTCGACCGCCTCACGCCAACCGTGATTCCGGTGCCGGACGGCGGCTCTCCGAACGGCTGCGGTTTTGTGGTGCGAGTCCGATCCGTTCCCGGGCGCGTGACCTTCCAGCGGCCGGCTGCTCGCGGCCAGCACGGTACCTTTCACGACGTCCGCCCCCAATCTGCATCCACGGCTCGTTCCCGACCACGGATGGGTGGCTCGTCCCCGTCTGCGGATGGATCTGCCATTACTGGCTCGCCAGCGGGTTTCAATCAGGGAGCAGACCGACCGGTTTCACCCGCTAAAGTAGCCCTCTGACGAGTTACCACCCGGCCGTGACGAGCAAACTACGCCCATCGGGCGAGTGACGAACGTTTTCCTCTTCACCGGCCGTGGCGGGAATGGCGAGGCGGGTCACTCTAAGAGACCATCGACGCCGTTGCCACCTCATCTAGCTTCTACGGCAGAGAAGTGTCATTTCTTTATCACAGCGGTTTCACTCTGCGCTTTCTGTTCGACGTCCCGCCCGGCGCGGCGAAATCAGCCGAACACCAGGCGCACCAGAGCGGTCACGACCGCGGCACCGATCATCGCAGTGAGGATCGGCCACTTGCCGGCCAGCAGGACGATCTCGACGCCGACGCGGCCCCACTCGTGTCAAGGGTAAGCAGGCGGGTCGAGGTCAGCGCTCGGCACACTGTGCGCGCCTGGGCGGACGAACATGACCGGCACGGCGATCTCGGAGCCGCGCTGAACCACATAGTCGACCGGCTCAGCACCAATCCGGTCCTCATCGATTACTGTGCCGTGTCGCTGCTGCTTTGGGTCGTCATGCCCCGGGCGACTCCTTGGGCGGTTCGGCCGTCAGGTCATCCGCCATCTCAAGGCGCGGTGGCGGTATTGCGGCTCGGGTCGAGGCCGAACCAGTCGAGGCAGACCACCATGGCGTCGTCGGTGGTCCCGGCGGCTGCGCGGCGAAGAGCGAGGTCGGCTAGGACCGCGCCCGGGACCTGCGCGGCGGTGAGTTCGGCGGTGTCTCTGACTGTGCGGGCGAGGTCGGCGTCGCCGTAGAGGTCGCCGGTGGGACCGATCGCCTCGTAGACGCCGTCACTGACGAAGACCAGCCGGTCGCCGGGATTGGCCTGCAGGCGCTGAGTGGTGTAGCTGGTGTCGCCGAAGGCGCCCAAGGGCAACTGTTCGTCGAAGGAGACGCGGCGGGCATCGCCGTCGCGCAGCAGCCACATGCGAGGTGAGCCGGTGTCGACGACATCCAGCGCGCCGGTTGCCAGGTCGAGTTGCAGGAGCAGGGCGGTGACGTATTCGCGTCCGTCGTAGTGGCCGTGCAGGGCTTGGTCGGCGAGTTCGGCTTGGACTGTCAGGGGCACCCCGGCGCGGCGGGCGTTGCGCAGGGCGTTGACCGCGAGGTGGGTCACCATGGCGGCGTCGACGCCGTGTCCCATGCCGTTGACCAGCGTGACGGTCAGCGATCTGGCTGTTGCGGACCAGTCGAAGCTGTCGCCGTGGACGGCGTAGGCGGGCTCGAGCTGCCCGCCGAGGGCGAAGTCGGGCCGGGTGCAGGAGCGGCCCGGCAGCAGCTGCCACTGCATTTCCGCGGCTAGGGTGAGCCGGGTGGTCCGTCGCGCCTGCAGGTACAGATCAGTGTCGCGGCCGGCGACCAGGAGCTCGTGGGCGAGTGCTGCGGCGATCCGGGACAGTTCGAGCTGCACCGCCGGGTCCGGTGCCGTCGCGAAGGTGACCGCCAGGACGCCCAGGCGGTCACCGCGCACCGAGACCGGGACGTGCGCGGTGACCGTGCGCGCGGTCGTTTCGAAGGTCACCTGCTGACCGGTGAGTGCCGCGCCCGCGACCGTGTCGTTGACCGGCATCGGGTCCCGGCTGTAGGGAAGGTCTGCCACCGGCTGCAGTTCGGTCATGCCGTAGTCGGCGAGCAACAGCTCGACGGCCTGGGCGTCCCATCCCGCGGTCAGGACGGCTCGCAGCACCACGAGCAGTTCGTGCGGCGCGGCTTCGCGCAGCAGCCGGTCGACCGCCGTCGTCTTCACCGCGCTGTGTCCTCCTCGGAGCCCGAGGTTTCCGGGCTCCTGTCGATGTCGTGTCCGGCCCGGCTCGTCAGAGCGTCGAAGATCGCTCGTGGCGCTGCTGGACGGAGGTGCAGATGCGAAAATCGGCTTGTGGACCGGTCGAGACGTGGGCAGGCTGACGCCGTCGCGGCCGAGCCTGCCGACCTGAGCGACTGGTTCGAATTCCTGTGGGACTACGCCCGGCAGGTCTCCGACGACTCCTTACCGGCCTCGCAGTTCCGGGCCCTGGTGGTGCTCGACAACCACGAAGGCATCAACCTGACCTCGCTGGCCGAGCTGCTCGGGACCACGCCGCCGTTGGCCAGCCGCCTGTGCGACCGCCTCCAGGCCGCCGGGTTCGTCGAACGCACGCTCAGCAAGCACAGCCGCCGCGAGCTGTCCCTGCGCCTGAGTGAACGCGGGCGGGCCCACCTGGACCGGGTGCGCGCGCGCCGGACGAAGCACATCGCGGCCGTGCTTGCCGCGCTGCCTCCCGAAGCACGCGAGGCACTGTTCGCCGGGCTGACCGCGTTTCGCGCGCCGCTCGCCGCGAACGAGGGGTAGATTCCTGACCACGCGGATACCGTACGACAACTGTTGTCGTGTGACAACAGTTGGATGTGGATTGCCCGACGGTAGGCCCCGTTCCTGGTCGGAGGCCACTCCGATCGTGTGACAGTGCGCGGTAGGCTGCGCCGACGGCTCGACCTAGGGATGCCACAGTGAACCGTTCGCGCAGGACGCGCGCCGCCGACCAGGTGGCCGCGGCTGTGGCCGACACCGCCGAGCTGCTCGAAATCCTGTTCGAACGCGCCCGCGACGCCTCCCCCAGGCCGTTGTCGGTGTCGCAGGTGCGAGCCGTCGTCGCCCTCGACCGCTACGAAGGACTGAACCTGCGGACCCTGGCGGAACTGCTCGGATCCACCCCGCCGCTGGCCAGTCGGCTGTGCGACCGGCTGGAAGCCGTGGGCTTCATCGAACGGCTTCCCCATTCCCAGAATCGCCGTGAACTGGCCCTGCGCCTCAGTGACAGCGGCCGCGCCTACCTGCAGGACCTGCGTGCGCGTCGCCGGGAGAGCCTGCACACCGTGCTCGCCGCGCTGACCACCGAGGAACGAGACGCCCTCACGAGCGGGCTACGCGCCTTCCGGGCCGCGGCCAATCGTGATCTCGCCGAGGATGACAACCGCGCAGCGGGACAGTAAGGTCACTGTTGTCATACGACAACTGACGTAGCGGTCGCCCGCTGCGCCAGGCCGTTCTCAGGTCGCGGTTCAGCCGTCAGCCGTAGCATGCAGCACGCAGTCGTCGTTCCCGGTCGATCAAACCGGTTTTCCCTCGGAGCACAGCTCATGGAACCGTCATCCCCGCCGATGCTGGCGGTCGCCGTGCGATCGATCGGCGACATCGCGGTCCTCGAAGTGGACGGCGACGTGGATCACGTCGTGCGGACGATGCTGCGCGCGGCCATGGAGGCGGCTCTCGCCCGAGGTCCTCGGGCGCTGGTGGTCGACCTGAGCCGCGTGGGGTTCTTCGCCTCGGCCGGTCTCTCGGCGCTGGCCTGGCTGCACGGAGCCGCTGGCGAGGCGGGCATCGACGTCACCCTGGTGGCGACCCAGCGCAGTGTGCTGATGCCGCTGGCGATCACCCGGGTCGAGGACCTGTTCGACATCCATCCCACCGTGGACGCCGCCGCCGAACACCTGGGCAAGCCAGGGGTTCCGGGCGCCCACTGCATCGAAATCGGCGATTAGCCGAACGGGGATCGCGCCGGTTCGCTCTTCACGGGGTTCAGCGGTGTGGCGGCCGGCTGCGGTAGACGTCCAGGGTGTTCGCGGCGGTTCGGCGAATGGCGAGCACGACGGTGTCGTCGGCGTGCAGGACGACGTCGTGCATGCGGGTCACCAGCTCACCCGGCAGTGTGTCGATCGGATGGCGAGCATACGCGCGGGCGTGGCCCAGGAGCCGGATCTGACCTTCGTCGAGGTCGCGGCGGCTTTCGATGAGACCGTCGGTGTAGAGCAACACGGTGTCCCCCGGGCCAAGCGTGTGGCGGAGGAGCTCGGGACTGCCGGGCTCGGGGAAGCCGACGCCACGGCCGACGACCGGAGCGCGCAGCATCCGGGCATCGCCGGCCGCGGTGACCAGCACCGGCGGCGGGTGACTTCCATTGGCGAGAGCCAGCTTCCCGGTCGCCGGGTCAAGCCGGGCCAGAAGCACGGTGGCCATCAGGTCCGGCTCGATCGTGGCCAGGGTGTCCGCGGTATGGGCGATGAGTTCGGCGAACGGGTGGCCTTCCAGGGCAAGGGTCCGGACGGCGTGGGTGACGATGAGGGCGTCCCGGGTGGACGTGACGCCATGGCCGACCGCGTCGACCACGGTCACGTGCAGCTGCCCGTCGGGCAAAACGAACCAGTCGTAAAGATCACTCCCGGTCGGAGATTCGGGATCGGTCGGCGAGTACTGGACAGCCAGCGCTAAATCCGGCACCACCGGTGCCCGCGGGCGTAGCGCGTCCTCGAGCTCGCGAAAAATGACCGTGTGCGCGCGGCGGAGCCGCTCGTCCCGCTCTTCCAGGTCGAGATACATCGCCAGCACACCGCTGTTGGTTTCGGCGAGCTCGTGCTTGTCGTACCGCTGCTCCTGGCCGAGAGTGTCGGCGGCGGGCGATCAGCGCGAGCATCTCCTCGCGCGTCGCCGCATCGTCGTCGAGGGGTACCGGTTGCGGGGTGGATCCTGTGGCGAGGTGCCAGGAGAGGGTGGCCCCGTCTCCGGCGTCGGGCAGTAGCGGGAGGGCATTGCGCCGCACCTGCTCGACCGGCTCCGGCAGTCGGAAGGTAACGGCCAGTCGGCGATCCGCTGCGGTGGTCTCGAGGGACACTTCCTGGCCGGTCTCGATGGCCGGTTCGGTGAGCAGGGTCGCCGCGAGGACCAGGCGAGCGCGGTCGCCGGGCGGCAGGCCCGCTTCGCCGCAGGCGGTGCGCAGGTCCCGGCGGATTCGAGCGAGTTCAGGGTGCATCAGGCGACCGCCAGCAGCAACGCGTTGCGGAGCCGCTCCGAAGTACGCTCTCCGGCCGCTGAAGTCCGCCAGCCGGCGTCGATGCCAGTCGGCGTGCAGCACCGATGCCTCCTGCGGTGCCAGGGGCGCTCTGCTGGACGCCAATGGACTGTTGTCATGTAACAACAGTCAAGGCTACCGGGACAAGCCCACGGCTACACACCGACCCATCGGTGTCCCACTCCCTGGTGACCCGCACTCCAGGCAGTGACCGCGTAGTCGCTCAAGGACAATCCGGACCGCTCCTGCAGATCCGACGCAGCCATCGCTCAATCCGGGCGGCATCCTGGCGGGATCGATCCGCGAGCTCCACAGTGGCATCTCTATGCTGAACCCGCAGCGCAGCTCACGCAACCCGCCGTAGACCGGCAACGCCGGAGCGGAGCACACTCGGCAGACTGATCGTGAGCCTCTCCGCCCGCGGTCCCGTGAGCAGGAGGCAAAGTCGTGGACAGATCCCTGGCGGTCGAACGCCGGTTGCGCGACGTTGCGCCCCACGACCTCCCCGCCGCACTGCGGTCGGCGCTGGCCGAGCACTTCGGCGCCGAGGCGGTCGAGCTGCTCATGGCCGATTACGCCCTGACCGAGCTGTGCCAAGTCAGCACCCTGCCCTACACGAACGAACCCATCTCGGTCCAGGGCAGCACGCCCGGTGACGCGTTCGTCGCCCAGGCCGCCACCTTCGAGCACAGTGGTTCCGGCGTGACCGGGTACCTGCCGGTGAGCGTCCGCGGCGACCGCCTCGGCATCCTGGCCGTCACTCTGTCGGCGGAACCCGAGCCACCCGTCTGGGCGGAACTCGAGCGATTCGCCGAAGCGGTGGCCCACGAGCTGTTCGTCGCCGACCGGGACACCGACCTCTACATTCAGGCCCGGCGGTCCTCCCGGCTGACGCTGGCCGCGGAGATGCAGTGGCAGCTGCTGCCCGGGCGCGCCTGCACCCGGCCGGAGTTCGCGCTGGGTGGGCAGCTGGAACCCGCCTACGCCATCTACGGCGACTGCTTCGACTGGTCGGCCTCCGCGCACAGTCTTGCCGTCACCCTGATCAACGGCATGGGCGACGGCAGCGAAGCCGCGCTGCTGACCAACCTCGCGGTCAACGCCCTGCGCAACGCCCGCCGTGCCGGGATCGAGCTCGATGCCCAGGCCGAGCTCGCCGACCAAGCCCTCTATTCCCATTACCGCGGCAGCCGGCATGTGGCGGCGCTGCTGCTGCAGTTCGACCTCGGCACCGGCCTGGTGGACGTCGTCGACGCGGGCTCGCCGCGGCTGTGGCGGCTGCGTGATGGCAAAGCCGAACGCGTCCTGTTCGAGGAACAGCTGCCGCTCGGCGCGTTCGAGGAAACGGTGTACGCCGTGCACCAGTTCCAGCCCCTCGACGGTGACCGGTTCGTCTTCGTCAGCGACGGCGTCTACAACGCCGCCGGCCCGCACGGAGACCGCGAGCTGGGCGAGGCCGTCGCAGCGACGGCGGACCTGCCCGCGGCGCACGTTCCCGGTGCGATGTTGCAGGAACTGAGCACACGCCGGCACGGCGGAAAGGCTGAAGACGACGCCATGGTGGTGTGCCTGGACTGGTTCGGGCCGACACCGCTGCTGGAAGCTGGCACCAGTGCGTCAGTGACGGTGCCGAGCACGTCGGAGTAAACGCGTACCCGTCCCGCAGCGGTGCCGACCGGAGAAATCAGGGTGCGGTGTTCTGCCGCAGCGCGGCCGGACGCCAGATCATCGTCACCTGCGTGCCGTGCTCGCCTGTATCGATCGTCATCTGGTCGGTGAGGTCGTCGATCAGGTGTAGACCGCGACCACCCGAAGTGGGGGGACGGTGCCCTTCTGGGGCAATTCCGCAGCCTGTGTCAGTGACGGTGGCGGTGAGGGTGTCACCGGCCCAATCGGCGTACAGCCGGACCCACCCATCCCTGTCGAGATACGCGTGCGCCGCGACGTTGGCCAGCGCCTCGTATGTGGCGAGCAGGATGTCGTAGCTGCTGCCGTCATCCAGCGGCAGCTCTTCCAGCCAGCGTCCCATCTTCCGGCGTAGCAAGGCAGCCTCGTGGAGGGATGCCGGTACGAGTTCTTCGAGGCGCGAACGGACCGATGGATCAATGGGCACACCGGCCGGGACCCCGGAGTCGACCCTCTTTGCTCCGGTTGTGTCGCTCATTTTCGTACGCGGTCCGGGAGTATGTCGATGCACGATCTACTCCTTCCCTCGCCTGCCCGCGCCCCCGTAGTCGCGAGCCTCGTCCACTCGATTACCCAGGCCTTCTGTCTCTCACCCGTGGCCTCTACCGCCTGGGACTCCGCGTCACCAGGCGAACGGGTAAATGGCTGCGCCGAGGGTAATCTTCGACCGCTGGATCAAGCCGGAGTGGGCTCCAGCGCCACGGTTGGAGGAGTCGCGTTGTGCGCGTGAGCTGGAGCGAGAACGACCCAGAGAATTGGGAAGTACTCGACCTGGCCGATTCTGACCTGTCGCGCCTGACAGCAGCCCGCCGATGGACTGAGGCCCAGCTCCCCACGGTGGGTGAAGCCGCCCGGATCGACACGGTGCTGGTCGTGGGCGAGTTGCTGGAGAACGCCTACCGCCACGGCGGTGGACCGCACCAGCTGCGGATCCGCTACCAGGCGAGCCCTTGTAAGGTGATCGTGGCTGTCGCCGATCGTGGGGCCGGCGAACCGCTGCTGCGGGTCCCGGACCGCGGGGGCGGCCGTGGCCTGTTGCTGGTCGACGCGGTGTGCGCCGAGTGGGGCGTGAGCCGCCACGATGACGGCAAGCTCGTCTGGGGACGTCTCGACTGCGACGCTGCCGCGCGGTGACCGCTGTCAGGGTCGGAAGGTCCCGCGGGTGTCCGGGCTGACCGAACGAGCCGAGAGCGCCACCCAGCTCAAAGCGTCGGCAACGCTGCGGTGCACCGGCAGAACGTCCTCCAAGCCGAGCGCGGCGATCGGCCGCAGCAGTGCTCGCGGGCGGCCGGCCGCGGCGAACGGCACCCGAGCCACCGACGCGTCAGCGACCGTGTCGAGCAGGATGGTCAGGACACGTGCGGCGCAGAACTCGACCGCCGACGCGTCGCAGATCAGTGCCGGTGGTTGCCGGCGCAGCTCCTCGGCGAGCAGGTCGGCGAGCTGAACGGTAACGGTCAAGTCGAGCTCGCCTAACACGGTGACCACGCTCGCCTCACGTGTCCGGTTCACCGCGAACGACGCCGGCGGCCGGTTCCGCGGATCTCGCGGCCGTGGCACAGATGTCGACATGAGCATGGCCTCCTCCGACCACCTGCGAGACATCACTACCGCTGCACGCTGACCGTACAACCGACGTGCAGACGATGCAGCATCTCCCAGTCTCATCTCGCTCGCCGGAATCGGACGAACCGGCAAAACCTTGCGGTGTCGCACCGGTTCAGTCGGCGTTCTCGGCGACAAACATACCCAACCTGCCGATTTGGAGCTGGATCCTTCGCGAAGGAGTACCCGATCGTGTGGTTTCGACGACGATTGGGTACCAAGTGCGCATGGTTGTCCAAGCGCCCGAACGAAACCCGTCTGCCGCGACAGCCACCGCGCCGTCCCAGCGCCGCTTCGACGAGTACGCCCACTGCGCTCCCCTGTTCCTCGAACGGAGCCGGCTCGACGACGAAGACGCCCGGCGCAGCGCATTGCGGGCGCGGTTGATCACCGAGCACCTCCCGGTGGCCGAACACATCGCCCGGCGCTTCAGCGGCCGCGGCGAGCCGTTCGACGACCTGCTGCAGGTCGCGCGGACCGGTCTGATCCGCGCTGTCGACCGCTACGACCCCGACCGGGGCGCCGACTTCCTGTCCTTCGCCGTGCCGACCATCATGGGCGAAGTTCGCCGGCACTTCCGCGACACCGGCTGGTCCATGCGTGTCCCCCGCTCCTTGAAGGATCTCCAGCAGAAGCTCTCCACAGCGACCGACACACTCGCTCACGACCTCGGTCGGGCACCCACGCCCAGCGAGCTGGCGGCGCACCTGGGGATGAGCGTCGACTTCGTGCGGGAAGGGCTGCTCGCCGCGGACGCTTACCGCCCCCATTCGATCGACGCACCGATCCGCGGCGGCGCCGAGGACCCGGTCACCGCCGCCGACCAGCTCGCTGTCGAAGAATCCGGGTTCACCCGGTTCGACAACCACGACGCCTTGAAGGCCGCGATGGCCACGCTACCTGCCCGCGAACGCGACATCATCAAGATGCGGTTCGTCGACGAGCTCCCCCAACGAGAGGTCGCGCAGCGGATCGGGGTGTCGCAAATGCACGTATCGCGGCTGTTGGCCAGAACCCTCGAACAACTCCGTGCGCACTTGGTCGCCGAATGAGCCGACCCGGCCGCCGGGATCTGGGAGACGTCACAGAGGTTGCCGGTCGCAGGTCCAGGTCATCGTGACGGTGGTGCCGGCGACGCTGGTCTCGACCAGCGCGTGATCAGCCAGGGTATGGATCAACGCCAGCCCCCGGCCGCCCAGGAGGCTGGAGCGCGGAACCGGTTGCCACTGGCCGTGGTCGCGGATGGTGACGGTGACGGAGTCGCCGGCCTGGGCGGCGTGCAGAGCCAAGGTCCCGATGCGGTCGGGGTAGGCGTGGACGACGACGTTGGCCATCGCCTCGTACGCCGCGAGCAGCAGGTCCTGAACCCGCACGGCCGGCAGGCCGGTGCCAGCGGCCCACCCGGCCAGTGTGTCCCGCAGCCGGCCCAGCTGGGCCGGCCCGGCCGGCACGTCGTCGTGCCGTAGGTCGGGGGCAAGGACGGGGTCGTCAGCAGGGAGGTCCGCGGAGCAGGTCATCGCGGCCGGGCTGCGGCGAGCGCATCCACCGTGCTGGTGAACACCGGCAGCAGCTGGTGCATCCCGGTCAAGGTGATCGCGCGGTGAGCCAAGGTTTCCTCGACCGCGACGACCCGAACGTTGGTGTCGCGGCCGCCGTCGGCGTGGGCTCGCGCCAGCACCGACAAACCGGAGGAGTCGAGGAACGTCACGGCGGCCAGATCGATCACGAGCACCGGCGGCCGCCGGGCAAGAGCGGCGGTGACCGCGTCGGTCAGCTTCGCGGCCGTGAGCAAGTCAACTTCACCTGCCACGGCCAGCACCAGCGCCGCAGAGGGAGCTTCCTCGCGCAGGGAGAGCCGCAGGGCGTCCTCGGTCTGGGCCGGGTCGGCGAGGTTATCGGTCACCGACCCGTGTCCGCTCTGTCGACCATCAGCTCAGTCCCTTCTCCGCGCGCGGTAGCCCCGCAGCCGTTCGCGCGTGGTACCCGATCTTGAGCCAAGTCAAACCATGACTCCGGCCGCTTGTCGCACACCTGCGATCGTGAGCCTGGCATACGGCCGCTCTTCAGCCTGCGGCTGAGGCCGGTGTGCCGGGGCGTCGGAGGGTGCTGAGGGGCGGGGCGGTGGTTCAGCGCAGCCGCGCTACCAGCGACAGCCACTCGTCAGCGTCGGCCCGGTCGGCGTGAATCGGCAGGATGCAGCCAAGGAGCAGCAGCTTGATGGGGCGGACCACAGCGCGCTGGCTGGCGATGACCGCGCAGGCGATCCCGCGCGCATGCGCACCGGTGACCGCGTTGACCAGGACCGACAGGCCGCCGGACGAGCAGAACCCGACCCCGCTCAGGTCGATGATGAGCGCGGAAGGCCGCAACGCCAGCTCCTCATCCAGCCGTTCCTGCAGCCGCGCCGTGCTCGACAGGTCCAAATCGCCGACGACCGCGACGGTGGCCGCGTCGGCCGTGGTGGTCACCGTCAGGCGAGTACGGGCGAGAGTGCCGGCGGCGATGTCACGGTGGCTGCGAGGCGCGGCGGTGACGGGCATGGCGGGGCCTCCTCGTCGACGCGGGGAGCCGGGCGGGCCGTGCCTCCCAGTGGTGCCGGTGCTGCCGATGGGCAGGTCGGAACCGGATTCGGTGGCGGCTGGTGGCTGTACCGCGGCGTCGCACCGCTCAACGCCATCCGAGGCCGGCGTCGCGGCGAAGCGCCACGGGCCTGACGGCGCGCAGGGACGCTGGCCGGGCCAGACACATACTGCCCAACCGGTCGCGCGCTCAACCGGCCTTGGGCTCGCGTTCCTTGGCGGGGGTGTCGAAGGCCGACCCGAGCACGTGCTGCCGCAGCTGGCCGAGGACCACGGAGGAGGTTTCGGCATCCACGGTGCTGACTTCGGCGTGGCTGCCGGCAGCGACCACTACCGCCGCGACGTCGTGCAGTTTGACGTTGGTGCGCTGGGATATGGTCCGCAGCGCGGCGAAGGCGGTCGCGGCGGTCCAGCCGCGCACCAGCATCAACATCCCTTTGGCTTGCTCGATGACCGGCTGCGTATCCAGGGCGTCCCGCAGCTGAGCCACCTCGTCGGCCGGGTTGTCCGGGGATCTCCACGACGTCATGAGCTCATTCCAGCGCACTTGGTCGCGCCCGGCACCGCGAGCTCGACACTTCGTCAGGCGAGTGCACCTCCTCTGCGCCGAGCGCATCTGCATCGTTCCGAAGGCGATCCGGTCAACGCTGACCACAGGTAACGATGCGTGACCGATACGGTGGTTGAACGATTCGTCGACGGGTAGACCACTCTCGGTGGCCGGTTAGTTGAGCATCCAGCTGTCCGGCCGCCCTCAAGCTCTCAGCGACCACCGTCCCGACATCGCGGGATGCACTTCACGGGCACAGCGGACGAGGCAGGTGTGACGACGCCTCCACGAGACGCTGCTCAGCTCGAGGGTCAGGACTCGGCGGGTGGTGGTTCCAGCTCCAAGGTGGAGCGGAGGCCGAGGCTCGTCAGCTTGCGCCGGACCGGCTCGGAAGCCACGACCCGCAGCGACGTTCCCCGAGCAGCGCAGCGGTGGGCCAGGCTGACGAACGGGATGACCGCTTCCATGGTCAGGTAGGTCACCGTGGTCAGGTCCAGGATGAGGGCGGTGGCGGGATCTGCTGCATACGCCGGGGCGACGATCTCCTCCGCGGCGAGGGTGTCGGTGAGGTCTCCGGCGCCGCGCAGGATCAGCACGTCGGTGGCCGGCGCAGATCGAGGATCGATGGTGGGATCCTGGTGGGGGTCGGCGACCGTGCTCATGTGCCCGTCCTGTTCCGCCGAGCATCCCGCTGCGTCTCTGAGCGAGACGCAGAGGGTCGCGAGCTGCGCAGCTGTCTTCTCGGGTATCTCAGGGGATTCGTCAGGCGTTACCGCCCGGATGGGTGGAGTCCCGAACGCGCGCAAGATCGCCTTCAGGGGTGCCCGGCGACCAACGGCAATTCGCCTTCCTCTGGTAGCAGCGCTCAACGGTGGACGGCCATCGAGCTGCGGCAGGTCCGAGATCACTTCTCGGTTGGCTGGATCGACCGGCGGGTAGTCCGCTGCCGCATGCCCGATGGGGCTGGGTGGGCGAGCCAGCAGGTGGGTCGCCTCGGTGACGTGGTGGAGGTCCCTAAGTGTCATCCTTGCCGCTGGCGGTGCTGATTTTGATCTTCGTGGCGGCGGCCGCGGCGATCTGGGTCGCCGGCATCTCGCTGTCCAACCAGACCGACGTGCTGGCCACCCGCCTGCATCTGGGCTCAGCGCTCGGCGGCCTGGTCCTGCTGGCCGTGGCCACGAACCTGCCGGAGATCGCGATCGTCGTCTCCGCCTCGGCAGCGGGCAACGTCGGCGTCGCCGTGGGGAACATCCTCGGCGGCATCGCCATCCAGACCGTCGTGCTGGTCGTGCTGGACGGATTCGGTGTCCGCGGCGGGAAACCGCTGACCTACCGGGCCGCCTCCCTCGTGCTGGTCCTCGAAGGGGCGCTGGTCGTGGCCGTACTCGCCGTTGTCATCGCCGGCACCCAGCTGCCCGCCTCCCTCATCGTATGGCGGCTGACACCCGCGCCGGTGCTGATCACCGTGCTGTGGGTGGTCGGGCTGCTACTCCTGCAGCGAGCCGGGAAGTCTTTGCCGTGGCACGAAGACGGCGCCGCACCCGACGGGCAGGACCGGCCCCGCGGCCACCGCCGTCACCACGTCGAACAGCAGGCCACCCACAAGGGCACCAGCACCGCCAAATCCGCGGTGATCTTCGGCGTCGCCGCGTTGGTCACACTGGTCGCCGGGGTGTTCCTCGAGCGCAGCGGCGACGCCATCGCCGACCACATCGGCCTCTCCGGAGTCCTGTTCGGCGCCACCGTCCTCGCCGCCGCCACGTCACTGCCCGAGGTCTCCACCGGGATCACCTCGGTCCGCAACGGGGACTACCAGCTCGCGGTGAGCGACATCTTCGGCGGCAACGCCTTCCTGCCCGTGCTGTTCCTGGTCGGCACCCTGATATCCGGTCAGGCCATCCTGCCGCACGCGGAGAACACCGACATCTACCTCACCGCGCTGGCCGAGCTGCTCACTCTCGTCTACGCCGCCGGGCTGCTATTCAGGCCCCGCCGCCGCATCGCGGGCGTCGGCGTCGACTCATTGATCGTTCTGGTGCTGTACGCGGCGGGCATCGGCGGCCTGATCGCCATCGCCACTTCCTGAGCAGCCGCTACACCGCCGAGGCGGCAAACGCCGACCGCGTTCGGAGAAGAACTGGGATGCGCGCGGCTTCCCCGGTCGGGCACACCTGCCGACGCGTTCGAGCTGCTGCCCGCCAGCAACCGGCGCTTCATCGCCGGCGTTTCGAGCACTGAACCAGGACGCAGCCCGCGCCGAAGTCACCGCCAGTCAACACCCGTTCGCCGTGCTGTCCGGGTGTTCGGATTCCCGGCTGGCCGTCGAGATCATCTCGGGGACGACCGTCGGCCAAGTGGGCGGCGTTCCACCCATCCGTTGCCCGGACAGCCTCGAAAGGGGGGTGTCCAGGAAGGATCCGTCCCAGCGCCGGGAGGCTCGGTGGTGGGTGACGCCCGCCGTACGCGCGGGCGGGGAGGAGTTCGTCCGTGTTTGGCAAGCGCTATGCCGCCTCGATGATCACCCGGAGCGCGGAGAACGATCAGGATCGCCGGCGTTTTCTCAAGGCCGCCGGCATGACCGGCCTCGGCGTCGTCGGCGCCGGTGCCCTCGGCAGTCTCGCGACCGGGACCGCGTCCGCCGCCACCGTTCGGCCCGCCGTGTCAGCTGCCGCTGCGTCGGCTGAGGTCAGTGACGGGGCGGTGCTCAACTTCGCCCTCAACCTCGAGTACCTGGAAGCCGAGTTCTACCTGCACGCCGTCACCGGCCGTGGGTTGGCCGACGCGATGACCACCGGCACCGGCGCTCGTGGCGGGGTCACCGGTGGCCGCGCGGTCCGCTTCGAGAGCAAGACGGTCCGCCAGTACGCCCAGGAGATCGCGGCCGACGAGAAGGACCACGTCCAGTTCCTGCGCTCGGCCCTCGGCTCGGCTGCGGTCGCCCGGCCGGCGATCGATCTGCAGTCCAGCTTCACCGCCGCCGCCCAGGCCGCCGGCCTGGTCAAGTCCGGCCACAGCTTCGACGCGTTCGCCTGCGAGGAGAACTTCCTGCTCGCCGCGTTTCTGTTCGAAGACGTCGGTGTCACCGCCTACAAGGGCGCCGCCCCGCTGATTTCCAACAAGGCCTACCTGGAAGCTGCCGCCGGGATCCTCGCGGTGGAGGCCTACCACGCCGGCAACATCCGCTCCCAGCTCTACGAACGCCGCGGCGGCATCCTCGGCCTTGGCCTGCTCGGCCGCGACCTGCGCGAAGCTTCCGTCAAACTGTCCAACGCCCGCGACAGCCTCGACGGGCCGTCCGACGACGACCAGGGCGTGATCGACAGCCGCGGCAACGCCAACATCGTCCCCACCGACGGCAACGGCATCGCCTACAGCCGCTCCCCCGGCCAGGTCCTCAACATCGTCTACCTAACCCCCAAGGCCGCCACCTCCGGCGGCTTCTTCCCCAACGGCGTCAACGGCGACGTCAACACCAGCGCCGGCAACAGCTGATCAGCGCCTGAACGACGAAAGGCAGGCAAGAACATGTCGACATCCTCAGCGACCCGGACGAATCGCTCCGCGACCCAACTCGTCGCGATGGCGGTGGCCGCGGTCTTCCTCCTGGTCGGAATTCTCGGCTTCATTCCCGGTGCGACCGCCCACTACGACGAGCTCAGCTTCGCCGGCCACCACTCGATGGCGATGCTGCTCGGGCTGTTCATGGTGTCGGTCCTGCACAACATCGTCCACCTCCTGTTCGGCGTCGCCGGCTTCGTGCTCGCCCGCACCCACCGCGGCGCTCGCGGCTTTCTCATCGGCGGCGGCATCGTGTATCTGGTGCTCTGGATCTACGGTCTGGTCATCGACCAGATGAGCGCGGCAAATTTCGTCCCGGTCAACACCGCCGACAACTGGCTGCACTTCGGCCTCGGCGTCGGGATGATCGCCCTCGGCCTGATCACCGGCCGCCTGCCGGCCCCGAAAGCCACGCGCGGCTGACCGCCCCTTGCCAGGCTTGGCGTCCGCACGCACCGCGAGCGGGCGCCAAGCCGCGTCCGTCGCCATCCACCGGGTGGCTTCCGTTGTCACACTTCCGGAACTAAGACGAAGAGGCCCCGGACTTGCCGCGCCACCGACCGACCGGTCTGGCTATACCCAGACCGCCGGCCGCGCCGGCGCCGTCCCCGACGGCGCCACCGGCTGGCACAGCGTCACCATCACCGCCAACTGACACCCCTTTCCTACATCCCGACGGGAAAGACCCTCACCGGCACCAACGCCCACACGACCTTGCCGCGGCTGTCGGTGCGGACACCCCAGTCCAGGGAAAGCTGGCCCACCAGCCGCAACCCGTACCGCAACGTGACGACCCGGACCGCGCCCGCCGCCGGGTCTCCGTCGCTGACCTCGACCAGCACGTTCTCCGAAGTTCGACCAGCTCGCAGCAGCCTCGGTGTCGTCGCATGACGATAGGCGTTGCCGACCAGCTCGTCGACCACCAGCAACACCGCACCGAAACGGTCGTCAGGGTCCGCATCCGGCAGCAGCGCCTCGACGATCGCCGCCCGCACCTCCCGCAGATCCGGCCGGCCGGTGAGATCGACCGTCACATCCGCCATTGAACCTGCCGGCGGCCTGATTCTCCGGTCGTCATTGAACGTCACGCCGTAGTTCCCTTCACTCCACCTGATTCATGTTCGTCACCTTCTGGGGGATGGATGGGCGTTCGATCAGGGGATATACCGGCGACGCCGCGGCGGACCAGTCCGCTCGGCCAGGGGTTCCGAACTAGCACTGAAGGAGCCGCCGCCGTGCTCAACGCAGCCCGAACCGTGAAAACCCCACCCGCGACGGCCTAAGTCGGCTGCGAGACTGCCTGGGGGTGACGTGACGACCGCCGACCTGCACACCCTCACCGGGGCGTACGCGATAAACGCACTGTCGGACCTGGAACGTGCCGCGTCCGAACGGCATCTGGATCAGTGTGAAGACTGCCGTCTGGAAGTCCGGGAACTCAAAGCCACCGCGGCTCACCTGGCGGTCGACCTCTGGCTGGAACCCTCGTCGCGGTTGCGCTCTGCTGTGCTGACCGCGGTCACTCACACCCGGCAGCTTCCGCCGCGCGTGTCAGACCAGAGAATCCTGCGGAGAATGGACCGTGAATCGCGTGGCTCGTCGCGGCGGCCGCCGTGGTCGTGAGTGTGGTGCTCAGTGCTGCACCGGACGCAAGCACGGTGACCGCACCCACCGACGGCGAAACCACGGCCCAGCCACCAGCATCGCCCCCGCGGCCAGCGTCGAGCGGCGAGCGGCGATTCTCGCCGGCTCGCTGCCCGCCCTTGATCCACAGCATGTGTATCAATTGTGGATGACCGGCGAAGGTATCGCCCACTCCGCTGGACTGGTTCAGGCGCATGCATCGAATCGACAGGGGCTCGTGGCCGTTGATATTCCGTCCCGCACCCACCATCTGGCCATCACCGTCGAACCGGTCGGCGGCTCCCGTAGTCTCAAAAGCTCAGCGGCCCTACCTCGGTTTCCGAACATCGAACCACTCAGGTCACTCGACGGAGTGAATCACCCATCCGCTTTCCACCTCGGTCCGAATGACCCGTGACAGACACTTCCGCCTTGGAATGTGCAAGCCGCTCTAGTTGGAGTGATTTTTGTGAACAAGCTTCGTGTCGTCGGTGTCGGCATCACCGCGGCCGCCGTCCTGACCCTCACCGCGTGCGGCAGCGGCTCCGGCTCGTCGAACAACGCGAGCAGCAGCTCAATGGCCCCGTCCAGCTCGATGTCCGCGCCGATGACCAGCGCCGGCGCGACCGGGTCCCCCGACGGCGTGACCACCAACGCCGACGTGTTCGGCCCGGCGTGTTCGCAGCTGCCGCAGGGCTCCGCCCCCGGCTCGCTGGACTCGATGGGCCCGCAGCCGGTCGCCTCGGCCGCGTCGACGAACCCGCTGCTGACCAAGCTGGTGGCGGCCGTCAAGGCCACCAACCTGGTCGACACGCTGAACAGCCAGGAGGCCATCACGGTGTTCGCGCCGGCCGACCCGGCGTTCGCCGCGCTGGGTGACGCCAAGTTCAACGAGCTCGCCGGCAAGCCCGCCGAGCTGGCGCCGATCCTGCAGTACCACGTCGTCGGCAAGCGCTACGACGCCAAGGGCCTCGCCGCGGCCGGTTCGGTCGACACGCTCAACACCGCCGGTGGCCCGGTCAAGATCGAGGGCTCGGGTGACAACATGACGATCAACGGCGCGAAGATCCTGTGCGGCAACATCCCCACGAAGAACGCCACCGTCTTCGTGATCGACAAGGTGCTGACCCCCGGCACCAACAAGTAACCCGGCCTCCGGGACACACCCTTCCTTTGCGGGAGGCCCGGATATGCGGCCGCCGCAACTCCTCCGACGGATGGAGCTGCGGCGGCCGTGCCACATCCACCGAACGTCCCCCACTCGGGACGTAGGTGGCTCCGACCAGCGGCGGCGGGTTGCGGGATGCCGCCGCTGGGGACGCCGAAAGCGGCGGCGTTCCGCCGGCCGTCGTCACCGCCGGATCACTCCCGGGCTGTGGCGACGGCCGGCCTTCCTACAACGCTGACCGCTGAAGCGTGCAGGTGAGGCGCCCTGCTGGGTGCGCCGTGCTGTACCGGCATGCCTGACCGTCCGACGGTGGCCGACGGAAATCCCGATGACCGGACGGCGTTGCCCGCGGTTACAGCGGCGCGGCGGTATGGATCAGAGTCGAACGTATCAGGTCGTCCTGGCGGACACAGAGGACGACGAACGCCACGTTCGTCAGGTCTTGCAGCTGCCCTTTCATCGTTTGTGTGGCGTCGACTGCTGCTTGGCACCACGCGCGGGTGACGGAACGACCAGCACTTCTCGACAGCCCCGACAGCGGAGGCGCGCGGGCGTTACCCGATTTGTCGGCGAACTCTCACCAGGTCGGACGATTGCGCAACGTGTACCCCCGTCGGAACCTGGCGGGTTTCGCCTAGCGTGACGCGCGTCTGGTGCACACCAGAGGAGTAAGGCCGCGGAGCTTGGGCGTAGATCGGTGCGGCGGCTGCGTCAGTGGGCCGGCAAGTCGACTTCGGTGTGCCGTGTGGCGAGCGCCGAAGCGACCTCGGCGAGCTTGACGTTCAGGTTCTGGGAGGTGCGCCGCAGCACGTCGAAGGCTGCCTCGGCCGAGACGCCACGGCGGGCCATGATGATGCCCTTGGCCTGGCCGATCACATCCCGGCTCTCGATCGCCTTGCGCAGGTGCGCAGCTTGAAGTTCGGCTCGCGTCACGGCGTGGGTCGTGGCCAGGGCCAGTGACGCGTGAGTCGCCAGCAGCAGCAAGACGTCCAGATCGGCCCAGTTCAGCCCATTGGCGGAGCGGGAGAAGACATTGAGGGCGCCGATGGAGCGTCCAGCTGGCGACCCGGGAATCAGGGCGGTCGCGAGAACGGACCGGACACCAAGGTCTACAGCGGCCGGCGCCCACTGCGGCCAGAGTGGCTCGTCGGCCAAGTCGGGGCACAGGGCGACGGCGGGGCCGCTGGGGACGGCGGCTTCGACGCACGGGCCTTCACGGAACTGGTACTGCAGCAGGTCCAGTTCGGTGGCGATGTCACCGGTGGCTACCGGGGTGTGGAAGCCACCGTCGTCGTCGGCAGGGTGAAGCTAGCCAGGTCGGCGGCTGGGACCATCACGGTGGCGGCATCGAGCACGCGCTGCAGCACGTCCTCGACCGAAGGAGCGGCCAGCAATGTAGCCGTCAGCTGGGCGAACTGTTCAGCCAGCGGCCCCGGCCAGACTGGGCCCGGTTGGCGCCGGAGGTGAACGCTCGTCTGCCGAGCTGCCGGTCCTGCTCGCTGGTCATGCCGTTCTCCCTGGTGTTGCGCGGAGGACGGCTGCCTGCTTAACCATCGCCGAGAAACAACTTAGCCGCCTGTACCGCTGCTCGACGAGTTCGGGAGGTTTCGACGCGCCCCGACCGGGTAACGAAGGGCTAGGTCTGATCGACTCGTACGAGATCCGCGCGGACCTAGACCCCGCCGGCTCTAAAACCTGGGCCGGCGGGGTCGCACCGTCCAGGCGACGTCCCGCGACAGACTCGCTGGCCGCTCGTTCACAGCCCTCCGGCAAGTTCGGTGCACTTCCTCGACTTTGCCACCAGTGGCTGGGTCCACCCCGAGCGCGGCGGCTGGGAGGAGGTCCCGTACTGGCTGCGTGGTTACGTCGACCTCGCCGCGGTGACCGGCGATGCGACGACGCTGGCCACCGTCCGCCGCTGGATCGACGGCATCCTCGCCACCCAGCAACCCGACGGCTTCTTCGGCCCCACCGCGCTGCGCAGCGCGCTCAACAACGGCCCCGACTTCTGGCCGTACCTGCCGCTGCTGCAGGCGCTGCGCTCGTGGCAGGAGTACACCGGCGATGCGCGGATCGTTCCTTTCCTGACGCGGTTCTTCCGTTACACGAACGCCCAAGACAAGAGCGCGTTCGACTCCAGCTGGGTGTCCGTGCGCTGGGGCGACGGCCTCGACAGCGTCTTCTGGCTCTTCAACCGCACCGGTGACACCTTCCTGCTCGACCTCGCCGACAAGATCCACACCTACGGCGCCAACTGGGTCCGGAACCTGCCAAGTCTGCACAACGTCAACGTCGCCCAAGGCTTCCGCGAGCCGGCGCAATACGCGCTGCGAACCGGCTCGACTGAGCTGACCCAGGCCACCTATTCCGACTACGCCACCATCATGGCCGCGTACGGCCAGTTCGCCGGTGGTGGCTTCGCCGGGGACGAGAACGCCCGGCCCGGCTTCGGTGACCCGCGGCAGGGGTTCGAGACCTGCGGGATCGTCGAGTTCATGGCCAGCCACCAGCTACTGACCCGACTGACCGGCGACCCGGTATGGGCCGACCGCTGCGAAGACCTGGCCTTCAACTCCCTGCCCGCCGCGCTCGACCCGACCGGCCGCGCGGGCACTACATCACCAGCGCCAACAGCGTCGACCTCGACAATCTGCCCAAGAGCGAAGGTCAGTTCCAGAACGGCTTCGCGATGCAAGCCTACCTGCCAGGCGTCGACCAGTACCGCTGCTGCCCGCACAACTACGGCATGGGCTGGCCGTACTTCACCGAAGAACTCTGGCTTGCCACCCCGGACCACGGGCTCGCCGCCGCCATGTACTCGGCGAGCAGCGTGACCGCAAAGGTCGGCGACGGAACCTCCGTGACCATCACCGAAGACACCGCCTACCCCTTCTCCGAGCAGATCATCCTCACCGTCCGGACACCGCGCCGGCTGCCGTTCCCCCTCTACCTCCGCATCCCCACCTGGTGCGCGACGCCACGGCTCACGGTGGCGGGCACACCCGTCGCGGCACCGGCCGGGCCGGCGTTCCTCAAGATCGACCGGGCCTGGGCGGACGGCGACGTCGTCATCCTGACCCTGCCCCAACACACGACCACCCGGACGTGGGCGGCGAACCACGACTCCGTGTCGGTCGACCACGGCCCGCTGACGTACTCGCTGAAGATCGGCGAGAACTACGAGCGCCTGGGCGGCAGCGCGCAGTTCCCGGAGTACGCGGTGCACGCGACGACCCCGTGGAACTACGGGCTGGCGGCCGGCGCGGCGTTGACGTTTTCCGCGTCGAACGGTCCGCTGCCCGCCAACCCGTTCACGCCGGAAACCACGCCGGTGCAGATCACCGCAGCCGTCCGCAGGATCGCCGAGTGGACGGTGGACGAGCAGAACGTCGTCACGCCGCTGCAGCCGTCCCCGGCTCGCAGCGAGGCACCGGTCGAAACCGTCACGCTGATTCCGATGGGCGCCGCACGGCTACGCATCACGTCGTTCCCGACAGCCTCGCCTGATGGACACCCGTGGTCGCCGGGCGGCGGCGGGGCGGGCTTCCGAATCATGAACCGGAACTCCGGCAAGGTGCTGGGCGTGGACCAGATGTCGACCGCCGACAGCGCGCGTGTAGTGCAGTTCTCCGACAACGGCACCGACGACCACGTCTGGCACCTCGTGACGAACGGCGACGGCTGGTACCGGTTCCGCAACCACTACTCGGGCAAGGTCCTCGGCGTGGACCAGATGTCCACGGCAGACAGCGGTCGCGTCGTGCAGTTCACCGACAACGGCACCGCTGACCACCTGTGGCAGCTCGTCGACAACGGCGACGGCTGGTGGCGGCTGAAGAACCGCAACTCCGGCAAGGTTCTCGGCGTCGACGGAATGTCGACGGCGGACAGCGCGCAGGTCGTCCAGTTCGGCGACACGGGCACCGCGGACCATCTGTGGCTGCTCGTCCCGGACGGCCGGGTGCGGATCGAGAACCGCAACTCCGGCAGAGTTCTCGGCGTCGACCAGATGTCCACCGCCGACAGCGCACGGGTTGTCCAATTCTCCGACAACGGCACCGACGACCACCTGTGGACCTTCGAACCGACGCCGGCCGGCTGGTTCCTCATCCGCAACGCCCACTCAGGCAAGGTGCTCGGCGTCGACCTTGCGTCCACGGCAGACAGTGCGATCGTCGTCCAGTTCACCGACAACGGCACCGCTGACCATCTGTGGCGGCTGCGCTAGCCGATCCGTCCGACCGACACTGCGTCCATGATGCGTGCCCTGAACCTTCACAGGGCAGACCACCAACCGCTGCTGTCCGATGTCACTCCAGCTTTGTGCATTCCGACGGGGAGGCCCTGCCGGTATCAGCTGCTTAGGCCGCTCACCCCGTTCGATCGAGCCCAGCAGGATCGACACGCCCGTCGACGCCTTGCGGAGATGTTCTGCGCCACGGTCGTCAGCTTCGGGACGACGCAGCCACACAGATCAGGATCGTCGAAGCCGACCACCGAGGCGTCCTGCGGCAGCCGTGGACGATGCCGATCGCAAGGAGGTCCGCCATAGCGAACGCCGCGGTCACGCTGAGGTGACGACCCGGCAGGGCCAGCCCTTCCGCCCGGCCGGTTGACCGGGTTCCACGGCCCCAACGGCGCGGGCGAGTCCGCCACAATCCGGCTGATCCGTGGCCTGGACGCGCCGACCAGTGGCCGGGTCCTGGTCGACGGCCGGCCGTACCGGACGCTCGACCGGCCCCGGCGGCAAGTCGGTGCCCTGCTCGACGCGGCCGCCATGCACGGTCGCCGCCCCGCCACCGCTTTGACGGCCGGGCTGCTGTTCCTCGCCGTCACGCTGCGGAAGGCCGTCTCCCCTGACGGCGCCATCACCCTCTCCCGTTGGGCACCTGGCGTCATCACCGAAGACTGACCTGAACCACCTTCCACGACCCGGCATGGCCGTCGGCGAGCTTCGCGAGACTGGTCTGTCTGACCTACCTGACCGTCACGATCACGGCCGCGGCGGTGTGCGTCACCCGCCGCGACGTCTGAGCGCCCGGCGTCGTACCGCGGTACTACACGGCGTGCCGGATCACCTCCCGCGGTACCACGGTGATCCCCGTTTCCCTGCCTACCGTTGAGGACATGAACGAGCCGGGTCGTCCGGCCCGCGGACACAGGGTATGACCGATGATCGAGGCGCAGCAGCTGACGAAGCGTTACGGGGAGAAGACGGCGGTGGACCGGCTGGACTTCACCGTCCGGCCGGGCACCGTCACCGGGTTTCTGGGACCCAACGGCGCCGGGAAGTCCACCACCATGCGGCTGATCGTCGGCCTGGACGCCCCGACCGGCGGCTCGGTGCGGGTCAACGGCCGCCGCTACGCCGAGCACACCGCACCGCTGCAGGAGGTCGGCGTCCTGCTGGAAGCGAAGTCCATCCACCCCGGACGGTCGGCCTTCGACCACTTGCTCGCCCAGGCCCAGACCCACGGCATCCCGCGCCGGCGGGTGGACGAGGTGATCGAGCTGACCGGACTGCAGTCCGTGGCGAAGAAGCGCGCGGGAAGCTTCTCGCTCGGGATGGGCCAGCGGCTGGGGATCGCCGCGGCGCTGCTCGGCGACCCGGCCACGGTCATGCTGGACGAGCCGGTCAACGGGCTCGACCCCGAAGGCGTCCTGTGGATCCGGAACCTGCTCACCGAGCTCGCCGCCGACGGGCGCACCGTGTTCGTGTCCTCACACCTGATGACCGAGATGGCGCTGGTCGCCGAACACCTCATCGTCGTCGGCCGCGGCCGGCTGCTCGCCGACACCACGGTGGCCGATCTCGTGCGCGAGGCCGGCGGGGACACCGTGCAGGTGGCCACCGCGGACCCGGCGCGGCTGCGCGAAGTCCTGGCCGGCCCGGGCGTGGAGATCGCCGGCCGCAGCGGCTCCGAGGAACTGCAAGTGACCGGCCTGTCCGCTCGGAAGATCGGGCTCACGGCGGCCGAGCACGGCATTCCGCTGTTCGAACTCACCGCGAAGACCGTCTCCCTCGAAGAGGCCTTCATGGATCTGACCCGCGATGCCGTCGAGTACCACGGCGTCACCACCGGCATCGACACGCTCGGGAGGGCGGCATGAGCACCATGACCACGAACCCGGCCGAGACGGCCGCGCCCACCCGGCCGGCCTACCGGGTGACCTGGCGCCACGTCCTGCGCTCGGAGTGGACGAAGCTGTGGTCGCTGCGCTCGACGTGGATCACCTTAAGCCTCGGTCTGGTGTTCCTGGTCGGCTTCGGCCTGATCTCCGCCGCCCGGTACCAGTCGAACGTCACCTCCGGTCAGCCGCTCGACCCGGACTTCGCGCAAGCCACCGCCGTCAGCCTGTCCCTGTTCGGACCAACTTCGCTCAGCTGGCCCTGGGCGTCCTCGGGGTCCTGGTCGCCGCCGGCGAGTACTCGACCGGGATGATCCGCTCCACGCTGACCGCCGTCCCGCGCCGCCTGCCCGTGCTCTGGGCCAAATCCGGAGTCTTCGGACTGGTCGCCTTGCTCGTCGGGACGGCCGGTGCATTCCTCGCCTTCCTCTTCGGGAGCGGCATCGTTTCCGGGACCCCGGCGGCGATGACGCTCTCGGACGCGGGCGTCGTGCGCAGCCTGCTCGGCGCCGGGCTGTACCTCGGGCTCGTCGGCGTGATCGGAGTCGCAGTGGGCGCACTGCTGCGCTCGGTGGCCGGGGGCATCTCGGTCCTGGTCGCCGCGCTAATGCTGATCCCGGGCCTCGTCTCGCTGCTCCCGAAAGCGTGGCAGACCGACCTCGGCCCCTACCTGCCCAGCAACGCGGGCCAGTCGATGTTCGCCCTCACGCACGACAGCACCAGCCTGTCCCCCACCGCCGGGCTGCTCGTGTTCCTCGGCTGGACCGTGCTGACGCTGGGTGGTGCCGCCGTCCGGCTGGTCCGCTCCGACGCTTGAGTCCCCCGGTGCCGGCGATCGTCGTCCACGATGGACAGGTGACCCACGTGAGCAGCAGCGACCACGCCGACACCGGCGGGTGGCCGGCACATCCCCTCGTCGCGCGGCTGACGCGGCTCGGGCACCGGCTCCGGCAGGCGGACCGGCGCCGTCCGTGGGTGCTGGACCTGGCCGTCATCGCCGCGATGTTCCTGCTGTTCTGCCTGCCGGACCTGGTCCCCCACCAGGAAGACGGACGCGGTCCGGAGCAGCTGCTGCTCACGTTCACCCACCTGCCGGTGGGTGGCACCCTGGCCCTGCAGGCCGGTCTGCTGCTGCCGCTGCTGTGGCGGCGGCAGGCCCCGTCGACCACCCTGGCGATGACGGCGGCGGTGTTCGTGGTGCAGTGGTCGCTCGGCGTCTTCCTGCGCGCCGACGTCGCCCTGCTCGTCGCGTTGTACAGCGTCACGCTGCACGGGCGGCTCCGGCACCTGCCGTGGGCTTGCGCGGCCATGATCGGGCTGCTGCTGCCCGTCGCGGCCAGGATGTCGGCCGTGGCGTCCCTCCCGGAGGCACTGTTCTTCCTGCTCAGCGCCGTGACCGCGGCCGTCACCCTCGGCCTGGCGGTCCGGATCCGCCGGGCCCAGCTCGCCGGCCTGCGCGACCGGGCGGCCCGGCTGGAGGTCGAACGCGACCAGCGCAGCAGACTGGCCACCGCCACCGAACGCGCCCGCGTCGCCCGCGAGATGCACGACATCATCGGCCACCACCTGTCGGTCATCATCACCCTGGCCGACGGCGGCGCCTACGCCGCCGACGTCACCCCACACCGGAGCAAGGAAGCTCTCCAGCTCGTCGGCGACGCCGGGCGCCAGGCCCTCGGCGAACTGCGGCGCATGGTGGGCGTCCTTCGCGACCGGGCGGACGCGCCCGAACTGAATCCCCAGCCCGGCATCACCGACGTCGAGGAATTGTGCACCCGGTTCCGCGCTGCCGGGCCCGAGGTCGTCTACCGCTCGGCCGGGGAACTCGACACCCTCGACCGCGGAGTGCAGCTGATGGCCTATCGCATCGTCCAGGAGGCGCTCACCAACACCCTCAAGCACGCCGGGCCGCACACCCGGATCGACGTCCTGGTCGCCGCCGCGGACGCGAAGCTGCGCGTCCACGTCCAGGACGCGGGACGGCCCGACCGCACCGGCCCGCTCGCACCACCCGCCGAGGAAGGGCACGGGCTGGCCGGGATGCGCGAACGCGCCGCCCTCTACGGCGGCACCGTCACCGCGGGGCCCGCGGCGACCGGCGGATGGACCGTCCAAGCCGTCCTGGACCTCACCCCGCTCACCGGCGGTGCGGCGTGACCAGCGTGCTCATCGTCGACGACCAGCCGCTGCAGCGGTTCGGTTTTCGGATGCTGCTCGAGGCCACGCCCGACACCGAGGTCGCCGGCGAAGCCGCGCACGGCGCCGAGGCCGTGCGGCGGACGGCCGAGCTGCGGCCGGACGTCGTCCTCATGGACATTCGCATGCCCGGAATGGACGGCATCGAAGCCACCCGCCGGATCCTCGCCACCGGCGGCCGCTCCCGCGTCCTCGCCCTCACCACCTTCGACCTGGACGAGTACGCCTACGCCGCCCTGCGCGCAGGAGCCAGCGGCTTCCTGCTCAAGGACGCTCATCCGGAGGAGCTGCTGGCGGGGATCCGCGCCGTCGCCGGCGGCGACGCCGTCATCGCCCCCGCCCTGACCCGCCGGCTCCTCGACACCTACGCCCACCACCTGCCCGCGGACACCGCCCGCCCACGGGAACAGACCGATCCCCGCTGGCGCTCCCTCACCGAACGCGAACAGGAAATCCTGGTCGCGATCGGCCACGGCTGGACCAACGGCGAGATCGCCGAACGCCTCGTCCTGTCCGAATCCACCGTCAAAACCCACGTCGGGCGGGTGCTCGCGAAAATCGGTGCCCGAGACCGCATCCAAGCAGTCATCCTGGCCCACGACCTCGGCCTCACCCGCCCCAATGCACCCGGCTGACGGCGCTGTGCCCCATCGCCCGCCGGGTGTCGGCACGGCAACACGATGGTGCTCGCCGCGACGAGGGGCCGGTGCCGGGATCGATGTCACGCACACCGCGGTGAGGGGCCAGCCCGGCCGGGACCGCCCGGCGATACCCGGAGGCGAGTCCGGGAACCTGAAGCGCAGCCGCGTCGTCCTGTGTGCCAGACGAAGATTTCGCCCTAGACGGTGCATCGGCTGAACAGCCATACGACGACGGTGGTTCTTCGCAGCCACCGCAGTCGACCGCCGGATCGGCGCCGCTCAGCCGGCACGGTGGTCACGTTCCAAGCCGGCGGTGTGAGGGGTGGTCGCCGCAACGCCGGTCTGGTGCACAATCAGGGACGCGAGCCCGCCGTCGGCGGTGACGACGGCGAAAGCGAGTGCGGTGGGTGTCGGCGGGCGGTCCAGTCGGCATGGAACTCGTTCCCGGCCGCGTCCAGCCACCGCTGGCCCGGCCTGCGGCAGGCACCTCACCCGCCGGGACCGGGTACCCGGCAGCGGCAAACAGTAGGTGTTCGCAGCCGATACAACCGTGGCCGAGGTCCCACGCCGCCGCTGGCACAGGTGACGATCCGACGTGCGTCGGCGTCGGCGTCGGCGTCGGCGTCGGCGTCGGCGTCGGCGTCGAACAAGGGAATCCACGGTCAGCCCATGCTCCGACGGCCATGCTTGCGGTGCGCCCGTCTGTTCGGTGACGCCGAGCCGGGCCACAATGTCCTCCCAGCTCCAACCAACGTATGAACATCGAGCTAACTCAGCCGCCGACGGCCCTCGATGGCCTTTGTCGATAGAGTCCGGCGACCGCGCGGACGACGGAAACCGGCAGGGATGTCAATATTCGTTGTCGACTGAGGAAAGACGCCCCGTTGGTCGACGGTGCTCCCGCTATGGGGTGGTTGACTGCGCAAGTTGTTCGCGTACGGTCTGGGGTTGACGGCCGAGGAGACCACTGAGCAGCGGGTCGACGCCAGCGAAGTAGCCCTGATGGGCAGCCTGATACATGCCGAGGGTGAAGCGAGCCATGGAGTCTTGCTGCCCTGCGCCGACCTGGGCGGCAACCCACTCGTCCGGATCAATCACCACCCGCTCGATCGTGCGCCCGGCTAGTTCCGACGCGATCACGGCAATGTCCTCGAACGTAATAGCCGTTCTCGCGGTAAGCGTCGTTGGGCCCTCGTAGGAACCGTCCGAAGCGAGAATTGCAGCCGCGGCTTCGGCGGCGTCCTCCCGCGCTGTCCATGACACGGGCCCGTCAGCAGGCACACAAATCGATCCCGTCTCGCGCCACGGCCCCAGCAGCCAGTCCAGACTGTGCAGGTAGAAGCCGTTGCGCAGGGAGGTCCAAGCGACGCCAGACTCGGCGAGCAACTGCTCGGTGGCGGCATGGTCACGCCCCGGGCGGAACGGGCTGTCGGGTGCTGCTCCCTGGTGGCTTGTGTACAGGATACGGCCGACCCCCACGGCGACGGCCGCCTCAATCGCGGCACGGTGCAGAGACACCGCATCAGCATGGGGATCGTTCGACGAGACGAGCAGCAGCTGATCGGCACCGGCGAATGCGGCCGGCAAGGACTCCGCATCGGCGTAGTCGCCGCGCCGCACCTCGACGCCTTGCTCGACGAAGCGCTGAGCCTTACCCGGGTCGCGCACCGCAACGACGATGTCGCCGGCGGGGAGGCGGCCCAGCAGATGATCGACGGTGGCGCCGTTGAGCGCACCGGTCGCTCCGGTAACGATGATCACAGCCAACCTCCCGATATCGATGTAACTATCCATATGATATCATTGAAACTAAGCTGGTAGCACTGATCAGTTATCGTCGCTACCTAGCCGACGTGGCAGCGGCTGAAGCGGAACGCCGGCGTAGGTCGTTGACATGGCACGGCGAGTCTCGTTGGCGAAGGCGGCCCGAGGTGCAGCCGCTCTCGGCATCGACCGTAACGAGCCTGACCTTCGTCGCCGCGATCGTCGCCACTGTTGTGTACCTGTCGGTGACGAAGTCGGACGTTATCTCCGACCGAGGAGCCAGCCGAGCCGACGCATCAGCCCGCGGCGGTTTGTGGCAGAAGACCGTGTTTCTCGCCGTCGTCCTCACCGCCGGGATCGTCGGCTAAACCCTCCGAACAGCAGCGCTGCAGGAAACATCTCGGCTTCGGTCGCAGCGCCGCCGGCTCTTGGCCAGCCCGCTCAGCCGGCGCAACCTCCGACGTTCCCGCTCGGCGACCTCTCGACGTTCCGCGGCATCACCCAGGACACCGGCAGCGGCAACCAGGCGGCCGCCACCAGCCGCGCCGACGACCTGGAAATGCCTTGGGACAATGCGGAAGCCCGGCTGAAGCCGAAGGATAAGGCCGAGTTGAGGCGAGTCCACGGCAGAATCGACTAAGTCCCGCGTGGACTCCAGGCTGCCAACTGGGATCGGGCCGGCGACAAAGGACGCCCTCACCACGTTGCTCAGCGCCTTCGGCTGACGGCACCAAGGCGCGGACAGGGTTCGATGGCCCAGGCCGTGACCGGACCGGAGCGGGTCAGCCGTCGTGACCGTGCTCGATGGCCTCAGGGCCGTGACCTTCGAACCCGTCCGCGCCGAAGCCGTGCACGGCGGCCACGACGATCGCCGCGGCAATCAGCAGTCCGATGAGCGCGGTCAGGACGATCAGCAGCCGACGGCGGCCGGGAGTGGCTTCGGGCGTCCGGCCGCGCAGCACGGCAAGATCGGCGGCAAATGCGACGCGCGCGGCAGTCAGGATCTGCCGCCAGCCCACCGCGGTATCCGATTCCACCTCCGGCAGGTCCGCAGTCAATTCGGCCAGCTCGTGCCGGAAACGGAGTTCTTCGAGCCGGCCGAGGCGTTCCTCGACCTCGTCCATCCGCAGGCGGCCTTCCCCGGCCGCCGCGTAGAGGGCGGCCCGGACCTCCTCACGTTCCGCATCCGAACAGCGGATCCCCGCGGGCACAGTCGAGCCAGGCGCGTTCTCGCTCATCATTCCTCTTCACTTTCGTCAACACTTCTCCCGAGGCTAACTGCGAAAAAGGCACCGAGGCGCCACCGAACGTCAATCTTCGATGAGAGTTCCGATCGCTCCCAGCAACGTCAACTACAGCTACTTTGAGTCATCGACGATCGGACGGAGGGACACCGGGTGCACTTGGTGATCATCGACGACGAGACCGCTTTACAGGACTCGCTCTCGCGAACCCTGCGGTTCGAGGGTTACACCGTCTCGGTCGCCGGCGACGGCGCGTCGGGGCTCACGACGGTCCGCGCCGAAAGCCCCGACGGAGTGCTGCTCGACGTCACCATGCCGGTCCTCGGCGGCTTGGAAGTGTGCCGGGTCCTGCGCGCCGAGGGCAACACGGTGCCGGTCCTGATGCTGACCGCGCGGACAACCGTGACCGACCGCGTGGCCGGTCTGGACGCGGGTGCGGACGACTACCTCGTCAAGCCGTTCGCGCTGCAGGAGCTGCTGGCCCGGGTGCGGGCCCTGCTGCGCCGCACCGAATACAACACCCCGCTCGAGCCCCCGGCCCCGGCAGTACTGCGGTTCGCCGACGTGGCACTCGACCCGGCCACGCGGGAGGTGTGTCGCGGCGAGCGCCGCTTACACCTGACCCGCACCGAGTTCGCGATGCTCGAGACCTTCCTGCGCCACCCCCGGATCGTGCTCACCCGCACCGCGATGTTCGAGCACGTCTGGGGCTACGACTTCGGCAGCGCGTCCAACGGCTTAGACGTCTACGTCAGCTATCTGCGCCGCAAGCTGGAAGCCGAGGGCGAGCCGCGGCTGCTGCACACCGTGCGCGGCGTGGGCTACGTCCTGCGCGAGGAACCGCTGTGAAACGGCCCCGCTGGAAGGGTCTGTCCCTGCGCGCCCGGCTCGGTGTCCTCGTCGCCGCCGCGGTCGCGCTCGCCGTGGTGACGGTGTCGATGATTTCCTGGAGCATCACCCGGGCCGACCTCTACGACCAGTTCGACGCCCGGCTGCAGTCCTACGCCCAGCTCGCGGCGACGACTGCGTCGCCGCAGGAAGCCCTCGCGGCCCTGCGCTCGGCCGACGACCGGCCACGGCCCGGCCACGACAGCCTGACCGTGCAGTTCCTTTCCGCCACCGGCGCGATCACCGGGACCGCGGGTGCGAAACCGGAGATTCCCCCGTCGCCAGTGGACGCCCCCGTCGCTGCGGGCGCCGCCGGGCGCTCCTCCGACGTCCGGCGCATCGACGGCGACCGCTACCGCGTGTGGACGGCCCGGCGCCCCGACGGCGGTGCGGTCCAGGTCGCCGAGGACTCCGAAGCCGTCGATGACACGCTCGGCCGGCTGGGTTTCTGGCTGCTCGTGGTCTCCGGTGCTGGCGTGCTCGGTGCAACCCTGGTGGGCCGGGCGATCGCCCGCTCGGCCCTGCGCCCGGTCGACGAACTCACCTACGCAGCCGAGAACGTCGCCCGCACGCAGGAGCTGTCGGCGGCCATCGACGTCACCGCGACCGGTGGAATCGGCCGGCTCGCCACGTCCTTCAACGCGATGCTCACGGCCTTGAGCCGCTCCCGCGACGAGCAACGACGCCTCGTCGAGGACGCGGGGCACGAGCTGCGCACCCCCTTGACGAGCCTGCGCAACAACATCGAGCTGCTGATCCACGCGGACGCCAACCCCCAGCGGCACCTGTCGGCCGAAGATCGGTCGCGGCTGCTGACCGACCTCGACACCCAGGCCGTCGAGCTGACGGCGTTGATCAGCGAGCTGGTCGAGTTGTCCACCGGCGAACGGCCGAGCGAGGCGGCGGAACGCCTCGACCTAGCCAATGTCGTCGGCTCGGCCGTCGAGCGAACGCGGTCGCGATGGCCGAACGTCACGTTCGAGGCCGAACTGGCCAAAGCCGACGTGGTCGCCCGCCCCGCAGCGGTCGAACGAGCGCTGCTCAACGTGCTCGACAACGCCGCCAAGTGGTCGCCACCCGGCGGCACCGTGCGGGTGGCCATGACGGTCGAGGACGGCTCGGTGTGCGTGCGCGTCGACGATGAAGGCCCGGGCATTCCCGAGGCTGACCTGCCGCACGTGTTCGAGCGGTTCTACAGAGCCGACGCCGCCCGCGCCCTCCCCGGCTCCGGGCTCGGCCTGGCGATCGTCGAGCAGGTCCTCATCCAGCACGGCGGCAGCGCCGCGGCGGCCCGGCTCGCCGACGGCGGCGCGCGCTTCGATCTCGCGCTGCCACTGGCCGCTTCTTAGCGAAACCGCGCCCGATCTTCATCGAACTCTCATGGGCGGCCAGCACCGTCTGAGGAGTGACTTCCCGGACCGCGCTTTCACCCGCCTCGCCGGCGACACTGACGCTGGTCCTGGCCGCTGTCGCCCAGATGATCATCGCCGGCTTGACCCTCGGCTTCGCCGGCACTGTCAGTCCTTGGCGTGATCCGGTCAGCGACTACGCCTGGCACCGCGGCGGCCGGTTGTGCTTCGTCGTGGCCGTCGTCCTGCTGCTAGCCGCGGCCGCCACGCTCGCGACGGCCGCCCGCCTCGCCGCGTTGCCTCGCAGCCCGCTGGCCGGGGTCCTGTTCCTGCTCTGGACGACGGGGCTCCTGGTGATCCTCTTGTTCCGCAGCAATTCCAGTGCCGAGAACGTCACCGTGTCCGGCGAGATCCACCGCGCCGGCGGAGCGGTGCTGTTCGTCAGCCTCCCCTTCGCGGCGTGGACGTTGAGCGCCCGGCTGCCCGCGGAACCGCGTTGGTCCGCCCTTGCGGCGACGCTCCGGCGTGCTGCGGTCGCTGGAATGGTCACCGCGGCGGCGTTCGCGACCGCCCAGGTCGTCGGCTGGCTCCCCCTCGGCCTGCTCGAACGGGTCGCCTTGCTGGCCGAGTTCCTGATCGTCGCCACCGTGGCCACCGCGCTGCGCCGGGCTTCCGGCACTCCGTCCCGAGCCGCCGAGGCCGCCGCCCGGGAGGTCATCCGATGACCGCTCTCGCCATCGCGGTCGCCTTGCTCGCCGCCACGCTGTTCGCGGTGGCCGCCACCCGGCAGCACACCGAGGTCACTGGACTGGCTGCCGGCGGCACTCCCGAACTGCGGACCCTGGCGCGGTTGCTGCGCTCACCCGGCTGGTGGGCAGGTACCGCCTTGGCCACCAGCGGCAGCTTGTTGCACGTCGTCGCGCTGTCGCTGGCTCCGCTCCCGGTCGTCCAGCCCCTCGGGGTGTTCAGCCTGGTCCTGACCGTCCTCTTCGGAGGCCGTGGCCGCGATCGGCGGGTGCGCTCGGCCGTCGTGCTCGTCGTCGCGGGGGTTTCCGGGTTCGTAGTTCTCGCGGCGTCCGCCACCTCCGCGGCGGCGGTCCGCCCGGGCACCGCCGAAGTGGTAGCTGTGCTCGGATTCGTGATAGCGGCCTTCGCGTGGTTCACCCGCGCCGGGTGCGCCCTGCTCGCCACCGCAGCGGCCGTCCTCTTCGGACTCGGCTCGTCCGTGGTGCACGCAGCCGCGTCGCAGCCGCCGGTCACGGCTGTCCTGCTCGGCGGCCAGGCCTTGCTGCTGCTCGGCGCCGGTGGGGTCCTCCTGCACCGCGCCTACGCCGCCGGTTCCGCGGTCGTCGTCGTCGGCACCACGACCGTGCTCGATCCGATGACCGCTGTCGTCGTGGCTGCCCTGGCCTACGGCGAGGCCCCGAAGCCCGCGGCATTGATCGCCGCGGTAGTCGCTCTCGCCGGTGTGCGCGTGCTCGCCGGTGCCGTTCCGCACCTCCGCCCGACCTCCGAGGAGAATCCCGTGCCTGAGCACCCGACCGGCCTTCGCGTCCTGATCGGCGCCGACACGTTCCCGCCCGACATCAACGGCGCCGCGTTCTTCGCCGGACGCCTGGCCCGGGGCCTCGCCGGCCGCGGTCACGACGTCCACGTCGTCTGCCCGTCCGACGACGGTCCGGCCCGCATCGAGCAAAGCGACGGCTACACGATCCACCGCGTCCCCTCCCGGGCGATCCCCTTCCACCGCAACTACCGATTTTGCACGCCCGGAGCCGCACGCAGAGCTGCCGGCACCATCCTCGAGCAGGTCCGCCCGGGCATCGTCCACGTCCAAGCGCACTTCGGCGTCGGACGCGCTCTGCTCGAAGCGGCGGCCGAACGCGGCGTCCCCGGCATGGCCGCCAATCACTTCATGCCGGACAACCTGCTCGGCTACACGCCCTTCCCCCACCGGGTGAAGGACGCGCTCGCGCGCTGGGCGTGGAAGGACCTCGTGCGCGTCTACCGCAACGCCCGCATCGTGACCACGCCGACCCCGCGGGCGGCCGAAGTCCTCGGCGGCATCGGGCTCGGCCGACCCGCCCAGGTCATCTCGTGCGGCATCGACTTGGCGCACTACACGGCACCGGCTCGCCCCGCCGACCGCCCGATGTCGGTCCTGTTCGTCGGCCGCCTCGACGCCGAGAAGAACATCGACCAGCTGCTGCGCGCACTCGCCCCGCTGCCCCACGTCCGCGCGGACCTCGTCGGCGACGGCACCCGGCGGCGGGACCTGGAGGCGCTCGCCGGCGAACTGCGCATCGACGAGCGCGTCACCTTCCACGGCTTCGTGTCCGACACCGAGCTCGTACACCGATACGCCGAAGCCGACATCTTCTGCATGCCCGGCACCGCGGAGCTGCAGAGCCTCGCCACGATGGAGGCCATGGCCGCCGGCCTGCCGATCATCGCCGCCGACGCGCTCGCCCTGCCCCACCTGGTCCACCACGGCGAGAACGGCTACCTGTTCGAGCCCGGCGCGATCACCACAATCTCGCGGTGGATCGCCGACCTGGCCGCGGACCCGGACCAGCGAGCTCGAATGGGATCAGCATCACAAAACATCGTAGCCCGGCACGACATCAAGAGCGCATTGGCGGCTTTCGAGGCGCAGTACCGGATCCTGCTCGGACTTCCAGCACCGTCGAAGATCGAACAGGCCGCGTGACTGCCCCGGCCACTGGCCCAGTCCGCCATGCGCGCCGTGACCGTCGCCGCTCCGGGCGCAGTGAGCGCTTGGACGTAGGTGGCAGCCGGATAGACCAGCAGCGCGACGAAGACGATCAGTGCGCGCGGCAAGCGCTTTTGACCTCGTCTTACCAGCGGCCGGGAAGGAGGCAATTCTCCGGTTTGGGGACAAAATCGACCATAAGTCACGGTAATGAGACCACGGCTCGAGTCAGTCGAGCAAGTTGCTAGCGAAGTGTGCTAAAGCGCGATGAGCGACCACGATTACCGCGGCGGGCCGAAAGTCGCCCGACTCTCGACGTGACGGCCGGCTAAGGCTCAACGACGTCCGGTGTCGCTTTCACCGGTGGCGCCGGCATCCCGGCGGCGGCTTCGCCACAGCTCCAGGAAGAGGGGGATCAACGACACAACGACGATGACCGCGATGATCGGCAGCAGGTACTGGTCGATACCGGGGACGCTCGCGCCCAAGAGGTAACCCGCGAGCGTCACGCCGATCGACCACAGGAGGCCACCGAGCACCTGCCACAGCGTGAACGTCGGGGCCGGGACAGCCAAAATTCCCGCCATCGGATTGAGCACCGTCCGCACCACCGGAATGAACCGGGCCAGGACGATCGCCTTCGCGTAGCCGTAGCGGCCGAGCAGCTCTTCGGCGCGCTCGACCCCGCGGTGCAGGTGCGGATTCCGGACCCGCGCCAGCAGCGGCCGGCCGCCCCGGCGACCGAGCACGAAACCGGCCTGCGCGCCGCTGAGCGCACCCGCCACCGCGGCGATCAACACGACCGGCAACGACAGGTGCACGACGGCGGTGGCGCTCGTCGTGCAGAACAGCCCGGCGGTGAACAGCAGCGAATCACCGGGCAAGAAGAACCCGATCAACAGACCAGTCTCGGCGAACAGGACCAGGAAAACGCCCGCCGCGCCGAGATCGGCCAGCCAAGATGTCGCACTCAGGGGGTTCACGTCGATTACCACCGACCTCTCCAGGACAACCCTGCCAAAACTATTTTTACACGAGTGTAGTAGTCGCTCGACGGGCCGACGTCCGCCCGGTCACGCCGACAGGCGAGCAAGACCCTCTTCCCATCAAGACTTTTACCTACCGCAAACCTTGCTCTTGCCTAGTTCTCACCTTCGTCCACTCCGGACAGAAAGGTTTGGCTTCTCTTTGAGGGGGGCTTCCCTGGGTTACGGTCAGCGGGCCCCCGGTCTCGACACTTCAGGAGCACGCATGTCGCCCGCCCAGATCGCCCTGCTCGGCGCCGTCTCGGGGTTGACGATCTTCCTCGGCCTTCCGCTCGGCCGGCTGCGGGCGGAGCTGCCGCGCACGAAGACGCTCCTCAACGGCACCGCCACCGGCATCCTGATCTTCCTGCTCTGGGATGTCCTCGCGCACGCGTGGGAACCGGTCGACACCGGGCTGAGCAAAGGGGAAATCGGCTCTGTGCTGCTGAACGGCGCGGTCTTGGCGGTCACGTTCGGTGTCGGCCTGCTCAGCCTGGTCCACTTCGAGCAGGCCGCCGGCCGCACTGCGTCCCGACGGCGGGCCTTCGGTCCCGGCGCCGCCGCGGTCGGCGAACTCAGCGCGCCGGCCGTGCGCACCCCGGGCGCCCGGCTGGCCATGACGATCGCGGTCGGCATCGGGCTGCACAACTTCGCCGAGGGCCTCGCCATCGGCAATTCGGCCGCTGCGGGCGAACTGAGCCTGGCCGTGCTGCTGGTGATCGGGTTCGGCCTGCACAACGCCACCGAGGGCTTCGGCATCGTCGCCCCGCTGACCGGTAGCCGGCCGTCCTGGGGTTACCTCGCGTTGCTCGGCCTGATCGGCGGCGGCCCCACCTTCCTGGGCACCCTCGTCGGCCAGGCCTTCGTCAACGACACCGTCTCGATCGCGTTCCTCGGCCTGGCCGCCGGATCGATCCTGTACGTCGTGATCGAACTGCTTTCGGTGGCCCGCAAAGCCAACCTCAAGACCATCACCACGTGGGGCCTGTTCCTCGGCTTGTTCCTCGGTTTCGCCACTGACGCGGTCATCACCGCCGCCGGGGCGTGAGCCTCAGCTGACACGCTCGGCCGTTCCGACCAGCCTGGACAACCGTCCGTCACGAGCCCGGACGACGAGCGTGGTCAGAGGCCGCCGCAGCAGGAGACCACAACAGGCAATCGCCGCCCCAAGGACCACGGCAGCGAGGACGTCGTGCGGGTAGTGCGCCCCCAGATACACCCGCGAGAAGGCAACGAGCCCAGCCAAGACGAGAGCGAGCAAGCCAACCCGCCAAGCGACCAACAGCAGCCCGACCGCGGCCGAAACGGCGAACACCACGTGGTTGCTCGGGAACGAGTAGTCCGTGGCGAAGTCACACGGCGCAACGGTCGGCACGGCCGGATAGCGCAGACACGGCCGCGGCTCCTGGACCAGGACTTTCACCAGGTTGCTCAGACCGTAGGCCAGCAGGACCGCCAGCGGGACCCACAACGCCGCCGCCATGGTCTCGGCCGGCTTGCCGCGCGCCCGCCACCAGACCACCGCGGCGAGCACGGCAAGCAGACCCAACCCGGCGTCGGTGTAGATCTCGAAGAAACCGTGCAACCACGGCGTCGATCGGGCAAATCCGACCACATCGAGGTACCAGCCACCGTCGATGACTCCGCCGTCCATCCGAACGCCCCCTTTCCGCTACCCAGCGTTCACCCTCCACTTCTACACGAGTGTAGATTGACGGGTGACGGCCGGGCAGAAATGAGGGCGGCATGATCGAGGCACGTGGAGTGTCCAAGCGCTACGGCGAGAAGACTGCGGTGGACGACCTGACGTTCACGGTGAAACCCGGGGTGGTGACCGGCTTTTTGGGTCCGAACGGGGCCGGGAAGTCCACCACGATCCGGATGATCATGGGCCTGGACGCCCCGACGGCCGGCTCGGTCACTGTCAACGGCAACGCCTACCACCAGCACCCCGCGCCCCTGCACGAAGTCGGCGCGCTGCTCGAGGCCAAAGCCGTCCACACCGGACGGTCGGCCTACAACCACCTCCTCGCGCTCGCACTCACCACCGGCATCCCCCGGCGCCGCGTCGACGAAGTCATCGACCTGGTGGGCCTCCACGACGTCGCCCGCAAACGCGTCGGCGGGTTCTCCCTCGGCATGGGCCAGCGACTCGGCGTCGCCGCCGCACTGCTCGGCGACCCGGCCACCCTCGTACTCGACGAACCGGTCAACGGCCTGGACCCCCAAGGCATCCTGTGGATCCGCACCCTGCTACGTGGGCTGGCAGCCGAAGGCCGCACGGTGTTCGTGTCCTCCCATTTGATGAGCGAAATGGCACTGACCGCCGAACACCTCATCGTCATCGGCAAGGGAAAGCTCATCGCCGACACCTCCGTCGAGGAGTTCGTCCGACGCGCCTCCAGCGAAGTCGTTCGCGTCCGCACCCCCGACGCCGACCGACTGCAGGACCTGCTGACCGGCCCCGGCATCGGCGTCACGAGCGTGCAGCCCGGCCTGCTCGAGGTCACCGGCCTCGACGGCGCCGAAATCGGCCGCATCGCCTGCCGCGAAGCCATCCCCCTCGAAGAGCTCACACCGGTGCAAGCCTCCCTCGAACAAGCATTCATGGAACTCACCGACGACGCCCTGGAATACCGAGTCACCCCCGCCGCGGAAAGGCACGCGTCATGACGACGACCCTCCCCACGACCAGCGGGACCGCGCCCACCCCGGCCGCTCCCCTGCCGGACGACTTGAAGGTCACCGGCCTGCGCGTGCTGCGCTCCGAGTGGCTGAAGTTCCGCTCCCTGCGCTCCTCCCCGCTGGCCGTCGCCGTCGCCGTGCTCGGCATGGTCGCGCTCGGCTGGATCTTCTCCGCCGCCGACGCCAACCGCTGGCCGGTCATGCGGCCGCAGGCCAAGCTGCATTTCGACCCCACCGACGTCAGCATCCGCGGCTACGTCCTCGCCCAACTGGTGATCGGCGTGCTGGGTGTGCTCATCGTGTCCGGCGAATACGGCACCGGCATGATCCGGGCCACCTTCTCCGCGGTACCCACCCGGCTGCCCGTGCTGTGGGCGAAGCTGGCGATCTTCGCGGTGGTCTCCTTCGTGGTCGGCACGATCAGCTCGTTCGCCGCGTTCCTCGGCGGCCAGGCGTTCCTCAGCTCCCAGCACATCCAGACGACGCTGGGCGCCCCCGGAGTCTTCCGCGCGGTGTTCGGCGTCGGCCTGTACCTGACGGTCGTGGGCCTGCTCGGCGTCGCGCTCGGCTGGCTGATCCGGCACACCGCCGGGGCGATCGCGACGCTGTTCGGGCTGCTGCTGGTCCTGCCGGGCATCGCGGAAGCCCTGCCCGACAGCTGGGCCCCGCACATCGTGCCCTACCTGCCGAGCAACGCCGGGCAGGCGCTAGTCACCGTCCGCCCGGACGCCGCGATGCTCGCGCCCTGGACCGGGTTCGCCTGGTTCTGCGGGTACGTGGTTGTCGCCCTCGTGGCCGCGGTGGTCCTGCTCAAGCGCCGGGATGCCTGACCAGGGCACCCTCCGCCGGTACGACAGCGGTGTAGATTGACGGCATGCGGAACCGGCGGAAGGACGCCATGCGACGAGCGCCTGGCACCCTCGAGGCCGAGGTACTGGCGGTGCTGTGGAACGCGGAGGAACCCCTCTCCCCCGCCGACGTCCAAGCACAGCTGGAAGACGACCTGGCCTACACGACCGTGGTGACCATCCTCACCCGGCTGCACGACAAAGGCGTGGCCATGCGCGAGAAGCACGGCCGCTCCTTCCGCTACCACGCAGTCGACGACGAGGCCGGGCTCGCCGCCCGGAAGATGACCAAGGTCCTCGACGGCGAGCCCGACCGCGGCAGCGTGCTGGCCCGGTTCGTGACCCAGCTGTCCGAGACGGATGAAGAGGTCCTGCGCGCGCTGCTGCGCGGCGGCACCGGGAGCTGACCGAAGTGGACGCCGACACCCTGGTCCCGTTGCTGCTGCCCCTTCTGGCCTGGCCGGTGTCGCGGTTCGTCGCGCCGCGGCTCCCACCCCGGGTGGCCGGCTGGCTCCTGACCGGCAGCAGCCTCGTGCTGGCCGCGGCCAGCACGAGCGCCCTGCTCCTGCTGGCGTTCGCCGGGCTCTCGCTGATCCCCGCGATCGCTGACGCCGGCCACTGGTCGCCCGAGACACTGCGCAACCTCGACGCCGTCAACGTTCCCGTCTCGATCGCCAGTGGTGTGGTGCTGGTGGTCCTCGGTGGCCGGCTGGTCCGCACCGGCGTCCGCTACCGGCGGTGGGCCCGGCAACTGTCGCAGGAACTGGACGAGCACAGCCGAGACGGCGGGGTGGTCCTCCTGCCCGGGCAGGAACCGGTCGCGTTCTCCGCACCCGGCCGGGGCGGCCGCATCGCGATCTCCAGCGGCATGCTGGCCGCGCTCAGCCCGAAGGAGCGGTGCGCGCTGCTGGCCCACGAGCGCGCCCACCTGCACCTGCGTCACCACCTGTTCCTGATCGCCGTCACGCTGTCCTCGACGCTCAACCCGCTCCTGCGCCCGCTCGGCACCGCCACCGCGTTCGCGCTCGAACGGTGGGCCGACGAGTCCGCCGCCACGCACGTCGGAGACCGCGGCCTGGTCGCGCGGGCCGTCGCGAAAGCCGCGCTCGCCGGCCGCGCGCCCCACGCGTTCGCCCTGGCCGCCACCGGCGGGCCGGTGCCGCGCCGGGTGTCCGCGCTGCTGGCCACCCCGGCGTCCACCAGTCCAGTAGCGATGCTGGGCAGCGCCCTCGTGCTCGGCTTGGCCGCGCTGTCGGCACAGACTGCCCTCGACGGCGCGTCCGACCTGCACGACGGCATCGAGATCGCCCAGGCCGCGGCCCCCGGACAAATCCCGGCCGCCCTGCGGGCGCACCACCACGGCTCAGCCGTCCGAACCTCTGGGTGGCACACCCGCTGACCCGTCAGCTCACCCCGGGCAGCACCCGCGTGCCCTCCTCCCGGACCGCGTCCAGGGCCCGAGAATTCAGCCCCAGCAGACGCAGGATCGTCGGCGCGATCTGGGTCGTGGCCACCGATGCCCCGATCGTCCGCGCCTCGTGGCCGGGGCCGGTGACGACCAGCGGCACCTCGCGGTCGTCGGGCGCGACCCCGCCGTGTTCAGCGATCTTCTTCGTTCCGCCGGTGTACACGACACCAGGGCGGGTGATCCCGAACAGGTCGGGGACACGGTCGTCGCCGGGCCGGACCCCGAAGTAGTGCGCGGCGTCCGCGCCCGCGTACACCGTCTGCAGGCCGGATCGCGTGAACGCCTTGGGCGCACCGGCGATGTCCATACCGGTTCCGTTCTGCGCCAGCAGGTACTGCTTCGCGAACTCCGTCGCGGCCGGGGACCGGTCGGTCAGCCACAGCAGCATCGCGTCGTCGTCGGTCGACAGGGCAACCAGGTCGACCGTGCCGGGGTGCCCGGCCCGCCAGGCCGCGTTCAACCCCGCTAGCAGCTTGCCGTCGTCGATGCGGATGAGCGCGGCCGGGTCCATCGGCGACTGGCCGTGCTTGGCGGACAGGATGATCGTCGTGTCCCGATCGAGGTGCCGGCGCCGCAACTCGGTGGTGAACGCGCCGATCCGGGCGTCGACGAAGTCCAGGGCCGCGGCCAGCACGGGCCCGGGCAGCGTGCCGCCCGGGAGGTAGCCGCCGGGCTGCCCGCCCGACGCCGGCAGCTTCTGCGCGGTCGAGACCGACTGGAAGTTGAGCCCGAACACCGCCGGCGTGCCGACGCGGTGGGTGCCGCTGTGGTCGTAGCCGTCGATCTCGTTGAGCACGGCTTGTGCCTTGTAGCCGTCGTAGCGGCGAGTGGCGGCGTTGTCCTTGGTCCAGTCACCGGTAGCGTCCGGCCCGGTGCTGTTGATCTCCGGGGTGAACAGGTCCTGCACTCCGGTGTCCGAAGGCCCGTCGAGGATTTCGTAGGCCGGGTGCTTGTCCGACCACGCCGTGCGCAACCCGGCCTGGCGGGCGACCTCGAACACCGTGTTGACCTTGAGGTAACTGTGCGGCGCGACGGGACGGCAGGTGCGGGGATCGACCGGAAGGCCGGCCTGCTCGATGAGCGTCTGCGGTGATCCGGTCATGCCGAGGATCGAGTCCGGCAGCCCGGCCAGGCCCTGCCCGGCGTCCAGGCGGGCCGGATCGTGGTCGAGATCCTCGGTCAGGTCGACCGCCGCACCGGGCGCGACACCCGCACACGAAGTCGTGCCCGCCGGCAGCAGGGCGTGGTTGTACGTGGAGTCGTAATAGATCCCGGTCGCGGCCGGGTCGCCACCGGTCAGCTGGCCGACCAGGCCCGGGAACGAGTCGGACGGCACCGGCGTGCGCGCCCGGGTGTAGGACGTCCCGCCCGCGACCAGCGCGGCCAGCGCGGATCCGGGGCGCCGGGCGACGTAGGCGGCCAGGTCGGCCTGGTGCAGGCCATCAACCGAGATCAGCAGGACGTGGCGGCCGCCGGAGCGCGGCTCCGACGCCAAGGCGACCGGGACGGCAGTGAGCAGGCCGAGCGCGGCCAGCAGAGCCGGGATGCGCAACCGTTGCGGGGACAAGGCTCCTCCTCGGGTCACCCCGGGCGGGGCGTCTCCGGCATCCCACGCCCCGAACCGGTCCGGGAAGGAACCGCCACCCGAACGTCGGGTGAACAACCCAATCGCCGGCCAGTTATAAGCACACCAAGGAATAACTCGGACCAAATGTCCAATTTGGACATACAGTCGGGTCGGGATATGGGACCGCCGACATCCTCAGTCCCGCTAAGATCTACAATTATGTAGAAATTCTACTGTCTTGTCGTAGAACGGAGTGGATCATGGCGCGCATCGTGATCGTGTCGGCGCCGGGCACGACGGAGCCGCGTACGCGCTGGCTGATCGGCTGACCGGTCACGACGTCGAAGTCCTCGACTTCCTCGACTTGCTACCCCACTCTCTCGGCCGTCGGCTGTGCGACCTGTACCACCGCCAGCTCGAGATGGCGCCGCGTAGCTGGGACTGGACACTCAGCGCGCTCATGCCCCGTGGGCGGCCCAGCTCGCTGGCCGGGCCGCCGGACTCGCCTGCGGACCGCCTTGGGCCCGGACACCTCCCTGGCCGTCTCGACCTACCCGCTGGCCACCCACGCTTTGGCCGCGTTGCGCACCCGTGGCGCGCGGCCGGCGCCGTTCGCGGTGTACTTGACCGACCCGTCGGTGCACCGGCTGTGCGTCAGCGCCGCAGCCGACCTGCACCTCGCCCCCAACACCCACGCCGCGGCCCAGGCCACCGGCCTCGGCGCCCGATCCGTGGCGCAGCCACTCCCCTGGTCGCGGCGCGGTTCCGTCCCCCGACGGGCCCTGGAACGCTCCGGTGCCCGAGCCGCCTATGGCCTGCCGCCGACCGGACACCTGGCTCTCGTGATCGCCCGGTTCCTGGGGTGTCGGGCAGATGCGGGAGACGGCCGAGGACGTCGCAGCGCCGGGTGGCGACCCCGCCCGACACCTCGGCACCGGGGGCACCCTCCTGCTCCACGACAGCGACATCACCACCGGCAACGGCGCCTGGCGCGCCACCCTCAGCGTCCTGCCTGCCGTCATCGCCGACTGCCGTCGCCGTGGCCTCCACCTCGATCCACTGGCGACCGGCGACGCTCAGAGCCAGTCACGCTTCTTGAAGGCGACGTAGAGACCGGCGGACAAGATGACGATCACCAGCGTGGACGTCCAGAACCCCGCGGCCGTCTGGAACCCCGGATAGGGACGTTCTGTCCGTAGAACCCGGTCACCGCGGTCGTGATGGCGATGATCGCGGCCCAGCTGGTGACCTTCTTCATGATCGTGTTGAGGCGGTTGCCCTGGATGTTGAGCTGCGTCTCGCGGATCGTGGTGACCAGGTCCCGCAACGACTCCGTCCACTCGGAGGCACGCAGCACGTGGTCGTAGACGTCCTAGAAGTTCGGCTGCATGTCACCGTAGCGACGTGCAGGTCCCGGCGCATGATCGCGTTGACGACCTCACGCATGGGCAGCACGACCCGCCGCACCTGCACCAGGCTCTTGCGCAGCTCGAAAGACCGGCGTTGCACATCGGTGTAGCGAGGCCGCTCGTCGAACACCAGATCTTCCAGCGCCTCGATCTGCTCGTCCAGCGCCTGCACGCCCGCAAAATGGCCGTCCACGATGTAGTCGAGCAACCCCTGGACCAGGAATCCGACTCCGTTCTTGGCCGGCTCTCCCGCCGCGTCCAGCGAGCCACCACCTGGTCGATGGCGAAGTTCTCGTTCTTGCGCACCGTGACTAGCGCCTGGCCGGTGACGAAGGCCGCGACCTCGGAGACGGTCAACGTTCCCGTCCGGTCGTCGAGCACGGCGGCGTACGCGGTCAGGAAGGCGTGCGAGTCGTACCGGTCAAGTTTGCGCGCTGGTGTTCATGGACGGCGTCCCTCGGCCGCGAGCGCGTGCAGTCCGAGTTCCTCGCTGATCGCCGCGAGGTCCTCTTCCGTCGGACCGCAGAAGTTCAGCCACACCGTCGCGCCAGATCGACGAGGTAGTCCGATACGTCGGCGACCGGGAGCCCTTCGGCTTCCAGCACGCCGTGGCGGTAAACCCGCGTTCGAGACATGCGTCCGCGGCGATCAGTCGTCGGCGCGCATCGCGGGGCGGACCGTCCGGTCCCGCCGCCGGTCTCCTCGATCGATCGGGGATTGACGAGGACCGACCATGAACAATTGCACTCCCGACGCCAGGAATCCGCTCACAGCGGATATTCTTCGGCGACTATCCATCAGTGGTGCTGCGAGGACACTGAGAGAGTTTGTCCTGTCTTGCCTGGACGTGACCGTCAGCCAATCCTGAGCAGGGACTCGACAGCCATGGTCCGCGCCGCCGCCCATCGGAACGCCGGCGCGGACCAAGAACTGTTTACAGGTGATAGAAGTCGCTGTAGTGGTCGGGCGAGTACCAGACCTCGCCGGTGTTCAGGTCGACCACGATCCGGTAGGCGTCCCGGTGCGCCCCACACGTCCGCGGATAGACGTCGTACTCCTGGAACGAGTCACCAGTGGGCAGCTGCCCGTCGTTGTTGTAATAGGTGCCGCCCGCGAAGTTGCACTGCCCGTTCGGCCAGTCGTACCACCCCCGGCTGCCGGGATAGCCGTCGGACTCCCAGATCGAATTGGCCGACCGAGCGGCGGAACAGCCGGAGATGGTGCACGAGTCGTACGTGGACGCGTCCGCCGATGTGGTAACCGCCGAAATGCCAAGCGTCGACACGACCACACCCGCCACCACGCCGAGCTTCTTCACCCATGACCGATGGGAACGTTGCCGAATTTGCACAGATCCTCCTTATGGGAGCTACTGGGGGCCAACCAACCTCGACAAGGTTGGCTTTTCGATCGCTCGCAGACCAGGAAAATCATCGCCAAATGTAAATGAACTTCAGCAGGAAGTCGCCGCCGAGGCGTGAGGAGATCAGGCGAGTCCGACGCCGTAGGCGTTCAGCGCCGCGGTCACCGGCTGGAAGTAGTCGGTGGTGCTGTCGCCGCCGGACACGGTGCCCAGCGCGGTGCTGCCGTCGAACAGGGCGCCGCCGCTGTCGCCGTGGTCGGAGTAGACGTTCGTCTCGATCAGGCCGTAGACGACCTCGCCGTTGCCGTAGTTGACTGTCTGGTCGAGCGCGGTCACCGTGCCGCAGGTCAGTCCGGTGGTGCGGCCGCTCTTGCAGACCTGCTCCCCAACGTAGGCGTCACCGGCGTGGGTGATGGACTGCGCGGTGCCGTCGTAGAGGTCGACCGCGCCGGGGCCGTCCCCGGAGTCGTTGCGGATCAGGCCGTAGTCGGTGCCGGGAAAGCTCGAGTCGACCGACGGACCGATTCCCTGCCAGTACGGTCCGCCCTGAGTGCAGTGCCCGGCGGTGATGATGTACTGCTGTCCACCGCTGGTGACGTTGAACCCGGCCGAGCAGATGATCGAACCGGTGCCGATCTCGTCACCGTCGTAGACCTGCGTCGTCAGCGGCTTGGCCGTGCGCTTGACCCGCACGGCGGAACCGAGCGAGGCGATCGTCTCCCGCAGCTTCGCCATTCCGGCGCCGCGCGCGGCATCGGAAATCGTGACGACAACCTGGTGCGTGGCGGGATCGATGCCCCACGCGGTGTTGGGGACGTCGTGGACGCGGTCGAGGACGGCTTTCGCGGAGGCGAGCGCCGCCGCGTTCGGGGCCGCCGAAGCGGGTGCGCTCAAGGCGAACACGGAAGCCGCGGCGATTCCGGCGGTGAGCAGGATTTTGTGCAGGGATGTGGTCATGAGGCACTCCCGGGTGAACCGGATGGGGACGTCCTCAGCGTCGCTGGAACCCCCCGTGGTCACCACCTACCTCAGTAGGGAAAAGTCAGTGATTTGCCCTCATCGCACGACCGACGTGGCGTCTTCCCAATTCCGAAGAATCGGACGCGATTGGATCGACGGCGAGTCCCGCCCGCGGCGGCGCGGGCCGCGCACGCTCGTCGTGAGCGCACGGCCCGGACGGCGCGTTGTACGTGATGTTCAAGAACTTCAACAACGCGGTGGCGAACGCGGCGGACAACCACAACCAGGTCCTGCTGGCCCCGCTCGGCCGACGGCGGTCAGACCTTCTCGACCCCGGTGTTGGTGGGGAACTACCACGAGCTACCCGACTCTGTGCGACCTACCAGAACGGCCAGGACCCCGGCCGCGCCCGCGTCCGGAAAGGGTCCGTCGGCGAACTCGGTGTTCCGTGCGAGCAACTACCCGGTCGGCGGCGTCGACCCGCGCAACCCGCGCCGGATCCTCGTGACCTACGGCTCCTACATCAACCGCAACTCCAACGAGACCACCGGCTGCACACCGACCGGGTTCAACCCCGCCACCGGCATCAACACCTACACCGGCGTGAAGAACGGCACCTGCAACCACGACATCGTTCTGTCGGCCTCGACGAACGCCGGCGCCTCCTTCGCCGGCGGTAGCTCCGATGTCCGGCAGCTGCCGGTGATCACCAACGCCCCGGGTCAGGCGAGGACCGACCAGTTCTGGCAGGGCGCCGAGTTCAGCCCGGACGGCACCTCGCGGTCAGCTACTACGACCGCCAGTACGGCGCCGACGAGACCACCGGCTTCTCCGACATCACGGTGTCGGCCCGGTTCACCCACACCCGGACGACGTCGAGCAGCATGCCGCCGCCGACCCAGTTCAGCGGCACCTTCTACGGTGACTACGCCGGGATCGCCGTCACCTCCCGCACCGCCTACCCGGTGTGGTCGGACACCCGCCCGCCGGACTTGTTCCTCTGCCCGGCACCGGCACGCCCGGCACCCCGCCGCGCACCTGCCAGGCCGGCGCACCGAACGCGTCGATCGCCAACGACCAGGACACCTACACCACCCGCGTCGGCATCCGCTGACAACGCCCCGCGTGGGTCACCCGCGGCCGCGCAGGTGGCCCACTCGGCGTTCAGGTGATCTGGACTTCGAGCTGCCACTGGCTTTGGGGTGGTCCGTGCGGGTCGCCGGCGAACGCGGCGGTCGTCGCGGTGACCGTGACGTTGCCGCGGCGCAGAGCGGCGCAGGTCGCGGTCGTCGCACCGTCGGCGAGCGGGCGCGCGATGCAGCGCAGGAGCGACTCGTCGGAGCCGGCGGCGCGAGACCGTCCCTGGGATGAAGCCGAGTGGGACTCGGGCCCCGGTCAGCCGATCCTGAGCACGGACTTGGCGGTGGTCCAGTTGTTCAGCATCGCCGTCTGCGCGGCGGACAGGGTGACCTGGTGGGCGCAGACGGCCTTCTTGACGGCGTTCTCGACCGAGTCCTTGCTGTAGGAGTTCGGGCTACCCGAGTGCGGCTCTGGCCACAAGTTGCGCGGGTCCTTCGGCGCGCCACCGAGCTCTAGCGGGAGGAAGTGGTCCTCTTCGTAGTCGGACATGCTCGTGTCGCTGTATCCGTAGTCGATGATGCCCTGCTGCTTCAGCCCGTTGGTGTAGGTCGTGGGCGGGCGGATCGTAGCCGTCCAGCCAGAGACACAGATCGTCGAGCTGATCGTCGACTGGGTCACGTCCGGGTTCTTCACCCCCGGCGTGCAGGACGGGTCCGGCAGCGGCAGATAGGACTGCGAGCACGACGCGGTCGTCGACAGCGGGCCAGCTGCCGTGCCGCCTGAAGCGTAGGCGGGAAGGTCGATCAGGCCGACCGTGACGGCGACAGCGGCGGCGGTCAGGCAGGTACGAAGAACGATGCGGCTCATCCGAGTCCTTTCGCAGAACGGCAGCGAGCCCCAGGCCCGGCTTCCTTGGTGGCCATCACCATGCGCAGCGTCGCGACGCCACCATGACAGTGAAGAAGCCACCAGATGTCCAGGTCACATCTAAACTGTTCACCGAGATGGGTTCGTGCCACGTTGTCCGGAACATCCCGACCTTCGGCGGGTCAGCCGTCACCTTTTTGACCCGTCGGCGAACCTGTTGATCAGACGCCAGACTGAACAGCACGAACGCCTCAGCCCCCGGAGACCGCGCTCCAGGCCGGCCGGTAGTGTAGCCGCGCGTGTCGGGCTCGCTCGCGTTCTTCGACCGATGCGGCAGCCTGAGCGACGGCCTCGGCCAGCCAGGCTGTCGTCGACGGCCGCCGCTGCTGATCAAGTGGGGGGGGTGTCCCTATGTGGTTGTCAAGCCGCAGCGGGCGCGGGGTGTTGGTAGTGGGTGCCGTTGCGGAGCATGGCGTAGAGGACGTCGCAGCGGCGGCGGGCCAGGCAGATCAACGCGGCGTTG
>NZ_JAJPWN010000019.1:0-252268 GCF_046549135.1 Amycolatopsis sp. lyj-23 | reverse complement strand
CAACGCCGCGTTGATCTGCCTGGCCCGCCGCCGCTGCGACGTCCTCTACGCCATGCTCCGCAACGGCACCCACTACCAACACCCCGCGCCCGCTGCGGCTTGACAACCACATAGGGACACCCCCCCCCCCGACAAATCCAGCGAATTCGGAGGAACACTTGATGAAGAGCTCCCTCGTGCGCCGCGGCGGACTGCTCGCCGCGGTCGTGGCGAGCGTCGTGCTCGCCGGCGCGGCCCCCGCTTCGGCGGCCCCCGGCGACGGGTCCGCGTACGGCGTCAAAGTCGACGTCAAGCTGCTCGGGCAGGACGCGGTGAAGGCCGGCCCGTTCGCGGCCGCGAACACCGCCGGCCCGACCAGCAGCAGCCTGGCGAAGGTCGACCTCACCGGCATCCTCACGGCCGGTGCGATCAACACCGAGGCGAAGCGGGACGAGGATTCCGGTGCGGTGACGGCGAAGGCGAGCACCGCCGACGTCACGCTGCCGCTGCTGAAGGCGGCGCTCGGCAACGTCGGCATCAAGCTCGTCGAAGCCGTCTGCACGGCGACGCAGAAGGGCGTCGAAGGCAGCACGAAACTGGTCGGCGCGGACCTCGGCAGCGTCGGCGCGGTCGACGCCACGCCGGCGGCGAACACGCAGATCAAGGTCGGCCTCGATGCGCTGAACGTCGCGACGATCATCCTGAACGAGCAGTTGAAGAACGCCGACGGCAGCCTCACCGTGAACGCCGTCCACGTGAAGCTGCTCGGCGGAGGCCTCAAGGCGCTCGGCTCGGGTGACGTGATCGTGTCGTCGGCGACCTGCGGCCCGGCCGCGCCGCCGATGCCGCTGGCGTCCGGTGCCGGGCTGTGGATCGGGCTCGGCCTGCTCGGCGCCGTCGCGCTGCCGGTCGGTACCCGGATCCTCCGCCGCCGTTCCGCGCAGGCCTGAGCGAGGTTCGGATGTACAAGATGCCGGGCGCCGGGGTCGGCGTGGCCGGTGGCGGGGTGGGCACCCTGGCCGCCACCGGGGCCGACATCGGGTGGTGGCTGGCCGTCGGCGTGCTCCTGGTCCTGCTCGGGACCGTCGCGCTGATCGCCGTCCACCGCCGCAACCGCCGTCTTTCCCAGGCGCGGGATTGAGAAGCGGGCCGCCGGCGTGTGCCCCTCGCACGCCGGCGGCCCCGCGGACGCGAACGCACAGTCCGGACACCCGACGACCGGTGGACGGAAAATTGCTGGACACTCGACTACGTGGAGAAGGGGCGTCCCCGGGTGGATGTGATGTTGCTGGCCGGCACCCGGCCGGAAGCCGTCAAGCTCGCGCCGCTGGCACTGACGCTGGCGGCCCACCCCGTGCTGCGCCCGGTGGTGGTCCACAGCGGCCAGCACCCGGGCATGGTGGAGCAGGCGTTGGAGCCGTTCGGCCTGACCGCCGACGTGTGGCTCGACGTGCCGCCGCGGGTCACCGGCGGCCAGGCGGAACTGGTGGCCGGGCTGCTGCCCGCGCTCGACGACGCCCTGCGACGGCACGCCCCGGCCGCGCTGGTCGTCCAGGGCGACACGACGACGACGCTCGCCGGCGCGCTGGCGGCGTTCTGGCTGGGCATCCCGGTGGTCCACCTGGAGGCCGGGCTGCGCACCCACGACCTGGCGGCGCCGTTCCCGGAGGAGGGCGCGCGGCAGATGGTGTCGCGGATAGCGGCGCTGCACCTGGCGCCAACGCTCGGCGCGGCGGCGGCGTTGCGTTCCGAAGGCGTTGCGCGGCAGCAGATCGCGGTCACCGGCAACACGGTCGTCGACGCGGTCCTGGAGATAGCCGCCCGCGACCTGCCGGCGCGCGACACGGCGCTGGCGTTGCTGGAGATGGAGCTGGCGGAGGCCGGCGAGCGGCTGGTGCTGGTGACCTCGCACCGGCGGGAGTCCTGGGGCGAGCCGCTGGAGCGGACGCTGGCGGCGGTGCAGCTGATCGTGGCCGAGCACCCGGACGTCCAGGTGCTGTTCCCGGCCCACCCGAACCCACAGGTCCGCGGCCAGGTGGAAGCGGCTTTGGCCGGCCTGCCCCGGGTGACGGTGACGGACCCGCTGGAGTACCCGGACCTGGTCCGCGCCCTGCGGCTGGCATCGCTGGTCCTGACGGATTCGGGCGGCATCCAGGAAGAGGCCCCGACCTTCGGCACGCCGGTGGTGGTGCTGCGAGAGGTGACCGAGCGAGCCGAGGTGGTGGCGGCCGGCTGCGCATGGCTGGCGGGCACCGACACCGAGCGCATCGCCGACACGGCAGCCCGCCTGCTACGCGGCGAGCTGCGCCCGGCACAGGTGGCAAACCCGTACGGCGAAGGGAATGCGGCGGCCTTGGCAGTCGCGGCGATCGAGGAACTCCTGGGCGTACGAGCGGCAACTCCGGCAGCGGCTTCGTAGCACGAGCCCGCCGAGGCAAAGGTCGGCGAGCCAAAAGCCAGCCAGGCAAAGACAGGCGGCAGCAGGCAACCCGGCGAACAAGGCATGCGGCAGCAGGCAAACCGGCGGCAAGACACGCGGCAGCAAACAGACCGCCAGACAAAGGCGTGCGGCAGCAAACAAACCGTCACACAAAGACTCGCGGCAGCAGACAAACCGGAGACGAAGGGACTCACACCCCCCGCAACCCCGATCCGAAGCCCCAACACGGCCGGCGGCGCCGGGTCAAGGCACGCTTTCCCGCCTTGACGCGGCACCGCCGGCCGTAGTCACAATCGGGCATCGGGGTAGCGGAGAAACCCCACGCAACTCACCTCACGACTAAAGCGAAACCACATTCACCGGCAAAGCCGGATTCGCACTGAAGTCCAGCGGAGCAGCCGGACGCTTCCCAGCCACCACGTGCGCACCAAGGGCAGCGATCATCGCGCCATTGTCCGTGCACAACCGCGGCCGCGGCACCCGCAGCTCAATGCCCGCAGCCGCGCAGCGCTCACCAGCCAGCACCTTCAGCCGCGAGTTCGCCGCCACACCACCGGAAATCACCATGGTGCCGATGCCCTGCTGCTTCGCCGCGCGGATCGCCTTCGCCGTCAGCACGTCCACGACCGCCTCCTGAAAAGAAGCGGCAACGTCGTCCACCGGGATGTCCTCACCACGCCGCTGCGCACCCTCGACCCACCGCGCGACCGCGGTCTTCAAGCCGGAGAACGAGAAGTCGAACGCGGCGTCCCGCGGACCCGTCATGCCGCGGGGGAACGCGATCGCCGCCGGGTTCCCGTTCTGCGCCGCCTTGTCGATCGGCGGCCCGCCCGGGTACGGCAGGCCGAGAACGCGCGCGACCTTGTCGTACGCCTCACCCGCGGCATCGTCCACTGTGGACCCCAGCTCGGTGATCCCCGACGCGATGTCGTCCACGCGCAGCAGCTGCGTGTGCCCGCCGGAAACCAGCAGCGCCAGGCACGGCGTGGGCAACGGCCCGTGCTGCAGCGTGTCCACCGCGATGTGCCCGGCCAGGTGGTTGACGCCGTAGAGCGGGACGTCCAGCGCCGTCGCGTACGCCTTCGCCGCCGAGACGCCGACGAGCAGCGCGCCCGCCAGGCCCGGTCCCGCCGTCACCGCGATGGCGTCCACATCGGACATCGACAGCCCGGCCTTTTCGAACGCCCGTGCCGTCGTCGGGACCATCGCTTCCAGGTGCGCGCGGCTGGCCACCTCGGGCACCACACCGCCGAAGCGGGCGTGCTGCTCGACGCTGGAGGCGACCTCGTCCGCCAGCAGCTCGACCGCGCCGTCGTCGTGCAGGCGGACCAGGCCGACGCCGGTCTCGTCGCACGAGCTCTCGATACCCATGATGATGCGTGCCATCAGCGCGCCACCCCGTCCCGCGTCCGCGCCGGGCGGACCATCGTGTACGCGTCGGCGCCGGAAGGCTGGTAGTAGCGCTTCCGGATGCCGAGCCGTTCGAAGCCGTGGCGCTCGTACAGGGCGAGCGCGGTGGTGTTGTCCGTGCGGACCTCGAGGAAGACCGGTGCCTCGAACTCGTCGGCCCGCGCCAGCAGCGCCCGCAGCAGCGCCTTGCCGATGCCCTGCCCCTGGTACTCGGGCGCGACGCCGATGGTGTGCACGGTCGCCTCGTATTCGCCGCGGCGGCGCCCGACGACGGCCAGCCCGGCGTAGCCGAGCAGCTCGTCGCCTTCGTCCGGCCGCGCGGCGAGGTAGAAGTTGCCGGCGTCCAGCTCCGAGTGGAAGGCGCGGGCGCTCCACGGGTCGTCGCCCGGGAAGAGGATCTGCTCGATCTCCACGCACCGGGCGATGTCCATGCGGCGCAGCGGCTCGAGTCTCACGAAGCGGTCACCCGTTTCGGCGCGGCCGGCTCGACGGCGTCCGGGCGGCGCAGGTACAGCGGCGTCAGCGGTCCGGGCGGTTCCTTCGCCAGCAACGCGGCCTGCGCCACCTTCACCAGCCCGGCGGGCGACGGGAACCGCGGCTCGATCGGCCGGACGCCGAGCGCGTCGGCGTACAGGAGGGCGCCGTCGCCGGCCGCCACCTTCACGTCGCTCTCGAGGTCGGCGGGCCGCTGGACGTGCGGGCCGTCGGTGCGCCGGCCCGCGGCGTCGTAGGCGGCCCAGTAGACCTCCCGGCGGCGGGCGTCGGTCAGCACGAGGAAAGCGTTGTCCCCGGGCGCGACTTCGGCGGCCAGCGCGTCGAGGCTGCAGACCGGGTACACCGGGATGCCGAGGGCGTGGCCGAACGCGGCGGCGGTGGCCATCCCGGCCCGCAGGCCGGTGAACGGCCCGGGGCCGACACCGGAAACGATCGCGTCGAGCTCCTTGAGCGTCACCCCGGCGGCCTCGGCGGCGGCCAGCGCGTGCGGCGTGATCAGCTCTCCGTGGGCACGGGGGTCGACCGTGACGCGCTCACCGCGCGTCTCGACCAAGCCGCCGTCCAGCGCGACGACGCCCGCGGTCACCGCCGGGGTCGAGGTATCGATCGCCAGTACCAACACGGTGTCCCAGCCTACGACCAGCGCGTTCGGCCGCTTGCTGCAGGGGAGGGATCCGCGCGGTAACGTGCTGATCGAGTCCGACACTGGGAGGTCCCCGCGGTGCCCGACCCCTTGTTCCCCACGCTCGTCGCCGGCGCCGCCAACGAAGCTCTGCGCTTCGGCGAGCACGCCCTGACCCACGACGACCTCGCCGCCGTCGCCGGCGGGCTCGCCCGCGAGCTGCCGCCCGGCCGGGTCGCGGTCTGGGCGACACCTACCCTGCACACGAGCGTCGCGGTCGTCGCCGCCCTGCTCGCCGGGGTGCCGGCGGTGCCGCTGAACCCGAAGATCGGCGAACGCGAGCTCGCGCACATCCTCGCCGACAGCGAACCGCAGCTGGTGCTCGCCGAACCCGGGGCCGAGCTGCCCGCCGGGCTGGCCGCACTGCCCCGCCGGGACGTCCCCCTGACCGGCGGGAAAGCGCCGATCCCGGTGGAGCCCGACCCGGAGTCCCCGGCCCTGATCGTCTACACCTCGGGCACCACCGGGCCGCCGAAGGGTGTCGTGCTCCCCCGCCGCGCGCTCGCGACCACGCTGGACGCCCTCGAGGACGCCTGGGGCTGGACCGCCGCCGACACCCTGGTGCACGCGCTGCCCCTGTTCCACGTGCACGGCCTGATCCTCGGCATCCTCGGCCCGCTGCGCCGCGGCGGGTCGGTGCGCCACCTCGGCCGGTTGTCGACCGAAGGCGTCGCCCGCGAACTCGCGAACGGCGCCACGATGCTGTTCGGCGTCCCGACGATGTACCACCGGATCGCCGGCGAAGTCGGCTCCGACCCCGCGCTGGCGGACGCGCTGAAGCGGGCGCGGCTGCTGGTCTCCGGGTCCGCGGCCCTGCCGGTGCACGACCACCAGCGCATCACCGCGGCGACCGGCCAGCAGGTCGTCGAGCGCTACGGCATGACCGAGACGCTGATGAACACCAGCGTCCGCGCCGACGGCGAGCGCAAGCCCGGCACGGTCGGCGTCCCGCTGCGGGGTGTCGAACTGCGGCTGGTCGGAGACGCCGGCGAAGTGATCGAAGACGTCGAAACCGTCGGCGAGATCCAGGTCCGCGGCCCGAACCTGTTCACCGAGTACCTCAACCGCCCGGACGCGACCGCGGCCGCGTTCGACGACGGCTGGTTCCGCACCGGCGACGTGGCCACGCGCGACGCCGACGGGTACGTCAAGATCGTCGGGCGCAAGGCGACCGACCTGATCAAGAGCGGCGGCTACAAGATCGGCGCGGGCGAGATCGAGAACGCGCTGCTCGAACACCCCGGCGTCGCCGAAGCCGCGGTCACCGGCGAACCGGACGACGACCTCGGCGAGCGGATCGTCGCGTGGATCGTGTCCGCCGGCGAGCCACCGGCCGCCGGGGAACTCGCCGACCACGTCGCGAAGCTGCTCGCGCCGCACAAGCGCCCGCGGGTCGTCCACTACCTGGATGCGTTGCCCCGCAACGACATGGGCAAGGTCATGAAGCGGGCGCTCGGTGCCTAGGCCGCCGGCGCGCGAGGTCGTCGGCGCGATCGCGAACGGGTTCACCGAGTTCCCGACGCCGCTGCGCGAGGAGCCGGCCGACGGCCCGATCGGCTGGCCGGGTTACCGGGAAGCGCGTTCCGCGGCGGAAACGCGCACCGGCGAGAAGGAGTCGGTCGTCTGCGGGACGGCGAAGATCGGTGACGTCGAAGCCGTGCTGATCGCCTTCGAGTTCGGGTTCCTCGGCGGTTCGCTCGGGCAGCGCACCGGCGACCGGATCGAAGCGGCCTTCGCGCACGCCCGCGACGCGCGGCTGCCCGTGGTGTCGCTGGTCGCGACCGGCGGCAGCCGCATGCAGCAGGGCATGCGCGCGCTGATGCAGCTGCAGCGGGTGGCGCGGGCGGCGGCGTTGACGCGGTCGGTCGGCATCCCCCTGATCGCGGTGCTGCGCGACCCGACGACCGGCGGCGGCTGGGCGACGCTCGGCGCGGGCGCCGACGTCGTCCTCGCGCTGCCGGAGGCGCAGGTCGGCTTCGCGGGCTCGCGGGTGCGCCCGCCCGAAGCGCCGGAGGCGTACACCGCGGAGGCGCACTTCGAGTGGGGTCAGGTCGACGCCGTCGTCGCACCGGACGAACTCGGACCGGCGCTGGAACGGTGGCTGCGGCTGCTGACCGCGCGTTCCTCGGCCGCGGCCCCGCCGCCGACGGCGCTGCGGGCCGTTTCCCTGCCGTCGACGGGCTGGGAAGCGGTGCAGGCGGCGCGGTCACCATCGCGGCCCCGGGCCGCGGAGTACCTCGACGCGTACTTCGGCTGGCGCCAGGACATCAGCGGCGACCGCGTCGGCGGCGCGGACCCCGGGGTCGCGTGCGGCTTCGGCTGGCGCGACGGGCGGACGATCGCCTACGCGGCCCAGTGCGGCACGCCGACGTTGCCGTCGGGGTTCCGGACGGCGGCCCGGCTGGTCCGGCTGGCCTCCCGGCTGGGCATCCCGGTGCTGACGCTGGTCGACACCCCGGGCGCGGCGAACGACGCGGCGGCCGAGCAGGCCGGCGTGGGCGGCGCGATCGCGGAGCTGTTCGAGGCGGTGGCGACGGCGTCGGTCCCGGTGACGACGCTGGTGATCGGCGAAGGCGGCTCGGGCGGCGCACTGGCGTTCGCCGCGGCCGGCTCGACGTGGGTCGCGCCGGACGCGTACTTCTCGGTCACGTCCCCGGAAGCCGCGGCGGCGATCCTCAAGCGCCCGGCGGCCGAGGTGCCGGACATCGCCAACCGGCTGCACCTGCGGCCGCAGGACCTGGTGGACCTGGGCGTGGCGCGGGCGGTGATCAAGCCGTCGTGAGCTCCGGGACGCGGTCGGCCCAGGTGCCGTGCGGCTCCAGGGTGATCTCGCGGACGTCGTCCTCGCGGCGGTCCAGGCGGACCACCAGGTAGTCGTCCGACAGCCGCTCCGCCGAACCCTCGCCCCACTCGACCACGATCGCCGAACGCTCGAGGTCGGTGTCCAGGTCCAGGTCGTCGAGCTGCGAGAGGTCGCCGCCTAGCCGGTAGGCGTCCACGTGCACCAGGGGGACGCCGAGCGCGCCCGCCGGGTGGACGCGGGCCAGGACGAACGTCGGGCTGCTCACGCGGCCGCCGACGCCGAGGCCGTCCGCGATGCCGCGGGTCAGCGTCGTCTTGCCCGCGCCGAGCGGACCGGCCAGCAGGACCAGGTCGCCCGCGCGCAGGACGCGGCCGAGGGCCCGGCCGAAGTCCATCGTCGTTTCGGGGGTCGGGAACACCATGCTCAACGCTGCCACCACCAGGTTCGCCGGGACGAGGGCACGCCGTCCGCACCGGAACAGCGTTGCAGGAGATCGATCAGCTGGCTGTTCACCAGCTCGGGCTGCTCGAGCTGGACCATGTGGCCGGCGCCGCGGACGCGCACCAGCTCCGCGTCGGGCAGCTCGGCCGCGATCCGTTCGGCGTGCGAGAACGGCGTGAACCGGTCCGAATCACCGCCGATGACCAGCACTTCCGCGTGCTTGAGGCCCGCCAGGGCGGCGCAGCGGTTGTGGCTGCCGAGCGTGTCGACGAAGTTGACGAGCCCGCGCACCGGCGTCACTTCGAGCATCTCGAGCATGAAGTCGACGAGCCGCGGGGCGACGTCCCGGCTGCCGAACGCCAGCCGGCGCACGGCTTGGCGCGTCAGCTGGCCGCCCGCGGCGCGCACGAACTCCACCAGCCCGGGCTGCCAGCCCGCGAGACCGCCCGCGGCCCGCGTCAGCGGGTTGTACTTCGAGAGCAGCGAACGGGGCAACCCGCGTGCGCCGACTTCGCCCGCGGCCGTCGCGATGAAGGCGACGCCGTTGATGCGGTCCTCGAAGAGCGACGGGAACTCGGCGGCCAGCTCCATGATCACCATGCCGCCCATCGAGTGCCCCATCAGCACGATGGGCCCTTCCGGCACCACGGACCGCAGCACCACGTCCAGGTCCCGGGCCAGCTGTTCGATGGTCGACGTCTCGGCCGAAGCCGCGCCGGACAGCCCGTGGCCGCGGTGGTCGTAGTACACCTGACGCACGCGCGGCAGCGTCAAGGAAGCCAGGTCGCGACGCTGGAAGTGCCAGCAGCGCCGCGAAAGCGCGAAGCCGTGCACCCCCACCACGGTCAGTTCCGGTTCGCCGCCGTCTTCCGGGTCGATCTCCTCGACCGAAAGCGGCGTGCCGTCCTCGGCCGCGACCGTCGAAGTGCGGTCGGGCTTCAGCTCCCCCAGCGGCTCGTCCACGTACGGATCCTCTGTGTGCCGCCGTTGCTGCGCGGCAACGGCGAAGGCGGCGGCGGCGGTTCCGGTGGCCAGGGCCCCGACCCCGCCGGCGATGGCCAGCAGCCGGCGTGACGGTGTCACGGCCGTTCCCCCCGGTACCGGCGCCGCACGCGCGGCCGGTACATCGAGGTGACGATCTCGTAGTCGATGGTGCCCAGCTCGTCGGCCCACTCCCGGGCGGTCGGCTCGCCGTGCGTGCCAGCGCCGAACAGGACGACCTCGTCGCCGACGGCCGGCTCGTCGTCCCCGCAGTCGACCACCAGCTGGTCCATGCAGATCCGCCCGGCGACCGGCCGTCGCTGCCCGCCGAGCCACACGTCCATCCGCCCGGACAGCGACCGCGGGACACCGTCGGCGTACCCGGCCGGGACGAGCGCCAGTGTCGTGTCCCGCTCCGCGGTCCAGGTGTGCCCGTAGGACACCGATTCCCCGGCTTCGATCCGCTTGACCAGCGCGACCGCGGACCGGAACGTCATGGCCGGGCGCAGGTCTTCGGGCTGTGGCACCGGGTTGAGCCCGTACATCGCGATGCCCGGGCGCACGACGTCGAAGTGCAGGTCCGGCCGGGTCAGCAGGGCCGCGGAGTTCGCCAGGTGCCGCATCGGGTCGAGCCCGGCGGCACGCGCGGTGTCGTAGGCCTCGGCGAAGCGCCTGGCCTGCAGGTCGATCGACGGGTGCCCCGGCTCGTCGGCGCAGGCCAGGTGGGACCAGATCGCGACGACCTCGACCCGCGGTTCCGCGGCCGCCGCTTCGACCAGCTCGGCCCAGGCGGACGGCGGGCAGCCGTTGCGCGAAAGCCCGGTGTCGATTTTGAGGTGCACACGGGCTTGAGTACCCGGTTTCGCCGCGGCCGCGATGCGGTGAAGCTCACCCAGCGAGCTGGCCGCGAGGTCGATGTCCCGCTCGACGCCCGGCGCGAAGTCGACGTCCGGGGTGTCCAGCCAGCTGAACAGCCGGGTGGTGATCCCGGCGTCCCGGAGGGCGAGGGCTTCGCCGAGCGAGCAGGTGCCCAGCCAGGACGCCCCGGCCTCGACCGCGGCGCGCACCACCGGCAGCGCGCCGTGGCCGTAGGCGTCGGCCTTCACCACGGCCATCACCTCGGCGCCGGGCGCGCGGGCGCCCAGCAGGGTGAGGTTGTGGCGGATCGCGTCGAGGTCGATGTCGACCTGCGCCCGGGGGAAACTGGAGGTCATAACGCCTCCAGTTTCCCATGACCCGAGGTCAGGGCAGGCGCGCCCCGGTGGTGGCGGAGAACACGTGCAGCTCGTCCGGGCGGATCCGCAGGTGGACCGTGTCGCCCATGGCGGGCGGCGTGCGCGGGTCGACGCGGGCGACGACGTTGGACTTCGTGCCTTCGGCGTCGGTCTCGGCGAGCTTGCCGTAGACGTAGGCGTCCGAGCCGAGCTCCTCGACCAGGTCGACCTTGATCGGCACCGAGTCCGGGCCCTCGCTGACCACTTCCAGTGACTCCGGCCGGAAGCCGAGGGTCACCGTGTCGCCGTCGGCGGCCTGGATGACCTCGCGGGTCAGCCGCACGCTGCCGCCGCCCAGCTCGGCGCCGTCGGCCGTCAGCTTCGCGGTGACGAGGTTCATCGCCGGGGAGCCGATGAAGCCCGCGACGAAAGCGTTTGCGGGCCGGTCGTAGAGGGCGCGCGGGGTGTCGCACTGCTGCAGCAGGCCGTCCGACAGCACGGCGACGCGGTCACCCATCGTCATGGCCTCGACCTGGTCGTGCGTGACGTACACGGTGGTGACGCCGAGGCGGCGCTGGAGCGCGGCGATCTGCGTGCGCGTCGACACCCGGAGCTTGGCGTCGAGGTTCGACAGCGGCTCGTCCATCAGGAAGACCTGCGGCTCGCGGACGATCGCGCGGCCCATCGCGACGCGCTGGCGCTGGCCGCCGGAGAGCGCTTTCGGCTTGCGGTCGAGGTACTGCTCGATGTCGAGCAGCTTGGCCGCTTCGAGAACCTTCTGCTTGATCTCGGACGCGGGGCGACCGGCGATCTTCAGCGCGAAGCCCATGTTCTGGGCGACCGTCATGTGCGGGTACAGCGCGTAGTTCTGGAACACCATCGCGATGTCGCGCGAACGCGGCGGCAGCTGGGTGACGTCGCGGTCGCCGATCCAGACGGCGCCGTCGTCGATGTCCTCGAGGCCGGCCAGCATGCGCAGGCTCGTCGACTTGCCGCAGCCGGACGGGCCGACCAGCACGAGGAACTCGCCGTCGGCGATCTCCAGGTCCAGCGCGTCGACCGCGGGGCGCTCGGCGCCCGGGTAGCGCCGGGTCGCCTTGTCGTAGGTGATGGAAGCCATCGGTCAGTCCTCTCCAAGATTCTGCCGGACCCCGTACGCCGCTTCGCGGGCTTCGAGGTGGCGCTGCTGGATCCGGTGGCCCTCGGCGCGCTGCGCCTCGGTCGGCTCGTCCAGCTCGAGCCGGAGCTTCTGGTTTTCCTGCCAGGACGGGGGTTCCGCACTGGAAGACAGCGTCGACGAGGACAGCGCCCACGCCGCCTGGCGTGCCGCGCCCAGCGCGACGTACTCGGCGACCTCGGGCAGCTGCACGGGCACGCCGAACACCAGCGGCGCGACCGCGCGGACGGCCCGCGACTGCGCGCCGCCGCCGATCAGCAGCACGCGCCGGACGTCGAGGCCGTGCGCGCGCACCGCGTCGAGGCCCGCGGCCAGGCCGCACAGCATGCCCTCGACGGCGCTGCGGGCGAGGTTCTCCGGGGTCATGTTGTCCCGGGTCAGCCCGGCCAGGGAGCCGGTGGCGCCGGGCAGGTTCGGGGTGCGCTCGCCGTCGAGGTACGGCAGGAACGTCAGGCCGCCCGCGCCGGGTCCGGCGGCCAGGGCGAGCCGGTCGAACTCGCTGAGCGTCGCGCCGAGCATCGCGGCCGTCGCGGTGAGGACGCGGGCGGCGTTGAGCGTGCAGGCGAGCGGGAGGAAGCGGCCGGTGGCGTCGGCGAACCCGGCGACGTCGCCGCTGACGTCGGCCGCGCCGGTCTCGGCGACGCCGAACACGGTGCCGCTGGTACCGAGCGAGACGACCGCGTCACCGGGCTTGAGTTCCAGCCCGAGCGCCGCGGCCATGTTGTCGCCCGTGCCTGCCGAGACCAGCACGCCGTCCGGGGTGTGGCCGGCGGCGTCGGCCGGGCCGAGCACGGTCGGCAGCTCCGGCGTCCGGCCGCCGAAGGCGTGGCTCAGGACGTCGAGGCGGTAGGCGTTGTCGGTCGGCGAGAAGTAGCCGGTGCCGGAGGCGTCACCGCGGTCGGTGACCGGGTCGCCGCCGGTGAGCTTCCAGGTCAGCCAGTCGTGCGGCAGCAGCACGCGCGCGACGCGGTCGGCGAGCTTGGGCTCGTTCTCGGCCAGCCAGCGCAGCTTCGTGACGGTGAAGCTCGCGACCGGCACCGAGCCGACGGACTTCGCCCAGGCGGCCGGGCCGCCGAGCTCCTCGATCAGGTCGAGCGCCGCCTGCGCGGAGCGGGTGTCGTTCCACAGCAGCGCGGGCCGGACCACGTCGTTGTTTTCGTCCAGCGTGACCATGCCGTGCTGCTGCCCGCCGACGCCGATGGCCTTGACGCCGTCGAGCACGCCGTTCGTGGCGGTCCGGAACGCCTCCCACCAGGCGGCGGGGTCGACCTCGGTGCCGTCGGGGTGCGGCGCGCGGCCGGTGCGGACGATTTCGCCGGTTTTCGCGTCACACACGACGACCTTGGTCGACTGGGTGGACGAGTCGATGCCGGCGACCAGTTCAGCTGTCATAGGGCTGCCCCTCTGCGACGTGTTCGACGATCTCGATCGCGGACCCCGCGTTCAGCGCGGCCTCGATCTCCTCGGTGGGCGTGAGCTGGCCCGTGATCAGCAGGTCGTAGTCGCCGACGTCACCGTGCGCGTAGGTGGCGGTGCGGCCGAACTTCGAGTGGTCGACGACGAGGACGCTCTGGTTCGCGACCTTGAGCGCGGCCTTCTTGAGCTCGGCGTAGTCGCGGTCGGGGTGGAACAGCCGGCCGACGGCGACCGCGGTGACCGAGACGAACGAGACGTCGGCGCGGATCGAGTCGAGCAGGTCGAGCACCTCGGGACCGGCGCAGGAGTCGTACTCGTGGCTGTAGCGGCCGCCGGCGAGGACGACCTCGACCTTGGGCCCCAGCAGCCGGGCCGCGTGCAGCGAGTTGGTGACGACGGTGAGGGCGTCGATCTCGGCCAGCCGCTTGACCAGCGGGAGCAGCGTGGTGGAGTCGTCGACGAACACGGTCTGGCCGGGCTGGACGTGGTTCGCGGCCGCCTGGCCGAGCGCGTCCTTTTCGCCGTGGTGGAGCGTGTCGCGGAAGCGGGCGGCGCTCTCGATGGTGAGCGCGGGGTAGGCCTCGACCTTGCCGCGCAGCTTGCGCAGGAGCCGGCGTTCGGCCAGGTCGTCGAGGTCGCGGTGCATGGTCATCAGGCTGACCTTGAACTTCGACGTCAGGTCGTCGATCCGGACCTCGCCCTGCTCGATGACGTGGTCGAGGATGTCCTGCCGCCGCTGCTCGACGACGGCATCGGACGGCCGGGTCTTCCGGTCTCCGGGTGCTGTGCCGCCGCTCACACGGCATTCTTACCAGATCCGATGCGCGAAGTTAACAGGAAACTCGATAAGTCTTCTCAGGACGTTAGCGAGCGGATCGAGCGGATGGCCTCCGGGATCGCGTGGACCAGCCCGGACGCCGAGGTCGGGGCGTTCTGGGCGGCGATCGCGCCCGCCAGCGAGTGGACGTGGGCCGCGGCCGCCGCCGCCAGCCAGGGGTCCAGGCCGGCCGCCAGCAGGGCGCCGACCAGGCCGGAGAGGACGTCGCCCGAGCCCGCCGTCGCCAGCCAGGCGCCGTGCGGGGTGTTCACCGCGACCCGGCCGTCCGGGGCCGCGATCACCGTGCAGTGGCCCTTCAGCAGCACCACCGCGTTGTACTTCTTCGCCGCTTCGCGGGCCGCCGTCACCCGGTCCGGACCGGGCTTGCGGCCCATCAGGCGCTCGTACTCGCCCGCGTGCGGGGTCAGGACCAGCGGGGTGTCCGGGTCGCGGGCGTCGAGGACGTCCGGGGTCTTCGCGATGATCGTCGTCGCGTCGGCGTCCGCGCAGACCGGGACGCCCTGGCCGAGGACGTGCCGAAGGACGTCCCGTCCGTCCGAGCCGGTGCCGATGCCGGGGCCGACCGCCCACGCCTGGACGCGCCCGGCGTCCGCGACCGTGCCGGTCGCGATGATTTCCGGCCACTGCGCCCGGACGACGTCGGCCGCGTGCCCCGCGTAGCGGACCAGGCCCGAGGTCGCGCGCACCGCCGAACCCGAGGCCAGCACCGCCGCGCCCGGGTACGTCGCCGAGCCCGCCGCGATGCCGACGACACCCTGGCTGTACTTGTCGTCCTCCGGCCCGGGCACCGGCCAGGCGGCGGCGACGTCGACGATGTCCAGGCGCTGGAGGTCGGGCTTGTCGAGCTCGAGGCCGATGTCGACGAGGACGACCTCGCCGCAGTGGGCGGGCGCGAGCGCGTGCACCGGCTTGAGCGCGCCGAACGTGACGGTTCTGGCCGCCTGCACCGCGGGGCCGTCGGCCGCGCCGGTGTCCGGGTCGACGCCGCTGGGCAGGTCGACCGCGACGATCGGGGCTTCGACCAGCTCGACCAGCCGGGCCGCGTCCGGGCGCAGCGGGCCGCGTCCCGAGATGCCGACGATCCCGTCGACGACGACGTCGGCCCGCGCGATCCACTGTGGACCGTCCTCGGCGGACACCGCCCGGCCGCCGGCCCGCTTGAGCGCCTCGAGACCTTTTGCGTGGACCTTCGCGGGGTTGAGCAGGACCGCCGTGACGGCCACTCCGCGGCGGCGCAGGAACGCCCCGGCCCAGAGCGCGTCACCGCCGTTGTCGCCCGAGCCCACCAGGAGCACGACCCGGCGGCCGGACACCCCGCCGACGTGGTCTTCGAGGAAGTCCGCGAGCTGCACGGCGAGCCCGAAGGACGCTCGCCGCATCAGCTCGCCCTCGGGCGTGACGGCGAACGCCCGCGCCTCCGCCTCGCGAATCCGTTCCGTGGTCCAGATTCCCTGCACGGCGGGGCCTCCCGCGATTACTCGACTGTGACGGACTTCGCCAGGTTACGCGGCTTGTCGACGTCGTACCCGCGGGCGCGGGCGATCTCCGCGGCCAGCACCTGCAGCGGCACGGTGGACACCAGCGGCTGCAGCAGCGTCGGCACCGCGGGGACCTCGATGAGCTCGTCGGCGAACGGCCGGACCGTCTCGTCGCCCTCTTCGGCGATCACGATCGTGCGGGCGCCGCGGGCCTGGATCTCGCTGATGTTCGACACGAGCTTCGAGTGCAGCACCGCGCGGCCCTTGGGCGAGGGCATCACGACGACGACCGGCAGGCCCTCTTCGATCAGCGCGATCGGCCCGTGCTTCAGCTCGCCGGCCGCGAAGCCCTCGGCGTGCATGTACGCGAGTTCCTTGAGCTTCAGCGCGCCTTCGAGGGCGACCGGGAACCCGACGTGCCTGCCGAGGAAGAGCACGGCTTTCGAGTCCGCGATCCGGCGGCCGATGTCGCGCACCTGGTCCACAGTGGACAGTACCTTCTGGACGGCCGCGGGCATGGCCTCCAGCTCGGCGAACTCGCGGGCGACCTCGTCCGGGTACTTCGTGCCGCGGGCCTGCGCCAGCGCCAGTCCGACCAGGTAGTTGGCCGCGATCTGGGCGAGGAACGCCTTGGTCGACGCGACGCCGATCTCGGGCCCGGCGTGCGTGTACAGCACGGCGTCGGACTCGCGCGGGATCTGCGCGCCGTTGGTGTTGCAGACGGCCAGGACGCGGGCCTTCTGCTCGCGGGCGTGCCGGACGGCTTCGAGCGTGTCCGCCGTCTCGCCGGACTGGGAGACGGCGACGACGAGCGTGTCGCGGTCCAGCACCGGGTCGCGGTAGCGGAACTCGCTCGCCAGCTCGACCTCGACCGGCAGCCGCGTCCAGTGCTCGATGGCGTACTTGGCGACCACCCCGGAGTGGTAGGCCGAGCCGCAGGCGACGACGAAGACCTTGTCGACGTCGCGCAGGTCCTGGTCGGAGATGCGCTGCTCGTCGAGGATGATCCGGCCGGACTCGAAGTGCCCGCGCAGCGTGTTGGCCAGCGCTTCGGGCTGCTCCTCGATCTCCTTGAGCATGAAGTACTCGTGGCCGCCCTTCTCGGCGGCGGAGAGGTCCCAGTCCACGGTGAACGGCTTGGCCTGGGCGGCGTCGCCGTGGAAGTCCAGGACCTCGTAGCCCTCGCGGGTGATGACGACGAGCTGGTCCTGCCCGAGTTCGACGGCCTCGCGGGTGTGCTCGATGAAGGCGGCGACGTCGGAGGCGACGAAGTGCTCGCCTTCGCCGACCCCGACGACCAGCGGCGACGACCGGCGCGCGGCCACGATCGTGTCCGGGTGGTCGGCGTGCGTCACGACGAGGGTGAACGCGCCTTCGAGACGGCGGCAGACGGCGGCGACGCTCGCGGTCAGGTCGCCCTTGGTGTCGCCTTCGGTGTACGCGCGGGCCACCAGGTGGGCGGCGGTCTCGGTGTCGGTGTCGCTGGCCATCTCGACGCCGTCGGCTTCCAGCTCGGCGCGGAGGGCGGCGAAGTTCTCGATGATGCCGTTGTGCACGACGGCGACGCGCCGGGAGGCGTCCCGGTGCGGGTGCGAGTTGCGGTCGACCGGCGCGCCGTGGGTGGCCCAGCGGGTGTGCCCCATGCCGGCGGTGCCGCCGAAGTGCTCGCGGCCGACCTCGTCGAGCCGGGCTTCCAGGTTGGCCAGCCGCCCCGCCTTGCGCTCGACGGTCAGCGCACCGGCGCCGTCGAGGACCGCGACCCCGGCCGAGTCGTAACCGCGGTACTCCATGCGCCGGAGCCCGCCGAGGACGACGTCCAGAGCCGGGCGGTGCCCGACATATCCCACGATTCCACACACGCACACCAGCCTAACGAGGGACATTCAGCGGGTTGACGGGGTCCGCGAACCACCCCCGACCTGCGCGAACAACCTCGCGGTGGTTCGAACCAATGCAACCCACCCGAAGGTTCGCCCCGCGGCCCCAGAGGGCCGGGCCGCGTGCCCGGAGGGTCGGCTTGCGTACCTAGGGAGTCGGCTTGCGTACCCGGAGGGTCGGGCTGCGTACCTGGACGGTCGGACGGCTCGAGCACCCGAAACTGTCGGTGCCTGCCGGTAGAGTGGAAAACGGGGGGCGCCCCCCGCGGGCGCCGCTTTCGAGGCAGTGGGCCTCAAGTCGGCCGAGCCGACTACCCAGGTACGCGAACCGACCGTTCCGGCACGCCAGCTGACCGCACAGGTACGCGAGCCGACCATGCAGGTACGCGAACCGACCGTGCAGGCGCGCAAGCCGACCGTCCAGGTACGCAGGCCGACCATGCAGGCACGCAGGCCGACCATGCAGGCACGCAAGCCGACCATGCAGGTACGCAGGCCGACCGCCCAGGTACGCGAACCGATCGTGCAGGTACGCAAGCCGACCGTTGCGGTGTGCGGACCGGCTCTGGCGGCGCGCCGGGGCGGCGGGCGAGCCGGGGGCGGGTTCGCACAGTAGGGTTCCGGCCATGGCCAGCAAGCCCAAGCAGCTGCTCGCGGAGTTGACGCACCCGGGTCCGCACGAGGTCCTGCGGGGCGATCTCGCCCTGGTCGGGCTGCCCGGCGTGGTCTTCACGCCGCGCGCCGGGCTCGGGTTGCCCGCCGTCGCCTTCGGGCACGGCTGGCTGCAGCCGCCCGATCGGTACGGGCAGCTGCTGCGCCACCTGGCCAGCTGGGGCATCGTCGCCGCCGCGCCGGCCACCCAGCGCGGGCCGCTGCCCTCGCACCGGCTGCTCGCCGCCGACCTGCTGACCACGCTCGACGTCGTGACCACCGTGCGGCTCGGCCCGGACGGCATCAGCGTCGACCCCGCCAAGCTCGGCCTCGCCGGGCACTCGAGCGGCGGCGGGTCCGCTGTCCTCGCCGCCGGTCAGGACGCGCGGAGCGAGAAGCCGCGGATCAAGGCCGTCGCCACCATCACCGCGGCCCAGACGCTCCCGCCGGCCACCGAGTCGGCGGAGGCGATCACCGTCCCGGGCCTGCACCTCGCCGCCGAAGACGACCTCGTCGCTCCCGCGGTCGCGCACGCCGAAGCGATCGCCGGCGCCTGGGGCGGTGACGACGTCCAGCTGCGGTTCCTCGGCAAGGCGTCCCACCTCGGCGTCACCGAGGGCAGGCACTGGTCGCAGCTGTTCATGCAGGGCAAGCCGCACCGCAAGACCCAGCAGCTCACCCGCGCGCTCTTCACCGCGTTCTTCCTGACCCACCTGACCGGCACCGACAAGTACCGGCCCCTGCTCGAAGCGGACGTCAAGCGCGCCCCGATCGAGCGGGAGGAAGAGCCCGCCCGCTGACGCGGACGGGTCAGTCGACCAGCCAGGAGTTGTTCGAGAAGTCGTCGTCGTCGAAGGACTCGGCGCGGGCGTGGCGGCCCGTGCGGCGGGGCGACGGCGGCGCGGGTTCCGCCGACGGCGGCGGCTCCGGCACCGGGACCGCGCCGTGCGCCGGCTCGGGCAGCCCGGGCACCGACGGCGCGATCGGCGGCGCCGGCGGGGCCGCCTCGTGCCGCGGCTCCGGCCGCGCGTAGCTCGCGAACTCGTCCGCCGGGGCCGTTTCGTCGTCTTCGGGGCCGAACGACATCCGGTGGTCGCGGTCGGCGAGGGCCTTCTCGGTCAGCCAGCCGCCGGACTTCTGCTGCCGCTTGTTCAGCTCCTGCATGCGCTCGATGTAGCGCGCGTGCACGGCCGCGTCGCGCTTCATCGTCTCCAGGGCCGCGGCCTTGCCCTCTTCGACGTGCCGCTCGCGCAGCCCGCGCTGTTCCTGCTGTTCCCGGGTGGCCATCGCCAGCGCGTTCATCGCGGCCGCCAACCTGTCCGCAGCACTCATCGGCGCCTACCCCCTCATCGCTCGTAGCTGATCGAACGGTCGCCGTCGTCGTCCAGCGATCCGCTGATCCGCCCGCCGGACCCGCGGGTCTCGAAGACCGCGCCTTCGACGCGGTACTGGCTCGGGCCGCGCTGCTGGTCGCCCCCGCCGCCGCCGGGTGCCCCGCCCATCATGCCGCCCATCATGCCCATGCCGGGCATCGAGCCGCCCGCCGAGGCGCCGCCCGCCGACGCCATCGCGTGGTCCATCCCCGTGGGCGCGACGCCGAGCCCGACGTCCGCCGAAGCCACCGGCGTGGTGGCCCCGGTGGTGGCACCCGCTTCGAGTGCGGCGCCCTCGCCGGTGATGGCGTTGCCGAACCCCGCCGTCGTGGTCGCGTCGGCGGCGCTGCCGCCACCGGTGTCCGCGCCGCCACCGCCGGCCGCCGCAGTACCGCCGCCGTCGCCGCCCGCGGTCGCTTCGGCGGTCACGGCGCCGGCGTCCACGCCACCGGGCGCGCTGAACCCGCCGGTCGCGGCCGCGGTCGCCGGAACCGGCTGCCCGTCGGCGGTCGCCGGCATCGTGGTGACCTTCTCGGGCTTGCCGTCCGGGCCGGACGGCTTGTCCGCTCCGGCGCCCTTGTCGTGGCCGTCGGTCCGGTCCGTTCCGTCGGCCTTGTCGTGGCCGTCGGCCTTGGCGTCGCCGCTCTTCTCGTCGTCGAGGGTGTATTTGGTCGGCTCACCCTTGCCGTCGTCGACCGTCACGACCGTCGGCCCGTCCGGGCCCTCCGGCTGCTCGGCGGTGATCTTGAGGTTGCCGTCCTGGATGTGGATCTTGCCGTCGGGACCCGGGTGGTACGCGCCGTCCGGACCCGGCTTGCCGTCCTTCGCACCCTGCGGGCCGAAGTCGCCGGTCTTGCCGTCCTTGCCGTCGGCCCCGGCGGCGCCCTCCTTGGCCTCGCCGTCCTTCGGGGTGTCGAAGTCGAGCTTGTAGTCCTTCGGGTGCCCCTTGCCGTCGTCGACCTTGACGTCCATCTTGCCGTCCTGGTCGGGCTCGGTCATCGAGATCTTGTTGTCGCCCTTCTGGACCGTGACGCTGTCGTGGTCGACGTCCTTGATCGTCGCGCCGGTCTTGGGGTCGATCGGGTAGGGCTGCCCGGTGTCCGGGTTCACCTCCAGCGGCTTGCCGGTGACGGGGTTGGTGCCGTCACCGGGCTTGTGCTCCGGCTCGGCGGGCGGCGGCACGGAAGCCGACGGCGTGGTCGTGCCGCCGCCACCGGTCCCGCCGCCGGTGCCGCCCCCACCGGTGCCGCTGCCGCCCCCGGTGCCCGTCCCGGTCCCCGTGCCCGTCCCGGTGCCGGTTCCGGTACCCGTGCCGGTCCCGGTTCCGTTGCCGTCGCTGGGTTTCGGCGCGGCCGCCGGGTCGGGGAACGGGTTCGTGTAGTCGGCCATGAACCGCGTCAGCGTGTGGAAGTGCTGGTTGATCGTGTCGGTGGCGTTCTTGCACAGCGCGTTGAAAGCGTCGTGACGCCCCCCGAAATCGGCCGCGAAGCTGCCTTTGAGCCACTGCTTCGCCGCGCCGATCGCGTATTCCTTGTTTTCGTCGTTGAGGCCCTTGTCGTCGTCCTCCAGCCGCTGCTGGAGGTTGTTGCCCGGGCACGCCGAGTCCAGCCAGCCGGCGATGTCCTTCAGCTTGTCCTTCGAGTCGACCTTGCCGTTCGCGACCTCGATGACCTGCTTGGCGATGTACAGGGGCGCGGTGGCGACCGTGTCCGAACGCAGCTTCAGCACCTCGTCGACCTTGGTCTTCAGCGCGGTGTAGATGTGCGTCATCGTCTCGGGCACGAGCTTCCCGACGCCCTCCATCTGCGTCAGCAGTTCCTGGGCGTCGGGCTGGATGCGCTGCTCGTACTTGACCTTGGCCGCCTTGGCACCGTCGCCCTTCCAGTCGTGGAACAGCGTGTTCAGCGAGTTCGTGGCGTCGGTGCGGGTCTGGTCGACGACCCCGTGCGACTTCGTCATGTCCTCGACCTCGTCGAGGAACTTCTGGAAGTCGATTTCCCGGTTCTCGTGGAACTTGTCCCAGATGTCCTTCTTGTAGTCGATGGGGCCCGGGCAGTCCGGCATCTTGTTCCACACCTGGTCGGCCCACTGGGAGAAGAAGTCGAGCGCCGGGTTGCCGAGGTCGAGCACCTCGTCGGACTTCGTGACACCGACCCCGCCGACCGCGGGCGGCGTCTGGGCCTGCAGGTCCTTCTCCGCCTTCGCGGTGGCGGCGCCCTGGGTCTTGTCGGCCTGCGCGTTCGAGTCGTGTTCGGCCTTGGCCTTGGCGTAGGCCTGCTCGGTGTTCCCGAACACGACCGAGCCGAGCAGGGCGTTCTTGGTGCCCGCGGTGACGTACGGGTCGTCGAGCATGGCCTGGATCTCGGCCTGGGTGGGCTTGGCCATCAGTTCGCCCCTGCCTTCTTGGCGGCCGCCGCCTGCTGCTCCTCGTTCGAGGTGTACTTCGTCGCGGCCGTGCCGACACCGCCGCCGAGCTGGGTCAGCTGCCCCGCGTACCCCTTCATCGCGGCGCCGATGCTGTCGATCCCGGCCTTGTAGTCGGCGAAGTACTGGCCGTGGACGCGGCCGAAGGACTGCTGGGCCAACGGGGTCGGCGCCACCTTGCCGGCCTGGCTGGTGGTCTTCTCCGCGGCGCGTTCGAGCGCGGTCTGCGCCGTGAGCATCGCGTCTGAACTCGCCTGGTAGCCGCCGTCCGGCATGACCAGCGCCCCCTCCTCGTAGGTGGAACCTTCGCCCCGCACTGTCCCGGGTACGACGCACGCCGGCGGCCTGCGGTGCCGTCGCACATGCACACAAAATGTACCGAGCGGCCATCCGGGCCGCCCGGGCCTTTCACCCGGTCCGCTGCCCCAGCCGCACCACGGGCCGGTCACCCTCGACGGTGTCCGCGAGCACCTCGGCGGCGTTGCGGACGTCGACCAGCCGGTCCAGCTCGTCGAGGTCGATCTCGAGCCCGAATTCGACCTCGACCTCCACGAGCAGCCGGACCCGCTGCCGCGAGTCGACGCCCATCTCGGCGAACGGGGTGTCCGGGCCGATCGTCGCGGGGTCGACGTCGAACACCCGGCACACGAGGGCGGTGATCCGGTCGATGTACTCCGCGGCGGGCATGCCCCGATTGTGACTCATGCCCGCACTCAGCGGGGCCGTTTGGCCCAAAAGCGGGCCCGGGCCGCCGACCGGGACACCTTCCCGCTGGAGGTCCGCGGCAACGCACCCGGCTTGACCAGCAGGAACTCGTGCAGGCGGAGGTCGTGACCGGTGGCGACGGCCCGCCTCGCCGCCCGCGCCACGTCGTCCTCGGCCGGCCCGGCGCCCGCGGCGCCGCGGGCGCGTTCGGCGACGACCACCAGCTTCTCCCCCGCCGGGTCGTCCACGCCGAACGCGGCGATCCGGTCCGGTCCCAGCGCGGGGTGGGCGGCGGCGACGGTCTCCTCGATGTCCTGCGGGGTGTGGTTGCGGCCGTCCACGATGACCAGGTCGCGGATCCGCCCGGTGACGTAGAGCCGCTCGCCGTCCCACAACCCCAGGTCGCCGGTGCGCAGCCAGCCGTCCTCGCCGTCGAGCCGTCCGCCGAACACCTCGGCGGTCAGCTCGGACCGCCGCCAGTAGCCGTCGGCGACGTTGGGCCCGTGCACCCAGATTTCGCCGGTCTCGCCGTCCGGCACGGCGACGCCGCGCCCGGGGTCGACGACGCGCAGCCGCTGACCGCACGGCCGTCCCGCGGAGACCAGCTCGCGGCCGGACACCTGCGTCGTGACCGGTCCGTGCGCGTCGCCGCCGGCGACGAACACGGTCCCTTCGGCCAAGCCGTACGACGGCCGGTACGCCCCGCGGGGGAACCCGTGGGGCTCGTACGCGGCGAGGAACGCTTCGACGGTCTTCGCGCGCACGGGTTCGCTGCCGTTCAGGGCGACGTGCACGCCGGAGAGGTCGAACTCGCGGCGGCGGGCCTCGGGCACCGCTTCGACCAGCAGGTCGTAGGCGAAGTTCGGGGCCGCGGTGAGGGTCTTCGGGTACGCCGACATCATCGTCAGCCAGCGGGCCGGGCGGCGGACGAACTCCAGCGGCGCCAGGAACACCGAGCGGCCGCCGCTGTGCACCGGCCCGCAGACCAGCTGGATCAGCCCCATGTCGTGGAAGAACGGGATCCAGCCGACGCAGGTGACCGCGGAATCGACGGCATAGGCGGCGCACACCTGCCAGCAGGCGGCGGCCAGCGCGCGGTGGCTGATCACCACCCCGGCCGGGGACCGGGTGGTGCCGGAGGTGTACTGCAGGTAGGCCGGGTCCTCGGGGCGGACCGCGGCCGGCGGGAACTCCCCGGCTTCGGGCAGGGCATCCACCGCGACGACGGCACGCGGGCGGGGCACGCCGTCCAGCTCGCGCACCTTTTCCAGCAGCGGCTCCGACGTCAGCCAGACGGCGGCGTCGCAGTCGTTCAGCGCGCCGGTGAGCCGCTCGCGCTGCGCCCGCAGGTCCGGCGCCGACAGCGGGACGGCCACGGCACCGGCGTAGAGCGCGCCGAAGAACGCGACGACGTACGAGAGGTCCTGCCGCGCGATGATCGCGACCCGCTCGCCGGGCGCCACCCGTTCGCGCAGCGCCGCGGCGACGGCGCGGACCCGCGCCAGCAGCTCGGCCCAGGTCAGCGTGCGCTCGGCGAGTTCGGCCCCGCCGGAGCAGTCGAGGTGGGTGTAGGCCGGGCGCGGGTCGGCGGCGCGGCCGGCCAGCCGGAGCGTCAGCGGGGTCGCCAGCACGTCTTCGGGAACCTCGTCCGGCACCACGGCATCATACGGAGGTGGACGACTTCCTCGTACTGGACGCGCGCGCCGACCGGGCCGCCGTGCTCCGCGACCCGCGGCTGAGCTCGAGCCCGGACACGTCGGTCCCCGCGAACCTGCTGTTCATGGACGGCGAGGAGCACCGGCGGCTGCGGGAGGTCGTCAAGGAGGTCATCGGGCTCGTCGAGCCGCTGCCCGCCGAGGTCGGGGCCGCCATCGAGGAGGTCGTGCGCGGGCTGGCGGACCGGGCCGAGTTCGACCTGGTCGCCGACTTCGGCCGGCCGGTGGCCGCGCTGGTCGCCGCCGCGGTGCTGGGCGCCGGGCCGTTCGACGACCGGTTCCTCACGGCGCTGTCGGAGACCACGGCCAACCTGAACGTCTGGTCGGGCGAGGCGTCGCCCGCCGGCGACGTCGCGGCGCTGCGCGTGGCGATGTTCTTCCTGAAGGCCTCCGACACCGGCAGCGGCGGGCTGGCGCTGCTGCGCCGCGCCCACGCGGAGGGGCGGATCAGCGAAGACGAGCTGATGGTGACGCCGGTGATGCTCGCGCACGCGGCCTACGAGAACTCGATGAACTTCCTCGCGCTGGCCGGGCTGGGCCTGGTGACGACCCCGCGGGAAGACCTCGGCGCGGCCGCGGTGCGCGGCTTGGTGCAGGAGATCGCCCCGACCCGGTTCGCGGCCCGGCGGGCGGCGGCCGCCTGCGAGGTCGCGGGCCGGACACTGGCCGAGGGCGAGAAGGTGGCCGTCCCGCTGGGCGACGGCCTGGCGTTCGGCCTCGGCCGGCACGCCTGCCCGGGGTCGCGGGTGGCGGTCGCGGAGGGCGAGATCGCCCTGCGCGCCCTCGCTCGGGTCCTCACGCCGGACCACGCCGTCACCGGAGTCGGGTGGAAGACCCACCCGGTGTTCCACGGCCTGGCCTCGGCGCGCGTGGTCGTGCGCGGCCAGGCGGGTTAGCCCGCGCCTCGCCGAAGACTCAGGAGACGGACGAGACCACGCCGGCCAAGCGGTCGGCCGCCGCCTGGGCCGTCGACTGCGCCGTCGCCTCGACCATCACCCGGACCAGCTGCTCGGTGCCCGACGGGCGCAGCAGCACGCGGCCCTCCTCGCCCAGCTCGGCCTCGACCTCGCCGACGGCGTCGCGGACCTCGGCGGAGCCGGCGACGGCGGCCTTGTCGGCGACCGGGACGTTGACCAGCACCTGCGGCAGCCGGTTCATCACCGCCGCCAGGTCGGCCAGCGACTTGCCGGTCTCGGCCATGCGGCTCATCAGGCGCAACGCCGTCAGCAGGCCGTCGCCGGTGGTCGCGTGGGCCGGGAGCACGACGTGGCCGGACTGCTCGCCGCCGAGGGCGAACCCGCCGGCGCGCAGCTCCTCCAGGACGTACCGGTCGCCCACCGCGGCCGTGACGACCGAGATGCCGTGCGCCTTCATCGCCAGGTGCAGGCCGAGGTTGCTCATCACGGTCGCCACCAGCGTGTCCTTGGTCAGCTCGCCGGCCTCGGCCAGCGCGAGCGCCAGGACGGCCATGATCTGGTCGCCGTCCACCAGCTCGCCGGCGGAGTCGACGGCCACGCAGCGGTCGGCGTCGCCGTCGTGCGCGATGCCGAGGTCGGCGCCGTGGGCGACGACCGCTTCGCGCAGCTTCTCCGGGTGGTTGGAGCCGCAGTGCTGGTTGATGTTGATGCCGTCCGGCTCGGCGAACAGCGCGACGACCTCGGCGCCCGCCCGGCGGTAGATCTCGGGCGCGGCGGCCGACGAGGCCCCGTTCGCGCAGTCGACGACGACCTTCAGCCCGGCGAGCGGGTGCGGCGTCGCGTCGACCAGGTGGGTGGCGTAGCGGTCGAGGGCGTCCTCGACATCGGTGACGCGGCCCACCCCGGCGCCGGTCGGGCGGATCTTGCCGTCCGCGAGGCCGGCCTCGATCTCGTCTTCGATGCCGTCGGGGAGCTTGTGCCCGCCCGCGGCGAAGAGCTTGATGCCGTTGTCGGGCATCGGGTTGTGCGACGCGGAGATCATCACGCCGAGGTCGGCCTCGAGCGCGCCGACCAGGTAGGCGACGGCGGGCGTCGGCAGCACGCCGACGCGCAGGACGTCGGCCCCCGCGGAGGTGAGGCCGGCGACGACCGCGGCTTCGAGCATCTCGCCGCTGGCGCGCGGGTCACGGCCGACGACGGCGACCGGCCGGTGCGAGCGGTCGTGCGCGGCCAGCACGCGGGCGGCGCTGGCCGCCAGCGCCAGTGCCAGCTCCGGCGTCAGCTCGGCGTTGGCCAGGCCACGTACCCCGTCGGTACCGAACAGGCGTGCCATCGATCGACCTCCTCTGTGCGGTCACGACCGCGTGACCACCACGACAACCTAGCGACCCTTCCGGGCCGCCTTCCCCCACCCCTGAGTGTCGCTCCGACCGGCGGAAACGACACAGTGCTGATGGCTACCCATCCGACCACAGCCACGGCCGGACGATTTCGGAGCAACGGTCACCTGCCGCCTGGGGCAGCCTGCTTTGGCCGGATGGGTACCCCGGTAAAAACGCCGGAGCGCCCATCCGATGGACGGATGGGCGCTCCGGTGGGTTGCGCCAGGGGCGCGATCAGCGCTTGCTGTACTGCGGGGCCTTGCGGGCCTTCTTGAGGCCGTACTTCTTCCGCTCCGTGGCGCGGGCGTCACGGGTCAGGAAGCCGGCCTTCTTGAGGGCCGGGCGGTCGTCGGCGTCGACCTCGATGAGCGCACGGGCGATCGCCAGGCGCAGCGCGCCCGCCTGACCCGAGACGCCGCCACCGTGCAGGTTGGCGAAGATGTCGAACGAGTCCGGCTTCTCGACCAGGACCAGCGGGTCCTTGATGAGCTGCTGGTGCACCTTGTTCGGGAAGTACTCCTCGAGGGTGCGGCCGTTGAGCTTGAACTGACCGGTACCCGGGACGACCCGCACGCGGACGACGGCTTCCTTGCGGCGGCCGACGGTCTGGGCGTTGCCGCCGGCGGCACGCGACGGACGCGGCGCGGCAGCGGACTCGCTGGTGGCGACCGGGGTCTCACTGGTCGCGACGGCGCCGGTCTCGGTCGCCTCGGTGGCCTCGACGACCTCGGGGGTCTCGGTCTCGGTGCTGGTCACAGACTGTTCCTCACTCACTGCGCGACCTGCGCGATCTTGGTGATCTCGCGCGCCTGCGGCTGCTGCGCGGCGTGCGGGTGCTGCGGGCCGGCGTACACCTTCAGCTTCTTCGCCTGGGCGCGGCCGAGCTTGTTCTTCGGCAGCATGCCCTTGACGACCTTCTCGACAAGGTGCTCGGGCTTGGTGTCCAGCAGCTCGCCGAACGAGCGCTTCCGCAGGCCGCCCGGGTAACCGCTGTGCCGGTAGGCGAACTTCTGCTCGCGCTTGTTACCGGTGAGCGCGACCTTCTCGGCGTTGACGATGATGACGAAGTCACCGGTGTCCACGTGCGGGGCGTAGGTCGGCTTGTGCTTGCCGCGCAGCAGCGTGGCGACCTCGGTCGCCAGCCGTCCGAGCACGACATCCTCGGCGTCGATCACGTGCCAGGCACGAGTGACGTCGCCGGGCTTGGGGCTGTACGTGGGCAAGGGTCTACCTCGTCGTCAACATTGCGTGTGGGTTCTGTGCGGGCCTAGCGCTTACGCGCCGCAGCGCACAACGACATATGAAGATACCCCCACGGTCACCGCACCCGCGCATGGGGGGTGGTGGAAGCGCCCATATTAGGCTCCGAGCGGCCCGGGCGCAGCCGGGACCCTACCGGATTTCCCCGCCGAACCGCCTGCACGCGTCACCGCGACACGCGAGGATGGGGCCATCCGGACGGCACCAGTCGAGCAGGGGACGGCATGAGGAAACGACCGACGGCGATCTTCGTCCTGGGCGCCCTGCTGGCCCTGGTCAGCGCCTGCGGCACGGCGAAGGCGGGCACCGCGCTGCCGAAGGGCGACGACGCCGCGGACTACGTCGGCGCCAAGTTCGAGCAGGTCATCGGCAAGCTGTCCGACGCGATCACCGACTCGCGCGACGTCACCAACTCGCTCGACGCGTACTTCAAGTTCGACGACAAGTGGGTGCACAGCACGGTGACGTCGGCGCGCACCGGCAGCCCGGAGAGCCGGGCGGTGCGGCACCGCTCGCAGAAGAACCCGGACGAGATCATCGACACGTACACACCGGCGGACGGCACGGTCGAGTACACCTACCTCGGGCCGATGTACGTGCAGAAGGGCGTCTCGCCGACGGCGTGGGTGTCGATGCCGAAGCCGGAGGGCGGGCTGGTCGTGCCGTGCGCCTGGGGCGGGGTGCTCACGCCGTGTCGGATGGCGGACTCCACGCTCGACGCCTACAAGGCCGACAAGCGGGCCGTCCGCGGCGCGAAGAGCCTCGGCGACGGCAAGACGGCGCTGGCGGTGAACGTGCCCTTCGGGGTCTTCGTCGAGAACAAGGTCGAGATCCTGCCGCCGAGCATCACGAGCCAGGTCGGGCCGGAGCTGAAGAAGGCCGCGGTCCCGGCCACGATCACGCTGAACCCGGACGGCAGCCTCGTGTCCTTCGCGATGGAGGCGAAGTTCGCCGGAGACGGCCACCAGGTCGAGCTCAAGTACGAGTTCCGGTTCACCGGCAAGGCCAGCCCGCAGGACATGCCGAAGCTGCCGGACGCGAGCCAGATCACGGTGCTGCCGGACCGGGCGGCGATGGACGAGTTCTACCGGCGGCTCGGCGAAGCGCAGGGGAGCTGAGGCGTGACCACGACCCGAGGTGAGCTCCGATGACCACACCGCCGACACCGCCGACACCGCCGACTCCGCAACCGTCCCAGCCTGCCGACCCGCGGCAGCCGCAGTGGTGGCAGCCGCCTGCTCCCGGCGTCGCACCGCAGCCCGGCGGACCCCAGCCCGGCGCACCGCAGCCCGGCGCGTGGCAGCCCGAGCAGCAGGCGACCGGCCCGCACGCCGGGCAGTGGCAGCAGCACGCCGACCCCGGCACCGGCTCCTACACCGGCGCGTGGAACCCGGGACAGCCGTCGGGCTCGTTCTCCGGGCCGTGGCAGCCGGGCGGGCCGAGCGGTCCGTGGCAGCCGCCGTCCCAGCCGACGCCGGTTCCCACGCCGGGGCACGGGCAGCCGCAGCAGTACGGCGGCGGGTTCCGGCCGGGGCAGTACGGCGGCCTCGGTGCGTTCCCGGCTGAGCCGGCGAAGCGGCCGAAGTCGAAGAAGCCGCTGCTGATCGCCGCCGCCGCGGTCCTCGTGCTCGCGCTCGGCGGCGGCGCGGCGTGGCTGCTGGGGGCGTTCCGCGGGGACGTGCTCGAGCAACAGTCCCTTCAGGACGGTGTGGTCAAGGTCCTGAACGAGAACTACGGCGAGCCGGACGTGAAGAACGCGCAGTGCCCGGCGAACGAGGCTGCGCAGAACGGCACGACGTTCGACTGCACGGTGACCATCGGCGGCCAGCAGAAGAAGGTGACCGTGCGGGTGCTCAACGACCGCCCCGAGTACGAGGTCGGCGCCCCGCACTGAGATTCCCGGTACCCCGCGCGTTCACCGGCGGTTCGGAAGCGGTTTCCGCGAGCGGTTCGGTGCTGCGCAAACGAAAACGGCGGGCCCCGCACCGAAGTGCGAGCCCGCCGTGGTTTCCGCGGTTACCGGCTCAGAACAGGCCTTCGACGGCGTTGTCCGTGGACTGGTAGCCGTCGGCGATCTGCGGCAGGGCGGCGGCGATCTGCGCCAGAACCTGCTTCAGGTCCTCGAACTTCTGGTCCCAGGTGCGCTGCGCGGCGTCGTACTGCTCCTTGGCGGAACCGGTCCAGGTGGTGGTCAGCGGGCGCAGGTCGTCCTTCAGGCGGTCGAACGCGGACTGCAGCTCACCCCCGGTCTGCGTGCAGTCGTCCGCGGCCGCGCGGATGGTGGCGTAATTGACGACAATGCCGGCGCCATCAGGCATGGCTTACTCCTTTGAGCTGAAAGATGATGGGTGGGAGGAAATGCTTCGGGAGGTGCTCAGCCGAGGGCGTCGAAGCCGCGGTTCACGGCGCCGAGGATCTCCTGCTGCTGCTGCTCGGAACGCTCGTACTTGGAGCCGGCCTCGCGGAGCAGCTCACCGATGCGCTGCAGCGCCTGGTTCATGCCGCGGGCGTCCTCGTCGAAGCGCATCATCACGTGGTCGAACGCCTTCTGCGCCTCGCCCTGCCAGCCGGCGCGGGTGGCCTCGATGCGGTCGCGCAGGGTCGAGAGGTTCTGGTCCATCTGGGCCCGAACCTCGGTGACCTTGCCCTCGGCGTCGGTGAACTGGGCAACTGTCCCTTGGAATCCCTGTCCGGCGCTCATACCGGTACCCCCTTCAGAAGAGTGGTGGTTGTCCGTACCAAGCTTGTTCGTACGGCCCTACGACGCAGACACTGCCATGTCCGGTTCCCCCTTGTCGTGGTTCTTCCGGAAGTAGTTGCTTGCGTTAACGCCCGCGCCGGGAACCGATCGCCGCCGGTATCCGCGGAACACCCCGAACCGGCGACGCCGCACGCGGAAACACCTTCCCCACCAGCGGAATTAGCACGCGCACAGCGAGCGCCGGCCCGGATTCAGCGGTCGCGTTGCATGATTCGCATCTGGGAAAAGTCTTCGTCGTCATCACCCGGTCGAGTGGATGGCGCGGAAGATTGCGAACGCGAAGGAACCGGATCGTGAACTGCGGGAAGCGCGAGCCCGCGGGCGCGGCGGAATCGTTCGGCGGCCGCGCGCAGCGTGCCCGGCGTCGGATCGCCGGACTTCGCGCCGCGCCCGCTCTGCTTCAGCAGTTCGGCGTTCTCGCTGTGCCGTCGGCGGCTGCGCGCGAGCGCGTTCCCGGCCACGCGCCGGGAATGCGTCACCGCGTCCTGGCCGAGCCGCCGGAACGACGCCGCGGCGCTTTCGAACTCTCCGGACGGCACCGCGTGCCCGCCTCTCAGTTGAGGATTTCGACGGTGCGCACGGCCTGCGCGCACGCGGTACCGACCCGGTCGCGCAGCGGCGGGGTGGCGTACTGGCAGCCGATGTGGACCCGGATCCGGCCCTTCGCGACGACGTACCAGTCGACCTGGAGGTCGGGCCGGTCCGGCTTGCTCTCGTGGTAGCCGAGCACCGTCTTGCCGGCGTAGGACAGGCTGGGGTTGAACGCGCTGTAGCGCTCGGGCTCCTGGTCCGCGCTGTGCCTCAGCTGGTCGATCAGCTTCTGCGGGTCGGCGGTCGCGTCGTAGTCCATCACGTACTCCTGCGCGACCACGAGGTCGTTGCCGTCGCGGGACTCCTGCGGGTGGATCACGACCTGCTTGTCGGCGACCCGGTCGTCGGTCTGCACCCAGTCGTCCGGGGCGACGAACCTGAAGTCGTACTGCGAGAGGGTCCGGCCGCTCTCGACCTGGTTGCCGGAACTGCGGAACACGAAGACGCCGGCGACGACGAGCGCGGCCACGACGACCACCGCCACCGCGAGCACGCCCCACAGCTTGCGGCGGTTCTTCCCGGCCGGCTCAGGTGCGGGCCGGCCACCGGAGCCCGGGTTCGGCTGGTTCGGCGGGCTAGGCCGGACGGGCTGCCCGGCGGGCGGTGTCCAGGGCCGGGCCACCGGCTGGCCGGACGGCGGTGACGGCGGGGGCACCGGCCGGTTCCCGAACCCGCCCGGCGCGGGCGGGGTGCGCGGCGGCGCCGGGCGCGGGGCGACGTCGCCGGGGCGGACGACCTCCGTGCGCTGCGCCGCCGGGCCGTTGGCGCCGCCCGGGGCGGCCGCCAGCCGGGCCATCGCTTCACCGGGCAGCGCGCCGGTGCGGTCCGGGTCCACCAGCACCGCGCGCAGCGCGCCGCGCGCGACGACCGTCTCGGGCTGGTCGAGGCTCGTCGGCACGACGCCGGTGCGTTCGTGCACCAGCCGCGAGATCATCGGGATCCGGCTCGACCCGCCGACCAGGAAGATCGCCGTCAGCTGCTTCGGGCGCAGGCCGGCGTCGCCGATCGCGGCGACCGTCAGTTCGACGGCCCGGCCCAGCGGCGCCGCGATCAGCCGTTCGAGGTCCTCGCGGGTCACGTGCGCGTCGGCGAACGGCGGTGGCATCGGCACGTCGGTGTAGGCGTGCCGCGACAGCGTCTCCTTCGCGCCCCGCACGTCCTGGCGCAGCACCCGGCGCCGCCGCCGGTCGGCCAGCTCGCGGCCTTCGACGAGCTCGCGCCAGGCGGCCGGATCGGCCGCGGACACCAGGGAACCGATGTGCTCGAGCAGCGCCTGGTCGATGTCCGCACCGCCGAACCCCGGGTCGCCCCGGGTGGCCAGCACCTGGAACCCGCCGCGCTGCGGACGGCCGGCCCGGTCCCGCGCGGTCTCCGGCGGCAGCCGCCGCACCACGCTGACGTCGACCGTGCCGCCGCCGAGGTCCAGCACCGCGAGCGCGTCGCCGGGGCGGCCGCTGAACTCGACGGTGCGGTCGTTCGTCACGTCCTGGGGCGCGAACGTCGCCGCGTGGTAGACCGCCGCCGCGACCGGCTCGGGCACCAGCGCGACCTCGCGCGCCAGACCGCCCGCGGCCTGCCGCAGCAGCCGCGTGCGGATCGCGCCCCAGTCGGCGGGGTGGGTCAGCACCAGCAGGTCCACCTCGGCGTCCCCGGCCAGCCGGCGGGCTTCGGCCACCGCGCGGCCCAGCACGGCGTGCACGACGTCGGTGACGCGCAGGACGTTCTCGCCGAGCAGCAGCTCACCCTCGTCGATCCGCCGCTTCGGGTTCGGCTCGTACCGCGACGGGTCGACGGCCGCCTGCCGCTCGGCCTCCTGGCCGACGAACAGCGTGCCGTCGGCCGCCGCGTACACCGCCGAGGACATCAGCGGCTGGCCGTCGATCACCACGACCTGCGGCTCGCGCCCGTTCACCGAGGCGACGACGCAGGTGCTCGACGTCCCGAAGTCCACCGCAACCCGGACCGTCACCAGCAGCTCCCGCACATTTCGTCGCGCTCCCCCGCGCCCCGCCTGCGGGGCGCGTCCACCGGGAGGAACCTACCGCCCGGTGCGCGGCGCCCCGCCGTCGTGCTCAGTCCGGCTGGATCCACGACACCTGGATGAGCTGCTTGCCGTACTTGCGGGTGAGCATGTTGCCCCGGCCCGGCGGCATCGCGGCCGGCTTGATGTTGCCGACCAGCGCGCCCTCGTCGCGGGAACCGTTCATCACCATGCCCGGCGCCGCGATCTCCTTGAGCTTGCCGATGATCGGGTCGTACATCGCCTTCGACGCGCCACCGGTGCGCCGCACGACCACCAGGTGCAGGCCGACGTCCTTGGCCTGGGGCAGGAAGTCGGAAATCTTCCGCAGCGGGTTGTTGCTCGACGTGGCGACCAGGTCGTAGTCGTCGACGAGGATGAACAGCTCCGGCCCCTTCCACCAGGACCGCGTCTTCAGCTGCTCCTGCGTGACGTCGGGGCCCGGCAGGCGCCGCGTCATCGAGTTGAAGACGTCCCCGATCATGCTTTCCAGCTGCGCCGCCGACACCGCGTACCCGAGCAGCGAGTCGCCCTGGATGAACCCGAGCATCGTGCGCCGGTAGTCGACCAGCAGGATCAGGCCTTCCTTGGCGGTGTAGCGCTCGGAGATGCCCCGGGCGATCTGCCGCAGCAGGTTGGTCTTGCCCGATTCGCCGTCGGCGAAGGCGTAGAAGTGCGGCTCGGCGTTGAAGTCGAGGTAGATCGGCTGCAGGTCCTCTTCGTTGACGCCGATCGGGATGAGCTTGGAGTCCCGGGCGGAGTCGAGCTTGAGCACCTCCTCGTAGGTGATCAGCTCCGGCAGCAGGCGCACCTGCGGCGCGACCCGGCCGCGCCAGGCGCCCTTGATCTTCGCGACCGCGTCGGCCACGCCGGCCGCGATCGTCTCCGGGTCGCTGGAGCCGTCGATCCGCGGCAGGCCGCCCAGCATGTGCAGCTTGTCCCGGGTCAGGCCGCGGCCCGGCCGCCCGGCCGGGATGTTGACCGCGATGCGCCGGTCGATGTCGGACTCGGTCGGGTCACCCAGGCGCAGCTCGAACCGGGTGCCGAGCATGTCCTTGATCGCCGGGCGGATGTCGGCCCACCGGTTGGCGGCGATGATGACGTGCACGCCGTAGGACAGACCCTGCGTGGCCAGCCGGGTGATCGTGGTCTCGAGCTCTTCGAAGTCGTCCCGCAGGGCCCGCCAGTTGTCCACGACCAGGAACGCGTCGCCGAACGGGTCCTGCTCGGGGCGGATCTCGCCGCGGCGCTTGCGGTTGCGGAACTCGGTCATCGAGTCGATGCCCATCGCCCCGAACCGGCCTTCCCGCTCGGTGAGCAGGGTGGTCAGCTCGGCCACGATCCGCCGCGCCTTGTCCGGCTCGCGCCGGGCCACCGCGACGCCACCCACGTGCGGCAGGTCGGCCAGACCCGCCAAGGTGCCGCCACCGAGGTCCAGGCAGTAGAACTGCGCCTCTTCCGGCGTGTGCGTCAGCGCCATCGACATGATCAGCGTCCGCAGCATGGTCGACTTGCCCGTCTGCGGGCCGCCGACGATCACGCCGTGGCCCGCCGCACCGGAGAAGTCCGCCCAGAGCGGGTCGCGGCGCTGCTCGTACGGCCGGTCGATGATGCCCAGCGGCACCTGCAGCCGCCCGTTGCCGAAGTAGCCGACCGGGGACAGGCCGCGGTCGTCGGTCGGGTTCAGGTTGGGCAGCAGCGTGTCGAGGGAGTTCGGGTCCTTCAGCGGCGGCAGCCACACCTCGTGCGCCGGCGGGCCCTGGCCCACCAGCCGCGAGACGATGACGTCCAGCTCGCTGGGTTCGACCGCCTCTTCGGACTGCCGCTGCTCTTCCTTCGGCGCCGCCTCGACGATCTGCGGCTCCGGCTCCTTCGGCAGTTCGACGAAGTCCGGGACGAACAGCTGCGGCCGCTTGTCCGCGCGGACCACGGTCGCCGCCGGGCCTGCCGCCTTGAGGCCGGCCGGCCGGTACGGGCCCGAGACGTAGGACGCCTTGAACCGCACCAGCGTCGAGGTGTCGTACTTGAGGTACCCGCCGCCGGGGACCGACGGCAGCTCGAACGCGTCCGGCACCCCGATCGCGGCGCGGGATTCCGCCGCCGAGAACGTCTTCAGGCCGATCCGGTACGACAGGTGCGAGTCCAGGCCGCGCAGCTTGCCTTCTTCGAGGCGCTGCGAGGCCAGCAGCATGTGCATCTGCAGCGACCGGCCCAGCCGGCCGATCGCGACGAACAGGTCGATGAAGTCCGGCTTCGCGCTCAGCAGCTCGGAAAACTCGTCGCAGACGATGAAGAGCGCGGGCAGGGGGTCGAGGTCCGCGCCGTTTTCGCGCGCCTTCTCGTATTCCCAGACGTTCTTGAAGTTGCCGCCGTTCTTCAGCGCTTCCTGACGCCGGTTCATCTCGCCGGCCAGCGCGTCCTTCATCCGGTCGACCAGCGTGACCTCGTCCGCGAGGTTGGTGATGACCGCGGAGACGTGCGGGGCCTTGTCGAGACCGAGGAAGGTCGCGCCACCCTTGAAGTCGACGAGGACGAAGTTCAGCGTGCTCGACGAATGCGTGGCGAGCATGCCCAGCACCAGCGTGCGGAGGAACTCCGACTTGCCCGAACCGGTCGCGCCGATGCACAGGCCGTGCGGGCCCATGCCTTCCGCGGCGGCTTCCTTGATGTCCAGCTCCACCGGCTGGCCGTACTCACCGACCCCGAACGGGACGCGGTAGCGGTCCCGGATCGGCCGCGGCCGCCACGCCTGCTGGACGTCGAAGGTCATCGGGTCGCCCGGGATGCCGAGCAGCTCCAGCAGCGACGGGTTGGACAGCAGCGGCTCTTCGTCGCCGACGTCCTGACCGGCGGCCCCGCCGACGCGGTACGGCGAGATGAGCCGGGCCAGCGACTCGGTTTCGACCAGGCTGAGGGTGTCCGGCTTGCCGAACCACTCGACGCCGCCGGCGCTGCGGGCGCCCAGCCTGTCCGGCTCCACGACCAGGCGGAGGCCGCGGCGGGCGGCGAGGTTGCCGAGCGAGTCGGACAGGTCGATCAGCGTGACGCCGACCAGGCCCTCCTCGAGGACGATCTGCTCCTCGCGGGTGACCTCGGCGTCGTCGATGATGATGACGACGTGCGGCTGGTCCGGCGCGGGCGTGGCGTTGCGGGAGAAGCGCTGGCGGTCACGGAGTTCTTCGTCGAGCCAGTCTTCGATCTGCGCCAGCGAACCGGCCATCATGCGGAGCTGGCCGATGCCGTCCGACAGCGTCGGGTGCTGGGCGTGCGGCAGCCACTTCGCCCATTCCCACTCCTCCTTCGCGCGGCCCGCGGTGGCGACCGCGACCAGCACGTCGTCGGGGCTGTGGAAGGTGACCAGCTGCGCGAGCATCGCGCGGGTGAGGCCGCGGGTCAGCGCGCGGTCGCCCTGCATGCTGACCGCGGCGAACCCGCGGAGGGTGATCTGGGTCGGCAGGTCCGGCACGATCGAGTGCGCGCGCACGAACCGGCGCAGCGCGAGGGTGGCGATCGGCTCCAGCTCGTCGACCGGCCCGGTCTGCGGCGGGACCAGCCGCGTCGCGAGGCGGTGCGAGCTGCGCCCGACGCGCAGGTGCAGGAAGTCCTGGTCGTTCTGGCGGCGTTCCCACATCCGGCGGCTGGCGGCCAGCGACCAGAGGGACTGCGGGTCGGGGTGGACCCACTCCAGGGCGGCGCGCTGGTCGACCATGGCTTCGCGGGCGCGGTCGCGCATCTGGCCCAGGTAACGCAGGTAGTCCTTGCGGTCTTCGTCCATCTCGGCGCGCTTGGCGCCGCCGCCCTTGCCGCCACCGCCGGCCATCATCCCGAGCGTCCCGACGACCATCATGCCGCCCATGGCCATCATCATCGGGTTCCGGTTGCTGGCCTGGAACATGAAGACCATCATCCCGAGCGAGGCGACGATCATGACGACCGGAAGCGCCTTCATGACGATGTTGCCGGGGATGACGCGGGGCACCTCGGGTGGCGGCTCCAGGTGCACCTCACCGCCCGGCGGCCGCGGTGCCGCCAGCCGCGGCGACTTCTTGAACTGCAGCGTGCTCATCGAAGGACCCCTCTTCAAACTCGACGATGGCGGCCACCGCAAGGTGTGCGGACAACCTATCGAACGCCCCGCGGGAATTTCGCCGGATGCTCGGAAACCCCTCGTGAACGCGCGTTTGCCCTCGTCGTCCGAGTGTACGGGCCGGCACCGGCAGCAATGCCGCGTTCGTCGCGCCGAGCTGGAATGCCGGTGAATTTCGGACGTTCGGTGATGGCCGCGACGGGGTCCGGTATAAGTTCCTGCGGGAGCAGCATCGACCGAGCGGGGGCAGTGCAGTGGCTACGGGCACGACAGTTTTCAGCAGGGTGACGGTCGTCGCGCCGTCCACCCGGATCGACGTCGCGCTGCCCGCCGACGTCGCGGTGGCCGATCTGCTGCCGATGCTGCTGGACATGGCCAAGGAGACCTCCCCCGACGGCGGCGCCCGCCACGGCGGCTGGGCGCTCGCGAAGCTCGGGGACGCTCCCCTCGACCCGAGCCGCACCCTGGCCTCGCTCGGCGTCGTCGACGGTGAACTGCTCCAGCTGCGCAAGCGCAACGAAAACCCGCCGCCGCCGCTGTACGACGACGTCGTCGACGCCATCGCCGAGTCCTCCCCCGACAGCTTCCGCCCGTGGACCAAGGAGACGGCGAACCGCTTCGGGCACGTCGCCGGCGGCCTGGCGCTGTTCGCCGCCGCCGTCGCGCTGTTCATGAGCGGCTCGTTCTACGGCGGCAGCGCGCTCGGTGCCGCCATCGCCGGCGGCATCGCGGCCATCGCCTGCGTCGCCGTCGGCGCCACGCTCGCGAAGGCCTACCAGGCCGAAGCCACCGGCGTCCTGATCGCCGCGGCCGGTGGCCTGCCACTGGCGTTCGTCAGCGGGTTCTACATCGTGCCCGGGCTGTCCCTGCGGGCGAACCTGCTCCTCGGCGCGGTGCTGGTGATCATCGTCGCGTCCGTCTGCATCATGGTCATCGGCGCCGGCATCACGACGTTCATCGCCGCCGCCACCGCCGGCACCTTCGGCGCGCTGGCCTTCCTCTTCGGCACGCTCGTCGCGCACCCCGCGCCCGGCATCGCGGCGGGCACGGTCGCGGTCGCCCTCGCCTGCATCTCGATCCTGCCCCGCGCCACGATCTGGCTCGCGAAGCTGCCGCTGCCGCACGTCCCGAGCAACGCCGAAGAGCTCAAGGAAGACTCCGGGTTCCCGGACTACCGGGCGATCGAGCGCCGCACGGCCGTCGCGCACAACTACATGACCGGCCTGATGGTCGGCTGCGGGGCCACGGTCGCGGTGTCCGCGATCATCGCCGCCACCGCGCCCGGCGCGTTCGGGATCATCCTGGGCGTGGTCGCGACGCTCGTCCTGCTCCTGCGCGCCCGCGCGTACGCCAACGGCAGCCAGGCGATCGCCCTGCTCACCACCGGCCTGGTCTCGGCGACCGGCATCGCCGTCGGCTGGCTGGTCACGGCGAGCGCCCAGAACCGCCTGCTCTACATCTTCGGCGCGCTGATCCTGCTCGCCGCGGGCGCGCTCGTGGTCGGCGTGATCTTCCCGAACCAGCGGTTCTCGCCGCCGCTGCGGCGCACGGTGGAGATCATCGAGGCGATCTGCATCGCCTCCGTGCTCCCGCTCGCCCTGGGTGTGATGGACCTCTACACCACCCTGCGGCACCTGAACTTCAAGTGACCGGATCGGGTGAATCTCGGATGTCAGCAGGACGCCCCTTCGGCCCGGCCCGGCGCGCCACGACGGCCCTGTTCGCCGGCACGATCGGCGTCCTGGCCTCGGTCGCCGTCGCGGTACCGGGGCAGGCCCAGACCGCCCCGGCCGACGGCTACTTCGCGACCCCGCCGCCGGTGGACACGAGCAAGCTGATCCCGGACTCCCGGCAGCCGGACAAGAGGTACAAGCAGTCGAAGGGCTGCGTCCAGCGCAGCACGCTCGGCCAGAACATCGTGCTGAAGAACCGGCCGTGGGGCCAGGACTACCTGCAGATCTCGAAGGCGCAGGAGATCGTCAAGGCGGCCACCGGGAGCGCCGGCGGCAACGTCCGGGTCGCCGTCGTCGACACCGGCGTGACCCCGCACCCGTGGTTCCAGAACCGGGTCAAGTCCGGCGGCGACTACGTCGCGAAGCCGAACGGCGGCAAGCCCGACGGCCTCGAGGACTGCGACGGCCACGGCACCGAGGTCGCCGGCATCATCGCGGGCAAGCCGGACAACCCGGAGGTCGGGTTCGTCGGCGTCGCCCCGGACGCCACGATCGTCTCCTACCGCCAGCTGAGCGAGAACTACGAGCCCGACACGTCGACCCCGACCCCGCCCACCGGCACGTCGAGCGGGACGCCGTCGTCGAGCACCAACCCGCCCGCCGGGTCCGAGTCCTCGGCGCCGCCGAGCACCGAAGGCGGCGGTGGCGGCTCCGGCGAAGGCGACCGGACGTCGCCCGGGCAGTCGAACGGCGGGCGGCAGCTGGAAAAGGCCGGCACGGCGGGCACGCTGAAGACGCTGGCCGAGATCATCCACGGCATCGCCGAGCGGAAGGAAGCCGACATCATCAACATGTCGGTCGACAACTGCCGTCCGGCCACGGGCTCGATCACCGAAGGCGAACAGCAGGTCCAGGCGGCCGTGCACTTCGCGGCGCAGGCGGGCATCGTGATCGTCGCCGCCGCGGGCAACGCGACGGACACCTGCCCGCAGAACGACCAGCCGGACGCCCGGAAGCCGAAGACGATCGTGACGCCGCCGTGGTTCGCCGACGACGTGCTGTCCGTCGGCGCCATCGACGAGTTCGGCAGCGTCGCGTCCTTCAGCGTCCACGGCCCGTGGGTCGGCGTCGCGGCGCCGGGGACGCAGATCATCTCGCTGGACCCCGCCGAAGGCTCCGACAGCCTGGCGAACCTGACGTTCGAGAACGGCGACAAGGCCAGCCCGATCCAGGGGACGAGCTTCGCGGCGCCGTACGTGGCGGGCCTCGCGGCCCTGGTCAAGGCGAAGTTCCCGAAGCTGGACGCGAAGGGCATCGTCAACCGCATCAAGGAGACGGCCCAGCACCCGGCGGCCCCGGGCGGTCGCGACAACTTCGTCGGCTACGGCGTCATCGACCCGGTGGCCGCGCTGACCCAGAGCCTCCCGTCCGAGGTGGGCAACCAGGCCCCGATCCCGCCCCCGCAGGCAGCCCAGCTCCCGCCGGCCAACGACCACAACACGACCCCGATGGTCGTGGCACTGGCCGGCACGGGCGGCGGCCTGGTGGCCCTGCTGATCACGCTGTTCGTGATGCGCACGATCCGCCGCAACCGCCCGGCCGAGACCGGCCCCACCCGCCGCTGACCGCCGCCGGCCCGTGCGGAAACGGGCATCACGCGTGCTCGAGCGGGCAGCACGCGTGACGGGAGGGGCATCTCTCGTGATCGAGCGGGCATCGGCGTGCTGCCCCTCCGAACACACGTGATGCCCCTGCAATCACGCGTGATGCCCCTCTGGACACGCGTGATGCCCCTGGGGTCACTTTGCCGGGGGCTTCTTCGGCGGGGTTTCGTCCTCGCCGATCACCGGTGGGGCGACCAGGCCCGGCTCGCCCAGCAGCTCCGACGGCTTCGTCGTCGGGCGGGTCTTCGACTGGCGGCGGCCGCCGCCCCCGCCGCCGCCGAACGCGCCGAAGCCCATCATCGGCATCATCGGGACGCCGCCCGACGTGCTCTGGTGGTCGTCGGCGGGCGGGGGCGGGGCAGGCGCGTCGGCGGGCTTGGCGTCGTCCGGGGCGGCCGCGCCCGTCTGCTTCGGCTCGGCGGCCGAAGAGGGGGTCATGACCTCCTCGGGATCCCCTTCGTTCAACGCGTCGTCGTGCAGCTTGAAGCGCTCCGCGGGGTACCGGTGCCGGATCTCGATGGTGCGGGACGCCGCGTCGGGGTCGTCGACGCCGTTGCACAGCCGGTCGAACGCCTCCAGGACGTCGCGCGCCGTCTCGTGCAGCGACTTCGCCGAGTCCTGCGTCTCCTGCAGCTGCGCACGGGCCCGCTTGGCGCCGCCGCTCGGGAGGAGCATCGTCTCCGACGTCAGCTCCGCCGCGTCCACCAGCACCTCGGCCAGGTCGACGACGAGGTGGCGCAGGGTCGTCACCACCTCGTCCAGCGCGCCGGCGAGGGCTTCGAGCGCTTCGCGCAGGTCGCCGCCCGCCACGCCGATCGCGCGGATGTACGCGACGAACGAGTCCGCGTCCCGGCCTTCCCAGCCCGCGTCGAGCCGGCCGAGCCGGTCGTCGAGACGCGCCGAGACCTCCGCCGCGACGGAGGCGGCTCGGCGCAGGCTGTCCGCCTCGGCCCCGAGGTCGGCCCAGCGGCCGACCAGCGGGCGGAAGTACGTCTCGACGGGGTCGATGACGCCGAGCTCGCGCGAGAGGTGGGTGAGGTACTCCAGGTACGGTTCGGCCGCCGCCGTGACGTCCTCGCCCCCGGCCACCGGCGCGGTCGCGTTCCCGGCCCTCATCCGTCGAGCCGCCCGGCCCGTTTGATGAGCTCGGCCGCCTCCGCGTCCTGCCCGCCGTGGCGGACCGCGACCTGCCGCAGCGCCTCGGCCGCCGACTCGAGCGCCGCCGCGCCGTCGGCCAGCTGACGCCGCAACGCCCCCGCCGCGCGGCCGTACGACTCGCCGAGGCCCACCTGCGCCCCCAGCGCGCAGAAGGACTCACCGGACACGCCCTCGCCGCCCAGCTCCGCCGCGGCCGCGTGGAGCTCGCCGGCGGCCTCCTCGGCCGTCTCGGCGTAGTCCGCGACGACCGCGGCGTCCATCCTCAAGCCGGCCATGGCCTCTCTCCGCTCAGCCGGGAACCCGTCCGGTGTGTGACGTCCGCGGGCGCCCGCCGGTTCCGCCTCAGCCGCCCGCCTGCTGCGTCTGGGCCGGGAACGCGCCGGCGTTCGGGTCGATCGGCACGGAGTCGAACTGCTTGAGCACGTCCTGGGTGTTCAGCGAAGCCCCGGTCGGCAGCAGGCCGATGATCGACTCCGGCGCCGGCTGCCGGTTGGTCAGCCCGATCGCGTCCGCGGTCGCCGCGTCCGGGACGCTGTACCGGATCCCGCGGTCGGAGATCAGCTGGATGGCGCCCTTGCCGAAGCTGGCCTTGCCGGTCGCGGACTGGACGACCGCGCCGAAGCCGGGCGGGAGGTAGAAGCCGTTGATCGGCACGCGGTTCGGGCCCGGCGTGGTGACCTTGATCGTGGCGAACTTGCCGCCGTGGCTGTTCTGGCCCGGCAGCTGGGTGTCGATGTACACCGACGTGTGGCCGTCGCGGTTGTCGCCGTCACCGACGACCGACCAGCCGAGGCAGGCGACCGCGGAGTTCTTCGTCGCGTCGAGCACCGTCGGCACCGAACGCGGGAAGTCGTCGACCTTGATGTAGTCCGGGTCGGTCGGCTGCAGGACGCGGACGCCGTTCAGCTTGTCGAGGCCCAGCGTCTGGATCCGGCCGGAGCTGCCGTTCTTGGCCACGCGGATGATGTCGGCGACGGCGTTGGACACCTTCTGGATGCCGCTCGGCGTGATCGCCCAGAACTCCGGGTCCGCACCGGCCGGCTGCGTCGCGAAGACGTCGCCCGTGGTCAGGTCGCCGAAGTTGCCCGGGGCCGCGCCGTCCGGGATCTGCGGTGGCGTCAGGCGCGACACCTCGGGGATCGCGTTCAGCAGGCCCTGGGTGATCTTGCGCGGCTTCTGGTTCAGCTGCAGCGCCGTCGAGACCGCGTTGTGCGTGTCACTGGTGTCGATCTCGGCGCGGACGGTGTTGGCGTTCGGGCGGTTCTGCGTGCTCGGCAGCCGGTAGATCAGGTACGTCTTGCCGTTGTCCGCCTTCGCCAGCAGCGCTTCCTTCTCCCCCAGTTCGGTGCCCAGCGCGCTCGGGGCGACACCGCCGAAGACGTAGGTGTTGGTCTGGTTCACGCTGTCGGGCACCGGCAGCGTCGGGTCGAGCAGAACCTGGTCGCACACCGCCCAGTTGGGGGAAATCCGCTGGGAATCCGTCGGAATCAGCTGTGGTCCGTCCGGAATCCCGGTCAGTTTTCCGCGCGGAATGTCCTTCAGCTGCTCGTCGGAAACGACCGTGGGATTCTTCACACTCGCCGCGCTGGCTGCAGCCGGTGCCGGCGACGGTGCCGCTCCGCCCGCGTTTCCCGCGCTCGATGACTTTTGCTGGGCCAGGAGAAGAAGCCTCGCCGACGCCAAGTTGAACGTCGGGACAAGGGTCTTCGGGTTCCCCATCACCACGTAGACCGTGCCGGACTGTTCGCCGATCACGATGTTCCCGGCCTCGGGCACCGAAGGCGCCGGGCTGAGCAGGCCCCAGACGACGAAGACGATCATGCCGAGCGCACCCAGCACCACCCCCACGATGGTGGCCCGCGTGTGGGTGCGCATCGGGTCGTGCAGCATCACGGCGTCCCGCCGGACCAGCGCCGACTGCATCCGCCGCAGGACGAACTGGTACGCCTGGACCTGAGACTTAGTCGTGGGTGTTGATGGCATTCTCGACCTACAGCTCTCCCCGTCGCGGTACGGTTCCGCAGGATAGCCGTACGGGGACCGTCTGGTGTGGGGTTTCTACCAACTCAAGCTAGTGTCGGGCACCCCGGGACCCGGCTTTCCGGGTACGCAGCAAGCACGAGGGGAAGAGAAAGCGCGGATGTCCGTCACCACTCCTCCACGTCCGCCTGGCCCGCCCGGGCCCCCGCCGCCCGGTGGCCGTCCGCCGGGCCCGCCGCCGCGGCCGGGCAGACCAGGTGGACCCGGTGGCCCGGGTGGTGTTCCCGGCGGACCCGGTGGCGTTCCCGGCGGACCGGGCGGTCCCGGTGGCGTTCCCGGCGGACCAGGTGGCGGACCCGGCGGTCCCGGCATGCCGCCGCGTGGTCCGGGTGGCCCCGGTCCCGGCCCCGGTGGCCCTGGCGGACGTCCGGGCGGTCCTGGTGGCCCCGGGGGCGGACCCGGTGGTCCGGGTGGGCCCGGCGGCCCTGGCGGTGGCGGTCCGGGTGGGCCCGGCGGCCCCGGCGGTGGCGGCTCGGGTGGTCCGCAGGGACCCGACGACAGCGGACCCGCCACTCCCCCGCCCGCCCCGGCCCGGATGGCCCCGCCGGCACGGCGGCGCTCCTCCGGCGTCACCCTCGGCCCGCTGCCCGTCGCCAACCTCGTCGTGCTCGAGGTCGGCCTCGCGATCGGCCTGGTCCTGCTGGCGATCGACATGTCGCTCAAGTGGGTCGCCATCGGCATCGCCGGCTTCGCGCTCATCGTCGCGCTGCTGCGCTGGCGCGGCCGCTGGTTCACCCAGTGGGTCGGCCTGACGCTGCGCTACTCGTTCCGCTCGCACGACCGCGTCGCGAACCCGCTGCCGCCGAGCACCGTCGAGGAGCTGGCCGCCGAGGAAACCTCGGTCACCGGGCCCGACGACGCCCGCGTCAACCTGCTCCGCATCGCCGTGCCGGACCTCGTCGTCGCCCACGGCGTCGACCACGAGCGCCAGCAGGTCGGGCTGGCCTGGAACGACGGCACGTGGACGGCGGTGCTGCTCGTCGAGCCCACCCCGGCGCTGATCACCCAGGCCGACGGCGCGCCGAGCCTGCCGCTGTCGGCGCTGGCGCCCTGCCTCGAGGACCGCGGCGTGGTCCTCGACTCGATCCAGATGATCTGGCACTGCTACCCGGGCAGCGCGGCGCTGCCGTCGGACTCGCCGGCGCTGAGCTCCTACATGGAGGTGCTGGGGCCACTGCCCGCGGCGGCGCGGCGGACGACGTGGGTGGCGATCCGGCTCGACCCCAAGCGGTGCCCGGCCGCGATCCGGGAACGCGGCGGCGGCGTCGTCGGCGCCCACCGCGCGCTGATCGGCGCGCTGTCGCGGGTGCGCAACGCCCTGGAGTCGCAGGGCGTGCCGACGCGGCCGCTCGACCCGGACGAGCTGCTGCGGGCCGGGATTTCGGCCGCGGAGCTGACTTCGGTGGCCGGTTCGCCGGCCAAGGTGACGTTGCAGGAACGCTGGTCCGGCGTGACGGCGGCCGGCATCGGGCACGCGAGCTACGCCATCACCGGCTGGCCGAAGGGCAAGATCACCGGCACCCTGAACGCGCTGACGAGCGTCCGCGCGCTGTCGGCGACGCTCGCGATGTCGATCTCCCCGGCGTCCGACGAGGGCAAGATCGGGCTGCGCGGCGTGGTCCGGGTGAGCGCACGGAACCCGCGTGAGCTCGACGCCGCCGACCAGCGGCTGCACGGGCTGTCCGAGCGGCTGGGGGTGGACCTGACCCCGCTGCGCGGGCTGCAGGTCTCCGCGTTCGCCGCGACCTTGCCGATCGGAGGCACAGCATGAGCTCCCGCGTCCGTGACGCCGGGCAGAACAGCGGCGTCGCACCGGAGTTCACGGTGGACCCCGCGATGCTCGACGCGATCAGCCCGTCGGGTGACCGCGGCGGCATCGTGCTCGGTTCGGGTTTGAAGGGTGAGCCGCTGACGATCTCGGCGCTGCGCTCGACGCCGACCCGGATCGTCCTGGTGGGCGGGCTGTACCTGGCCCGCCAGGTGGCCATGCGGGCGATGGCGGTCGGCGCGTGGGTCGTGGTCGCGACCGGGCGCCCGACCGAGTGGCAGGTGCTGTCCCGCGCGGCGGGCAGCCGCGACGGGCGGCCGTCACCGCTGGTGCAGATCCGCCGGCTGTCGCCGGTCGAGCTGCCGCGCCCGTCGGAGGACGCACCGCTGCTGGTGGTGACCGACGGCGGCCCGACCCCGCAGGACCTGTTCCCGCCCCGCTCGCCGTGGCAGACGACGGTCTACGTGCTCCCGTACCTGCACCCGCAGGCGGGCGCGACGGCCAACGCGGCGGACCTGGTGCTGATGCAGCGCCTCCCGGCGGGCCAGGCCGAGCTGGCGGCCCGCATCTGGCGCCTGCCGCCCCAGATGATGCGCCAGCTGACGACGTTGCAGGACGACCAGGTGGTGGCCTTGGGCCGCAACCTGTGGCGCCCGCTGCGGCTGGTGACGACGGGCAAGGAGCAGCAGCTCCTCGGCCCGGTCCGCCGCGGCGACTGAGTTCCTCCTGACACGCGGAAGCGGGTGGTTCCCCTGGGGGAGCCACCCGCTTTTCGTTTCGTCAGAGGTCGGAGGAGGTGCGGACGTTGCGGGTCTGCTCGGCACGGGCGGCCAGCAGCCGCCGTTCCAGCGCGGCGAGCGCATCGCTGCGCCCGACCACATCAGTCGGGTCGACATCGGCGAGCGCCTGATCGACCACGGCTTGGGTCAGGCGGACCCCATCGCGGTGTCGCAAGGGCTTCTCGTTGAGCAGCATCGCGGCTCGTCCTCTCGGTAGCAGGTCATCCTCCACCCCTTGAGAGGGCTCGACCGGGCTGCGACAGGATCTCGCCGTCGAATCGTGTGGTCAGAGGTCGGAGGAGGTGCGGACGTTGCGGGTCTGTTCGGCACGGGCGGCCAGCTCGGCGTCCGGCGGGTAGTCCACGCCCAGGAGCGTCAAGCCGTGGGCCGGGGCCACCGCGCTGTCGCGGATGCCGCTCTCCAGGACCTTCGACGGCCACCCGTCGGTGCGGCGGCCGTCGCCGACCAGCAACAGCACGCCCACCAGGCTGCGGACCATCGAATGGCAGAACGCGTCCGCCGAGACGCGGACCTCCAGCAGGTGGTCGTCCACCCGCGTCCACTCCAGGCGCTGCAGCTCGCGGATCGTCGTGCCCGTTTCGCGCTGCTTGCAGTACGCCGCGAAGTCGTGCAGGCCCAGCAGTTCCGCCGCGGCCGCGTTCATCGCGTCCGTCGACAGTGGACGGTTCCAGGCCAGGGTGTCGTGGCGGCGCAACGGGTCCACGCCCCAGGGCGCGTCCGAGACCCGGTAGCGGTAGTGGCGGCGGATCGCCGAGAACCGGGCGTCGAAGCCCGCCGGAGCGATCCGGGCGCCCAGCACGCGGACGTCACCCGGCAGCAGGCGGTTCCAGCGGCCCACCATGCGGTCCAGATCCGGGATGCCTTCCGGGGACACCGGAATGCGGCCTGAGGGCGCGGAAAGGGGCACCACGTCGACGTGCACGACCTGGCCGGTCGCGTGCACGCCGGCGTCCGTGCGGCCCGCCACGACGACGGACTTCGGCACGGCGGCCCCCGGTGGCTGGCGCTGCAGCGCCTCCTCTAGGAGCCCCTGGACGGTCCGGCGGCCCGGCTGGCGGGCCCAGCCCGAGAAGTCCGTGCCGTCGTAGGAGACGTCCAGGCGCAGACGAACGAGCCCGCCCTCCCCGAAGGGAGTGGCGGGCTCGTCCGATGTCGAAGCGGCCGTCAGGACGTCAGTCCTTCTTGGCGTCCGCGTCCGCGTCGTCCGAAGCCGGGGCCTCGGTCTCGGCGGCGGTGTCCTCGGCCTTGGCCTCCTCGGCAGCCGGAGCCTCCTCCGAAGCGGCGGGCGCCTCGGTGGTGGTCTCCTCGGCAACCGGGGCGGCGGCCTTCTCGTCCTTGGCGAACTTCGTCTTGCGAGCGCGCTCGGCTTCCGAAGTCACCGTCTTCTCGGCCACCAGCTCGATGACGGCCATGGGCGAGTTGTCGCCCTTGCGCGGCATCGTCTTGGTGATCCGGGTGTAGCCACCGGCGCGCTCCGCGAAGTGCGGACCGATCTCGGCGAACAGCTTGTGCACGACGTCCTTGTCACGGACGACCTTCTGCACCTGACGGCGGTTGTGCAGGTCGCCCCGCTTCGCCTTCGTGATCAGCTTCTCGGCCAGCGGGCGGACCCGGCGGGCCTTCGCCTCGGTGGTCGTGATCTTGCCGTGCTCGAACAGCTGCGTGGCCAAGTTGGCCAGGATCAGCCGCTCGTGCGCGGACGACCCGCCGAGCCGGGCTCCCTTGGTAGGGGTGGGCATTGGTTCTCCTAGTTCAGCTCACAGCGTCCGGGCACAGAGCCTCAGAGCTGCTCGGTCTCTGCGTAGTCCTGGCCATCGTCGTGGCCGTCCGAAATCCCGTCGGCGATGCTGCCGACACCCTCCGACCAGCCTTCACCGTCGTAGCTGGCAGCCGCGGCGGTCGGGTCGAACCCGGGCGGGCTGTCCTTCAGCGCGAGGCCGAGGCCGACGAGCTTCAGCTTGACCTCGTCGATCGACTTGGCGCCGAAGTTGCGGATGTCGAGCAGGTCCGCCTCGCTGCGCGAGACCAGCTCGCCCACCGTGTGGATGCCTTCGCGCTTGAGGCAGTTGTACGACCGGACGGTGAGGTCCAGGTCCTCGATCGGCATCGCGTAGGCGGCGATGGTGTCCGCCTCCTGCGGCGACGGGCCGATCTCGATGCCCTCGGCGTCGACGTTCAGCTCGCGAGCGAGACCGAACAGCTCCACCAGCGTCTTGCCGGCCGACGCGACCGCGTCGCGCGGCGTGATCGACGGCTTGGTCTCGACGTCCAGGATCAGCTTGTCGAAGTCGGTGCGCTGCTCGACACGGGTGGCCTCGACCTTGTAGGTCACCTTGAGCACCGGCGAGTAGATCGAGTCGACCGGGATCCGGCCGATCTCCGCGCCCGCCTGCTTGTTCTGCAGGGCCGGAACGTAACCGCGGCCGCGCTCGACGACGAGCTCGATCTCGAGCTTGCCCTTGCCGTTCAGCGACGCGATGTGCAGGTCCGGGTTGTGCACGGTGACACCCGCCGGCGGCACGATGTCGGCCGCCGTGACCTCACCGGGGCCCTGCTTGCGCAGGTACATGGTGACCGGCTCGTCCTCTTCCGAGGACACCACGAGCTCCTTGAGGTTCAGGATGATGTCGGTGACGTCTTCCTTCACCCCGGGAACGGTGGTGAACTCGTGCAGCACGCCGTCGATGCGGATGCTCGTCACGGCCGCGCCCGGGATGGACGACAGCAGCGTGCGACGCAGCGAGTTGCCGAGCGTGTAGCCGAAGCCGGGCTCCAGCGGTTCGATGGTGAACCGGGAGCGGGTCTCGTTGACCGTCTCTTCGCCGAGAGCCGGCCGCTGGGAAATCAGCATTTCTTCCTAGTTCCTTTCCAGACGACGCCCGCCATATGACGTCGAAGGGATGGCGCGGCGGCGGTGCACCTGTTGCACCGCCGCCCGTACTCCAGCCGGGGCCGGACTACTTCGAGTAGAGCTCGACGATCAGCTGTTCCTGAACCGGAACGTCGATCTGCGCACGCTCCGGGAGCTGGTGGACCAGCACGCGGAGGTTGGACTGGACGACCTGCAGCCACGCCGGGATCGGGCGGTCGCCGAAGGACTCCTTGGCCACGACGAACGGCAGCATCGAGAACGACTTCGGCCGCACGTCGATGATGTCCCACTTCGAGACCTGGAACGACGGGACGTTCACCTTCTGGCCGTTGACCAGGAAGTGGCCGTGGCTCACCAGCTGACGCGCCTGACGGCGGGTGCGGGCGATGCCGGCGCGGTAGATCACGTTGTCCAGGCGGGACTCGAGGATCTGGAGCAGGTTCTCACCGGTCTTGCCCGGACGCCGGACGGCTTCCTTGTAGTACCGGACGAACTGACGCTCGAGAACGCCGTAGGTGTAGCGAGCCTTCTGCTTCTCCTGCGACTGCAGGAGGTACTCGGACTCCTTGATGCGCCCGCGGCCGTGCTGGCCCGGCGGGTAGGGGCGACGCTCGAAAGCCTGGTCGCCGCCGATGAGGTCAACCTTGAGGCGACGCGAAATACGCGTCGCGGGGCCGGTGTAACGAGCCATTTCTTCTTACTCCTCCCCGTTCCTCAGACCCGGCGCCGCTTGGGCGGGCGGCAGCCGTTGTGAGGCTGCGGGGTCACGTCCTGGATGGTGCCGACCTCGAGGCCGGCCGCCTGCAGCGAGCGGATCGCCGTCTCGCGGCCCGAACCCGGGCCCTTCACGAAGACGTCGACCTTCTTCATGCCGTGCTCGGCGGCCTTGCGGGCAGCGTTCTCGGCGGCCATCTGCGCGGCGAACGGAGTCGACTTGCGCGAGCCCTTGAAGCCCACGTGCCCACTCGACGCCCACGCGATCACGGCACCGGTCGGGTCCGTGATCGAGACGATGGTGTTGTTGAAGGTGCTCTTGATGTGCGCGTGACCGTGCGCGACATTCTTCTTTTCCTTGCGGCGGACCTTCTTGGCCCCGGCCGCAGTACGAGACTTCGGTGGCATGTTCTGAGGGTTCTCCTGTTAGCGCGCGTTCTCTTGGTGAGCGGCGACCGCTTCGGCCTGGCCGCGCCGGATGATCGAACCGGCGTCGGTGTACAGGTTGCGGAGCGCCATCGGGCGGGCGTAGAGCGCCTTGGGCGAGACACAAGCCGAGCCGCGGCGGTGAACGCCACCCATCTGCACGACCTTCTTGCCCTGGACGCTCACTTCTTGCCAGCCTTCTTCTTGCCGGCGACCGTCTTCTTCGGACCCTTGCGGGTGCGGGCGTTCGTCTTGGTGCGCTGACCGCGGACGGGAAGTCCGCGACGCCAGCGAAGGCCCTCGTAGCACCCGATCTCGATCTTCCGACGGATGTCGGCGTTCACCTCGCGGCGAAGGTCACCCTCGACCTTGAAGTTCTCTTCGATGTACGTACGCAGCTTCGCGAGGTCGTCATCGTTGAGGTCTTTGACGCGGGTGTCCGCGTTGAGCTCGGCAGCCTTGATGAGCTGCTTCGAGCGGGTACGGCCGATGCCGTAGATGTAGGTAAGCGCGATCTCCAACCGCTTCTCGCGGGGGAGGTCTACGCCAGCGAGTCGTGCCATTGGCGCTGATGCTCCTTCATTGAATTCATCTTCAGGTCTGCTCCCCGTCCGGTTCCGGGACCGACTCGCTTGTCGTGCCCTCGGCTTGCGCTTCGGGTGTCCCGGCCCCGGCCTGAAGTCCGGGGGTGAACCGGACCACTCGCGTGGCCCGGCAGGTGCGGGGAGGTTGTGTAGCCGTCAATCCACTCTGCTCGAGTGCTTGGTGATCAGCCCTGCCGCTGCTTGTGCCGCAGGTTCTCGCAGATCACCATGATCCGGCCGTGACGGCGGATCACCTTGCACTTGTCGCAGATCTTCTTGACGCTCGGCTGGACCTTCACGTCTTCTGCTCTCCTGCTTCTGAGCTGCTCGTGATCACTTGTAGCGGTAAACGATGCGACCACGAGAGAGGTCGTAGGGCGAGAGCTCCACGACAACCCTGTCCTCGGGCAGGATGCGGATGTAGTGCTGCCGCATCTTGCCGCTGATGTGTGCCAGGACCTTGTGACCGTTCTCCAACTCGACGCGGAACATCGCGTTGGGGAGCGGCTCGACTACGCGGCCTTCGACCTCGATGGCCCCGTCTTTCTTCGCCATGTCCTCCGCATTTCCTTGTCAGCAACGTCGGCCGCCACACCCGTGATCAACTCCGAGCACTAGTGCCGGGTTGGGGTGGTGCGTGGCACACTGGTGCCCGGCTCCCAAGACCGTGAATTCACGAGCGCGCAGGATCCGGGCGCGATAAGTGCGCCGACTTGACAGTGTACGCATGTCGTGTCGCGACCCCCAAACCGGGGGTGACCATGCTAAAGGCATGTGCAGGTGGACGTGATGGCGATCACCGCTTGTGGGTGAATGCGCAGGTCAGGAGTCCTCGGGAGCGGTCAGCACCCAGGGGCCGTCTTCGGTGATCGCGACGGTGTGCTCCCAGTGGGCCGCGCGGGAGCCGTCGGCCGTGACGACCGTCCAGCCGTCGTCCAGCTCGCGGGTCTCGCCGCCGCCGCCGGTGAGCATCGGCTCGATCGCCAGCGCCATGCCGGGCTTGAGCCGCGGGCCCTTGCCGGGCTTGCCGACGTTCGGCAGGAACGGGTCCATGTGCATCTGGCGGCCGATGCCGTGCCCGCCGTACTCGACGATCATCCCGTACTCGACGCCGTCGTCGCGGCCCGCGCGCTCGGCGGCGGACTGGACGGCGTAGGAGATGTCGGTGAGCCGGCCGCCGGCGCTGACCGCCTCGATGCCGGCCCACATCGCCGCCTCGGTCGCCGCGGACAGCGCCAGGTCGGCGTCGGAGACCTGGCCGATGGCCAGCGTCACCGCGGAGTCGCCGTGCCAGCCGTCCAGGATGGCGCCGCAGTCGACGGAGATGATGTCGCCGTCGGCGAGCACCTGGGACTCGGCCGGGATGCCGTGGACGATCTGCTCGTTCACCGACGCGCAGATCGACGCCGGGAACCCGTGGTAGCCCTTGAACGACGGCACCGCGCCGGCGTCCCGGATCGTCTGCTCGGCCAGCTCGTCGAGCTCGGCCGTGCTGACGCCGGGCTTCGCCGCCGCGCGGACCGCCGCGAGCGTGCGGGCGACGACCAGGCCCGCGGCCCGCATCGCCTGCAGCTCGTCCGGGGTCTTGACTTCGATCATGCGCCCACGCCGGAGCACTTGCAAAACACGCAATCCTCCGAGGTTCACGTGCGGTCGCGCAGCGCTTCCAGCACCCGGCCGGAGATCTCCTCGACGCTGCCGACACCGTCGACGGTCACCAGGATGTCGGCGTAGTACTCGAGCAGCGGCGCGGTGTCCGACACGTAGATCTGCTGACGGCGGCGGATGACGTCTTCGGTGTCGTCCGCACGGCCGCGCGACATGAGCCGCGCGACGACGACGTCCTCCGGCACCTGGAGCTGGATCACCGCGTCGAGCGCGACGTCCGCGTCACCCAGGACCTCGCCGAGGACCTCGGCCTGCTTGGTGTTGCGGGGGAAGCCGTCGAGCAGGAAGCCGGCCTTGGCGTCCGGCTCGGCGAGCCGCTCGCGGACCATCTCGTTGGTCACCGAGTCGGGCACGAGCTCACCCGAGTCCAGGTAGCGCTTCGCCTCCTGCCCCAGCGGGGTCTCCTGGCCGACGTGCGCGCGGAACAGGTCACCCGTGGAGATGTGCGGGACACGCAGCTGCTCCGACAGGGCCACCGCCTGCGTACCCTTGCCCGCGCCGGGCGGACCCACGAGAACCAGACGCGTCACTTCAAGAACCCTTCGTAGTTGCGCTGCATCAGCTGGCTTTCGATCTGCTTTACGGTGTCGAGGCCGACACCGACCATGATCAGCACAGCCGTGCCACCGAACGGGAAGTTCTGGTTGTTCCCGCTACCGGTCAACGACAGGAAGAAGTTCGGGAGGATCGCGATGATGCCCAGGTACAGCGAGCCCGGCAGGGTGATCCGGCCGAGGACGAAGCTCAGGTATTCGGCGGTCGGGCGGCCGGGGCGGATGCCCGGGATGAAGCCACCGAACTTCTTCATCTCTTCCGCACGCTCGTCCACGTTGAACGTGATCGTGATGTAGAAGTACGTGAAGAAGATGATCAGGCCGAAGTACAGCGCGATGTGCACCCAGCTGGACTGGTTCACGATGTAGTTCTTGATGAACACCTGCCAGCCGGAGTTGCTGTTCTGGTCGCCGACGAGGCGGCTGATCAGGTCCGGCAGGTACAGCAGGGACGACGCGAAGATGACCGGGATGACACCGGCCTGGTTGACCTTGATCGGCAGGTAGGTCGACGTGCCGCCGTACATCCGGCGGCCGATCATGCGCTTGGCGTACTGCACCGGGATCCGGCGCTGCCCCTGCTCGACGAAGATGACGCTGGCGATGATCACCAGGCCGAAGACGCAGACGATCGCCAGGCCGAGGCCACCCGCGTTGCTGAGGATGTTGCCGCCCTCGGACGGGATGCGGGCGGCGATGTTCAGGAAGATCAGGACGGACATGCCGTTGCCGACGCCGCGCTCGGTGATCAGCTCGCCCAGCCACATCATGACGGCGGTGCCCGCGGTCATGGTGATGACGATGATCGCCAGCGAGTAGACGCTGTTGTCCGGGATGATCGGCGACTGGCAGTCGGGGAAGAGCTGCTTGCGGTCCGCGAGCGCGACCACGCCGGTGGCCTGCAGGATCGCCAGCGCGACCGTCAGGTACCGGGTGTACTGGGTCAGCTTGCCCTGGCCGGACTGCCCTTCCTTCTTCAGCTCCTCGAACCGCGGGATGACCACGGTGAGCAGCTGGATGATGATGCTCGCCGTGATGTACGGCATGATGCCGGTCGAGAAGAGCGACAGCTGCAGCAGCGCACCACCGCTGAACAGGTTCAGCAGCTGGTAGACGCCCTCCTGCTGCGCCTGGGAGCTACAGGCCTGTACGGCACCGTACGAGATGCCGGGCGCCGGAATGGTCGCACCGATTCGGTAAACCGCGACGATGGCTAGCGTGAACAGGATCTTCTTGCGTAGATCCGGCGTCGCGAGAGCCGAGCGGAAGGCGCTGAGCACGCGGGGGACCTCCTCGGCGTCGTCGGCTGTCCTAACCGACGATCGGCTTGGCCGGCACGGGGCCGGCGGGAACACACAGCACTACTGGCACGCAAGCCAGGAACGCTTCGGGGCACACTCGTCCCGAAGCGTGTCGCTGACTCTAACAGCTTCACAGGGCGTGTCCGCAGTCCGTGTGCGTTTTCCGTACCAAGGTTGCTCCGGCGGGTTGATCCACATCGCCGTCTCGGCGGTATTCCTTGACAGAACGGCTCACGCGTTCGACGTCGCGAGCACGCCGGCGAGGCCGAGGAGGACCACGCCGGTGCCCCGGTCGACGTTGCGCCGCGCCCGCCGGGACAGCCGGGCCGTCTTCACCGCGGCGCCGACGCCGACGTAGACCGACCCGGCCAGGAATTCGGCCAGCAGGTAGACCGCGCCGAGCAGCGCGATCTGCGTCGGAAATGCACCTTGACCTGGGTCGATGAACTGCGGGACGAAGGCGGTGAAGATCAGGATCGCCTTGGGGTTGGTGATCGCGACACCGAACTCCTTGCGGGTGACGCGCCAGGCCGTCGTCGGGCCCTTCGGCAGCTCCGCAGTGCCCGTTTCGCCCCGGAACGTGGCGATGAGCAGGCGGGCACCGAGGTAGAGCAGGTAGGCGGCGCCGGCCCACTTGATGATCGTCAAGGCGGTCTCGGACGCGGCCAGCAGCTGCCCGAGCCCGGCCGCGACGGCGGCGATCAACAGGGTGAAGGCGGCCAGCCGGCCGCCGAGCCCGGCGAGGCCGCGGCGGACACCGTGCGTCATGCCGTGGTGGAGACCGAGCAGGTTGTTCGCCCCTGGCGTAAGCGCGACGAGCACGGACGCGCCGAAGAAGACCCACACGTGTTCACCGTAGCGGCGGCCCGGGGTGCTCGTCGCCGTCCTCGTCCGGCGGCAGCACGGTGATGGCGACCCCGGAGGGCGGCGTCGGGGTGTCGGCGTAGGCGACGGCGGGATCGGCCCAGCCGGGCCGCCGGGGCAGGTGCGCGAGCACCGCGGCGGCCACGGCGGCGACGGTGCCGGCGACCGCCAGCCACATGCCCGGCCCGACGGTCACATCGACCCCGGCCCCGGCCGGCCCGGCGCCCCACCCGATCCCGTCGGTGGCGATGGTGAAGACGACCCCGGCGCCGAAGACGGCGCCGGCCGCCACCAGCCACCGCCCGAGCGGCCGATCCGGCCGGAGGAGGGCGACGACCGCGGCCACGACCAGGAGGACGGCCGCGCAGAGCAGCGGGAGCCCGAGCGGCGAGCCCGCTTGCTCGGTCGCTTCCTGGCCGGGGAGCTCGAAGATGTGGCCCCAGGCGGTTTCGGTGATGGAGACCTCGGCGTCGAAGGACCGGTCGCCGCCGAGGGTCTCCCGGATCAGGAAGAGCGGGAGGAAGACGCCGAGCGCGGTCAGGAGAGCGGAGAGGATGGCGAGCGCGGGTGAGACGAACCGGAGGAGAGCGGGCGCGGTGGCGGTGACCGGGGGCGGGTCCGCGGGCGGTTCGGTGGCCGGCTCGGCGGCAGGTGCGGCGCCCGGGATGTGCGCGACGGGGTAAGGCAGCCGGGCGACGGGCTGGAGGGGCGGGACGGCGGCGGGGAACGGCCGGGGGTGGTCCTGGGGCGGCGGGCCGGTGACGGGCGGCAGGGGTTCGGGACTCGGCGCTTCAGCAGGGATCCCGAGCGGCTCGGCTCGAGGTTCGCCCGGCACCAGAGGCGACTCCGACCGGGAAGCCTCCGCGGGGAACCGCAACGGCTCCGCCTGCGGCACGACCGGGTCGAGGCCGGCCGGCGGCCGGGCCGGGAAGCTCAGCGGCGACTCGGCACCGTCGGGCGGGGTGTCGGGCTCCTGCGACGGTCTCTCCACCCCGTTGATCCTCCGTGCGGATGCCTGTTCCGGCAAGGACGTCCCGTCCCGGGCTCCGGGGTCAGCCGCGCTCGGAAACGGCGAAGGCCCGCCTGGCGGAGCCAGACGGGCCTTCGACCTCAACGACCTCAGTTGGTGGTGGCGGAGCCACCGGCCGCTTCGAGCTTCTCCTTGGCCGAGCCGGAGAACGCGTCGGCGGTGACGTTCAGCTTGACGCCGTTCACGTCGCCGTTGCCGAGGACCTTCACCAGCTTGCCCTTGCGGACCAGACCGCCCTTGACCAGCTCGTCGGCACCGATGGTGCCGCCGTCCGGGAAGACGCGGGCGATGTCGCCCACGTTCACCGGCTGGTACTCGGTGCGGAAGCGGTTCTTGAAGCCGCGAAGCTTCGGGAGCCGCATCTGGATGGGCATCTGCCCACCCTCGAACCGGGCCGGCACGTTCTTCCGGGCCTTGGTGCCCTTCGTACCGCGACCGGCCGTCTTGCCCTTCGAACCCTCACCACGGCCCACGCGGATCTTGTCGCGCTTGGCGCCCGGAGCCGGACGCAGGTGGTGGATCTTGATGGCCGTCATGCCTGCACCTCCTCGACCTCCACCAGGTGGCGGACGGTGTGGATCAGGCCGCGCACCTGGGGGCTGTCTTCACGCACGACGCTCTGGCGGATCTTGCGCAGCCCGAGGGTGCGCAGCGACTCGCGGTGAGCGTGCTTCGTGCCGATCTTGCTCTTGACCTGGGTGACCTTGAGCTGAGCCATGTCAGACCCCCTGGCCGGCACGCTGGCGCAGCATCCGGGCCGGAGCGACGTCCTCGAGCGGCAGGCCACGGCGGGCCGCCACCTCTTCGGGACGCTGCAGACCCTTCAGGGCCGCCACGGTCGCGTGCACGATGTTGATCGCGTTGTCGGAGCCGAGCGACTTCGACAGCACGTCGTGGACACCCGCGCACTCCAGCACGGCACGCACCGGGCCACCGGCGATGACGCCGGTACCGGCGGAAGCCGGGCGGAGCAGGACGACACCAGCGGCTTCCTCACCCGTGATCGGGTGGGGAATGGTGCCGCCGACGCGCGGGACGCGGAAGAAGTTCTTCTTCGCTTCCTCGACGCCCTTGGCGATGGCCGCGGGAACTTCCTTGGCCTTGCCGTAGCCGACGCCGACCTGACCGTCGCCGTCGCCGACGACCACCAGGGCGGTGAAGCTGAAGCGACGACCACCCTTGACGACCTTGGCGACGCGGTTGATCGTCACGACCTTCTCGAGGTGCGGGGTCTTGTCCTGGGCCGCCCCGCCACGGCCGCTGTCGCGCCGGTCGCGGCGGTCGCGACGGTCACCGCGGTCGTTGCCGCCCTGCCCGCCGGGTCCACCCTGGCCGCCGCCGAATTGCCGTGTACGTCCCGGCATCAGGCTTTCCTTCCATTAACGAGCATCTGCATCAGAACTCCAACCCCGCCTCACGGGCGGCGTCGGCGAGCGCGGCGATGCGGCCGTGGTAGGCGTTGCCCCCGCGGTCGAACACCACAGCCGAGATCCCGGCGTTCTTGGCCCGCTCGGCGACGAGGGCGCCGACCTTGGCGGCCTTCGCCTTCTTGTCGCCGTCGGCCGACCGGACGTCCGCCTCGAGGGTGGACGCCGACACCAGCGTGCGGCCGGCCAGGTCGTCGATCACCTGCACGGCGATGTGCCGCGAGGACCGCTTGACGACCAGGCGCGGGCGCTGCTCGGTGCCCGAGACCTTCTTGCGGAGCCGGAAGTGCCGACGGGCCTTCGCGACGCGGCGGCGGGTCGAGATGTCCTTGCCCACCGGCTTGCGCTTCGTAGTCGTGTCGCTCATGATCACTTACCCGTCTTTCCGACCTTGCGGCGGATCTTCTCACCCTCGTAGCGCAGGCCCTTGCCCTTGTACGGGTCCGGGCGCCGCAGCCTGCGGATGACGGCCGAGATCTGGCCGACCTTCTGCTTGTCGATGCCCGAGACCGAGAACCGGGTCGGGGACTCCACCTTGAAGGTGATGCCCTCGGGGGCCTCGATCTTGACCGGGTGCGAGTAGCCGAGGGCGAACTCGAGGTCCGAGCCCTTGGCCTGCACGCGGTAACCCACGCCGTGGATTTCCATCTTCTTCTCGTAGCCGGCGGTGACGCCGACGACGAGGTTGTTCACCAGCGTCCGGGTGAGCCCGTGCAGCGCCTTGGAGGTGCGCTCGTCGTCCGGACGCTTGACCAGCAGCGTGCCGTCTTCGTCGCGCTCGACGGTGATCGGCTCGGAGATGGTGTGCTCGAGGGTGCCCTTGGGCCCCTTGACCTGAATGTGCTGACCATCGATGGTCACCTCGACCCCGGAAGGGACGGCGACCGGCAGCTTTCCGATGCGTGACATGCCTTTACCCCTTCCCTTACCAGACGTAGGCGAGGACTTCGCCGCCCACGCTGTTGCGCTTGGCCTGCCGGTCCGTCTGCAGGCCACCGGACGTCGAAATGATCGCGATGCCCAGTCCGCCGAGCACGGACGGCAGTTCGGTCGATTTTGCGTAGACCCGCAGACCGGGCTTGGAGACGCGGCGCAGGCCGGCGATGCTCCGCTCGCGGTTGGGGCCGTACTTGAGCTCGACGACGAGGTTCTTGTGCTTCTCGCCCGGCTCGTCGTGGTAACCCGCGATGTAGCCCTCGCGCTTGAGGATCTCGGCGATGTTCGCCTTGAGCTTCGAGTGCGGGAGCTTGACCTCGTCGTGGTACGCCGAGTTCGCGTTGCGCAGACGCGTCAAGAAGTCTGCGATGGGGTCGGTCATCGTCATGGTGACCTGTCAACCTTTCTCGCCTGGTTCCCCGCCGCCCGGTACACGGGCGGCAGGGCCTGTGGCGAATCTGGAGTTAAAAAGAAGCTCTTACCAGCTGGACTTGCGGACGCCGGGCAGCTCGCCCGCGTGCGCCATCTCGCGAAGGCAGATCCGGCAGAGCCCGAACTTGCGGAACACGGCGTGCGGGCGGCCGCACCGCTGGCAGCGGGTGTAGGCGCGCACGGCGAACTTCGGCTTCTTCGCGGCCTTGTGGACCAGCGCTTTCTTGGCCATCGGCTCAGTTCTCCTTGAACGGGAAGCCGAGCTTGCGCAGCAGCGCCCGGCCCTCGTCGTCGTTCGTGGCGGTCGTGACGACGGTGACGTCCATGCCGCGGGGGCGGTCGATGGAGTCGGGGTCGATCTCGTGGAACATCGACTGCTCGTTGAGACCGAACGTGTAGTTGCCGTGGCCGTCGAACTGCTTCGGCGAAAGCCCGCGGAAGTCGCGGATACGCGGCAGCGCGATGGTCAGCAGCCGGTCGAGGAACTCCCACATCCGGTCGCCGCGCAGCGTGACGCGCGCGCCGATCGGCTGCCCCTCACGCAGCTTGAACTGCGCGATGGACTTGCGGGCCTTCCGGACCTCCGGCTTCTGGCCGGTGATCGCGGCGAGGTCGCGGACCGCGCCCTCGATCAGCTTGCTGTCGCGGGCGGCGTCGCCGACGCCCATGTTCACGACGACCTTCACGACGCCCGGGATCTGGTGGACGTTGGCGAAGGAGAACTCGGCCTGCAGCTGGCCCTTGATTTCCTCGCGGTACCGCACCTTGAGGCGCGGAGAGGTCTTCTCTGCGGTGGTCATCAGATGTCCTTACCGTTCCGGCGCGAGATCCGGACCTTCTTGCCGTCCTCGCCGATGCGGTAACCCACCCGGGCCGGCTTGCCGTCCGAGTCGACGACCATCACGTTCGAGACGTGGATGGGCGCCTCCTGCGTGACGATGCCGCCGGACTGCGCCCCGCGCTGGGTCTGGCTGATCCGCGTGTGCTTCTTGATCCGGTTCACGCCTTCGACCAGCACGCGCTCGCGCTCGGGGTAAGCCTGGATGACCTTGCCCTTGGCGCCCTTGTCCTTGCCGGCGATGACGACGACCGTGTCGCCCTTCTTCACCTTCATCACAGCACCTCCGGCGCGAGCGAAATGATCTTCATGAACTTTCGGTCGCGCAGCTCGCGGCCCACCGGGCCGAAGATGCGGGTGCCGCGGGGCTCGTTGTCGTTCTTGATGAGCACGGCGGCGTTCTCGTCGAACCGGATGTAGGAACCGTCCGGACGACGGCGCTCCTTGACCGTGCGGACGATGACGGCCTTGACGACGTCGCCCTTCTTCACCCCGGCAGCCGGGATGGCGTCCTTCACGGTGGCGACGATGATGTCGCCGATGCCGGCGTAGCGCCGCCCGGAGCCACCGAGAACCCGGATGCAGAGGATTTCCTTCGCACCCGTGTTGTCGGCTACCCGAAGCCGCGACTCCTGCTGGATCACGTCTACTCCTGTATGTCGCGCCGGTTCTCGCGTGTCTGCGAACGAGTCGCAGTCCGCGAGCCTTGCGGAACTAAGAACTCCGAAGAGCCCTGCTTACTTGGCCTTCTCCACGATCTGCACCAGGCGCCACCGCTTCGTCGCCGACAGCGGGCGGGTCTCCATCAGGGTGACCCGGTCGCCCACGCCCGCCTCGTTGTTCTCGTCGTGCACCTTCACCTTGGTGGTGGAGCGGACGACCTTCGAGTAACGGGGGTGCTTCTTGCGGTCCTCGAGCTCGACCACGATCGTCTTGTTCATCTTGTCCGAGACGACGTAGCCCTCGCGGACCTTGCGGTCGTTCCGGGCCGGCGTCTCGGTGGTGGGCTCGCTCATGCGGCACCTTCACTCTCGGCGTCGGGGGCAACGGACAGGCCGAGTTCGCGCTCGCGCATGACCGTGTAGATCCGCGCGATGTCCGTGCGGACGGTGCGCAGACGGCGGTTGTTGTCGAGCTGCCCGGTCGCCATCTGGAAGCGGAGGTTGAACAGCTCCTCCTTGTATTCCTTCAGACGCAGGACGAGCTCTTCCGCGGTGAGCTCACGCAGCTCCGATGCCTGAGCGGCACCTGCGTTAGCCATCAGAACTCACCACCTTCACGGGTCACGATGCGGCACTTCATGGGCAGCTTGTGGATCGCGCGGCGCAGCGCCTCGCGAGCCGTCTCCTCGTTCGGGAACGAGATCTCGAACATCACGCGGCCCGGCTTCACGTTCGCGATCCACCACTCCGGCGAACCCTTACCGGAACCCATGCGGGTTTCGGCCGGCTTCTTGGTCAGCGGGCGGTCCGGGTAGATGGTCGTCCACACCTTGCCACCACGCTTGATGTGACGGGTCATGGCGATACGAGCGGACTCGATCTGCCGGTTCGTCACGTAGCTGTGCTCAAGCGCCTGGATGCCGTACTCGCCGAAGCTGACCTTCGTGCCACCCTTGGCGGCGCCGTGGCGCTTCGGGGAGTGCTGCTTCCGGTGCTTGACCCTGCGCGGGATGAGCACGTCTCAGCCCTCCGTCTTTTCTGCGGTCTCGGTGGCCGGGGCCGCCGGGGCCTCGGTCGTGGCGGCGGCGGCCGCACGACCGGCTTCGGTCGAGGTGGCGGTCGTGCCCGAGGCGCCGGAACGACGCGGGCGGGACGGCCGGTCGCTGCGGTCGCGGTCGCGGCCACCGCGCGGCGCGCGCTCGGCGGCGTCGCGGGCTTCGCGGGCCTTCAGGCCACCGACGAGCTCACCCTTGTAGATCCACACCTTGACGCCGATGCGACCGAACGTCGTCTTGGCCTCGAAGAAGCCGTAGTCGATGTCGGCGCGCAGCGTGTGCAGCGGGACGCGGCCATCGCGGTAGTGCTCGGAGCGGGACATCTCGGCACCGCCGAGACGACCGCCGCACTGCACGCGGATGCCCTTGACCTGCGGCGAGCGCATGGAGGTCTGGATCGCCTTCCGCATCGCGCGGCGGAACGCCACGCGGTTGGAGAGCTGCTCCGCGACCGCCTGGGCGACCAGCTGGGCGTCGGCCTCGGGGTTCTTGACCTCGAGGATGTTCAGCTGGACCTGCTTCTTGGTCAGCTTCTCCAGCGCGCCGCGGATCCGGTCGGCCTCCGCGCCGCGGCGGCCGATGACGATGCCCGGCCGGGCGGTGTGGATGTCCACGCGGACGCGGTCACGGGTGCGCTCGATCTCGACCTTGGAGATGCCCGCGCGCTCCATGCCGGTGGCGAGGAGCTTGCGGATCTTGACGTCCTCGGCCACGTACTCGGCGTACTGCTTGTCGGCGTACCAGCGCGACTTCCAGTCCGTGGTGATACCCAGGCGGAAACCGTGCGGGTTGATCTTCTGGCCCACTACCGGCCACCTGCCTTCTTCTTGCTCTGAGCCTTCTGCGCGCCGGCCTTCTGCGCGACGACCGGACGCGACTCCACCTCGACGGTGATGTGGCTGGTCCGCTTGCGGATCCGGTACGCGCGGCCCTGGGCCCGCGGGCGGATGCGCTTGAGGGTGGGGCCCTCGTCGGCGTACGCGTTCTTGACCCAGAGCGTCTCCGGGTCCAGCTGAAGGTTGTTCTCGGCGTTGGCCACGGCGCTGGCGAGCACCTTCGCGACCGGCTCGCTGGCCGCCTGGGGGGCGAACCGGAGCACGGCCAAGGCGTCGGCGGCGCTACGTCCCTTGATGAGCTCGATCACCCGGCGCACCTTGGTCGGCGAGTCCCGGACGAAGCGAGCCCGCGCGTACGCCGTAGGCAGTTCAGCCTCGGTCGTCACGTCGTTCTGGGCGTTCATCGCTACTTCCTGTCTGGTTTCGTGCCCGCTCAGCGGCGGCGCGACTTGCGGTCGTCCTTGATGTGGCCCTTGAAGGTCCGCGTCGGGGCGAACTCGCCCAGCTTGTGACCCACCATGGCCTCGGTGACGAACACCGGGACGTGCTTGCGGCCGTCGTGCACGGCGATCGTGTGACCCAGGAAGTCCGGGATGATCGTCGAGCGCCGCGACCAGGTCTTGATGACCGTCTTCTTGCCCGATTCGTTCAGCGCGTCCACCTTCTTGAGCAGGTGGTCGTCCACGAACGGGCCCTTCTTGAGGCTACGTGGCATGTTGTTCTACCTCCCTGCTCAGCGCTTGTTCTTGCCGGTACGCCGGCGGCGGACGATGAGGGCGTCGGACGCCTTGCGGCGACGCGTGCGGCCCTCGGGCTTACCGTTCGGGTTGACCGGGTGGCGACCACCGGAGGTCTTGCCCTCACCACCACCGTGCGGGTGGTCGACCGGGTTCATGACGACACCGCGGACCGTGGGGCGCTTGCCGCGCCAGCGGTTGCGGCCGGCCTTGCCCCAGTTGATGTTGGCGTGCTCGGAGTTGCCGACCTCGCCGACCGTGGCGCGGTTGCGCACGTCCACGTTGCGGATCTCACCCGAGGGGAGACGCAGCTGGGCGTACGGACCGTCCTTGGCGACGAGCTGCACCTTCGCGCCGGCGGACCGCGCCATCTTCGCGCCGCCGCCGGGGCGGAGCTCGATCGCGTGGATCACGGTGCCGACCGGGATGTTGCGCAGCGGCAGGTTGTTGCCCGGCTTGATGTCGGCCCGGGGGCCGTTCTCGACGGTGTCGCCCTGCTTCAGCTTCTCCGGCGCGATGATGTAGCGCTTCTCGCCGTCGGCGTAGTGCAGCAGCGCGATGCGAGCGGACCGGTTGGGGTCGTACTCGATGTGCGCGACCTTGGCAGGGATGCCGTCCTTGTCATTGCGACGGAAGTCGATGACGCGGTAAGCGCGCTTGTGGCCGCCACCCTTGTGCCGGGTGGTGATCTTGCCGGACGAGTTGCGACCGCCCGAACCGCTCAGCGGACGAAGCAGCGACTTCTCCGGGGTGGAGCGGGTGATCTCGGCGAAGTCCGAGACGCTCGAACCGCGACGACCGGGGGTCGTCGGCTTGTACTTGCGGATGCCCATTGTCAGCTCAGTCCTTTACGCGGTGGGTCCGCCGAAGATCTCGATCGCCTTGCTCTCGGGCGAAAGAGTCACGATGGCGCGCTTGGTGTCCTTGCGCTTGCCGAAGCCCGCGCGAGTCCGCTTCCGCTTGCCCTGGCGGTTGGCCGTGTTGACGCTGACCACCTTGACGCCGAACACCTTCTCGACCGCGATCTTGATCTGGGTCTTGTTGGCGTCCGGGCGGACGATGAACGTGTACTTGTGGTCCTCGAGCAGCCCGTAGGACTTCTCGGAGATGACCGGCGCGAGCAGGATGTCGCGGGGGTCCGGAATGGCGACCGAACTCACTTCTCGTCACTCCCTTCCGTGACCTCGCCCGACCGCGCGGAAGCCTTGACGGACTTGCCGCGGACGGGGCCGGCGACGAACGCGTCGTACGCGGCCTTGGTGAACACGACGTCGTCGTTGACCAGCACGTCGTAGGTGTTGAGCTGGTCGGCCCAGAGGATGTGCACCTCGGGCAGGTTCCGCAGGGAAACCCAGCTCAGCTCGTCGGCCCGGTCCAGCACCACGAGCACGCGCTTCGCGGCCGTGACGGCGGCGAGGGCGGTCTTGGCGGCCTTGGTCGACGGCTTCTCGCCGGTCACCAGCTCGGTGACGACGTGCAGCTGGCCGGCGCGGGCCCGGTCGGAGAGGGCGCCACGCAGGGCGGCGGCCTTCATCTTCTTCGGGGTGCGCTGGGTGTAGTCGCGCGGCGTGGGGCCGTGCACGACGCCACCGCCGGCGAACTGCGGCGCGCGGGTCGAACCCTGGCGGGCACGGCCGGTGCCCTTCTGCCGGTACGGCTTCTTGCCGCCACCGCGAACTTCGCCACGGGTCTTCGTGTCGTGCGTGCCCTGGCGCGCGGCGGCCTGCTGGGCCACCACCACCTGGTGCATCAGCGCGACATTGGCCTGCACGTCGAAGATCTCCTCGGGGAGGTCCACGGTGCCGTCGGCTTTACCGGCCGGGGTCTTCAGCTCGACGCTTGTCATTCGGAGTTACCACCCTTCGCGGCGCTGCGAACGAACAGCACGCCGCCCTTGGGACCGGGCACGGCGCCCTTGATCAGCAGCAGGCCGTCGTCGGCACGCACGGCGTGCACGGTCAGGTTCTGCGTGGTGACCCGGTCGTTGCCCATCCGGCCCGCCATGCGCAGGCCCTTGAAGACGCGGCCGGGGGTGGCGCAGCCACCGATCGAACCCGGCTTGCGGTGCACGGCCTGGGCACCGTGGCTCGCGCCCTGGCCCTTGAAGCCGTGGCGCTTCATGACACCCGCGTAGCCCTTGCCCTTGCTGGTCCCGGTCACGTCGACCTCGACGCCGGCAGCGAACACCTCGGCGGTGATCTCCTGGCCGACCTCGTAGGTCTCGGCGTCGGTAGTGCGCAGCTCGGCGAGGAACCGGCGCGGGGTCACGCCCGCCTTGTCGAAGTGGCCCGTGCGCGGCTTGTTCACCTTGCGCGGGTCGACCGCGCCGAACGCCAGCTGCACGGCCTTGTAGCCGTCCTTTTCCTGGGTCCGAACCTGGGTGACCACGTTCGGACCGGCCTTCACGACAGTGACCGGGACAACCCGGTTCTGCTCGTCGAAGACCTGGGTCATGCCGAGCTTGGTGCCCAGGATGCCCTTCATCTGCCTGTCAGACATGAGTCTCTTATCTCCGCCGCTCGCCCAACGCTTACTGGATGTTGACGTCGACGCTCGCCGGCAGGTCGATGCGCATGAGCGCGTCGACCGTCTTCGGCGTCGGGTCGAGGATGTCGATCAGACGCTTGTGCGTGCGCATCTCGAAGTGCTCGCGCGAGTCCTTGTACTTGTGCGGCGAGCGGATGACGCAGTAAACGTTCTTCTCGGTGGGCAGCGGCACCGGCCCGACAACCCGGGCGCCGGTGCGCGTGACCGTCTCCACGATCTTGCGCGCCGAGGTGTCGATCGCCTCGTGGTCGTAGGCCTTGAGCCGGATGCGGATCTTCTGTCCCGCCATGGTGGCTGCTCGTTCCTTGTCGTCTCGTGCCGCTATCTCACAAACCCCGCCGGGTGTTTCCACCCTGAGCCTGGGTTTCCGCAGTTCAACGGCCTTGTCCCCGGTCCACGCGGTCGGGCGTGTCGCGCCCGACGCACAGACGGATCCCGCGGGATCGTCGTCTTGCCTGGTCTTCCTCAACGTGAGGAGGCCATGAGCCGGCTGGGCCTTCGCAAGCGTGGCCGTCTCACTGCCTTTGCCCGCTCGCCTCACCCGTAGGGAAGAGCTCCGCGGACCGTGGCCACTCGCACCGAGGCGGCCGGACCCCAAAGGGATCGGCCGCCCCAGGACGAGCAACCAAAATAGTGTCGCACACGTGAGTTGACGCCCTGCACCCGGGGGTGTATTACCCGGACGCAGGGCGCCTACGTCACTTGATGATCTTCGTGACCTGGCCCGCGCCGACGGTCCGGCCACCCTCGCGGATGGCGAAGCGCAGACCCTCGTCCATCGCGACCGGCTGGATCAGCTGGACCGAGATGTCGGTGTTGTCGCCCGGCATGACCATCTCGGTGCCCTCGGGGAGGGTCACGACGCCGGTCACGTCGGTGGTGCGGAAGTAGAACTGCGGGCGGTAGTTGTTGAAGAACGGGGTGTGACGGCCACCCTCGTCCTTCGACAGGATGTAGACCCGGCCCTCGAAGTCGGTGTGCGGGGTGGTGGTGCCCGGCTTCACGACGACCTGGCCGCGCTCGACGTCCTCGCGCTTGATACCGCGGACCAGCAGGCCGACGTTGTCGCCCGCCTGGCCCGAGTCGAGCAGCTTGCGGAACATCTCGACACCGGTGACGGTGGTCTTGGTCGACTTCTCGCGGATACCCACGATCTCGACCTCTTCGTTGACGTTGATCTGGCCGCGCTCGACGCGACCGGTCACCACGGTGCCACGACCGGTGATGGTGAAGACGTCCTCGATCGGCATCAGGAACGGCTTGTCGAGCTCACGCACCGGGTCCGGCACGTTGTCGTCGACGGCGCTCATCAGCTCGAGAACGGCCTCGGACCACTTCTCGTCGCCCTCGAGGGCCTTCAGGCCGGAAACGCGCACGACCGGCGCGTCGTCGCCCGGGAACTCCTGCGAGGACAGCAGCTCGCGGACCTCCAGCTCGACGAGCTCGAGGATCTCCTCGTCGTCGACCATGTCGGCCTTGTTCAGCGCGACCACGATGTAGGGCACGCCGACCTGGCGGGCGAGCAGCACGTGCTCACGGGTCTGCGGCATCGGGCCGTCGGTGGCGGCCACGACCAGGATCGCGCCGTCCATCTGGGCGGCACCGGTGATCATGTTCTTGATGTAGTCCGCGTGACCGGGGGCGTCGACGTGCGCGTAGTGACGCTTCTCGGTCTGGTACTCGACGTGCGAGATGTTGATCGTGATGCCGCGCTGCTTCTCTTCCGGCGCGTTGTCGATCTGGTCGAACGCCCGCGACTCGTTCAGCTCCGGGTACTTGTCGTGCAGCACCTTGGTGATGGCCGCGGTCAGAGTCGTCTTGCCGTGGTCAACGTGACCGATGGTGCCGATGTTGACGTGCGGCTTGGTCCGCTCGAATTTCGCCTTCGCCACTGGAATGTCCTCCTGGACTGATTTCGCTTTGTGCTCGTGGGGCGGCGTGGCTGCCGCCCCACGATTGTTCCTTCGTCGGTGCTGCGGACGTTCAGGAGAGTCCCTAATGCCCGCGAGCGCCGGGGGGAGTTATTCCCCCGTCGCCTTCGCGATGATTTCCTTCGCGACGTTCGCGGGAACCTCGGCGTAGGAGTCGAACAACATGGAGTAGTTCGCCCGGCCCTGGGTGCGGGACCGGAGGTCACCGACGTAGCCGAACATCTCCGACAGCGGGACCAGCGCCTTCACGACGCGGATGCCCGCACGCTCCTCCATGGCCTGGATCTGACCACGGCGGGAGTTGAGGTCACCGATGACGTCACCCATGTAGTCCTCGGGCGTGGTCACCTCGACCGCCATCATCGGCTCCAGGATCACCGGGCCGGCCTTCTTCGCGGCTTCCTTCATCGCCATGGAACCGGCGATCTTGAACGCCATCTCCGAAGAGTCGACCTCGTGGTAAGCACCGTCCAACAGGGTGAACTTCAACCCGACGAGCGGGTAGCCGGCCAGGACGCCGTACTGCATCGCGTCCTGCGCGCCCGCGTCCACCGACGGGATGTACTCCCGCGGCACGCGACCACCGGTCACCTTGTTGTCGAACTCGTAGAGCGCGCCGTCGGTGCGCTCGAGCGGCTCCAGCTTCACGATGACCTTCGCGAACTGGCCGGAACCACCGGTCTGCTTCTTGTGGACGTAGTCGAGCTTGTCGACCGTCTTCTTGATCGTCTCACGGTAGGCGACCTGCGGCTTGCCGATGTTCGCCTCGACCTTGTAGTCGGACTTCATCCGGTTCACCAGCACCTCGAGGTGCAGCTCGCCCATGCCCGCGATGATCGTCTGGCCGGTGTCCTCGTCCAGCTTCACCTGGAACGTCGGGTCCTCTTCGGCCAGCTTCTGGATCGCCAGGGACAGCTTCTCCTGGTCGGCCTTCGTCTTCGGTTCGATCGCGACCCGGATGACCGGCTCGGGGAACGTCATCGACTCCAGCACGATCGGGTTCTGCGGGTCCGCCAGGGTGTCACCCGTGGTGGTGTCCTTCAGCCCGATGACCGCGTAGATGTGGCCGACCTGGGCGTCGTCGACCGGGTTCTCCTTGTTGGAGTGCATCTGGAAGATCTTCCCGATGCGCTCCTTGCGCTCCTTGGTCGCGTTGACGACCTGCGCCCCGGCGGCGACCTTGCCCGAGTACACCCGGATGTAGGTCAGCTTGCCGAAGAACGGGTGCGCGGCGATCTTGAACGCGAGCGCGGCGAACGGCTCGTCGACCGACGCCTTGCGGGTCGCCACGGTCTCGCCGTCGGGCAGCAGGCCCTCGACGGCCGGGACGTCCAGCGGGGTCGGCAGGTAGTCGATGACCGCGTCGAGCATGGGCTGCACGCCCTTGTTCTTGAACGCGGAACCGGCCAGCACCGGGAAGACCTGGCTGCTGATGGTGAGCTTCCGGATGCCGGCCTTGATCTCGGCCTCCGTCAGCTCCTCACCCTCGAGGAACTTCTCCATCAGCGCGTCGTCCGCCTCGGCGACGGTCTCGACGAGCTTCTCGCGGTACTCGGCGGCCTTCTCGGCCAGGTCGGCCGGGATGTCCTCGATCGAGTAGTCCTCGCCCTTCTGGACCTCGCCGCGCCAGGTCAGCGCCTTCATGCGGACCAGGTCGACGACGCCTTCGAAGTCGTTCTCGGCGCCGATCGGCAGCTGGATGACCAGCGGGCGCACGCCGAGGCGGTCCACGATGGTCTTCACGGTGTAGTAGAAGTCCGCGCCCAGCTTGTCCATCTTGTTGACGAAGCAGATGCGCGGGACGTCGTACTTGTCCGCCTGCCGCCAGACCTGCTCCGACTGCGGCTCGACGCCTTCCTTGCCGTCGAAGACCGCGACCGCGCCGTCGAGCACCCGCAGGTTGCGCTCCACCTCGACGGTGAAGTCAACGTGCCCGGGGGTGTCGATGATGTTGATCTGGTGGTCGTCCCAGAAGGTGGTGGTGGCAGCCGAGGTGATGGTGATACCCCGCTTCTGCTCCTCCTCCATCCAGTCCATGGTGGCGGCGCCGTCGTGGACTTCACCGATCTTGTAGTTGACCCCGGTGTAGAACAGGATCCGCTCGGTGGTGGTGGTCTTGCCGGCGTCGATGTGCGCCATGATGCCGATGTTGCGGACCTTGTTGAGGTCGGTCAGCACTTCACGTGCCACGAGACTGTTCCCCTGTTCTCAAGCTTGGGGCCCGGCATGGCTTGGTCGACAGCCGGGCGGTGATCACCAGCGGTAGTGCGCGAAGGCCCGGTTGGACTCGGCCATCTTGTGCGTGTCTTCGCGACGCTTCACGGAGGCACCGAGGCCGTTGGAAGCGTCCAGCAGTTCGTTCTGCAGGCGCTCGATCATCGTCTTCTCGCGGCGGGCCTGCGAGAAGGAGACCAGCCAGCGCAGCGCCAGCGTGGTGGAGCGGCCCGGCTTGACCTCGATCGGCACCTGGTAGGTGGCACCACCGACGCGGCGGCTCTTCACCTCGATGGTGGGCTTCACGTTGTCGAGGGCGCGCTTCAGCGTGACGACCGGGTCGGTGCCGGTCTTCTCGCGAGCGCCTTCGAGCGCGCCGTACACGATGCGCTCGGCCAGGGACCGCTTCCCGTCCTTCAGCACCTTGTTCACCAGCTGGGTGACCAGCGGGGAGGCGTAGACGGGGTCGGAGATCAGCGGCCGCTTCGGGGCCGGACCCTTGCGGGGCATTAGCTCTTCTCCTTCTTCGCGCCGTACCGGCTGCGCGCCTGCTTGCGGTTCTTGACACCCTGGGTGTCGAGCGAACCGCGGATGATCTTGTAACGGACACCCGGAAGGTCCTTCACACGACCACCGCGCACGAGCACCATCGAGTGCTCCTGGAGGTTGTGGCCCTCACCGGGGATGTAGGCGGTGACCTCGATGCCGCTGGTCAGCTTCACACGCGCGACCTTGCGCAGCGCCGAGTTCGGCTTCTTGGGGGTCGTGGTGTACACGCGAGTGCACACGCCGCGCCGCTGCGGGCTCCCCTTGAGGGCCGCCGTCTTCTGCTTGGCAGCCTTGTCCTGGCGGCCCTTGCGGACCAGCTGCTGGATCGTGGGCAATGGACCAGCTTCCTGTCGTGATCTGCTTCTTCGTGTCTTCACCGGCCCCCGCGGTCGGGCGTGTCGGCCCGCGTCACGGTCTCGCGACCGGTAACTTCCCGGAGGGATTTCCGTCGGAACCCCGACCTGCCGAAGCCGGTGACCGGGTGCCTGAGCACCCCGCCCATGCGCACGGCACGCGGAGCGGCCCGACGCATGCCGGGCACGGTCTCCAAAGATACCCGCCCGGGTCCGGGAGGAGCGCGGCGGGGGGTCTGTAGGTCGACGAACCTCCAGCGTACCTCTCAACGCCCCCGCGCTGCGGGACATTCCCACGCCTCGGGTCGGCGGCCGGTCACGGTGGTCCGGGCCGCCAGGGGCGGGGTTCGCTGACGTAGTCAACGCGGGGAGGTGGCGGGGCATTCCCGGCCTGGGCCGGCGGTGGCTTGACCGGCGGCGGCTTGACCGGCGGCGGGCGCTCTCGGGTGGGCTGGCGGCGGGGCCATGCCGGGGCTTGGCCAGTGGCGGGCTCTCGGATGGTCCGGCGGCGGGGCCAACCCGGGCTGACCGGAGGCTCGGCCAGCGGCGGGCTCCCCGGGTTGGGCCGGCGCCGGAGCCAACCCGGCGCGGGCCAGGGGCTCGGCCGACGGCGGCGTTCACGTGTCACTCGACGGGCCGCGGGCTTCCACCTGCGGCTGGGCGGGCTGCATCGGCCACGGCATTACCTGATGGGCTGGGCGGGCTCAGCCGACCTCGGGCACTCCCCCGTCCGCGCCGGGCGAGCCCGGCCGGCGGTTTCAGTGCCTCACCTGGGCGACCGCGGGCCAGGCAGGCGCCGGGCGCAACGCCCGGTCATCCCGCCGAAGCCAGCCCGGTGAGCGGCCGCCGCCCCTGCTGCGGCGGCCGCCCCTCTCCCTCAGTCCTCGTCCGGCTTGGCGTGGTCCGGCTTGCCCGGGTTCGGGTCCCGGGACAGGTCGATCAGCGGGTGCACTCCCGCACCCTCCGGGGCCGCGTGGCTGCCCGTCGACTTCGGTTCTTCGGCGGGGCCTCCGGCCCCTTCGGTGCTGGTCATCACACACTCCTCGCGCTTCGTCCCCTGCTTCCCTCTCCGGCGGAAACCTACCCATTACCCGGTCGGGTGATGCAGTGGGATCGGATCGGCCGTTCCGTGCGTCACAGTGCGGTCGGGGGGTCACGATGGGTGTCCTCCGAAACGGGAAGGCGGGCGCATGTCGGGCGAGTTCGAGCACCTGGTGGCCGAGTTCGAGCGGTTCCAGGCGGGCATCCGCAGCGCCGACGAGCGGTTCGGCGGGCTCGGGGCGATGCGGCAGGAGCTGACCGAGCTGCGGGCGAGCGCCGCGTCGGCGGACGGGGGTGTCACCGTCGTCACCGGGCCCGGCGGGGCCGTCCTGGACGTCCGGTTCACCGAGGCCGCGCTCGCCAAGGGGCCGCAGGCCCTCTCGGCCACGCTGCTCGCCACCCTGCGGGAGGCCGTCGGCGAGGCGGCGCGACGGCAGGCCGTGCTCGTCGAGGCGCACATGGGCAACGACCTCGGCCTCGTCGACCAGGTCCTCGAAACGCAGGCCGTGGCGTTCGGAACCACCGTCGAAGAACTGCGGTCGAAGCTGCCGGGAGACCAGCCGCAGGCCGAGGACTTCTCGGAGCAGCGGGTGCTGCGCCCGGCCGAACCGCCGCCGGCGCCGCCCGCGGCGGGCCCGTCGGCGGGTGACCGCTTCCTGCGCTCCCTGTTCGACGAGGTGGACTGATGGGCGGCGGTTACCGCGTCCAGGTCGACGCACTGCACGAGTACGTCAGTGACCTGGGCAAATACCGTGAACAGGGCGCGAAGCTCACCGAGCAGGTGGCCCAGTCGGACGTCGGCGGCAAGTCGTGGGGCGTGGTCGGCGTCTTCACCAAGGGCGGCTACGACGACACCCTGCGCGAACTGCAGTCCCTGCTGGCGTCGATCGCGGACGGGCTCGCCTCGGCGCAGGCGAAGCTGACCGACGCGGCGAACGTCTACCAAGGCGTCGAAGACGACCACAAGACCTTCTTCGGCCAGGTCGAGACCCTGCTCGACGGGCCGGGAAAGCACTGAGGGGGAACGCATGGCCGAGGTCGAAGACGTCGCGAGCAGGATCACCGTCAAGTCCGAAGACCCGGAGACCGTGCTCGGCGTCAACGTCGGCAACGCGGTCAAGGCGACGCCGTTCGTGGGCGGCGCCGTCGCCGTCGGCAAGGACGCGGTCTCGGTGACGAAGGCCGTCTTCGCGCCGCACCCCGACGGCGCGGACATCACCCTCGCACTGGGCACGATCGCCACCGACACCGCGAGCTTCATCCAGTCCAGCTCCGCCACCATCACCGACATCGCGACCGACCCGCTCGGCTGGCTGGTCGGGCAGGGGCTGAACTTCCTGGTCAACGCCGTTCAGCCGATCCAGGACGCGATCCACTTCGTCAGCGGCGACGGGCCCGCGCTGAGCGTCGCGGCGGAGAACTTCGGCGCGATCGCGACCGGGCTCGACGAGCTGGCGAAGAACTTCGCCGAGGTCGCCGACGCTTCGCTGAAGGACTGGGAGGGCGACGCGAGCAACGCGGCGAAGGCCGCGCTCGGCGAGTTCGCGCACGGCATCGAGGGCGTCGCGGGCAAGTCCGGCGACCTCGCCCGGATGCTGCAGCTGAACAGCATGTTGATGAGCTTCGCCGAAGACCTGATCAAAGCCATCCTCACGGAGTTCGTGACCTGGCTGATCCTGCTGTGGGTGCCGGCGCTGGCCGCCGCGGTGCCGACGTGCGGGGCCTCGCTGTCCGCCGCCGCGCCGGTCACCGAGGTCAAGGCGGCCCAGACGACCGCCAAGACCACGCAGAAGGTGAACAAGCTGCGCGAGCTCCTGCAGAAGGTGCTCGACTGGCTCCGGAAGCTGCAGCAGAAGTTCGCCTCGACGACGCTGGGCAAGTCGCTGACGAAGATCGCGGAAGAGAACGAGGGCAAGGACCTCCTCCAGAAGGCCGCCGGCGACCAGGGCCTGATCGGCAAGCGCTGGGCGAAGGCGTTCGAGAACCCGGTCCTCGACGCGGCCGGCAAGGTCGACTACCGGAAGACGATGCTGAAGGCCGGCGCCACCGAGGCGCTGAAGAAGGGCAGCGAAGCGGCGGTCAAGGGCATCCTCGGCTACAACCCGGCCGCCCCCGGCGACCACCCGGCCAAGACGGTGAACGACCACCTCGGCAAGCTCACCAGCCACGTGAAGAACGCGAAGAAGGCGAGCGACTACGACGGGACGGGCCGCGACCAGTCCGTCGAAGAGACCCGCGAAGAGCTGGACTTCTGACGATGCAGACGCTCTTCACGATCGGTGTCCTGGTGGTCGTGGCCGCGGTGGCCGGCGCGATCTGGTGGCGGTCGCAGCGGCGGGCCGCCGCGGGCCGCGCGGGTCACTGGTTCCGGGCGTTCGCCGCGGAGCGGGGCGGCACGTTCGGCAGCGGCGACGGCGGTGGCTGCCCCACCTTCGGCGTGGTTCACCCCACCGGGCGACCGCTGACGGGACCGCCGAGCGATCCCTGGGCCGAGTTCCGCCTCGGCGACCGGCCGGTGCTCGCGATCGACACGCGGGAGTCCTACCGGCACTTCGACGACCACACGTACTTCCGGGACCTGCACGTCACGCAGGTGCGCGTGCCGCCGGGCCCGCAGCTGCGGATCGTCCCGGGCCGGCCGGTGTCGATGCCGACGCTGCCCCCGGGCTCGCCGCTCGACGGCGAGCTGGCGCGGTGGCTGGCGGCGAACCCGCGGTTCGGGCAGCGGGAGGTCGTCGTCGAGAACGGCGCCGCGCGGACCTGGGGAGCGGGTTGCGCGACGCGGGAGAACGTCGTCGCGGAGGCCCGGTACCTCGCCGACCTGGCCGATCACCTGCCCGCCACGCTGTGGAACGTCAGCGGCGGCGCGTCGTGAGGTGGGTCAGGCCGGCCGACAACGCGAAGACCAGACCGAGGCCGACGACGTAGGGCCCGGCGAGGAGGGCGAACCCCGCGCCGATGTTGGCGTCGGGTTGGTCCGACGTGGCCCGGAAGCCGATCGCCCCGACGGCCAGCAGGACGGCGCCCGCGGTGATCAGCACGACGGCGATCACCGTGAGGCGTTTCGTGACGGGCGTCATGCGTTCATGGTGCCCGGGACCGCGCGGATCCGCCGGACGGCGGCTCAGCCGAGGCGTCCCGTGCACGCGGCCACTTCGCCCGGGGCCGACTTCTGCGCCGTCACCACCCGGCCGGCCAGGGAGATGCGGCATCCGACCGCGCCGCTGCCCTGGCCGAGCAGCTGGACCGAACCGGGTGCCGCCCAGGAAAGCTCCTTCCGCCACGGCAGGCGGACGTCGAGTTCCTGGTGGACCAGGCCGAGGCCGTTGCTGTCGTAGACGACCGTCGCCGTGCCGGAGCCCGTCAGCTCGTACGTCACCTGGTAGCCCGAAGGCGCCGGCGGGGCCGAGGTGTAGGTCGCCGTGGCGAGGATCGTGCGCGGCGGTACCGACGACGGCGACGGCTCGCCGACCACCGCGACCACCGGCGACTGCGGCGGCGGCCCGTCGTCACCGAGGATGAAGATGCCCGCGGTCACCGCCGCGATGGCGATGAGCGCGATGGCGAGCCTGCCCAGCAGCTGCCGGTTCACGGGGACTCCCAGGGAAGAGGTGGCGGCCCCTCGCGCGGAGGGGCCGCCGCGGGGATCAGAAGGAGGGCAGGATCTTGCCCGGCACGCCGTTGATCGACTGGATCAGGCCGAGCACCGGGACGCCGAGCGGGGCGAACGTCCAGATGTTGTTCAGGCCGCTCGTGTCCGGCTCGTCGACCACCACGACACCCGGGGTGTCGGCCAGGGCGGGGGCCGCCGCGCCGAACAGGGCCGCTCCGGCGAGGACCGCGGCAGCGGTCGCGCGGACGAGGTTCTTCTTCATGGCAGGCACCTTTCAGGAAACCGCGGTGATGAGGCCGAAGACGGGAGCGAGCAGGCCGACCGGCTGGCCGAGCGGGCCGAGCACGCTGCCGAGGTCGACGCCGGGGACGAGCCAGACCGGGCCCTGGACCGGGTCCGCACCGGCGACGCCGCCGGCCAGGCCGGTGAACGCCGTCGCCGCGGCCAGCGGCAGCAGCACGCGGGCAGCTAGACGCTTCATGCGCTTTCCTTTCCTCTGAAGGGTTTTTTCAGCGGAGAACCGACGTGATCGGCACGATGGTTCCGTCGGGGACCCACTGGCCCGCGTAGTCGCGGTCCATCACCATTCCGGTGGCGTGGGGTTCGGTGGGGTACATCGGCATGGCGTTGACCTGGGCCGCGGCGAAGATCTGGACGTCGCCCGCGGCCCCGCCCGCGCCGAGCCAGCTGCGGAAACCGCCGAGGGTCGGGCTTTCGCCGCCGAAGCGGTTGCCGACCGCCACGGCGTACCCGACCGCGGTGGCTTCGCGGGGGTCGAACCGCAGCGGCAGGGACGCGCTCGCCACGGCGTTGACGATCGGCCCGTTCAGCAGCCACGGCGCCAGGTACAGCCCGTACTGGTGGGTGGGCTGCAGGCGCTGCAGCTCGGCCGCCCGCGTCATCGCCAGGTACCCGGCGCTCCAGCCGGAGACGACGACGAGCGCGGTGTCGGGACCGGCGTCCGGCCGGACGGCCAAGCCGGTCCGCGCCGCGGCTTCCCGCACCAGCTTCGCCGCCGCGACACCGCGCGGCGAGTCGTCCGACACCAGCGTGAGCGCGGCCGGCTTCCGGGCGGCGAGGAACTCCACCAGCTTGACCAGCGCTCCCCCGTCCTCCGGGGCGAGCGCGTCGGCCGGGCACGCGGTCAGCACGTCGGCGCGGCCGGCGACCAGGCCGCCGAGCGCCGCCGCCGCGCATTCCGGCGCGTCCGCGCCGTCGATCGGCGGCCCGGGCGCGGTGCCCGCGTCGACCTCGACGACGGCCGTCGTGCCGCCGCGGTGGATCTCCAGCTCGCTGCGACCGGGCGGGAGGTCGACGTCGGCCCAGGTGCCCTCGGCGCCGGGTCGCGCGACGGCCTGGGTGATCAGGCCGCCGCGGACGCCGGCGGCGAGGTCGCCGCCCGCGCTCGCCGGGAAGTGCACGACGTTGTGCCCCGGCCGTTGCGGGCTGACCAGCACCGGGAACCCGGGCTCGTCGGCCAGCAGCGGCACGCCCGGCACGGGCAGCGGCGGCGGCACCGGGACCGCGCCGAGGGCGCTCCAGGCGCCGAACGCGAGCGCGACGGCGGCCGCGCCGAGGCGGTAGGCGCGGGCCCGCAGCACGACCGCGAGCCCGCTCACCACCACGGGCAGGACCACCACGGCCACCACCACGAACCCGAAGACCGTCGTGCCCAGCCGCCGGTCGAACCCGAGCCCGGACAACCCGAACCGCACCGCCCCGGCGACGACGAACAACCCGCCGAGGGTGATCGCCAGCGGTCCCGGCCGGACGGCCGAGGTCGACACCGGACCGAACAGCGCGAAGCCGAACCACACGGCCGTCGCGGCGACGAACACCGAGTCGAGCGCGAAGCCGACGCCCGTGCCGCCGAGCGAGGTTTCGAGGACGACCAGCGCCAGCAACGCGACCGACGCCCAGCGCCCGGCCCGCGGCCACCGCAGCAGGAGCGGCACGGCCATCGCGAGCACGACGTGCACAGCGAGCGCGACGACGTTGACGTCGACCGCGAACGCCGACACGACGGCGAGCAGCGCGGACAGCCCGCCGAGGCCGGACAGCGTGAGCTTCCGCGGGCGCGTCAGCTCACCCACGAGCGGCCGCAGCAGCCCGCCGCCCGCGAGGAACGCCGTGGCCAGCAGCAGCGCCAGCCGGAGCCCGAGCGCGAGCAGGTCCACTGTGGACGATCCGGTCCCCGGGTCGTGGTGGTGGTCCATCGTGCCTACCTCACGTCCGCGTCCGCGGCCACGAACAGCTCGGAGTGCGGCTTGGCGTTGCCGAAGTCCCCGTGCGGCCACGACTTGCGGTTGAAGTTGATGCCGACCTGGCCGGTGAACTCGTCCCGGAAGTCCTGGTCGACCGTGACCTTCCCGTCCGGCCCGAGGTTCAGCAGGTTGACCTTGTGGTCACCGTCGAGCCCGGACCGCGCGACGAAGTAGTTCGACACCGCGAGGTGCTGCGGCGACGTGGTTTCGTGGTAGAAGCCGTCGTCGCCCAGCGTGAGGTTGTCGTAGGCGCCCCAGTGCGGGCCCGCGCCCGGCGTGCCCGGGTTGATCGGGGCCGCGCCGACGACGGTCGGCAGGTCGCCGCCCCCGCCCTGCTGCGCCTTCGCCTTCGTGTCGACCCGGCCCTCGATGTCCTCGATCCGGTCGCCGGCGTTGACCAGCTTTTGGATGTCGAGGACGTAGACGCCGCCGGTGGTGCCGGGGTCGTCGGCCGAGAGGGTGCCCTTCTGCCGCCCGACGATCGCGCGGTAGAGGTACTTGTCGTCCGGGCTCGTCTGGATCCAGCCGCCGTTGGAGCTGGCGCCGTTCGAGTCGTTGTTCGCGTAGATCGCCTTGTTGGCGGTGCCGTCGTCGAACACCTCGATCCAGTGCGGCTCGGCCGCGGTGATGTCCGGCGTGTAGAACACCGCGCCGCCCTGCATGGTCTGGGCGAACGCGCCCTTGTGGCCGGGCAGGTTCGTCACGGTCGTCTCCATGACCGCCCGGCTCTCGGCGTGCAGCGGGTCGGCCGGATCGGCGCGCGGGCCGTCCTGCAGGTACGACACCGCCCTCAGCTTCGGGTGGTTGCGGTCGGAGATGTCCCAGGTCCGCACGGTCGGCCGGCGCAGGTACGGCGACGGCTGCTTCACCGGGTCGAGGATGATGTTGCGCGGCTCGGCGTAGTCGCTCGTGACGAGCGTGTTCAGGTCCTCGCGGGCCTGGATGCCGTGCGGGTTGGCGCAGGTCGGTTTGCCCAGCTGCGGCAGGTTGTCGCAGAGCTTGGCGTTGTCGCCCTGCGGCGTGGCCGCCGGGGACTCCGAAAGCACCTGCGCGTTCTGTCCGAAGTGGACGACCTCGCCGGGGCTGCCCGCGAAGCCGTTGCCGATCTGGGTGGAGCCGTCGGCGTACGAGTGCGGGCCGGGCGCGACCGGGCCGCCCATGTACGTGCCGTACGCGGTGCCGTCCTTGAGCACCCAGTAGGCGTCCGGGACGCTGCCGCCGAGGGTGTTCGTCGGCAGGCTGACGCCCTTGAGCTTCAGCTGCGGCAGCGCGCTGACGTCGAAGGCGTAGGTCGCGGCGGCGAACAACGCGCCGGCGTAGATCGTGTCGCCCTTGTGCCACACGTACTGCATGTGGTGCGGCTCGTTCTCGACCAGCGGGCCGACCGTGGCGGTGTTGACGACCTTGCCGTACGTCGGCGAGCCCTGCGTCGCGTCGATCACGGCGAGGAAGTCCGGGCCGGGCAGGGCGTTCTTGAGCTTGTTCAGGCCGCCGCCGAGCGTGCCCGGCAGGTTCTTGACGTCCTTCACCAGCGTGTCGGCGATGTTCTCGTCACCGGCCCAGACGAGCAGCCACTTCTTGCGCGTGCCGCTTTCCGCACGCGCGAGGTCCTTCGTCACCAGGTGGTTCTGCACCCAGTACTGCTTGCCGTCGGACGCGGTCTTCGCGTCGGTGACGGTCTGGACGTCGGCGTAGGCGCCGGTGGCCGAACCGGTGTACGTGACCGCGCCGGCCGCGAGGGCGAGTGCGGCGGCGCCGGTCACCACCTTTCGCCACCGGCCCGGGCGCAACGGAGTTGGTCGCATGGTTCTCCTGTTCTTCATCGCGGACGGAAACCGTTGGGACACAACGGAAAGCTGACGTCAGCCGACCAGGACGGGATACTGGCGCCAACCGGACGAAGGGTCCAGCCGTGATCAAAGAATGGGAACCGACCCGAAAGGGTTAATCTCCCACGAAGTGGGCCGATTTGACGCGGCCCGCTGCGCCGAACGGGTGAGCAAGTGCGCTAGACCAACCGGCGGTGTCACGGTTGGTCACAACGGCGCAGCCCCGGCGCCTGAACGCCGGGGCTGCGAGTTATGGATTCGTTATGAAGTGCCGGGAACTTCGCTCAGAGCTTGGTGCCGCAGTCCGAGCAGAACAGCGCGCCCGGCTTGTTGCTTTCGCTCCCACAGCCGCCGCAGGCGACCTTCAGGGCCAGCGAAGTGCCGCACGAAGAGCAGAACTTGCCGCCGTCGGCCTTCAGGCCGCAGCCCGGGCACGTCACCTTCGCGCGGGTGTCGATGTCGAGGCCGGACGTCCAGTCCTTCTCGCGGGCCTTGTCCCAGATCTGGTCGCGCTGGGCGGACGCCTGGGCGCGGGAGATCTCCTCGGCGACGCTCGGCGAGCAGCGCAGGCACTGGCCGATCTCGTCGTTCCAGCACTGCGACTCGCACATCCAGTCACCGCAGCCGCGGCACTGGCGGAAGCTCGGGGTGATCTCCTGGACCGCCGCCGCCAGGGCCTTGTCCTTGGCCGGCGAGTTCGTCGCGCGGTCGTAGCGCCACTGGTCGGCCGAGTTGCTCAGGTCGCGCAGCGTCCCGCCGAAGAACGAGCCGACCGCGCGGAGCACGCTCCGGCCGGTCTCGACGTTGTCGCGCTGGAAGGCGGAACGGAAGCCGTTGCCGCAGCGTTCGCACCGGAACTCGAACTGGTACCCCTGCGTGTTCGAGAGGTCCGAGAAGTTGTCCGTGAAGGGCACAGAGTCAGCCACGGCCCATCTTGTGCGGCTGCCCGCGCCGGCCGGGACGAGAGATTTGCCGACAACGGCCCGGCTACCGCCCGTCACGAGCGGCGGATCGGCCGGTCGGACCGGCGGTCGCCGAGCGGGTCCGGCGGCTCGAAGAGACCGGGGTGATCACCGGGTACCGCGCGCCGGACGACTTCCTCCGGGCGGCCGGAGCCCCCGTGTCGCGCGGCAGCCTGCACTGAAAAAGCGCCCCCGGTCCACAGTGGACCGGGGGCGCTTGCGCTCCGGACGTCAGGCCGCGCGACGGCGGCGGCGGGCGCCGGCCAGCAGGGCGCCGCCCAGTGCGAGGGCGGTCAGGGCGAGCGCGCCGAGGCCGAGCGCGTCGACGCCCGTGCTGGCCAGGCCCGAGCCGCTGCTCTGGCCGCCGCCGGTGCCGCCGGGTGCGGCCGGCGGTGCCGGGGTGCCCGCGGTGCAGTCCGCCGGGTTGGCCGGGATCGCCGGGGCCGCTGCGTCGCCCTCCTCGGCGTCGATCCGCCACACGTGGTGGTTCTCCGGCGGGCCCCAGACGTCGATCCGCACCGGGTTCTCGTACTTGACCTTCCAGCCCGCCGGTGGCACGAGGTACAGCTGGTACTGGGGACCCGGTGTGACGTCGAGGAACTCGAAGTGGCCCTTCGCGTCGGTCGTGCGCTCGCCGGCGACGGGGCAGTGCTGATCGGACACCAGGACGACCTTGACGCCGGCAAGACCCTGCTTCACCTGGCCCTGGCCGTCGAAGACGCCGATGTCACCTTCGACCACGGCCTTGGCGCCCGGGACGGCCGCCTGCGCGTGGGCTTGCGCGTGGTTGTCGAGGTCGACCTCGCGGTAGCCGAAGTCGCAGGAGGCCACGACGATCCCGCGGTTGAACGCGGCCTGCGGGACGTCCTCGAAGACGTCGAGCACGCGGGTCTCCCCGGCGGGGATCGTCACCCCGTCCCCGGCGAGGTCGCCCCAGCCCGGGGTGCGGCCGCTGAGGATGTAGGGGTCGCCGATGCGGTTGCACTCGGCCACGACGCCGGCGAGCGGGAGCCGCCCGGAGTTGGCCAGGGTCACCGTGACGTGCGCGGGTTCGCCGACCTTGTAGCTGTCCTGGGTGAACTTCATCGACGCCGTGAGCGCGCCGTTCAGCGGCAGCGCGCCGCGGACGGTGAGCTCGGTGTCCGGGCCGACCTGGACGCTCCGGAACGGGAACAGCCAGCCGTCGACGACATCACCGTCGAGGAAGTACTCGGCCGCCGGGATCTCCCCGAAGTCGAACCGGCCGCCCTCGCCGCTCGTGGCCCGGTAGGTGAGGTTGCTGTACCGGAGGGTGAGCGTGATGCCCGTCAGCTCCTCGCCGGCGTCGAGCTTGCCGTTGCCGTTCGCGTCGCCGTACACGACGCCGGTCGGGTGCGCGGGTGTCTTCGCGAGCTTGATCGGCAGGTTGAAGCTCGGCGCGACACCGTGACCGTCCTTGTCGAACACGAAGCCGCGCAGGTCCGCGTGGTCCTGGCTGATGTCCTTGAGCTGCCCGACGACCGGCTGCGTGAAGGTCTCCCCCGGCTGCAGCGTCACGCCGGGCTTCCCGCTGAGCGGCCCCCACCCGTCGATGAAGGGGACCACGACGTCGTCCGGCCTGTCGAAGAACTGGGCGATCTGCAGGCCCTCGACCGGCACACTGCGCGGGTTGTGGATCCTGATGGCGAAGTGGACGTCCGCATTGGTCGGGTACGACTCGGCGAGGTCGAACGAAACGTCGAGGTCCGGCTGCGGCACGGGGTCGTCCTGCGGCTGCGCGGGCGCCGGCTGGGTGGAGCCCGGCGCCGGTGCTTCCGATTCGGAAGGCGCTGTCGAAAGCGACGTGGACGGCGACGTGGTCGGCGCTGTGGACGGCGCTTCGGACGTGGCAGGCGCCGAGGAATCCGGTGCCGGGTCCGCGGCCGCCGGGCCGGCGAACACGCTGGTCAACAGCGCCGCTGCCGTCAGCGCGGCGAATCCGCGCGCGACGGAACGCGCCTTTCTGGATGTGTTCACGAACAGTCACCCCTGATTACCCGTTGGAAACGCGCAAAGCCCCCGAACCGCGTGAACCGGGTTACTGTAGCGACAACGGGTGCCCGTTGGGGTGACGATTGCGAAACGACGAAAAGGCCCCCGCCGGAAATCCGGCAGGGGCCTTTCGTCGAATCAGCTTCAGCGGAAATCGCGGCCGAAGTCGTAGTCGTCCAGCGGAACCGCGGCACCGGTACCCGTACCGAACACGTCCGGGGTGTAGTAGCCGTCGTCGTAGGACGGGATCGCGTACGCCGCGACCCGGGCCTCCTCGGTCGGCTGCACCTGGATGTTGCGGTACTTGTTGATGCCCGTACCGGCCGGGATCAGCTTACCGATGATCACGTTCTCCTTGAGGCCCACGAGCTTGTCCGAGCGGCCGTTGATCGCCGCGTCGGTCAGGACTCGCGTGGTCTCCTGGAACGACGCCGCCGACAGCCACGAGTCCGTGGTGAGCGACGCCTTCGTGATCCCCATCAGCACCGGACGGCCCGAAGCCGGCTCGCCGCCTTCGGCGACCGCGGCCCGGTTCGTCGCCTCGAACTTGGTCCGCTCGGGCAGCTCGCCCGGCAGGAAGTCCGTGGCCCCGGAGTCGATGATCGTCACCCGGCGCAGCATCTGCCGGACGATGACCTCGATGTGCTTGTCGTGGATCGACACACCCTGGGCGCGGTACACCTTCTGGACCTCGTCCACCAGGTGGATCTGCGCCTCGCGCGGCCCCATGACCCGCAGGACCTCGTGCGGGTCCGGCGTGCCTTCGAGCAGCTGCTGGCCGACGTGCACGTGGTCACCGTCGCCCAGCGGGCCGTTCGGGGTGTTCGCGAGCCGCTGCCGCTTGGACAGCTTGTCGAAGACGATCTCTTCGCCACCGTCGTCCGGGATCAGCGTGATCTTCCAGAACCGCTCGCTCTCCTCGATGCGCACGCGGCCATCGACGTCGGCGATCGGCGCCTTGCCCTTCGGGACGCGGGCCTCGAACAGCTCCTGGACACGCGGCAGACCGGTCGTGATGTCGTCACCGGCCACACCACCCTGGTGGAACGTACGCATCGTCAGCTGCGTGCCCGGCTCACCGATCGACTGGGCCGCGACGATACCCACCGCCTCGCCGACGTCGACGAGCAGACCGGTCGCCATCGAGCGGCCGTAGCAGGTCGCGCAGATACCGACGACCGACTCGCAGGTCAGCACCGAGCGGACCTTGACCTTCGAGATGCCGCTGGAGAGCAGCTTGTCGATGGCCGGGTCGCCGATGTCGTCGCCGGCGTTCAGCACGACGTTGCCCTTGGCGTCCACCGCGTCCGTCGCGAGGTTCCGCGCGTACACGGAGGTCTCGACGTGCTGGTCGCGCAGGACCTTGCCGTCGCCGATGTCCTCGCCGATCGGCATCATGATGCCGCGGGTGGTGCCGCAGTCGGTCTCGCGGACGATGACGTCCTGCGAGACGTCCACCAGACGCCGGGTCAGGTAACCCGAGTCGGCGGTCCGCAGGGCGGTGTCCGCCAGGCCCTTCCGCGCACCGTGCGTCGCGATGAAGTACTCCGCCACCGACAGGCCTTCACGGAAGTTGGCCTTGATCGGACGCGGGATGTACTCACCCTTCGGGTTCGACACCAGACCACGCATCCCGGCCAGCGACCGGACCTGCGTCATGTTACCGGCGGCGCCCGACTTCACGATCATGGCGATCGGGTTGTCGTCCGGCAGCGCCGTCTCCATGATCTTGTGGACCTCTTCGGTGGCCTGCGTCCACACCTTGACGAGCTCGTTGTTGCGCTCGGCGTGCGACAGCTGACCGCGCTGGTAGCGCTTCTCCACCTGGGAGGCCTTGCCCTCGTACTCGTCGAGGATGGCCTTCTTGCCCACCGGGGTGAGCACGTCCGAGATGGCGACGGTGACGCCCGAGCGGGTCGCCCAGTAGAAGCCGGCGTCCTTCAGCTTGTCCAGGGTCTGCGCGACCTGGGTCATCGAGTACCGCTCGGCGAGGTCGTTCACGATCGCGGCCTGCCGCTTCTTCGGCATCGGCTCGTTGATGAACGGGTAGTCCGCCGGCAGCAGCTCGTTGAACAGCACGCGGCCCAGGGTGGTCTCGGCCAGCCACGCCTTGCCCGGCTCCCAGCCCTTCTCCGCGAGCTTCGGCTCGTCGGCCTTGGCCGGCTGCCGGTCGGTGATGCGGATCTTGACCGGGGCGTGCAGGCTCAGCGCCTTGCGGTCGAAGGCCATGATCGCCTCGGCGGGCGAGGAGTACGCGTTGCCCGCGCCCTCGGCCGTCTCGGTGAGCCGGGTCAGGTGGAACAGACCCGTGACCATGTCCAGCCGCGGCATGGCGAGCGGACGGCCCGACGCCGGCGACAGGATGTTGTTCGCCGACAGCATCAGGATCCGGGCCTCGGCCTGCGCCTCGGCCGACAGCGGCAGGTGCACCGCCATCTGGTCACCGTCGAAGTCCGCGTTGAACGCTTCGCAGACCAGCGGGTGCAGCTGGATGGCCTTGCCCTCGACCAGCTGCGGCTCGAAGGCCTGGATGCCGAGGCGGTGCAGCGTCGGCGCGCGGTTCAGCATCACCGGGTGGCCGGTGATGACCTCTTCCAGCACGTCCCACACCTGCGGCCGCGAGCGCTCCACCATCCGCTTGGCGGACTTGATGTTCTGCGCGTGGTTCAGGTCGACCAGCCGCTTCATGACGAACGGCTTGAACAGCTCGAGCGCCATGTCCTTCGGCAGGCCGCACTGGTGCAGCTTCAGCTGCGGGCCGACGATGATGACCGAACGGCCCGAGTAGTCGACGCGCTTGCCGAGCAGGTTCTGGCGGAACCGGCCCTGCTTGCCCTTGAGGAGGTCGGACAGCGACTTCAGCGGCCGGTTGCCCGGGCCGGTGACCGGACGCCCGCGGCGGCCGTTGTCGAACAGCGCGTCGACGGCCTCCTGCAGCATCCGCTTCTCGTTGTTGACGATGATCTCGGGCGCGCCGAGGTCGATCAGCCGCTTGAGGCGGTTGTTCCGGTTGATCACCCGGCGGTACAGGTCGTTCAGGTCCGACGTCGCGAAGCGGCCACCGTCCAGCTGCACCATCGGGCGCAGGTCCGGCGGGATCACCGGGACGGCGTCGAGCACCATGCCGCGCGGGTCGTTGCCGGTGGCCTGGAAGGCCGCGACGACCTTGAGCCGCTTCAGCGCGCGGAGCTTCTTCTGCCCCTTGCCGTTGCGGATGGTGTCGCGCAGGCTCTCGGCCTCGGCGTTGACGTCGAACTCGGTGGCCAGCTTCTGGATGGCCTCCGCGCCCATGCCGCCGGTGAAGTACTCGCCGTAGCGGTCGACGAGCTCGCGGTAGAGCAGCTCGTCGGCGATCAGCTGGCGGGTGTCGAGCTTCGTGAAGGTCGTCCAGACCTCCTCGAGGCGGTCCAGCTCGCGGCCGGCGCGGTCGCGCAGCTGGCGCATCTCGCGCTCGCCGCCCTCCTTGACCTTGCGGCGGACGTCGGACTTGGCGCCCTCCGCCTCCAGCGCGGCCAGGTCGGCTTCGAGCTTCTGCGCGCGGGCTTCGATGTCCGCGTCGCGCTTGGTCTCGAGGTTCTTGCGCTCGACGCCGATCTCGTTCTCGAGGGTCGGCAGGTCGTTGTGGCGCAGCTCCGTGTTCACGCCGGTGATGACGTAAGCCGCGAAGTAGATGATCTTCTCGAGGTCCTTCGGCGCCAGGTCCAGCAGGTAGCCGAGGCGCGAGGGAACACCCTTGAAGTACCAGATGTGGGTGACCGGGGCGGCCAGCTCGATGTGGCCCATCCGCTCGCGGCGCACCTTCGCCCGGGTCACCTCGACGCCGCAGCGCTCACAGATGATGCCCTTGAAGCGGACGCGCTTGTACTTGCCGCAGTAGCACTCCCAGTCCCGGGTCGGGCCGAAGATCTTCTCGCAGAAGAGGCCGTCCTTCTCGGGCTTGAGCGTCCGGTAGTTGATGGTCTCCGGCTTCTTGACCTCGCCGTACGACCACTGACGGATGTCGTCGGCCGTGGCGAGACCAATGCGGAGCTCATCGAAGAAGTTGACGTCCAGCACGTCTAGATCCCCTTGGGGTTGTTTCGGCTAGAGGGGGTTGGCGGGCGAGCTGGGCCCTGCGGGAGGCCGGGCCCAGCTCAGCTCGCGATCAGTGCACGACGTCGTCCACCGAGGGCGACTCGTTGCGGGACAGGTTGATGCCGAGGTTGGCCGCGGCGCGCTCGAGGTCCTCGTCGTCGGAGTCGCGCATCTCGATCGCCGCACCGTCGCTCGAGAGCACCTCGACGTTGAGGCACAGCGACTGGAGCTCCTTGAGGAGCACCTTGAACGACTCCGGGATGCCCGGCTCGGGGATGTTCTCGCCCTTGACGATGGCCTCGTACACCTTGACGCGGCCGACCACGTCGTCCGACTTGATCGTCAGCAGCTCCTGCAGCGTGTAGGCGGCGCCGTACGCCTGCATCGCCCAGCACTCCATCTCACCGAAGCGCTGGCCACCGAACTGCGCCTTACCACCCAGCGGCTGCTGCGTGATCATCGAGTACGGACCGGTGGAGCGGGCGTGGATCTTGTCGTCGACCAGGTGGTGCAGCTTCAGGATGTACATGTAGCCGACCGCGACCGGGTACGGGTACGGCTCGCCGGAGCGGCCGTCGAACAGGTTGGCCTTCCCGTTCTCCTTGACCATCCGCTCGCCGTCGCGGTTCGGCTTGGTCGCGCTGAGCAGCCCGGTGAGCTCCTCCTCCTTCGCGCCGTCGAACACCGGGGTGGCGGTGTTCGTGCCCGGCGCGACGTCGCGGAGCTCGGGCGACAGGTTCTTCGCCCAGTCCGGGTCGCCCTCGATCGTCCAGCCCTGCGAGGCCAGCCAGCCGAGGTGCAGCTCGAGGATCTGGCCGATGTTCATCCGGCGCGGGACACCGTGGGTGTTCAGGATGATGTCGACCGGGGTGCCGTCCTCCATGAACGGCATGTCCTCGACCGGCAGGATCTTGCCGATGACACCCTTGTTGCCGTGCCGGCCGGCGAGCTTGTCGCCCGGCTGGATCTTGCGCTTCTGGGCCACGTAGACGCGGACCAGCTCGTTGACGCCCGGGGGCAGCTCGTCGTCGTCCTCGCGCGAGAACACGCGAATGCCGATGACCTTGCCGGTCTCGCCGTGCGGCACCTTCAGCGAGGTGTCGCGGACTTCGCGGGCCTTCTCACCGAAGATCGCGCGGAGCAGGCGCTCCTCCGGGGTCAGCTCGGTCTCGCCCTTCGGCGTGACCTTGCCGACCAGGATGTCGCCGTCGCGGACCTCGGCACCGATCCGGATGATGCCGCGTTCGTCGAGGTCGGCCAGTACCTCTTCGGAGACGTTCGGGATGTCCCGGGTGATCTCCTCGGCGCCCAGCTTCGTGTCGCGGGCGTCGATCTCGTGCTCCTCGATGTGGATCGACGTCAGCACGTCGTCCTGCACCAGGCGCTCGGAGAGGATGATCGCGTCCTCGTAGTTGTGGCCTTCCCACGGCATGACCGCGACCAGCAGGTTCTTGCCCAGGGCCACCTCACCGTTTTCGGTGGACGGGCCGTCGGCGATGACCTGGCCGGCTTCCACCCGGTCGCCCTCGTTGACGATCGGGCGGTGGTTGAAGCAGGTGCCGTGGTTCGAGCGGCGGAACTTGTAGAGGCTGTAGGCCTTCCGCGTGCCGTCGTCGTGCATGACCGTGATCAGGTCGGCCGAGAGCTCCTCGACCACGCCCGACTGCTCGGCCACCAGCATGTCGCCGGAGTCGATCGCGGCGCGCAGCTCCACGCCGGTGCCGACGTACGGCGCCTGGCTGCGGAGCAGCGGCACGGCCTGGCGCTGCATGTTCGCGCCCATCAGCGCGCGGTTCGCGTCGTCGTGCTCGAGGAACGGGATCATCGCCGTCGCGATCGACACCATCTGCCGCGGCGACACGTCCATGTAGTCGATGTCGAGCGGGTCGATCAGCTCGACCTCGCCGCCCTTGCGGCGGGCCATGACCCGGTCTTCGACGAAGGTGCCGTCGTCCGAGATCGGCGCGTTGGCCTGTGCCTTGACGAACCGGTCCTCTTCGTCCGCGGTCAGGTAGTCGATCTGGTCGGTGACCCGGCCCTCGACGACCTTGCGGTACGGCGTCTCGATGAAGCCGAACGGGTTGACCCGCGCGTACGAGCAGAGCGAGCCGATCAGGCCGATGTTCGGGCCTTCCGGCGTCTCGATCGGGCACATCCGGCCGTAGTGCGACGGGTGGACGTCCCGGACCTCCATGCCGGCGCGCTCACGCGACAGACCACCCGGGCCCAGCGCGTTGAGGCGGCGCTTGTGGGTCAGGCCGTCGATCGGGTTCGTCTGCTGCATGAACTGCGACAGCTGCGAGGTGCCGAAGAACTCCTTGATCGCCGCGCCGATCGGGCGGATGTTGATCAGGGTCTGCGGGGTGATCGCCTCGACGTCCTGCGTGGTCATGCGCTCGCGGACGACGCGCTCGGTGCGCGACAGGCCGACCCGGATCTGGTTCTGGATCAGCTCGCCGACGGTGCGGATGCGGCGGTTGCCGAAGTGGTCGATGTCGTCGGTCTCGACCGGGATCTCGGTCCCGTTCGCGGCGGTCATCTTGTCCTCGCCGGCGTGCAGCCGGACCAGGTACTCGATGATCGTGACGATGTCCTCTTCGGTCAGCGTGCCGTTCTCGATCGGGGTCGAGAGGCCCAGCTTCTTGTTGACCTTGTACCGGCCGACCTTGGCCAGGTCGTAGCGCTTCGCCTTGAAGAACAGGTTCTCCAGCAGGGTCTGCGCGCTCTCCTTCGTGGGCGGCTCGCCCGGGCGGAGCTTGCGGTAGATGTCGAGCAGCGCCTCGTCGGTGCCTGCCGTGTGGTCCTTCTCGAGGGTGGCGAGCAGCGTCTCCGAGAAGGAGAAGCGCTCGCGGATCGCCTCGGTGGTCCAGCCGAGCGCCTTCAGCAGCACGGTGACCGGCTGGCGGCGCTTGCGGTCGATGCGGACGCCGACGGTGTCGCGCTTGTCGACGTCGAACTCCAGCCAGGCACCCCGGCTCGGGATGACCCGGACGCTGAAGACGTCCTTGTCGGAGGTCTTGTCGATGTCCTTCGAGTAGTAGACACCCGGCGAGCGGACCAGCTGGGACACCACGACACGCTCGGTGCCGTTGATGACGAAGGTGCCCTTGTCGGTCATCACCGGGAAGTCGCCCAGGAAGACCGTCTGGCTCTTGATCTCGCCCGTGTTGTTGTTGACGAACTCCGCCGTGACGAACAGCGGGGCCGCGTACGTCATGTCCTTGTCCTTGCACTCCTCGATCGAGGCCTTGACCTCGTCGAAGCGCGGGGCGGAGAAGGACAGGGACATCGAACCGGAGAAGTCTTCGATCGGCGAGATCTCGTTGAGGACCTCTTCGAGGCCGCCGACCGGGTTCTCCTCACCTTCCTCGACACGGCGCTGGAACCACGCTTCGTCCCCGGTGAACCACTGGAACGACTGGATCTGGACGTCGAGCAGGTTGGGGGTGTTCAGGGGTTCGCGAATCTTTGCGAAGGAAACCCGCTTGGGCGCGCCGGGGATACCCGTGGCCTCCGAGCGAGATTCAGCCGAGGTGGTCGCAGCAGTGGCCTGGTTCGCGGGAGAGACTGCCAAGATGCGTCCTTCCGGGGACAATGAGCGGTGACGGCCGCCATAGCAACAGCTATCAGCGACTGTCAAGGGTGCCGTGTGCCCACTATCCTAACTACCGGCTCCGGGCAGCCTGAAAGAGGGCAGCGCAAAGAGACAGTCTAGCCCGAACGTCGCGGCCTGTCCAGGGGGCTCTCCAGATGGGGCCCAGCCTGCTTCGCAACGTCTTCAGGTATGCCTCCGGGCGACCCGGTGGTCCCTCCCGCAAGGGCCCCGGTTTCGCCGTCGGGAGTAAGCGTGACCCCACCGGCGCTTCCAGTCAAGATGCCACACGGGGGTCCCGCCGGTTGGCGCAGCGTGGAAGAGGTTCAGCGGAGCGTGAGCGGTCGAATATCATTCCAGCTACCGGCCGGTAACGCCACCTTGGCGGCTCTACCTGCGGTTTCACCGGGCCGCGGCGGCTATGGCGAAGGCCACGGAGGCGGCGCGGAGATTCCCGGACCACGGGTTCGGCGGGGCGTGTCGGGGGGGCGCTCACGGGCGGCGGGCGACCGCGCGCGCCACCCCCGGAGCCACGGCTCCCGCAGCCGTGGCCACCCCTGCGTCCCCGGCGCCGCCGAGGGCTCACTCCTCTCTTCCTGAGACCCGAAGCCCGCGCCGCCCTCCACCGCGGCGTGACCACGTTGCGCGTCCGCTCGGTCACCCGATCCCGTCACGGCACCCAACCGCACGGGACCCGGCCACCTACGAGAACACCTTCCACGCCGCGGCCAGCTCGACCCTCGAGGTGATGTTCATCTTCTGGAACACCTTCTTCAGGTGGAACGCCACCGTGTGCCGGGAGATGAACAGCTGCCTGCCCACCTCGTTGTTCGTGTGGCCCTGGCTCACCAGCTCCGCGACCGCGAACTCCGTGTTCGTCAGCCCGTGCGGCACGAGGCCGTCGCACTCCACCGTCCGGGTCGTGCCGCGGCGGATGCCGTACTCGCGGAGCTTGTTCACCACCCGCGCGGAGTCGCGGGTCGCGCTCACCGCCGTGTACGCGTCCAGGACCGACTCGAGGATGCGGATGGTCCGGTCGCGCTCGGAGCACCGGGCCGCCAGCAGCGTGGCCAGGTCCTCGCGCGCCGACGCCGCGCACCAGCGGTCCGGGTGGATGTCGGCCGCCTCGTGCAGCTTGGCCGGGTCCTGCTCCAGCAGGCCCGCCGCGTGCAGGGCCGAGCCGCGGATCACGCTGAACTCCGGCTGCTCGGCCGCCATCGCGGCGGCCGCCTCCACCGAATCCCGCGCCAGCTCGTGCGCGCCCAGCTTGCCGCAGGCGCGGACCAGCCAGGACGCCGCCGCCGGTTCCGAGACCAGCAGCTGCCGGAGCACGACCGGGTTCGTGACGATGCCGGCGATCAGGCTCGACGCGCTCTCGACGCCGCTGCGGGCTTCCACGGCCTGCGCGGCCACCCACGCACCCGGCGCCTGCCCGAAGTAACCGAGCAGCGCTTCGTCCGCCAGCTTGTCGACGAAGTGGCGGCACGCCCGCATGTCCGCCCGGCGCAGCGCACCCAGCGCCAGCACCACGTAGCTCGGCGGCCGCAGGGACCGGTCGCCGCACCCTTCGGCGATCCGCAGGCCGGTGCTGATCTCCGCCATCGCGTCGTCGACGTCGCCCTTGGCGAACAGCAGGCTGCCCCGGACGTTGTGCTCGACGGCGGTCATGCGGTCGGAGGCCGCGCCGCCCCGGCCCGACTCGACCGACGCGAGCACCCGGCGGCCCGCATCGAGGTCGCGGGCCTTGATCAGCAATCCGACGTACCAGAACTGGGCGAGCTGCGTCAGTTCGCCCGACTCCCGGTTGCTGCCCGCGGCCGCTGCCCTGGCGCAGTGCAAGCCCGCGTCGAGCCGCCCGTTGAACCACGACGAGGCGGAGCGGCGGAGGAACCCAGCGGTGTCGCAGGACCGCTGCATCAAATCGTCACCGAACCCGGCGAACGGATTCTGGGGCATTTGCAAGTTTTGTACGTCCAACATCGATCGGCTATCCCCCAGTGGTAGACGAAGCGGATTCGATTTCTTGGCGCGCCGCGCTTCAGGGGATTTCTCCCGACACCGAGCTTGAACGGCACGCCCCGTAGGGGCCGTTCCCCCCAATGTAGAGCGCCCCGCGTTGAACAGGTGTTGGCGCGGAGCGCAGATTTGTTTCAGCCAGTGCGTGACGGGCCCCGCGCAAGGCGCGGCGGGCGCGTCACTGCAACCTCCCCAGGTTGACACGTTAAAGATTAACAGCTTGCTTGGCCCACAGTAGCTTCGGGTCGACTGCCCGTCACCGGCGATGTGACGGCGGTCACAACCTTTCAGAATGCTGAACGAGGCGCTTTTCCTTGCCACACAGGAAGATTCTTGGATAAGGCCCAGACCGAATCAACCCGATGGACTAGCGGGCAAACGGTTAGTAGTCAACAAACCATACGGTCGGCCGAGGTTCGCGGTAACGCTGGACCGGACCACCAGGTCACGGCGGCCCGTCCCGGAATACTTGATCACCGCCGCGGCGAAAACCACCACGCGGCGGCTGCGGCGTTCAGCTCAGCCCGTTCCCCGGTTCGGCGGACAGGTGCAGCAGGGCCCGCGCGGCCAGGCGGTAGCCGAACGCGCCGAGGCCCACCACCACCCCGCTCGCCAGCGGCGCGATGACCGACTCGTGCCGGAACTGCTCGCGCGCCCAGACGTTGCTCAGGTGGACCTCGACCCACGGCGGCTCGTAGCTGGCCAGCGCGTCACGCAGGCTCCAGCCGGCGATCATCAGCGCACCGGGGTTGACGATCGCACCGACCGTGGTGTCGCGGTGCGCGTGGATCGCGCCGACCAGCTCCCCCTCGCCGTCGCGTTGGACCGAGACGACGGTCCAGCCGCGGGGCCGGACCTCCTCGGCGACCGCTTTCTCGATGTCGGCCAGCGTGTCGGTGCCGTAGATCTCGGGCTCGCGGCGGCCGAGGATGCCCAGGTTGGGGCCGTTCAGCAGCAGGACGTCGGGCACGGGACACACCTCGTTCGGCAGGGGGTGAGGACCACCCCATGCTGGGGAACGCCGCCGCCGGGGCACCACCCCTACGTTGATAGTTGCGCCCGGTGACCTATCAAGCCGGGGGATGCCCGCCCGGCCGCGCGGAACTTAGGCTCCGCGCTGAGGCTTGTCCGGCGATCCGGGAATGGAGTTCCTCCGCAGTGACGACCAACGTGACCGAAAACGCGCCCAGCAACGAATCGCTGCGCTCACCGCTTCCCCTGGAGTTCGTCCGGCGCGAAGATCCGTTCCACGTGCCGCCCGCGCTGGTGGCCGTCGCGGAACGGGGGCCCGTCGCCCGCGCGACGCTCGCCGCCGGCGACCCGTTCTGGCTGGTTTCCGGCTACGAGGAAGCGCGCGCGGTGCTGTCGGACCCGCGCTTTTCCTCCGACCGGTTCCAGTACCACCCGCGGTTCAAGGAACTGTCGGCCGAATTCCGGGAGCGCCTGCGCGACGACAAGGCGCGGGCCGGGTCGTTCATCAACATGGACCCGCCCGAGCACACCCGGTACCGGAAACTGCTCACCGGGCAGTTCACCGTCCGCCGGATCCGCGAACTCGGGGCCCGGATCGACGAGATCGTCGCCGGGCGCGTGGACGCCATGCTGGCCGGCGGAACCACCGCCGACCTGATGACGGAGTTCGCGTTCCCCGCGCCGTCGCTGATGATCTGCGAGCTGCTCGGGGTCCGCTACGAGGACCGGGCGGAGTTCCAGCAGCGCGCGGCGGCCCTGCTGCAGATGAACGCACCGGTCGCGGAGGCGGTCAAGAACGCCGACGCCCTGCGCGCGTTCATGCAGGAGCTCGTCACGGACAAGCGGAAGAACCCGGCGGGCGACCTCATTTCCGGCCTGATCCACCACGCCGGCGCGGACCCCGCGCTCACCGACGACGAGCTGATCAACATCGGCAACCTGCTGCTCATCGCCGGCTACGACACGACCGCGAGCATGCTGGGGCTGGGCATCTTCGTGCTGCTGCAGCGCCCCCAACAGCTCGCCACGCTGCGCGACAACCCGGACCGCATCGCCGACGCCGTCGAGGAGCTGCTGCGGTACCTGTCCGTGGTGAACCCCGGGATCTTCCGGTTCGCCAAGGAGGACCTGGAGTTCGCGGGCGAGCACATCCCGGCGGGTTCGACCGTGGTCGTTTCGGTGGTCGCCACCAACCGCGACGAGCGGCAGTGGCCGGACCCGGACCTCGACCTGACCCGCCCCCGCGGCCCCCACCTGGCCTTCGGCCACGGCGTGCACCAGTGCCTCGGCCAGCAGCTGGCCCGGATGGAGATGCAGGCGGGGTACGCGGAGCTGCTGCGCCGGCTGCCGAACCTCCGGCTGGCGGTGCCGCCGGAGGAGGTCCCGCTGCGCAACGACATGCTGACCTACGGCGTGCACTCGCTGCCGATCGCCTGGGACGCTCCCTAGGACATGGAGAGAAAGGCCCGGACCGCAGGAGAACGGCGGTCCGGGCCTTTTCTTGTGTCCGGGATGCGCTTGGGAGCGGATGGCGCCACCGGGCGGCTCGCTCACGGCGTGACGGAAGAGGCAGCACGCGTGACTGGAGGGGCATCTCGCGTGCTTGAGCGGGCATCTCGCGTGATTGGAGGGGTATCTCGCGTGACTGGGGGCGGGACTCGCGTGACTGGGGGCGGGACTCGCGTGACTGGGGCCGTGACTCGTGTGATTGGGGGCGGGACTCGGGGGTGGGTGGGCATGCGGAAGCCGGCTCCTCGCCTCACCGACTGGGGGTGAACGGTGGGGTGGGGAGCCGGCCGGGTTCCGCTCGTCGTCAGGCGACGAAACGGGTGATCGCGTCCGCCAGCGACTCGGCGTCCAGGCCGAACAGGCGGTCGTGCTCCTCGGGCGTGCCGTAGACGCGGGCTTCGCGGTCGCGCCAGGTGCCGAAGGAGCGGAGGCGGTGCGGGACGTCCGCCAGCGCCTCGGTGACCTCGAACGCCGACGTGCCGCGCAGGTACGGCTCGACCAGCACCACGTTCGGCGCCGACGCGTCCACCGCGGCCCGGAGGCCCGCGTGGTCGAACGGGCGGATCGTCGACGCGTACAGCACCGTCACGTCCGCCGTGGCCGTGGCGGCCAGGACCTGGTCCAGCACCGGGCCGACCGCGACCACCACGCCCGCGCGGCCCCGGCGCAGCACGGTGAACCCGTCCGACACCGGCACCGGCTCGCTGTTCGCGCGTTCGGACAGCCGGACGTAGACGCGGTTGTCGCCCGCGATCGCCTGGCTCAGCAGCGGCGCGACCTCGTCCTCGTGCCCCGGCACGTGGATCGTCCAGCCCGGCAGCGTGTCCAGCAGCGCCACGTCACCGGGCGCCTGGTGGGTGCGGCCCCACGACGGGTCGTCGTAGGAGGCACCCACGCTGACCAGCACCGCGCCGACGTCCTGGTGGCCGAGGCCGATCTTGATCTGCTCGAACGGCCGCTCGACCAGGAACGGCGCGTAGGTGTGCACCACCGGCCGCTGCCCGGCCAGCGCGAAGCCGCCGGCGATGTCGATCATCGCCTGCTCGCGGATGCCGAAGTTGTGCACGCGGTCCGGGAACTCCTTCTTCACGTCCCAGAAGAACCACGACGAGATGTCGGCGGTCAGCATGACCACCCGCGGGTCCGTGGCCAGCGACTCGATCACCGTCTCGGCGAAGACGGTCCGCATCTGCTTCCTCGTCACCTGCGCGGTCATGCGCCCGCCCCTTCCTCGATCGGGAGGATCTCCGCGACGACGGCCCGCGGCCGCCCGTCGGTCTCCCCGGTCAGCGCCTTCTCCAGCGCGTCGTGGTCGCGGCCGTCGACCGTGGTCGCGGCCCAGCCCTCCTGCTCGAAGCGCCCGGCGATGCCGCCCGGCCAGCCGAGGCTGGCGGTCTTGTTGTCGATGACGATCGCGGTGAGGCGGTCGAGGCCGAGGCGGCCGGCGATCGACATCGTCTCGTGGTTGCTGCCTTCGTCGAACTCGCCGTCGCCCATCAGGACGAACACGCGGGCGTCGCGGCCCTGGGCGCGCAGCCCGAGCGCGGTGCCGACGCCCAGCGGCAGCCCGTGCCCCAGCGAACCGGCGCTGATCTCGACGCCGGGGGCCAGGGTGCGGTCCGGGTGCATGCCCAGCGGCGAACCCCACTGCCGCCAGGTGTCCAGCGTCTCCGGCGCCATGAACCCCTTCGCAGCGAGGACCGCGTAGTAGGCCATCGGGCCGTGTCCCTTGGAAAGGTAGAAGCGGTCGCGGTCGGGGTCGTCGATGTTCGACGGCGACACGTTGAGCACGCGTTCGTAGAGCACCCAGATCGCGTGCAGCGTCGACGCCGCGGCCCAGCCGTGCTTCTCGTCCCCGGTCATCCGGGCGAACAGGCCGCGGAGGTTCTCTTCGGTCATCTGCGTGGTTCCGGCCATGGTCTCGGGCTTCCTCACTCGGGCTTGCGCGCGGTCAGGAGGACGTAGCCGAGCGACGGTTCGTCGCTGAACGCGCGGAACCGGCCCAGCGTGACCTCGAACTGCGCGGCCTCGATGTGCTGCAGGGCCTGTTCCCGCAGCCCTTCGAACCGCTCCGCCGCCTTGGCCCACGACGGCCGGGTGTACTCGCTGACGTCTTCGGCGTGCTCGGGCTCGAGACCGGCCTCACGCAGGTGGGCCTGGTACTCCTCGAGCGGGACGACCGCCACCACGCCCTTGCCGACCTCGCGGACGCGCTCGGCGTCCGCTTCGAGCCCGGCCGGGCTCGGGACGAGCAGGAAGTCGCCGAGCGCCAGCCGGCCGCCCGGCCGCAGCACGCGGGCCGCCTGGCGGATCACGTGCCAGCGGTCCGGCATGTGGTGCAGCGACTCCAGCGCCCAGACGACGTCGAACGAGCCGTCCTCGTACGGCAGCTCCATCGCGTCGGCGTACTCGAAGACGACCCGGTCGTCGACGTCGGCCTTGTACGCGCGGTCGTTCGCGCGCTCCACCTGCTTCTCGCTGATCGAGATGCCGGTGACCATGACGTCGTTGGCGGTCGCCATCCGGATCGCCGGCTCACCGTTGCCGCACCCGATGTCGAGCAGCCGGTCGCCCGCGTGCAGCGGCAGCATGCCCGCCAGCCGGTCGGTCAGCCGCGTGGTGGCCTCTTCGAGCGTCGCGGACTCGTCGTCCCAGTACCCGTGGTGCAGATTTTCGCCCCAGAGCTGGTCGAGCAGGTCCGCGAAAGCGTCGTAGCCCTTACCAATCTCGTTCGGAGTCGGCTTCGTCACCAGTACCCCTAAGCATCGTTTCGCGTGACCGCGTGTCGATCAACGCCTGGCCTGCAAGGTCTCCGGCGACATTAAGTCAGGGCCGCCGCCGCGGGCATCCCTCGTTCTGATAGCGCTCCGAACGTCCACATAGGACACAACGGCCAGCACTGTCAGGTTGGGGGATGCCCCGCCGCGCGCTCCTTCCCTAGCGTCCGAACGCGGGGGCCGCGGCGTGCCCGCCCACGCGAGCGGGACCGCCCGCGTGACCGACAGGAAGGGGACGGCCATGACCGCCACCGCCAAGCCGCCGGCCAAGCCGGTCGACCTGTTCTCACCGGAAGTGGTCGCCGACCCGTTCGGCTGGTACGCGCGGCTGCGCGAGGAGCCGTCACCGGGGACCGGGACGCTGAACATCGGCACCATGATGGGCGGGCCGGACATGTGGCTGGCCACCCGCTACGAAGACGTGCTCACGGTCCTCACCGACCCGCGGTTCCTCACCAACCCGCCGTCGGACTCGCCGCTGGCCGACATCCGCGACGGCGTGTTCAAGGCGATGAACTTCCCCGAGGACCTCATCCCCTGGATGGCCAACAAGCTCAACACCGCCGACGGCGAGGACCACACGCGGCTGCGCAAGCTGGTCTCCTACGCGCTGACCGGCCGCCGCGTCAACGCGCTGCGGCCACGCGTCGAGAAGATCACCGAAGACCTGCTCGACCACATGGCCGAGCTGGGCGCGGACGGCTCGCCGGTCGACATCGTCGAAGAGTTCTGCTTCCCGCTGCCGGTCACGGTCATCTGCGAACTGGTCGGCATCGACGAGGAGGACCGCGCGGCCTGGCACGCCTGGGGCAACGCGATGGCGACGATGGACGGCCCGAGCATCCCGCCCGCGCTGCGCAAGTGCATCGCGCTCTCGCGGGAGCTGATGGCCCGCCGCCGCGTCGAGCCGAAGGACGACCTGGTCACCGCGCTGGTGCAGGCCCAGGCCGAGGACCCGGGCCGGGTCTCCGACGACGAGATCGTCGGGATCCTGTTCAGCCTCGTCACGGCCGGGCACCAGACGACGACCTACCTGATCGGCAACTCGGTGCTGTTCCTGCTCGAGCACCCGGACCAGCTCGCCCGGCTGAAGGCCGAGCCGGCGCTGTGGGCGCAGGCCGTGCGCGAGCTGCAGCGCCTGGGCCCGCTCCAGTTCACCCAGGCCCGCTTCCCGTCCGAGGACGTCGAGCTGGGCGGGGTCACGATCCCGCGCGGGACGCCGGTCGCGCCGCTGCTGCTGGCGGCCAACACCGACCCGCGCAAGTTCCCGGAGCCGGACAAGCTGATCGTCGACCGGCTGAGCGTCGCCAACGAGATGCACCTGTCCTTCGGCAAGGGTATCCACCGCTGCCTGGGCCAGCACCTCGCCTACCAGGAGGCCGAGGTGGCGCTGCACGGCCTGTTCACCCGGTTCCCGGACCTGGCGCTGGCCGTGCCGCGCGAGGAGATCCCGTGGATCCTGCGCCCGGCGTTCACCCGGACCAAGACACTCCCCCTGAAACTCGCTTGAGCCCCATCCGAAGGGAGTCCGCCGTGCACCGACCGGACGCCGAAAAGTGGTTGCGCCGTTTCGAGCGGGCACCGGACGCACGGGCCCGGCTCGTGTGCCTGCCCCACGCCGGCGGCTCGGCCAGCTTCTTCTACCCGCTGGCCAAGGCCCTCGCTCCCGCGGTGGAGGTACTGGCGGTCCAGTACCCGGGCCGCCAGGACCGCCGCCACGAACCGCCGATCGACAGCATCGGCGGGCTGACGAACCGGCTGCTGGAAGTCCTGCGCCCGTTCGGCGACCGGCCGCTGGCGCTGTTCGGGCACAGCATGGGCGCGATCATCGGCTACGAAGTCGCGCTGCGGATGCCCGAAGCCGGGCTGCCCGCGCCCGCGCACCTGTTCGCCTCCGGGCGCCGGGCGCCGTCGCGCTACCGCGACGACGACTTCCGCGGGGTCTCGGACGAGCGGCTCGTCGCCGAGCTGCGGAAGCTCGGCGGGTCCGACGCGGCCATGCTCGCCGACCCCGAACTGCTGGCCATGGTCCTGCCCGCCATCCGCAGCGACTACCGCGCGGTTGAGAGCTACCGGCACGCACCCGGACGGCGGCTGGACTGCCCGGTCACGGTGTTCACCGGCGACCGCGATCCCCGGGTGTCGGTCGAGGAGGCCCGCGCCTGGGAAGAGCACACGACCGGGCCGTCCGAACTGCGGGTGCTGCCGGGCGGGCACTTCTTCCTGGTCGACCAGGCGGCCCCGATGATCGCGACGATGACGGAAAAACTGGCCGGCCCCGCGCTGACCGGGTCCACGAGGAGGGCTTCGTGACGCGAGCCGCGGTCCGGCGGGCGCTGGCGCCCAGCGAAAGCATCCACGCCGCCAAAGAGGCCTACATCGGGTACACCGTGCGCGCGGCGGGCCGGCTCGACCCGGATGCGCTGACCACGGCGTTCGAAGCGGTCCACCGCGCCTACCCCCACCTCTCGGCCCGGGTGGAGTTCACCGGCGAGGGCGCGGTGCTCGCGGAGTCCGGCGCGCGCCCGGAGGTCCGGTTCGCCGACGGCGACCCCGACCGGCCGCTGGCCGGGCTGGACCTCGACCAGGGCCGGTCGCTGAGCGCGCTGAACGTCGTCCGCGACGGCGACGAGGCCAGTGTGTGCCTGGCGATCCAGCACAGCGTCGCCGACGCCCACCACGCCACCGCGGTCCTCGAGACGCTGTGGTCCGCCTACACCGACGTCGTCGAGGGCGTCCCCCTCGACCTGGGCACGCACCCGTACCCGCGGTCGCTGGAGGACCTGCTGGCCGAGCGCGGCATCCACGCGAGCGCCCCGGCCGTCCCGGTGGCGCCGCCGCCGGCCGCCCCGACGGCGTCGCGGCCGGACCCGGTCGTCCGCCACGTCGTCCAGCACCGGCTGACCGAAGCCGAAACGACGGCGCTGGTGAACCTCGGCCACCGCGAGAAGGTCACGATCAACGGCCTGGTGTCGGGCGCGGTCCTGCTGGCCGAGGCCGAACTCCGCGACATGCCGCTGACCGACCTCGTCCACCGGTATTCGGTGAACCTGCGCAGCAGGCTGACCCCGCCGGTCGGCGCGACCGAGGGCACGAACGTGCTCGGCGGCGTCGGCTTCAAGGTGGCGGAGGAGCTCCCGCACGACGCCGTCGCGATCGGCCGGGCCATCGGCGCGCAGCTGCGCGCCGGCCTCGCCGACGGTTCGGTGCAGCGCAGCATCCTCGACATGTTCAGCAGGCCGGCCGCCGCGAAGCCGTGGGACCCGAAGCTCGCCCTCGCCGTGGTCAGCGTCATGAACTGGGGCGTCGCCCCGCCGCTGCGCACGCCGGAGGGCCTGCGGCTGACCAACCTGCACTCGGCGTCCCGGATGCGGGAGACCATCGCGCTCGGCGGCTACGTGCTGACCAGCTTCGGCGGCCGCGTGGGCATCGACCTGGGCTGGCCCGAAGGTGACCCGTCGCTGCCGCAGCGTCTCGACGGCGTGCGTGCACAGCTGGCCCGCCTGACCCTGTGAGGTTTCTTTGACGGACACGGACGTCGTCATCGTCGGCAACGGTCCCGTCGGCGCCACCCTCTCGGTGCTGCTGGCCCAGCGCGGCTGGCGGGTGACCGTGCTGGAGCGCCGGCCCCGGCCGTACAAGCTGCCGCGCGCGACGAGCTTCGACGGCGAGACGGCCCGGCTGCTGGCCGCCACCGGCATCGGCCCGGACCTCGGGCGGATCACCGCGCCGGCCAACGGCTACCAGTGGCAGACCGCCGGCGGCGAAACGCTGCTGGACATCGGCTTCACCACCGAGGGCCCGTACGGCTGGCCGGACGCGAACACCATGCACCAGCCGGCGCTGGAGGAGCTCATCGCGGCCCGGGCGCAGCAGCTGCCGGGGATCACCGTGCTGCGCGGGCACGAGGTCGTGGCCATCACCGACGGCGAGCACGTCCGGGTGAGCGCCACCGACCCCGACGAGGTGACGCGGACGATCTCGGCGCGGTGGGTCGTGGGCTGCGACGGCGCCAACAGCTTCGTGCGCGAGCACCTCGACGTGCCGGTGACCGACCTCGGCTTCTCCTACGAATGGCTGCTCTGCGACGTCCAGCTGGCCGAGCCGCGCGAGTTCGTGCCGACGAACGTCCAGATCTGCGACCCGGCCCGGCCCACGACGCTGGTGGGCAGCGGCCCCGGCCGCCGCCGCTGGGAGTTCATGCGGCTGCCGGGCGAAAACGCGGCCGAGCTGAATCGGGACGAGACGGCGTGGCGGCTGATGGCGCCCTTCGGCGTCACCCCGGAAACCGCGACCCTGCTGCGCAGCACCACCTACATCTTCCAGGCCCGGTGGGCCGACCGGTGGCGGGCCGGGCACGTCCTGCTCGCCGGCGACGCGGCGCACCTCATGCCGCCGTTCGCCGGGCAGGGCATGTGCTCCGGCATCCGCGACGTCACCAACCTGGCGTGGAAGCTCGACCTCACGCTCCGCGGCCTGGCACCCGAGTCCCTTTTGGACAGTTACGGCGAGGAACGCCGGGAACAGGCCCGGGAAGCCATCCTCGCGTCGGTGCAGCTGGGCCGGGTGATCTGCGTGACCGACCCGGAAGCCGCGGCCGAGCGGGACGCGACCGTGCTGGCCAACCGCCGCGGCAAGCCCGCGGGCCGTCCGGAACCGGCGAAACCGCTCACCGGCGGCCTGCGGCACGAAAGCCCGGGTGCGGGCGTGGTCGTACCGCAGGGCCGCGTGCGGGTGGGCGGCACCACCGGGCTCTTCGACGACGTCGTGGGCCGGGGGTTCGTGCTCCTGACCACCGAAGCCGCGCCCACGGGCTTCCTGGCCGAGCTCGGGACGCACGTGGTCCGCCTCGACGACAGCGTGGACGTCGACGACGTCTACCGGCCGTTCCTGGCCCGCTTCGGGGCGGCCTCGGTGCTGGTGCGCCCGGACTACCACGTCTTCGGCACCGCCGGCCCCGGCGGCCTCGCCACCCTGGTCGACGCCCTGCAGCACCGCCTGCGCACCCCGGTCGCCACCGCCTGAGGCGCGCACGAGGAAAGGGCCGGTCCCCGCGGGGACCGGCCCTTTACCGTTGCGTCAGAAGCTGCGCATGCCCGCCATCAGGCTGCGCAGCTCGACCGTCAGGTAGTTGCTGTGCGACAGCAGGGACATCAGCTGGCTCAGCGTCGTCCAGAGGTAGCGGTCGTCGGGCTCGGCGGCGAAGTCGTCCTCGACCTCGATCACCAGGTAGCGGTTCTGCGCGTGGTAGAACCGGCCGCCTTCCTCGGAATGCACGACGTCCAGCCGGACCCGGCCGGTGGGCGCGGCCAGCGCGTAGTCGAGGTAGGGCGGACGGTGCTCCGCGGGCGCGTCGGCGTAGTTGCCGGGCTGGCAGTGCACGGTGGCGGTCAGCTCGGCGATGTTGAGCGTGCCGGCGTCGCTGCGGGCCTGCACCAGCGCGTGCAGCGTGCCGCCGATCCGCTTGACCAGCAACGCCAGCAGGCCGGACTGCCGCGGCGCCACCAGCGGCTGGGTCCACGCGGTGACCTCGCGGTTGCTCGCTTCCACCGACACCGCGACGACGTCGAAGTACTTGCCGTCGCAGTGGTCGATGACGTCGTGGCCGAGGCGCCAGCCGTCCTCGGCGATCTCCTTCAGCGGCACCCGGCGCTGCACCAGCTCCTGGCGCGCCCGCACCTCGGTGAGCCAGCTGAGGACGTGGCCCGGCTCGTGCACGGCCCGGCCGCGGCCCGAGAGCGAGCGGTGGACCGCTTCGACGAACGAGCCGTCGCCCGCCGTCCGGCCGTCCGGCCGCGCCAGCGCGGGCGGGACGCACGCGAGGACTGTCCGCGAGTCCATGTTCACCATGTGGTCCAGCCGCAGCAGGCGCCGGATCTGGTCGAGGGTGAGCCAGCAGAAGTCTTCGTCCAGCGGCACGTCGTCGTCGGTCTCGACGACGATGTTGCGGTTGCGCTTGTGCAGGAACCACGAGCCCTGCTCCGACTGCAGCCCGTCGAACAGCACGCGGCCACGGGAGCCGGGCCGGAAGTACTCCATGTACTTCGTGGCCGCGCCGCCGTGGACCTTCATGTAGTTGCTGCGGGTCGCCTGCACGGTCGGTGAAATCTGCAGGCCGTTGATGTTGCCCGGCTCCATCTTCGCCTGCATCAGGCAGTGCGGGACCCCGCCGAACCGCTTGACGAGGATGCCGAGCACGCCGATTTCCGGCTGCACGATGATCGGCTGGGCCCATTCGCCCACCCAGGGCCGGTCGGTGCGCACGCGCAGGCCCTCGACCGAGAAGAACCGGCCGCTGGCGTGCACCAGGTTGCCGGTGTCCGGCTCGAAGTCCCAGCCGGACAGGTCCGCGAACGGGATCCGGTCCACCTGGAAGCTGTTGGCGCGCGCTCGCGCGTTGAACCAGGAGTGGAAGTCCGCCATGGACATCACGGCGTCGTCGGCCACGGCGTCGGAACGTCCGTCCCGTGCCGTGTCCTCGTGTATCGCGCTGTGGACCACGTCACTCCCTTCCTCGGCTGCGGCGAGCCTAAGCCGGGCACCGCGCGGCGGGCATCCCCCGACCTGATAGGACCGCCGCTCAGCGGCAGCGAAGTCGTCCGGCCGGTTTCCGGCGCGACCGCTATCAGGACGAGGGATGCCCGGCACTGCGCGCCCGTCCTAGCGTGAGGGCCGTTCAGTGCCGGAAACCGCCTGCGCCGAAGGAGATCCTGTGGCCCCACTGCGCATCGGGATCATGGGGTGCGCGAGCATCGCCCTCCGGAAGCTGCTCCCGGCGATGGCGGCCCTGCCCGGCACCGAAATCGCGGCGATCGCCAGCCGGAACGCCGGCAAGGCCGCGGACGCCGCCCGCACCTACGGCTGCCGGGCGGTCAAAGGCTATCCGGCGCTGCTCGACCTCGACGACGTCGAAGCCGTCTACCTCCCGCTGCCGAACACCGCGCACGCCGGGTGGATCGAGCGGGCGCTGGCCGCCGGCAAGCACGTGCTCGCCGAGAAGCCGTTGACCACCAGCGTGTCGCGGACCCGCGAGCTGATCGCCGCCGCGCGGTCGGCCGGGCTCGTGCTGATGGAGAACGTCATGTTCCTCCACCACAGCCAGCACGTGGCGGTCCGGAAGCTGCTGGCCGACGGCGCCATCGGGGACCTGCGCGCGTTCCACGCCGCGTTCGCCGTGCCGGCCCGGCCGCCCGGCGACATCCGCCACCGCGCCGACCTCGGCGGCGGTGCCCTGCTGGACACCGGCGTCTACCCGGTGCGCGCCGCGATGTCCTTCCTGGGCAGCGAAATCGACGTCGTCGCGGCGGTGCTCACCCGGCGCCACGGCCACCCCGTCGAGTCCGCCGGGCAGGCGCTGCTGTGCACCGCCGACGGCGTGGGCGCGTCCGCGACCTTCGGGATCGACCACGCCTACCGGTCCGGCTACGAACTCTGGGGCAGCGAAGGCCGGCTCGTCCTCGACCACGCCTTCACCCCGCCCGCCGGCCACGTTCCGGTGCTGCGCCTGGAACGGCGTTCGGGCGTCGAGGAAATCCCGCTGCCGCCCGACGACCAGGTGGCCAACACCCTGGACGCGTTCGCGGCCGCCGTCCGTTCGGGACGGCTCCCCGGCAACGACGACGTGCTGCGGCAGGCCGTGCTCGTCGACGACATCCGCACCAAGGCGAGGGTCCACGCCGATCACGCCACCGAGCCAGGAGGAATTCGACCGTGACGATGACCGTGCAGAAAGCGCCGTCCCAGCTGCTGGCGGCCCGGCTGCAGATCCCCCCGATCCCCTACAGCCACGCCGCCGGGTCCTGGGTGTACGCCTCGGACGGCACGCGGTACCTCGACGGCGCCAGCGGGATCGTCAACGTGAACATCGGCCACGCCCACCCCACGGTGGTCGAGGCGCTGCGCGACCAGGTCGGGATCTGCACCTACGCCAGCCCCGGCACGTTCGCGCCCGACCTCATGGAGCAGCTGGCCGCGGCCACCGCGCGGGCGGTGCACCGGCCGGACGACCGGGTGATGTTCACCCCCACCGGCACGCACGCGACGGAGTCCGCCATCGCGCTGGCCCGGCTGGTGCAGCGGGCCCGCGGCGAAGAGGGACGGCACAAGATCCTGACCTCGACGCTGGGCTACCACGGCAACAGCGCGTTCGTGCTCGCGTTGTCGGGCCACCGCTCGCGGCGGCCGCACGAGGACGACAGCTTCGGCCTCGCCCCCGCGTTCAACCCGCCCTACCCCGGCCAGCACCTCGGCTGCCCGTTCCCCGCCTGCCGCGTCGAGTGCGTGCGGGCGGTGCGCGACGCGATCGTCGCGGCCGGGCCGGAGACGGTCGCCGCGGTGCTGATGGAACCGGTCAACGGCACCACCGGCGGCGGGTACGTGCCGCCGGCCGGGTACCTCAAGGCGCTGCGCGAGGTCTGCGACGAGTTCGGCGTCCTGGTGATCCACGACGAGGTCCTCACCGGACTGGGCCGCACCGGGCTGCCGCTGGCCTCCCACCACACGCCGGGCTCGGCGGCGGACATCGTCACGCTGTCGAAGGGCCTCGGCGCGGGGTACGTGCCGCTGGCCGCCACAATGATCTCGCCGGACCTGGCCGAGGACATCATGACCAGCGGCAAGTGGCTGCCGCTGATGGGCACCATGTCGGCGACGCCGCTGCAGGGCCGGGCCGGGCTGGCGGTGCTGTCGGTGCTGGACGACCTGGGCGCGCTCGACCGCGACGAAGTCCGCGGTGCGGCACTGGGCCGCTTGGTGGCCGACGCGGTCCGGGGCCGGTCCGCGGTGACGGACGTGCACGGGCTGGGCTACTTCCACGGCATCGAGCTGGCCCCGGGCACCCTCGGCGACGTCATGCGGATCACCCGGAGCAAGGGGCTCCTGCTGTACCCGTACGTCGGCTTCCGGCCCGACCGCACGGGCGAAGGCCTGCTGGTGGCTCCGCCGCTGAACGCCACGGACGCCGACCTGGACTTCCTCGGCGAGACGCTGAGCTCGGCACTGGACCAGCTCTAGGGTTGTGGGAGCGGCTCGAGCCGCTGCTTCCGGCGCACCCGCGGCGGTTCCGCTACCCGGGCCGGCAAGCGTGCCGATGACCGCGCCGCACCGCCATCCCGCCGATCCGCGGCACGGTCGGCAGCCTCGACGCCGAGCACGTCGGCTCTACGCCGATCGCGGCTACGACCACGACAAGTACCGCCGCCTGGTCGCTTGCGCATCCGCACCGAACGACGCTCCGACGTCCATCAAACCGTCATCAGCCTGGCCTGCTCTGTGGTCTGCCTCCGCAAAGTCATTCTGAATTGACCCCTTTAGACCGAACAGGGGAAAGGCCCGGGACCGCGGTCCCGGGCCTTTCCCCTGTGCCGGTTCAAGAAGCGGTGGCCACCTCGGTCAGCCGCACCCGGGCGGCCCGCAAGGCCAGGCACTCCTCGTACCGCGGCAGCAGCCCGCGCTCGCCGGCCTCGGCCAGCGTCGGGGCCGCCGCGTCGCGCTCGGACAGGATCGGCTCGCCCGGCAGGTGCAGCGGAAGGCCGATTTCCGGGTCCAGCGGGTGCACGGTGAGGACCTCCGCCGGCCGGTAGAGGTCGGACAGCAGGTACTGGACGCACGTGTCGTCCTCCATGGCCACGAACGCGTGGCCGAGGCCCTCCTCCACGTACACCGCCGTGCCGCCGCGGGAGTTGAGCACGATCATGTCCCACTGCCCGTACGTCGGCGAGCCGGTCCGCACGTCGACGACGAAGTCGAGCAGCGAACCCCGCAGGCACGTCACGAACTTGGCCAGGCCGGGCGGGGTGGTCGCCCCGTGCACGCCGCGCACGACGTTGCGGCAGGACGTCGAGACGTTCGTCTGCAGGAGCCGCGGCCGGTAGCCGAGCGCCTCGGTGAGCACGTCCTCGCGGTAGACCTCGAAGAAGTCGCCGCGTTCGTCGCCGAAGGGCGTGGACGTGACCAGGTGGGCGCCGTCGATGGCCAGCGGGCGCACGGACATGCTGCGGGTGCTGATGCCACCCATGTCCTTTTAGGACGCTTCCCGGACGAGCCGCTCGACGAGCGACGCCACTTCGTTCGGCGACGGCAGGGCGGCGATCTCCCGGGCGAGCCCGTCCGCGGCCGCCTTGAAGGCCGGGTCGGCGACCAGCTCGCCGCACGTCTTCGCGATGACCTCGCTGGTGGCTTCCTCCGGCGAGAGCACGACCGCGGCGCCGGTCTCGGCGAGGCGCCGGGCCATCTCGTTCGCGCGGTAGAGGTTGGGGTCGGGGAGCAGCACCTGGGGCACGCCGAAGCTCAGCCCCGTCATCATGGTGCTGCCGCCGGTCTGGTGCACCAGGACGTCGCAGGTGGGCGCGACGACGTCCAGCGGGATCCAGCCCGCCCGCACGTTCTCCAGCCGCTCGCGCAGCTCCGGCGCGGCGTCCTCGGTGACGGCGACGACGACTTCGGCGTCCAGCGTGGCGACCTGCTCGACGACGGCCTGCAGGAAGTCGTACTGGTTGTAGTTCGCGACACCGGTGCCGATGGTGACGCCGATCCGGGTACCCGCGCCCTTCGCGTACATCCACGGTTCCAGCACGGCCTGCGAGTTGCCCGGGATCCACCGCATCGGCTGCCCGCCCGCGAGGTCTTCCGGCAGCAGGCTCGGCGGCGCGATTTCGATGGTCATCGCGGGCTCGGGCAGGCCGTCGAGGCCGAGTTCCTTCAGCTGGTCGCGCAGCTGGTCTTCGGCGCCCTGGTCCATCAGCCTCGGGCTGTGGATGTCCCAGGCGTGGCGCACGTACGGCACGCCGAGGTGGGCGGCGAGCAGCGGGCCGGAGTAGGAGGTGACGCCGCTGATGATGACGTCCGGGCGCCAGTCCTTGCTGAACGCCAGCAGGGCGTCCAGTGTCACGTACTCCATGTGCGCGTACCAGCGGCCCGCCATGATTTCGCGTTCGCGGGGGTCCTCGGGCACGTGCGTCAGGCCGCTGTCGGCGATGACCTGCCGCGGGGAGACGCCCGGGGCCGTGGTCCGCACCGCGGACAGCCCGACGCCGGCGACGGTGTCGACCATCTCGTCGACCGACGCCGTGGTCATCACCTGGTGCCCGGCGTTGCGCAGGGCGTTCGCGAGCGGGACGTGGCTGAACACCGTCGACGGGGCGACCCCGGCGAGATTAAGAACCTTCACAAGATCGTCCTCCCAGGGGTGGCTCGTGGTCGGCTCCAGCTTGCCCACGACACCGGCGCAGGCCATCACCAACGCGGGTAGTCTCGGCCGGTTGCCCGCCGCGGCCTACCACGTTGAGGGATGTCCCCTCCTTTCCGCGCTTCTAGCGTGATTTCAAAGCGTTGGGTCCGCAATCGACGAGCAGGGGATCGATACGACATGGTCGACTCAGCCCGATCGGACCTGCTGGCGCAGGTCCGCGACTACCACGACGCCCAGTCCCCCGGGACGGCGCCGTTCATCCCGGGGCAGACACCGATCCTGTCGTCCGGGGCGGTGCTGGACGCCGCCGACCGCGAGGCCCTGGTGGCCGCCGCGCTCGACCTGCGCATCGCCTCCGGCACGACCGCGACGAAGTTCGAGTCCGCCTTCGCCCGGAAGCTCAAGCGGCGCAAGGCGGTCCTGACGAACTCCGGTTCGTCGGCGAACCTGCTGGCGCTGAGCACGCTGACGTCACCGACGCTCGGCGACGAACAGCTCAAGCCGGGCGACGAGGTCGTCACGGTCGCCGCCGGCTTCCCGACCACGGTGAACCCGATCCTGCAGAACGGCATGATCCCGGTGTTCGTCGACATCGAGCTCCGCACGTACAACACGACGGCCGAGCGGGTCGAAGCGGCGATCTCGCCGCGCACGCGCGCCATCATGATCGCGCACACGCTGGGAAACCCGTTCCCCGTCGCGGAAGTCGCCGAAATCGCCGAGCGCCACGGCCTGCACCTCATCGAGGACAACTGCGACGCCGTCGGCTCGACGTACAACGGGCAGCTGACCGGCACCTTCGGCCGGTTCTCGACGGTGTCCTTCTACCCCGCCCACCACCTGACCATGGGCGAGGGCGGCATGCTGCTGTCCTCGGACATCAAGCTGGCCAAGCTGGCGAAGTCGTTCCGCGACTGGGGCCGCGACTGCTGGTGCGAGCCGGGCGAGGACGACCGCTGCCTCAAGCGGTTCGACCTGCACCTGGGCACGCTGCCGGAGGCCTACGACCACAAGTACGTCTTCTCCGAGGTCGGCTACAACCTCAAGAGCACCGACATCCACGCCGCGCTCGGGCTGAGCCAGCTGGCGAAGCTGCCGGACTTCATCGAGGCCCGCAAGCGCAACTGGCGCCAGCTGCGCGAAGGCCTCGACGGCCTGCCCGGGCTGATCCTGCCGGAGCCGACGCCGGGCAGCGACCCGAGCTGGTTCGGGTTCATCATCACGGTGGAGCCGGACGCGGGCTTCGACGTCCCGGAGGTCGTCGACTTCCTCGAGGCGCGCAACATCCGCACCCGGCGGCTGTTCGCGGGCAACCTGACCCGCCACCCCGCCTACATCGGCAAGCCGCAGCGCGTCGCCGGCCCGCTGACCAACAGCGACACCGTCACCGAGCGGACGTTCTGGATCGGCGTCTACCCGGGGATCACCACGGAGATGATCGAGTACGTGATCGGCTCGCTCAAGGAGTTCGTCGCCACGCACTGACCGCGCAGGCGTCCATTGTGGACTGTGTGCGGCCGGATCCAACAGGAAAGGAAGAATCCATGACCACCACTGCCGAGACTTCGGCCGAACCGGTCGACCTGTTCTCCCCGGAAGTGGTCGCCGACCCGTGGGGAGCGCACGCGGCGGTGCGCGAGGCGCCGACGCTGCAGATCGGCGGGTTCATGGGCGGGCCGCCGATGTACCTGGCCGCCCGCTACGAAGACGTGCGCCAGGTCCTGATGGACCAGCGGTTCCAGTGCAACCCGCTGGCCGACTCCCCCGCCGAGGACATCCGCAACGGCGTCTTCCGGCACCTGGACATGCCGGAGGAGCTGATCCCCTGGCTGAAGAACCTGATCAACGCCTCCGACGGCGAAGAGCACGCCCGGCTGCGCAAGCTGGTCTCCTACGCGCTCACCGCGCACCGGGTCGGCAAGTTCCGCCCCCGCGTCGAGGCACTGACCTCGGAGCTGCTCGACAAGCTCGAAGCCGAAGGCGGTGACGGCACGCCGATCGACCTCGTCGAGTCGTACTGCTACCCGCTGCCGGTCACGGTGATCTGCGAGCTGGTCGGCGTCGACGCCGAAGACCGCCCCCAGTGGCGCGCGTGGAGCGACGCGATGGCCACCCTGGACGGCAAGCGGCTGCCCGAGGAGGTCCGCAAGACCCTCATCGCCGCCCGCGGCATGATCGAGCGCCGGCGCGCCGAGCCCAAGGACGACATGGTCACCGCGCTCGTCGAGGCGCAGGCGAAGAACCCGGGCATCGCCACCGACGACGAGCTGGTCGGCATCCTGTTCAGCCTGGTCACCGCCGGGCACCAGACGACGACCTACCTGATCGGCAACTCGGTGCTGGCCCTGCACGAGCACCCGGACCAGCTCGCCCGGCTGAAGGCGGACCCGACGCTGTGGCCGCAGGCCGTGCGCGAACTGCAGCGCCTGGGCCCGATCCAGTTCGGGCAGCCGCGGTTCGCCACCGAGGACATCGAGGTGGGCGGCACGGTGATCCCGCGCGGGATGCCGATCGTGCCGCTGATCATGGCGGCCAACAGCGACCCGCGGAAGTTCCCGGAGCCGGAGAAGCTGAAGATCGACCGGCTCGCCGTCGGCAGCGAGAGCCACCTCGGCTTCGGCAAGGGCATCCACCGCTGCCTCGGCCAGCACGTCGCCTACCTGGAGGCGGAAGTGGCGCTGCGCGGGCTGTACACGCGGTTCCCGGACATGACGCTCGCGGTGCCGCGCGACCAGATCCCGTGGATCCTGCGGCCCGGCTTCACCCGGACCAAGGACCTGCCGGTGCGCCTGGCCGCCCCGGCGTCCTGAGGCCACCTGTACGTCCGAGGAGGTTTTCCCTTGACCGAGACCGTCGCCTTCCCGCAAGACCGCACCTGCCCGTACCAGCCGGCGCCGGGCTACGAGCCGCTGGCCGACCGGCGCCCGATCGCCGAGGTCACCCTCTACGACGGCCGCAAGGCCTGGGCGGTCACCGGGCACGAACTGGCCCGCAAGCTCCTGCTCGACCCGCGCATCTCCAGTGACCGGACCAACCCCGCGTGGCCGATGGTCAGCGCGGCCGCGGCCGTCGAGTTCACCGACGTCCAGCAGAAGGTCATCAAGCTGCTCACCGCGCTGGTGGGCGTCGACGGCCCGGCCCACCGGGCGCGGCGCAAGCTGGTGCAGGCCGGGTTCACGGTCAAGCGGATCGACTCACTGCGGCCGCGGATCCAGGAGATCGTCGACCGGCAGATCGACGAGATGATCGCCGAAGGCGCGCCCGCGGACCTGCTCAAGAAGTTCGCTTCGCCGGTGCCGCTGATGGCGTTGTGCGATCTGCTCGGCATCCCGCACGAGGACCAGGACTACTTCGAGAAGAAGGCGCACCAGATCCTGTTCGGGCCGGACGCCGGCGGGGCCTACGACGAGCTGATGGCGTACCTGACCAAGCTCATCGACAAGGCCCAGCAGAACCCCGGCGAAGAGGGCTTCCTGCAGGACCTGCTCGCCGAGCGCGACCCGGCGAGCGACATCGACCACGAGGAAATCCTGCAGATGTTCCTCATCGTGCTGGTCACCGGGCACGACACGACGTCGAGCTCGATCGGGCTGGGTGCCTTCACGCTGCTGCAGCACCCGGAGCGCCTGGCCGAGCTGCGGGCCGACCCGTCGCTGATGCCGGCGGCGGTGGACGAGCTGACCCGGTTCGTGGTCGTCCCCGACGGCCTGCAGCGGGTGGCGGCGGACGACATCGAGGTCGACGCGGACACCACCATCCGCAAGGGTGACGGCGTGTTCTTCCTGTTCTCGCTCATCAACCGGGACGAGGAAGCCTACGACGACGGCGACCGGCTGGACTGGCACCGCCCGGCGTTCCGCGACCACCTGACCTACGGGTTCGGGACGCACCAGTGCGCGGGCATGAACCACGCGCGCGCCATCATGGAAATCGCTTTCCGGCGGCTGATCGACCGGCTGCCGGACCTGCGCCTGGCTGTCCCGGCCGACGAAGTCCGGGTCAAGCCGGGAGACGCGTTCCAGGGACTGGCCGAACTGCCCGTCACCTGGTAGCGCGTTCCTCGCTTCGGCCGGCCGGGTTTCCCGGCCGGCCGAAGCTTTTTGCCCGGGTTACGCGCCGGAGATCATCCCGGTGAACAGCCAGTCCAACCCGCGGTCGAAGTCCCGGTCCCGCGCTTCCTCCACCGACTCCCCGCCATCGCGCTCCAACAGACCACCCCGCTCCAGGGCCGACGACATCGCCGCCATGCTGCCCCTCACCTCGGCGGCGAACTCCTCGGCCGTCCGGCCCGTCTCGGCGAGGTGCTCCAGCCAGCGGCTTTCCGTCGCCGTGAAGCCGTAGACGTACTGGAAGACCACGTTCAGCGCGGCCGAGCGGTCCTTCAGCGGCAGCGGCGAACGGGCCATCACCGCCTGGGCGCACTCGGTGAACCGCAGGCTGCTCGGGCCGATGTTCAGGTACTCGCCGTAGCAGCGGATCGCCCACGGGTGGGCCACCATCGTGCGGCGCCACGCGCGGGCCATGGCACGCAGGTCCTCGCGCCAGTCGTTGCCCTCGTCGATCGACGGGAGCTCGATCTCGCCCGCCACCGCGTCGAGGGCCAGTTCGAGCAGGTCGTCCTTGTTCGCGACGTACCAGTACACCGACATCGGCGTGACGTGGAGTTCCTCGGCCAGCAGCCGCATCGAGAACTTGGCGTCGCCCTCGGCGTCGAGCACGCGGACCGCGGTGGCGACGATCTTCTCGCGGTCGAGCTCGGATTCGCCGGCCCGGTGCTTGCGGGCCGGCCGCGGGGAAAGCCACACGCTTTCGCGTGGTTGCGAGGCCCGTTTGGCCATCGTCGCCCTCCCTTCCCGCCGGAGGTCCCACGGTAAGGGGGGCAGGGTGCGTGGCGCCACGCACCCTGCCCGATCAGGGGGACGCCGTCGCCGACCGGGCGGCCCGGCGCAGCAGCAGACCGGCGACCAGGCCGCCGAGGACGACGGCCAGCGCCCCGATCAGCTCGCTCGCGCGCAGGCCGTCGGCGAAGGCCGCGTGCACCTGCGTCCGCAGCTCGGGCGTCGGAGCGGCGAGCAGCGCCTGGTGCAGCGAACCCGCCGCACCGGCGCCGAGGCCGGCGGGCAGCAGCGCGGCGAACCGGGAGTTGAGCACGGCGCCGAGGATGGCGACGCCGAGCCCGCTGCCGAATTCGTTCACCGTGCCCTGCACACCCGCTCCCGACCCCGCCTTCGCCGGCGGGATCGAGCTCATGATGGCGTTGGCCATGGCCGGCATGGCCAACGCGATGCCGGCGCCCATGAGCAGCAGGCCGGCCAGCATCCACTCGTACCCGCGCACGGGCGTGCCCAGCAGCGCGACGGCGGCGAGCCCGCCCGCGTTGAGCGTCATCCCGATGGTGATCGTGCGCGCGGTGCCCAGTTTTTCGAGGATCTTCGCGCCGATGCCGGCCACGTTCAGCGCGACGACCACGAGCGCCAGTGGCGCCGTCCGCAACCCCGCGTCCAGCGGGCCGTAGCCCAGGACGAGCTGGAGCTGCTGCGTGAGCAGGAAGACCGAGCCACCCATCCCGAAGGCGACCAGCAGGCCGCCGGAGATCGCGCCGACGAACCGGCGGTTGCGGAAGAACCCCATGTCCAGCATGGGGTTCGGCACGTGCAGCTCCCACCGCACGAAGGCGGCCAGCCCGGCCACGCCCACCCCGGCGGCGAGCAGCACGCCGGTGGACGTCCAGCCGTGCTCGGGACCGGAGATGATCGCGTAGACGACGCCGGCCATGCCGATCGTCGAGAGGACCGCGCCGAGGAGGTCGGGGCGTTCGCCCTCCGGGTTCTTCGACTCCGGCACGAGCTTCGCCACGGCGAGGCAGCCGAGCAGCGCCACCGGGATGTTGATGAGGAAGATCGAACCCCACCAGAAGTGGGCGAGCAGCACCCCGCCGATCAGCGGGCCGCTGGCGTAGCCGAACGAACTGACCGCGCTCCACAGCCCGATCGCCTTCGGCAGTTCCCCGCCGTCGAAGACCTGCATGACGACGGCCAGCGTGGTCGTCAGCAGCAGCGCGCCCCCGATCCCCATGCCGGCCCGGGCGGCGATCAGCTGACCGGACGACTGGCTGAACGCCGCGGCCAGCGAGCCGAACCCGAACAACAGCAGACCGATCACCAGCGCGCGTTTCCGGCCGTACCGGTCGCTGAGGCTGCCCGCGGTGAGCAGCAGCCCGGACTGCACCAGCGCGTAGGCGTTGATCATCCACTGGATGTCGACGGTGGTCGCGCCGAGTTCCTCGGTGAGCTTGGGGATCGCCAGGTTCAGGATCGTGTTGTCCAGCAGGACGACCAGCTGGGCCATGCAGATGACGGCCAGGATCACCCACCGCCGTGGATTCCGGGTTTCGGTCTCCGTCACCGTGGCGTGCATTTCGCGCAAGAGGGCTCCCCCGGTAGCGAATTGCGTCCGACAAGTTCTTATACACCATATAAGGACTTTTCCGTGGCGCGCAAGGGCCGCTTTTCCCAGGATCAGCGGGTGGTCACGTGCCGCAGGACGGCGAGCTGTTCCGCTTGCTCACGCCGGCTGATCGCCGCGTCCGTGCACCGGGCCGAGCCGTGGAAGGTGCCCGGGAACAGGTGCAGCTCCACGTTGACGCCGGCCGCCTGCATCGCCACCGCGTAGGCGATCCCCTCGTCGCGCAGGGGGTCGAACTGCTTCACCGCGACATACGCCGGCGGCAGCCCGCTCAGGTCGGTCGCGCGGGCGGGGGCCGCGTACGGCGGGACCGCCTCCGTGGCGCGGACGCCCGGGCCGAGGTAGGCGTCCCAGCTGAGCTCGGCCTGGGGCCGGTTCCACAACGGCGTGTCGACGAAGGCGCGCATGCTCGGCGTCTCGAGCCGGTCGTCCAGGACCGGCGCGTCGAGGAACTGGTAGGCGATCGGCGGGCCGCCGCGGTCGCGGGCCAGCAGCGCCAGTCCGCCGCTCAGGCACCCGCCCGAGCTGATGCCGTACGTGGTGATCCGGGCCGGGTCCACGCCCAGCTCGGCCGCGTGGGCGGCGAGCCAGCACAAGCCGGTGTAGACGTCCTCGAGCGGGCCGGGGTAGGGCGTCTCCGGGGCCAGGCGGTACTCCACCGACACGACCACGATCCCCAGCGCCTGGGCCAGCTCGACGCACGGCACCTGGGCGACGTCGAGGTCGCCCACCACGAACCCGCCGCCGTGGACGAAGTAGAGCGCGGCCGGGGTCACCGGCCGGACCGGGCGGTAGACGCGCAACGCCACCTCGTGCCCGTCACCGGGCACCCGGACGTCGTCGATCCGCAGGCCCGCGGTGTCCGGCACGGGCAGCCGGTCTTTGAGCTCGGTGACCGCCGCCCGTGCCGTGGCGAGGTCGCCGAGGTCGGTGATCGGCAGCGCCGGGACGGCGGTGGCGAGCTCGGGGTCGAACGCATAAACCACAGGGCCTCCAGTGAATTTCGACGACGCGGGCCGCACGGCGCGGGCGGGTGCCCGTGCGGTGCGGCCCGGAAGGTGGGAACGGCGGTGCCTACGCCATGAGGTCGGTTTCGGTGATCCCGGGGCCCTGGCCGGCGCGGATGAACCACTCGGTGCCGAACATGGTCCGGAACGTGTCTTCCGGCAGGTCCGTGAACAGCGTGGACTGCGGGGTGATCTGGCTGGCGTGGGCGAGCAGCGCCTTGCGCTTGTACTCGGTGTAGGCGGAGACGTCGACGCGGCAGGTGAGCTCGGCTTCGGGCGTGCCGAAGTCCGGCCCGGCGGGCAGTTCGACGCCGGCCTGCTCGGCGAGGGCGTGCTGGTTCGCCTTGATCTGCTCGCGGTTGATGGTGGACTGGAAGACCTTCGCCGTGCCGGCGAGTTCCGCCGCCCGCGTGCCGACGCGGTGGACCTGGATGTGGTCGGGGTCGCCGTAGGTGCCCTTCTCGTCGTAGACGGTCAGCACGTCGGCGTGCTCTTCGCGCAGGATCGCGGCGAGCTTCTGCGCGGCTTCCTCGACGTCGGCGGTCTGGAAGGTGCTGCCTTCGCCGGCGGCGACCATCCCGGAGTCGGTGTAGCCGAGGAACTCGAGCCGGTCCACGCCGAGCACGTCGGCGGCCGCCCGCGCTTCGACGGCCCGGCGGTCGCCCAGGGTCTCGCCCTCGGCGAGCAGGCCGTCCGGGTTGTACCCGAGTTCCCCGCGGGTGGCCAGCACGAGCACGACGCGGTGGCCGTCCTCGTGGGCCTTGCGCAGGACGCCGCCGCAGGTGGTGGTGTCGTCGTTGGGGTGTGCGTGGAAGGAAACCAGAGTGCCCATGGCGCCGAACCTACGCACGCGAGCGGCGCGCGGGATCCCGCAGGTGAGCAGTCACGGCAGCGCTTCGGCCGCGATCGAACCGGCGAGGGCCACAGCGCTGGGCAGTGCGACCCGGTCCAGCAGCGGGGCCAGAACCGGTAGTTCGACCCGGCCCCGCAGCGGGCCCGACCCGGCAGCGCAACCCGGCCCGGCAGCGCAACCCGATCCGGCAACGCGGCCCGACCCGACAGCAGGGCCACGACCAGGCGCGCCGAGCCGGCGAGCCGGCCACCGCAAGCCGCGAAGTGAGCGCTCAGGGCAGCTCCCCCGCCGCCAGCAAACCGGCGAGGGCCACGGTGCAGGGCATCGCGGCCCGCTCTGACCGGTCGCGACGCCTGGCCCCTGCGCGCCACGGGAGGCCCGTACCGCGCACCGCGACCTCCGGGAGGCTCGCAGCATCTCTACCCGCCCGGCCGAGCGCCGAGGGTGACCGCGTCAACCGACGCGGCCCGCTCCGGCAGCGCGGCTAGGCCCGGCCCAGCCCGGCAATGCGGCTCGGCCCGGCAGCGCGGCCCGCTCCGGCAGCGCGGCCCGATCCGGGCGCGCTGAGCCAGCGAGCCGACCACCGCAAGCCGCGAAGTCGACGCTCACGGCAGCTCCCCCGCCGCCACCAACCCGGCCAAGGCCACCGCTCCCCGCAGTGACGACAACCCGCCCAGCGCCGCCGGCTCCACCTGCAGCGGGGCCTGGCCTTGGCGCACCAGGTCCGCGAGGAACCCCGACACCGACGGCACGATCTCCGGGATCCCCGCCGCGAAGCCGCCGCCGATCAGGACGCGGTCCGGGTGGACCAGCTCCTGGACCCCCGTCACCGCCGCGGCCAACGCCCGGGTCGTCCCCTCGAGCGCGTCGGCCGCCCACGGCTCTCCGCTGCGCAACGCTCGCTGCAGCCCGTAATAACTGACGTCCGCTCCGCGCAACAACGACGCGCGGCGGAGGGTCGCCGGGCCGGAGGCCAGCGCCTGGAGGCAGCCGCGGCGGCCGCAGACGCACCGGACCCCGCCCATCTCGACGATCACGTGGCCGATCTCGAACGAACCGCGGCCGAGGCCCGGGCACGGCACGCCGCCCAGGACCAGGCCGCCGCCGATGCCCGTTCCCACCCCGATGTACAGGAGGTTCTCGCAGCCCGATGCCCTGGCCTCCGCCAGTGCGCCCAGGTCGCCGTCGTCCGCCCAGGCGACCGCCGCTTCGGGGAACAGTGAGCGCAACGTCGTCCCCAGGTCCACGCCGGTCCACTCTGGGCGGCTGGGCCAGGTCTTGACCCGGCCGTCCGAGCCGACCGTGCCGGGCATCGCGACGCCGACCGCCGCCGGCTCGCCGAGGCGTTCGCGCAGGCCGGCCACGTGGGCGGTCAGCTGGGCCAGGTCGTCCTCCGCGCTGCGCCGGGCGCCCCAGGAGAACGACGTCTCCTCGACGCACACGGAGTCCTTCTCGACGCGGAAGGCGACCTTCGTGCCGCCGACGTCGATACCGAGGTGGAACACTTCGTCAGCGGCCAGGCAGCGACGGGCAGAGCGCGAGCAGGTCGGCCGGCTGCCGCAGCACCACGTCGGGACCGGCGGCGAGCAGCTCGCCGATGTCGTCCGGCGGCGCCCACAACGCCGCCGCCGAGGCGACACCGGCGCCGCGCGCGCTCTGCAGGTCGGTCGGGGCGTCGCCGATCATCATGGCCTGCTCCGGCGGGACGTCCAGCAGGCTCAGCGCGTGCCGCACGATGTCGGGCGCCGGCTTCGGGCGGGCGACCTCGTCCGAGCCGATGACGTGCTCGAAGAACGGGAGCAGCCCCAGGTTCTGCAGCAGCGACCGGGCCCGCGGCCCGCTCTTGCCGGTGGCGATGGCCAGCCGCAGGCCACGGGCCCGCAGCGTCAGCAGCAGCTCGGTGACCCCGTCGAAGACCTGCACCTGGTCCGCGAGGCGGTAGCTCTCCCGGACGAAGGGTTCTTCCATTGCCGGCGGAAGGTCCATGATCCGCATGATATCGGGAAAATAACGGCCGAGGTGGCGCCGATACTCCGCGAAGGGCGCCGGCCCGTCCCCGACTACTTCGGCGTAGGCGATGGCGAAGGCCTCGCTCATCACCGCGAAGCTGTCGACGACGACGCCGTCGAGGTCGAAGATGACCGCGTGCCGGGCCGGTGCCGAGGGATCGGCCCCGGTGTCCGGCCGGTCGACGATCGGGAATGTCATGGAGCGCCCTCTCTACTGGTACGCCGGGACCGCGCCGCGCGCCGAGCCCGCGGAGGCGTAGAAGTTCTCGATCATCTGGACGATCGGCCGCGCTTCGGCGACGGCCCGCCCGCGGTTGCCGGGATCGGCCAGCATCGCGGCGAGGTCGCCCACCTGGCGCGTGTATTCGACGCCGATCCGCTCGGGCGGCACCGGCAGCCGGGTCGTGGTGCCCTCGCGGGTCACCGACAGCACGGGTTCCGGCTCGCGGTTGGGGCTGAAGCCGAAGGTGCACCGCAGGTCCGCGGTGCCGGCCGTGCCCTCGACGTGGATCACCGAGACGTCCCGCGCCTGGTGCGACGCCCAGCTCGCCCGCAGCGAGACCGAGACGCCGTCGTCGCGGACCAGGAAGCCCCGCGCGGTGTCCTCGACGTCGGCGGCGTCGGCGCCCAGCTGGTCCTGCCGCCACGCCGCGCGCCAGGCGCCGGCGTTGACGAAGTCGTCCGAGGTCACGCCGATGACCTGGGTGAACGCGGCCGGGCCGAGCAGGAAGGCGAGCGTGTCGAGCAGGTGCCAGCCGAGGTCGTACAGCGCGCCCCCGCCGGCCTTCTCGCGCTGGGTGAACCAGCCGCCGGCCCGCGGGACGCCCCTGGCCCGGATCCAGCCCATGGCGACGTGCCGGATCTCGCCCAGCTCGGGCAGGAGGTCGCGCAGCGCCCCGACGTCGCCGCGGTACCGCGCGGCGCTGCCGGCCAGCAGCATCCCGCCGCTGCGTTCGGCCGCCGCGAGGACGTCGATCTCGGCGGAGGTCAGGCACACCGGCTTCTCGAGGAAGACGGAGATCCCGGTGGCCAGCAGCGCGCCCGCCACCTCGGTGTGCAGGTAGTTCGGCACCGCGACGACGGCGAGGTCGACGTCGCGCGCGGTCAGCGCCGACACCGCGGCGTGCGTGGGGATGCCGGTGGCCTTGGTGAACGCCTGCCGCGACGCCGGGTCGGCGTCCACGGCGGCGACCACCTCGAAGTCCGCGTGCTCGCGCAGCAGGGGCAGCCACAGCTCGCGGCCGGCCCAGCCGAGCCCGACCACCGCGGCCCGGACGTTCATGCCCCGGCCACCGCGTCGGCGATGATTTCCGCGGTCGCGTGCAGCGCCGGCTCGCCGGCGAGCAGGACCCGGTGGTGCAGCCAGACGCAGTCCCGGCTGATCGCGTCGGTGTTGGGGCACCGCTGCGCGAGCGTCTCCACGCTCTCGCCGGGGGCGCCGAGCTCCCAGAAGGCGTCGGTGCGGTAGATCGCGCGGAACGCCGCGAAGGCGGGCAGCCCGGCTTCGACGAGCCGGTCGACCAGGGCGTTGCGCCGGTCCTCGGTGAGCCCCGGGACGCGGAACATGGCCATGTAGTGGGAGTTGCGGTCGGCGCGCACGTCGCCACCCTGCGGCACGACGCCGTCGATCTCGCCGAGCAGCCGGGCCAGCAGGGCCCAGCGCTCGTCGCGCACGGCGATCTGCTCGTCGAGGCGGGCCAGCTGGGCGCGCAGCACGGACGCGGAGAACTCGTTGAGCCGCATGTTGGAGCCGGCGATCTTGTGGAAGTAGCGGCGGTCGTCACGCGGACGGCCGCAGCTGTGCCGGAGGAACGCCGTCTCGTACTTCTCGGTCTCGCCCTCGGGGAAGACGACCGCGCCGCCCTCGCCCGCCGTCATCAGCTTGCCGTTCTGGAAGCTGAAGGTGGCGATGCTGTCCAGCTCGCCGACGCGCCTGCCCTGCCAGCGCGCGCCGTGCGCGTGCGCGGCGTCCTGCAGCAGCGGGACGCCGGTGTCGGCGGAGATCTTCGCCAGCGCGTCCATGTCGGCCATCAGCCCGGCCATGTGCACCGGCATGATCACCTTGGTGCGCGGGGTGACGGCGGCGACGACCGCTTCCGGGTCGATGTTGTAGGTGGCCGCGTCGACGTCGACCGGGACGGTGACCGCGCCGAGCCGCTGGGCCGCCTGCGACGAGGAGATGAAGGTGAAGGCGGGCACGATCACCTCGGTGCCCGGGCCGACGCCCATGACCTGCAGGGCCAGCTCCAGCGCGTGCGTGCCGTTCGTGACGGCCAGCGCGTGCGCGGCGCCGTGGTGCTCGGCGAACTCGCGCTCGAAGGAGTTCACCTCGTCCCCGCCCATGCGCCACCACTGACCCTGTTCGAGCGCGCGGACCAGTCCGTTCCGCTCGGCGTCGTCGTACTGCGGCCACGCGGGGAATTCCGGTGCCTTTCGCGCGTTCATGGTTCTCCGAATCTCCGCTGGGGTTCGAATGGAAAAAAAAGCCCGTGCCGTGTCCGGAATGCGTCGGAATCAGCGTCCCCACCAGGCTAGGTCCGGCCCCGGGCCGCTTACATCCCTCGGCTTGGTAGTGGCCGTTTCGTCAACCCAGACCGAAGAATTCGCGATAGGAGTCCAATTGCCCGTCGAGCATGTGGCTGCCGTAATGGACGGGGTGGCCCAGCGCCGCCGCTTCGCGGAGGAGGCGGGTTTCGCGGGGCTTCATGACGATGTCGGCGACCACGCTGCCCGGGGCCAGCCGGTCCGGCCGGAACGGCAGCGGGTCCTCGGGCCGCAGCCCGAGCGGGGTCGCGTTGACGACGATCTCGGCGCCCGCGGTGTCCGGCTCGGCCGACACCGAGGTCCGGCCCGCCCAGTGCGTGTCGAGGCGGGCCTTGAGGGCGGCCAGTTTCCCGGTGTCCGGGTCGCACACCGCGAGCCGGTCGGCGCCGGCCGCCAGCAGGGCGGCCGCGATGGCGCTGCCCGCGCCACCGGCGCCGGCGAGGGACACCACCCGGGCCTTCGGGTCGTGCCCGGCTTCGACCAGCCCGGCCACGAAGCCGGTGCCGTCGAAGTTCTCGGCGTACCACCGGCCGTCGGCTTCGCGGCGCAGGGCGTTGGCGCTGCCGGTGATCTCGACCGCCGGGCTGCGCCGGTCGGCGAGCCCGGCCGCGGCGAACTTGTGCGGCACGGTGACGAAGATGCCGTCGAGGTTGGCGACGGCCTTCAGCCCGGCGACGATCGCCGCGAGGTCCGCCTCGGGCGCGTGCACCGGGACGAGCACCGCGTCGACGCCCCGCGCCGCGAAGAGCGGGTTCAGCAGCCCGGGCGACCGGACCTGGGCGACCGGATCGCCCAGCACGACGTACAGGCGGGTGGTGCCGCTGATGTCCATTTCGGCCTTCCCGCTGCGGCTAGCGCAGCAGCTTCGCGATCGCGAAAGCGAGTTCGACCGACTGGCTCGCGTTGAGGCGTGGGTCGCAGGCGGTCAGGTAGCGGTCGGGCAGGTCGGCCTCGGCGATGCCCGCGGTGCCCCCGAGGCATTCCGTGACGTCGTCGCCGGTCACCTCGACGTGGATCCCGCCGGGGTGGGTGCCGAGCTGCCGGTGCACCTCGAAGAACCCGGCCAGCTCGTCCGCGACGTCGCCGAAGTGGCGGGTCTTGTAGCCGTTGCCGGACGTCCGGGTGTTGCCGTGCATCGGGTCGCACTGCCAGATCACCTCGTGCCCGGACGCGGTCACCTTCTCCACGATCGGCGGCAGCAGCTCGCGGACCTGCGCGTGCCCCATCCGGCTGACCAGCGTCAGCCGGCCCGGCGTGCGGTGCGGGTCGAGGCGCCGCACGTACTCGACGGCCTCCTCCGGGGTGGTGGCCGGCCCCAGCTTGAGGCCGATCGGGTTGGCCAGCAGCTCGGCGAACGCGAGGTGGGCGCCGTCGAGCTGCCGGGTGCGCTCCCCGATCCACAGGAAGTGCGCCAGGCCGCTGGACAGCCGCGGTTCCGGGCCGCCGGAGTCCGCCCACAGCACGGCGCGCTCGTAGTCGAGCAGGAGCAGCTCGTGGCTGACGTAGAACTCGGCCGGCCGCGGTGGGCGGCCGCCGTCCGCGAAGGGCAGCCCGGCCGAGGACGCGCGGCGGGCGCCGGCGAGCACGGCCTGCGCCACCAGCGGTTCTTCGAGGCCCTCGGCGCACAGCTTGCGGACGACGTCCATCGTGCCCGCCGCGTGGGCGTAGGCCATCAGCATCCGGTGCGGGTCCGGGGTCCGGGCGGCGGCGGTGCACTCCGGCGAGTTCACGATGTCGCCCCGGTAGACCGGGAGCCCCAGCGCGTCGACGGCCTTGGACCGCGGCTTGGCGAACTGCCCGGCCATCCGGGCGATCTTGACCACCGGCAGGCCGGCCGCGCCGGCCAGCACGCCGGCCATCCGCTCGAGCACCGCCAGGTTGGCCCGCAGGTGCGGTTCGGTGTTGCCGGCGAACGTCTCCGCGCAGTCCCCGCCCTGCAGGAGGAACGCCTCGCCGCGGGCGACCGACGCGAGCCGCGCGCTCAGCCGGGCGGTTTCCGCCGGCGTCACGATCGGCTCGGCGTCGTGCAGCAGCTCGACCACCGCCTCCGCGCGCGCGGCGTCCGGCCAGCACGGCTGCTGCGCGGCCGGCCGGGCCAGCGCCGCGCTCAGCCGCCCGGCCAGCACCCGGTCGACCGCCCGGCCGTGGGCCGCGCGGTACGGCAGCCGGTTCACGTCGCCGCCGCTTCCGTCGCGCCGACCAGGTTCTCCAGGCTGTCCCGCGGCATTCCGGCCAGGACGTCGGTGACGACCCGCGGTGGCACGTCGGTCACCAGCTCCGCGCCGCGCGGCCCGGCCAGCACGAACGCGAGCCCGGTGATCGCCTTCTTGTCCCGGTGCATCTGGCGCACGAGCACCGCCGGGTCGACGTCCTCGGGCAGCGCGGCCGGCAGGCCGTAGTGCCGGACGACCTCGAGGTGTTCGTCCACTCCGGACCGGTCGAGGCGGCCCAGCGCGCCCGCCAGCCGGCCCGCGAAGACCGTGCCGATGGCCACCGCCTCGCCGTGGCGCAGCGCGAACCCGGTCGCGATCTCCAGTGCGTGCCCCAGCGTGTGGCCGTAGTTGAGCAGGTGCCGCAGCCCGGTGTCCCGCTCGTCCTGCGCCACGATCCCGGCCTTCAGGGTGACGCTGGCGGCGATCTGCTCGGGCAGCGTCCGGCCGCGCAGGTCGGGTGCGCCGATGAAGTGGCAGCGTGCGATCTCGCCGAGGCCGTTCAGCACCTCCCGCCGCGGCAGCGTCGTCAGGTATTCGGTGTCGCACAGCACCGCGCTGGGCTGCCAGTACGCGCCGACGAGGTTCTTGCCGTCCGGCAGGTTCACCGCCGTCTTCCCGCCGACGCTGGCGTCGACCTGCGCGAGCAGGGACGTCGGCAGGTGCACCACGGCGACCCCCCGGTGGTACAGCGCGGCCGCGAGCCCGACGACGTCCGTGGTCGTGCCGCCGCCGCAGGAGACGACGACGTCGGAGCGGGTGAGCCCGAACCGCGCGAACTCACCGCACAGTTCCTCCACTGTGGACAGCCGCTTGGCGCGCTCGCCGTCGCGGGCCGGCAGCAGCAGGGTGGGCACCCCGGTGTCCGGCACCCAGTCGGCCGGCCGGGCCGACACGACCACGGCCCGCCGCGCGCCCACGCGGCGGACGACCTCGGGCAGCGCCGTCCGCACGCCGGGACCGACGAGCACGTCGTAGGAACGCTCGCTCAGGCGGACCGGGATCGTCGTCTTCACGGCGACGGCTCCCTCGGCTCCGGGACCGTCACGTAGGGCAGGTCGGCGATCCGGGACACCGGCTCGCTGCCGTGGTGGAGGTACTCGCCGCCGTAGAAGAAGTCGAGGTACGGGACGTAGTGCTGCCGGTAGGCGATCCTGCAGAAGCCGGCGAACCTCGCCAGCAGACCCTCTTTTTGCCTCATCGTCGTGCCTTTCGCCGGGGTTCAGCCGAGGTCGCCGGAGAGCACGCGGGCCACCAGCGCCCGGTGCTCGTCGTCGTCGGTGATGGTGCGCACCTGCTCGCGGCCGTCGGTCACCGTCAGGTACCGGCGCTGCCGCAGGAAGACCTGGCCGTTGCCGAACGCGCGGCCGCACAGCGTCTCCTGGGAGTCGGTGCGGGTGGTGTCGCCCACCAGTGCGCGGAAGTTGTCCTCCAGTTCCTTCCAGTCGCTCCACTCGCGGGGCTGCGTCGTGAACGTGTAGATCCCGCTCCAGCGGGTGACCGCGCCGCGGCGCTGCAGCTCGTACCCGGATTCCCGGTCCACCAGCCGGAACTGGCTCCCGTACTGGGTCCGCACCGCGGGCGACACCGGCAGCGGCTCGACGTAGGTCGGGCCGGGGTAGCCGACGTCCACGAGCCAGTCGTCGCCGTCGAGGGTGACCAGGTTGAACATGTGCTCGACGTCGGTCCCGAAGGTCTCCCGGCCTTCGGTGGTGCTGCCGGCCAGCGGCGTGACGTCGTAGCCGAGTTCGGCCAGTAGCCGGTGGAACAGCCGGTTCAGGTGGTAGCAGGCGCCGCCCTTGCCCTCGGCGATGCTGGTCACGAAGACGGCGTCCTCGTCGAGGTCGACGACGTTCACCGCGTCGCGCAGTTCGTAGGCGAGGCTGTTGTACGGGATCGCCATCAGGTGGTTCTTCTGCAGCTTCGCCAGCGTCTCGACGTCCACGCCGGTTTCCCCGCCGCAGCCGATCCGCTGGAGGTAGGTCTCCACGTCGAACACGTTCACCAACCTTCTTTCAGAGCAGCTCGTTCAGGTGCGCGGCGAGCAGGGCCGGCGTCGGGTGGTCGAAGACGACGCTCGGCGCGAGCTTCCGTTCGGTGCGGGCCCGCAGCCGGTTGCGGAGCTCGATCGCGGTCAGCGAGTCGAAGCCGATCTCGAACAGCCCCTGGTCCGGGTCGACCTGGTGGGCGGCGCGGTAGCCGAGCACGCCGGCCACCTGGCCGCGGACCAGCTCGAGCAGGACCTTCGCCCGCTCGGCCGGCCCGAGCCCGGCCAGCGAGCCGGTCCACTTCTCGTCCACAGTGGACGCGGCGCGGGCCTGCTGCCGTCCCGCGCGGACCAGGCCGCGCAGCAGGTGCGGCACTTCGGCGCCGCCCGCCGCTTCGGCGCGCAGGCCCCGCAGGTCGAGCTGGGCGGGCACCAGCAGTGGCTCCCCCGACCCGATGGCGGCGTCGAAGAGGTCCATGCCCTCCGCGGGTTTCATGGCGACCAGCCCGCCGCGCCGGGTCATCCGGGCCCGGCCGGCTTCGTCGGTCCCGGCCGCCATGCCGCCGGTGGCCTGGTCCCACAGGCCCCACGCCAGCGACTGGCCCGGCAAGCCCGCCGCCCGGCGGTGGGCGATCAGGCCGTCCAGGTACGCGTTCGCCGCGGCGTAACCGCCGCTGCCCGCGCCCATGAACACCGCGGACACCGAGGAGTAGACGACGAACGCGTCGAGGTCGGTGTCCCGGGTCAGCTCGTCGAGGTGGCGGACCGCGTCGACCTTCGGCGCGAACACTTCGGCCAGCCGGTCCGGGGTCACCGTTCCGATCACCCCGGCGTCGGCGATCCCGGCCGTGTGGACCACGGCGGTCGGCCGGTGCTCGGCCAGCAGGGCGGCCACCTGGTCCCGGTCCGAGACGTCGCAGGCGGCGACGGAGACGTCGGCGCCCAGCCCGGTGAGGTCGGTGACCAGGTCCTTCGCGCCTTCGGCGTCCAGTCCACGGCGGCTGGCCAGCACCAGCTGCCGGACGCCGTGCCGCTCGACCAGGTGCCGGGCGGCCAGGCCGCCGAGCGACCCGGTCCCGCCGGTGATCAGGACCGGCCCCTCGGTCTTGAACCCGGCGGGCGCGTCGGGCCGGGCGGCGCGGGCGAGCCGCGGGATGGACAGCGTCGTGCCGCGGATCGCGACCTGGGGCTCGCCGTCGGCGAGCACCGAAGCCAGCAGCGGCGGCACTTCGGCGCCGGGCTCGACGTCCAGCAGGACGATCCGGTCCGGGTTCTCCGCCTGCGCGGCCCGGACCAGTCCCCAGACCGCGGCCGCGGCCGGGTCGTGCACCGCGCCGTCGCCGGCGGGCACGGCACCGCGGGTGACGACCGCGAGCTTCGTCCCCTCCAGCCCGCCGCCGGCCAGCCAGCACTGGACGACGTCGAGCACCCGGACCGTGAGCGCCAGCACGTCGTCCCCGCCGGAGACGGCTTCCGCGACGGCCACCGCCGGGGCGTCCGCCGCGCCGGTCAGCACGTCGTCGGCCAGGGTCGCCACCTGTTCCGCGGTGGCCACCGGCACCCAGGAGGGCACCGGCCGGGTGCGGTCCACGGAGGACAGCGGCGTCCAGTCCACCCGGAACAGCGAGCCGGCGCCCGCCGGGCCCGCCGCCGTCGTGAGCTGGTCGTTCGACACCGGGCGGCCGACCAGCGACTCCAGCGTGACGACCAGGCCGCCGGTCTCGTCCACAGCCTCCAGCGACATGCTGTCCCGCTCGGGCTTGCCGACGCGGACCCGCAGCGTCGAGGCCCCGGCCGCGTGCAGCCGCAGGCCGTTCCACGCGAAGGGCAGCCGCACCTCGTCCCCGTAGGACTCGGTGTCCGCCGCGGCGCTGACCATCGTCGAGTGCAGGGCCGCGTCCAGCAGCGCCGGGTGGATGCCGAACGCACCGGCGTTCGCCTCTTCGGGCAGGGCGATCTCGGCGAAGGTCTCGGCGGTGTCCCCGCGGCCGCGCCGCCACACCGCCCGCACGGCCCGGAACGTGGGCCCGTAGCCGTAGCCGACGTCCGCGAGCACGTCGTAGGCGCCGGTGATGTCGACCGGTTCGGCGCCGGACGGCGGCCAGGCGGCGAAGTCGAACTCGGCTGTCCCGCGCGGCCGGTCGTCCGGGGCCAGGACGCCGGTGGCGTGCCGGACCCAGCTGTCGGAGTCCTCGCGCAGGGAGTGGATGTCCACCGTGCGGGAGCCGTCCTGGCCCGGGCCGCCGACCGCGACCTGCACGCGGACGCCGCCGCGGCGGGGCACCACCAGCGGCGCTTCGATCACCAGCTCGTCGAGCACCGGGCAGCCGGCCTCGTCGCCGGCCCGCACGGCCAGCTCGACCAGCCCGGTGCCGGGGACGATCACGACGTCCCGGACCGCGTGGTCGGCCAGCCAGGGGTGCGACCGCAGCGACAGCCGCGAGGTGCACACGAGCCCGTCGGACTGCGGCAGCGGCACGACGGCGCCGAGCAGCGGGTGGTCGGCGCCGGCCAGGCCCAGCGAGACGGCGTCGGACGCGGTGCCGGCCGGGCGGAGCCAGTAGTGCTCGTGGTCGAAGGCGTACGTCGGCAGGTCCACCCGGGCAGGAGACACCAGCGTGGTCCAGTCCAGGTCGACTCCGCGCACGAACAGCTCGGCCATCGACGTCAGCAGCCTGCGCAGACCGCCGTCGTCGCGCCGCAGCGACCCGGTGACGAGCTGGTCGGTGCGCTCGGTGATCGGCTGGACCAGCACCGGGTGGGCGCTGATTTCGACGAACACGCCGTGCCCCTGCCCGAGCAGCGTTTCCACGGCCGGGCCGAACCGCACCCGGCCGCGCAGGTTCCGGTACCAGTAGCCGCCGTCGACGACCCCCTCGTCACGGATCCAGTCGCCGGTCAGGGTGGAGAGGAACGGCACGAGCGGCGCCCGGGCGTCGAGGCCGGCCAGCGCTTCGGCCAGCGTCTCCTCGATGTCTTCGACGTGCCGGGTGTGCGAGGCGTAGTCCACCGCGACCCGCCGGACGCGGACGCCCTGGCCGGACAGCGCTTCGAGCGCTTCGCCGAGCGCTTCGGCGTCGCCGGCGATCACCGTCGACGCCGGGCTGTTGACCGCGGCCACCTCGACCCGCTCGGCCCACGGCGCCAAGCGTGTGACGGCGTCTTCCTCGCTCAGCGCGACCGAGGCCATGCCGCCGCGGCCGGAGAGCTTCGCGGCGATGGCCTGGCTGCGCAGCGCGACGACCTTGGCCGCGTCCTCCAGCGACAGGGCTCCCGAGACGCACGCCGCGGCGATCTCGCCCTGGGAGTGGCCGAGCACGGCGTCGGGGACCACCCCGGCCGCGGACCAGACCGCGGCCAGGCCGACCATCATCGCCCAGCTCGCGGGCTGGAGGACGTCGACCCGGTCCAGCAGGCCGGGGTCGTCGCCGCGCAGGACGTCGAGCAGCGACCAGTCGATCCACGGCTCCAGCGCGGCCGCGCACTCGGCGATCCGCGCCGCGAACACCGGCGAGGATCCGAGCAGCTCGCGGCCCATGCCCGCCCACTGCGTCCCCTGCCCGGGGAACACCCAGACGAGCTTGCCCGGCCCGCCGGACGCGGGCACCCGGCCGCTGACCAGGCCCGGCGCGTCCTCGCCACGGGCGAGCGCACCCAGGCCTTCGCGGGCCTCCTCGGCCGACTCCGCGACCACGACCGCCCGCTCGCCGAACCGGGCGCGCCCCGGCAGAGCCCCGGCGACCTCGGCAAGGGGCGCGTCCTCGAGGAACGCGGCGAGCCGGCCGGCCTGGCCGCGCAAAGCACCGGCGCTGCGGGCCGACACCACCAGCGGCACGACCCCGCCCGCCGGCGACTCGCCGGCGACCGGCTCGGGCTCGACCGGCGCTTCTTCGATGATCAGGTGGGCGTTCGTGCCGCTGATCCCGAACGAGGACACCCCGGCCCGGCGCGGACGGCCGGTGCGCGGCCACTCGCGCGCCTCCGTCAGCAGCGAGACCGCGCCCGCGGACCAGTCGACCTGGCTGGTGGGCTGCTCGACGTGCAGGGTCGGCGGCAGGACGCCGTGCCGCAGCGCCTGCACCATCTTGATCACGCCCGCGACGCCGGCGGCCGACTGCGTGTGCCCGAAGTTCGACTTCACCGAACCCAGCCACAACGGCGTTTCCGGGTCCCGGTCCCGGCCGTAGGTCGCCAGCAGGGCCTGCGCCTCGATCGGGTCGCCGAGCGCCGTCCCGGTGCCGTGGCCCTCCACAACGTCCACATCGGACGGTGCCAGCCCGGCGCCGGAGAGGGCCCGGCGGATCACGCGCTGCTGCGACGGCCCATTGGGGGCGGTCAAGCCGTTGGACGCGCCGTCGGAGTTCACCGCGCTGCCGCGCAGGACGGCCAGGACGCGGTGGCCGCGTTCGCGCGCCACGGACAGCCGCTCCAGCACGACGACCCCGACGCCCTCGGCCCAGCCGGTCCCGTCGGCGCCCTCCGCGTAGGCCTTGCACCGGCCGTCACCGGCCAGGCCACGCTGCTTCGCGAACTCCACGAAGGTGCCGGGCGTCCCCATCACGGTGACGCCACCGGCCAGCGCCATCGAGCACTCGCCCTGCCGCAGGGCCTGCCCGGCCAGGTGCATCGCGACCAGCGACGACGAGCACGCCGTGTCGATCGTGACGGCCGGGCCTTCGAAGCCGAAGACGTAGGACACCCGGCCGGACACGACGCTGGACGCGCCCGCCGTGCTCGCGTACCCCTCCAGCTCGGCCGGGTCGGCGCCCATCCCGTAGCCCTGGTTGGACACCCCGGCGAACACGCCGACGTCGGCGCCCTTCAGCGAACCCGGGTCGACCCCGGCGCCTTCGAGCGCTTCCCAGGACGCCTCCAACAGCAGCCGCTGCTGCGGGTCCATCGCGAGGGCCTCCCGCGGCGAGATCCCGAAGAAGCCCGCGTCGAACAGGGCGGCGCCGTCGAGGAATCCGCCCTGGCTGGTGTATGTCGTGCCGGAGCGGTCGGGGTCGTCGTCGAACAGGTTTTCCAGGTCCCAGCCCCGGTCCTCGGGGAACGGGGACAGCCCTTCGAGACCGTCGCGCACCAGGCGCCACAGGCCGTCGGGATCGGTGACCCCGCCCGGCAGGCGGCACGCCATGCCGACGATGGCGATCGGCTCCCCGGCGTCCGCGGCGGTCGTGGTGACCGACGGCGTCGTGGCCACCGTGTCGCCGAGTTCGGCACGCAGGTAGCGGGCCAGCGCGACCGGCGTCGGGTAGTCGAAGACCAGCGTCGCGGGCAGCTTCAGCCCGCTCGCCTCGCGCAGCCGGTTGCGCAGTTCCACCGAGGTCAGCGAGTCGAACCCGGCGTCCTTGAACGCCGTGTCCGGGCGGACGGCGGCCGGCCCGGCGTGCCCGAGCACCAGCGCGACCTGCGTGCGGACGACGTCGAGCAGCAGCGCCTCCTGCTCGGCCGGGGCGAGCCCGGCGAGCCGGCCGGCCAGCCCCTTGTCCACAGTGGACGCCGCGCGCGCCTGCTGCCTGCCCGGGCGGACCAGGCCGCGCAGCAGGTGCGGCACCGTCCCGCCGGCCCGCGTCTTGCGCAGGTCCAGCTTGACCGGGACGACGAGCCCGTCCGGCGCGGCGTCGAAGAGGTCCATGCCCTCGGCGGGTGAGATGGCGAGGACGCCGCCGCGGTCCGCCCGCGCCTGGTCGGCGCCGCCGAGGTGCGCGGTCATGCCGTCGGTCTGCGCCCAGAGGCCCCAGGCGAGCGACGTCCCGGGCAGGCCCGCGGCCCGGCGGTTCGCCACTACGGCGTCCAGGTAGGCGTTGGCGGCGGCGTAGTTGGCCTGCCCGGCCGAGCCGAAGACCCCGGACGCGGACGAGAAGACGACGAAACTGTCGAGGTCCAGGTCGCGGGTGAGCTCGTCGAGGTGGCGGACGGCGTCGACCTTCGGCGCGAAGACCTTGGCCAGCCGCTCGCGCGTCTGCGCCTCGAAGACGCCGTCGTCGAGGACGCCGGCGGTGTGCACGACCGCGGTGGGCCGGTGCTCGGCCAGCAGCGCCGCGACCTGGTCCCGCTCGGCCAGGTCGGCCGCGACCACGGTGACCTCGGCGCCCTGGGCGGTCAGTTCCGCGGTCAGCTCGGTCATGCCGTCGGCGGCCGGGCCGCGCCGGCTGACCAGCACCAGCCGCCGGACGCCGTGCCGGGCCACCAGGTGCCGGGCGGTGAGCACGCCGAGCGAGCCGGCCCCCGAAATCAGGACCGTCCCGCCGGACACGACCGGCGCCTCCGCGGCTTCGGCGCGTGCCAGCCGGGGGGCGGTGAGCGTGGTGCCGCGGACGGCGACCTGCGGTTCGCCGGCGGCCAGGACCCGGCCCAGCGGCACTTCGCCGTCGGTGTCGAGCAGGACGATCCGGTCCGGGTTCTCCGCCTGCGCGGCCCGCAGCAGGCCCCAGACGGCCGCCCCGGCGGGCTCGCGGACGAGCCCGTCACCGGCGGGGACCGCGCCGCGGGTCACCACGACCAGGCGCGTGTCGTCAGCCGCCTCGGCGAGCCAGGTCTGCACGGCTTCCAGCACCCGGCCGGTCAGTTCGAGGGGGTCCCCGCCGGACGCTTCGAGCACCTCGACGCCGTCCGCGGGCGCGTCCTCGGTCGCGGAAACCTCGGTCCACGCCAAGCGGAACAGGTCGTCCCGGTTCGCCGCCGCGCCCAGCTGCTCGGCCGACACCGGCCGGGAGACCAGGGAGTCCGCCGTCACGACGAGCCCGCCGGCCTCGTCCGCGGCCTCGACCGACAGCGCGTCCGGACCGCTCGGGGCGAGCCGGACCCGCAGCGCGGACGCCCCGGCCGCGTGCAGGACCAGGCCGTTCCAGGCGAACGGCAGCACCGGCCGCCCCGGCTCTTCCGCCGTGGCGGCCGGTGCGGCCATCCCCGCGTGCAGGGCGGCGTCGAGCAGACCCGGGTGGATGCCGAACCGGGCCGCGTCCGCGCGGTCGTCCTCGGCCAGGGCGACCTCGGCGAAGACCTCGTCGCCGCGACGCCACACGGCCCGCAGGCCGCGGAAGGACGGCCCGTACGCGTACCCGCGCTCGACAAGGCCGTCGTAGAAGTCTTCGACGTCGACGCGCTCGACGCCGGGCGGCGGCCAAGCCGTGAAGTCGAACGGTTGTGCCGCCGGCGGCGTGGCGGTCAGGAAGCCGGTCGCGTGCCGCGTCCAGACCTCCGCACCGGCGTCCTCGCGCAGCGAGTACACCTCGACCGCGCGCGAGCCGGTCTCCCCCGGCGCGCCGACGACGACGTGGATCCGGACCCCGCCGTGGCCGGGGACGACCAGCGGGGCCTCGATGACGAGTTCCTCGAGCACCGGGCAGCCGGCCTCGTCGCCGGCCCGGACCGCCAGCTCGACGAGCCCGGTGCCCGCGACGAGCACCACCCCGCCGATGACGTGGTCGGCCAGCCACGGGTGCGACTTCAGCGACAGCCGCGAGGTGAAGACCAGGCCGTCCGACTGCGGCAGCCGGACCACCGCGCCGAGCAGCGGGTGGTCGGCCGCGACCTGCCCGAGCGAAGCCGCGTCGGTGGCCTGCGCGGCCGGGTGCAGCCAGTAGTGCTGCTGGTCGAAGGCGTACTTCGGCAGGTCGACCCAGCCGGTGACCGGCGGCAGCAGGGCGGACCAGTCGACGGTGGCGCCGCGGACGAACAGCCCGGCGACCGCGGTGAGCAGCGCGGTGCCTTCCGGCCGGTCGTCCCGCAGCGCCGGGACGCACGTGACCTCGGCCGTCTCCTCGACCAGTGCGGTCAGCGCCGTCCCCGGCCCGAGCTCCACGAACCGGGACGCGCCGAACTCCGCCGCGGCCGCGACGCCGTCGGCGAACCGCACCGGCTGCCGCACGTGCCCGGCCCAGTAGGCCGGCTCGGTGAGCTCGCCGGGCCCGGCGAGCCGGCCGGTCACGTTGGAGACGACCGGGATCTCCGGCTCGTGCCACGTCACACCGGCCAGTTCGGCGGCGAACTCCGCGAGCATCGGCTCCATCCGCGCGGAGTGGAACGCGTGGGACACCTTGAGCTGCTTGGTCTTGTGCCCGCGCTCGCGCATGCGGTCGGCGGCCGCGAGGACCGCGTCTTCGTCGCCGGAGAGGACCACGGCCGCGGGGCCGTTGACGGCGGCGAGTTCCACGCCCTCGCCGAGCAGCTCGGCGACCTCCGCCTCGGACGCGGCGACGGCGGCCATCGCCCCGCCCGGCGCGAGGGCCTGCATCAGCCGGCCACGCGCGGCGACGATCCGGGCCGCGTCGGCCAGCGAAAACACGCCCGCGGCGTACGCGGCGGCGATTTCCCCGACGGAGTGGCCGATGACCACGTCCGGCCGGACACCCCAGGACTCGGCGAGCCGGAACAGCGCGCTCTCGACCGCGAACAGCCCGGCCTGGGTGAAAACGGTCTGGTCCAGCAGCCCGGTCTCCGCGGGCACGGCACCGAGGACGACGTCCCGCACGCCGTGACCCGCTCGCCCGGCCAGGCAGCGGTCCAGCTGCGCGCAGGCCTCGTCGAACGCCGTCGCGAACACCGGGTACCGCTCGTACAGCTCCCGGCCCATCCCGATCCGCTGGGAACCCTGGCCGGGGAAGACGTAGGCGAGCTTGCCCGGGCCGGCCGAACCGGTCACCACGCCGGGTGCGGCTTCCCCGCGCGCCACCGCGCGCAGCCCGGCCACGGCGTCCTCGTCCGTGCCCGCGACCACGACCGCGCGGTCACCGAGCCGGGCCCGGCTCGTCAGCAGGGCGCTCGCCAGCCGCGCCCGGGACGCGGCACCGGACTCCAGGACGTCCGCGAGGCGACCGGCCTGGGCGGCCAGTGACGCGGGACTGCCCGCGGAAACAACCAGCGGCACCGGTCCCTCGACCGGCGTTTCCGCCGGAACGGCGTCGGCCGGCGGGGCCTCTTCCAGGATCAGGTGGGCGTTCGTCCCGCTGATGCCGAACGCCGACACCCCGGCCCGGCGCGGCCGGTCGGCGCCGGGCCACTCGCGGGGCTCGGTCAGCAGCTCGACCGCGCCGGCCGACCAGTCGACCTCCGGCGTCGGCTCGGCCACGTGCAGGGTCGGCGGCAGGGCGCGGTGCCGCAGCGCCTGGACCATCTTGATCACGCCGGCGACCCCGGCGGCTGCCTGCGTGTGCCCGATGTTCGACTTGATCGACCCGAGCCACAACGGCTTCTCCGGCTCGCGGCCCTGGCCGTAGGTGGCCAGCAGCGCCTGCGCTTCGATCGGGTCGCCGAGCGCGGTGCCGGTCCCGTGCGCCTCGACGACGTCCACATCGGACGCGACCAGCCCGGCCCCGGCCAGTGCCTTGCGGATCACCCGCTGCTGCGACGGCCCGTTCGGCGCGGTCAGGCCGTTGGAAGCGCCGTCCTGGTTGACCGCGCTGCCGCGCAGGACGGCCAGGATCCGGTGCCCGCGTTCCTGCGCCACCGAAAGCCGTTCGAGCACCAGCACGCCGGCGCCTTCGGACCAGCCGGTGCCGTCCGCGGTCGAGGAGAAGGCCTTGGACCGGCCGTCGGCGGCCAGCACCCGCTGCCGCGAGAACGCCACGAAGGTGCCCGGGGTCGGCATCACCGTCGCGCCGCCTGCCAGCGCCATCGAGCACTCGCCCGCGCGCAGCGCCTGGGCGGCGAGGTGGATGGCGACCAGCGACGACGAGCACGCGGTGTCGATGGTGACCGCGGGACCTTCCAGCCCGAAGACGTAGGACACCCGGCCCGAGGCCACGCTCGACGCCGCGCCGATGCCCGCGAAGGCTTCGAGGTCCGGCGTGATCGCCCCGGCGCCGTAGCCCTGGGTGAACACGCCGGAGAACACGCCGACGTCGCTGCCCTTCAGCGAAAGCGGGTCGACCCCGGCGTCTTCGAGTGCCTCCCACGACGTCTCCAGCAGCACCCGCTGCTGCGGGTCCATGACGAGGGCCTCGCGCGGCGAGATGCCGAACAGGCCCGCGTCGAACTGCCCGGCACCGCGCAGGAACCCGCCCTGGCTGGTGTACGACGTCCCCGGGTTGTCCGGGTCCGGGTCGAACAGGCCGTCGAGGTCCCAGCCCCGGTCGTCGGGGAAGTCCGAGAGGGCGTCGACGCCGCCGGCCACGAGCCGCCACAGGTCTTCGGGCGAGGCCACGCCCCCGGGGAACCGGCAGGCCATCCCGACGACGGCGAGCGGTTCGTCGGCGTGCCGGGACCCCTGCTTGCGCAGGCTGTGCAGCTCCGCCGTGACGCGCTTGAGGTACTTGAGGAGTTTCTCGTCCGTGGCCATTCCTGTGTCCTCACAAAGGTTTGCTGGGAGCGTGGGTCTCGGACCGGGATCAGGTGAGGCCCAGCTCCTCGTCGATGAAGTCGAGGACTTCGTCGGCGGAGGCGGACTCGAGCCGGTCCGCCAGGGTTTCGCCGTCCGCTTCCCCGAGCACGCCGTTGCACCGGGCCACCAGGCCCTGCAGCCGGAGCGTCAGGCCGGTCTTCGTGGATTCGTCGAGCCGCAGGTCGCCGAGCAGCGCCTCGACGTCTTCGAGCCGGGCGTGCACGACCGACAGCGCGTCGTCGCCGGCCCCGAGTTCGTCGCGCAGGTGCCGGGCGAGGACCAGCGGGGTCGGGTAGTCGAAGGCGAGCGTGGCGGGCAGCTTCAGCCCGGTGCTCTCCCGCAGCCGGTTGCGCAGGTCCACCGAGGTCAGCGAGTCGAACCCGGCGTCCTTGAACGCCGTGTCCGCGCGGACCGCGTCCGGCCCGGCGTGCCCGAGCACCGCCGCGACCTGGCTGCGCACGAGGTCGACGAGCAGCGCCTCCCGCTCGGGCGCGGCCAGCCCGGCCAGCCGCCGCTGAAGCGATTCGTCCACTGTGGACGCGGCTTGGGCCTGCCGCCGTCCGGGGCGGACCAGGCCGCGCAGCAGGTGCGGCACGGTCCCGCCGGCCCGCACCTCCGCCAGGTCGAGCTTGACCGGAACGAGCAGCGGGAGCTGCGCGCCCAGTGCCGTGTCGAACAGGGTCATGCCCTCCTCGGCCGTGATCGGGCGCACGCCGCCGCGGCTCATCCGGGCCTGGTCGGTGCCGCCGAGGTGCGCGGTCATGCCGGTGGCCTGCTCCCACAGGCCCCACGCCAGCGACAGGCCCGGGAGCCCCGCCGCCCGGCGGCTCGCCATCGCCGCGTCCAGGAAGGCGTTCGCGGCCGCGTAGTTGCCCTGCCCGGGCGAGCCGAACACGCCGGAGCCGGAGGAGAACACGACGAAACTGTCGAGGTCCCGGTCGCGGGTGAGCTCGTCGAGGTGGCGGACCGCGTCGACCTTGGGCGCGAAGACCTCGGCCAGCCGCTCGGGGGTGAGCGTCCCGATGACGCCGTCGTCGAGGACGCCCGCGGTGTGGATGACGCTCGCCGGGCGGTGTTCGTCCAGCAGGGCGGCCACCTGCTCGCGGTCGGCGAGGTCACAGGCGACGACGGAGATGTCGGCGCCCTCGCCGGTGAGGTCGGTGACCAGGTCCTTCGCGCCGTCGGCGGCCAGGCCGCGGCGGCTGGCCAGGACCAGGTTCCGCACGCCGTGGTGGGTGACCAGGTGCCGGGCGACGATCTCGCCGAGCACTCCGGCACCGGAGACGAGGACCGTCCCTTGTAGACCGTCACCGGCGGTGGCGTCGGCGCGGGCCAGGCGCGGCACGAAGAGGGCGGTCCCGCGCACGGCGACCTGCGGCTCACCAGCGGCCAGCACCGCACCCAGCGGGAGCTCGCCGTCGGTGTCCACCAGCACGATCCGGTCCGGGTTCTCCGCCTGCGCGGACCGGACGAGCCCCCAGACCGCGGCCGCGGCGGGGTCGGTCACCGGGGTGTCCCCGGCGGGGACCGCGCCGCGCGTGACGACGACCAGGCGGTCCGCTTCGGGCTCGGTCAGCCAGGTCTGGAGCTTCTCCAGGACGCGGGAGGTCGCGGCCAGCGGGGAGTCGCCCGCGGGGACTTCCAGCACCTCGACGTCGTCGGCTTCCGCCGTTCCCCCATCGGGGAGTTCGAGCCAGTTCACCTGGAACAGCGCGTCCCGGGTGGTGCTCGGCTGTCCGACGGACACCGGCCGCAGCACCACTTCGTTCGCGGTGACGACCAGGTTGCCGGCGCCATCGACCGCTTCCAGGGCCCCGCCGGGCAGCAGCCGGACCCGCAGTGTCGACGCTCCCGCGGCGTGCAGCGTCAGGCCGCGCCACTCCATGGGCTGCGTCCGGCCGTCTTCGCCGGACAGGGCCGCGTCCAGGAGCGCCGGGTGGATGGCGAACGCACCGGCGTCCACGCCGTCGGGCAGGGACACTTCGGCGACGACCTCGTCGCCGGCCTGCCGTGCGCCCGGCGGGGGCGGCGTCGCCGAGAGCGTGCCGGTGGCGTGCCGGGTCCACTCGTCGGTGGCGTCGTCGGGCTGGGCGTGGACCTCCAGAACTCGGACGCCGTCGTCGTCCGGGCCGGACACGGTGACCTGCACGCGGATCGCGCCGCGGTCCGGGACCACCGGCGGCGTCTCGATGACGAGTTCGTCCAGCACCGGGGTCCCGGCTTCGTCGCCGGCCCGGACCGCCAGCTCGGCCAGGGCCGCGCCGGGGACGATCACGACGTCGTCGAGGGTGTGCCCGGCCAGCCACGGCTGGGACTTCAGCGACCACCGCGAGGTGAAGACCAAGCCGCCGGTTCCGGGCAGCCGCACCACCGGGCCCACGGCATCGGTCGCGGTCTCGACGTACTGCAGCCAATAGTGCTGGTGGTCGAAGGCGTAGGTGGGCAGGTCCACCCGGGCGGGCGGCACCAGCGTCGCCCAGTCGACGTCGACCCCGCGGACGAACAGCTCGGCCATCGAGGTCAGCAGCCGCCGCAGGCCGCCGTCGTCCCGCCGCAGCGAGCCGGTCACGACCGCGTCGTCGGCGATTTCGCTGATCGCCTGTACCAGCACCGGGTGCGCGCTGACCTCGACGAACACCCGGTGGCCCGCGCCGATCAGCTCGGCCACCGCCGGGCCGAACCCGACCTGGTTGCGCAGGTTGCGGTACCAGTAATCGCCGTCGACCACACCGGCGTCGCGGATCCAGTCACCGGTGAGCGTGGAGAAGAACGGCAGCGACGGCGCCTGGGCTTCGATCCCGGCCAGCGCCTCGGCGAGCGGCTCCTGGATGTCCTCGACGTGCCGGGTGTGCGACGCGTAGTCCACGGCCACCCGCCGGACCCGGATGTCCTGAGCGGACAAGGCTTCGAGGACCTGGTCCAGTGCCTCGGCGTCGCCCGCGATCACCGTTGACGACGGGCTGTTGACCGCGGCCACCTCGACCCGGTCCGCCCACGGCTTCAGCTGGACGAGGGCGTCTTCCTCGCTCAGCGCGACGGACGCCATGCCGCCGCGGCCGGCCAGCTTCGCCGCGATGGCCTGGCTGCGCAACGCGACCACCTTCGCCGCGTCCTGCAACGACAGCGCGCCCGACACGCAGGCGGCGGCGATCTCGCCCTGCGAGTGACCCACCACGGCATCGGGCCGGACCCCGACCGACTGCCACACCGCGGCCAAGCCGACCATCACCGCAAAACAGGCGGGCTGCAGCACATCGACCCGCTCGAGGTCGCCTTCGCCGCGGAGGACATCGAGCAGGGACCAGTCGATCCACGGTTCGAGAGCGGCCGCGCACTCGCCGATCCGCTCGGCGAACACCGGCGACGCGTCAAGGAGCTCGCGGCCCATCCCGATCCACTGCGAGCCCTGGCCCGGGAACACCCACACGACCTTGCCCGGTCCGCCGGAAGCGGCCACCGTGCCGGTCACGACGTCGGGCGCGCTTTCGCCGCGGGCCAACGCGTTCAGCCCGTCCGACGCCTCCTCGCGAGAACCGGCCACCACGACGGCCCGGTCGCCGAACACGGAACGGCTGGAAACCAGCGCCCCGGCGACCTCGGCGAGGGGCACGTCCGTCTCGCCGAGGAACGCGGCCAGCCGCTCGGCCTGGCCTGCCAGGGCACCGCGAGCCGACACCACCACGGGCACCACGCCTTCGACAGGCGTTACGGCGGGAGGCGTCTCCTCCTCGGGTGCTTCCTCGAGGATGAGGTGCGCGTTCGTGCCGCTGATGCCGAAGGAGGACACCCCGGCCCGGCGCGGCCGGTCTTCGCGCGGCCACTCCCGTGCCTCGGTCAGCAGCGAGACCGCTCCGGCCGACCAGTCGACCTCGGTGGACGGCTCGTCGACGTGCAGCGTCGGGGGCAGCACGCCGTGGCGCAGCGCTTCCACCATCTTGATCACGCTGGCCACGCCCGCGGCCGCCTGCGTGTGCCCGATGTTCGACTTGATCGAACCGAGCCACAACGGCTTCTCACGGCCCTTGCCGTAGGTGGCCAGCAACGCCTGCGCCTCGATCGGGTCGCCCAGCGTCGTACCGGTGCCGTGGCCCTCCACGACGTCCACATCGGACGGTGTCAGCCCGGCTTCGGCCAGCGCCGCGCGAATCACCCGCTGCTGAGAGGGGCCGTTCGGGGCGGTGAGGCCATTCGAAGCGCCGTCCTGGTTGACCGCGATGCCGCGCAGCACGGCCAGCACCCGGTGCCCGCGCTCGCGGGCGACCGACAGCCGTTCCAGCGCGATGACGCCGACGCCTTCGGCCAGGCCCATGCCGTCGGCGCGGTCCGCGAAGGCCTTGCAGCGCCCGTCCCGGGCGAGCCCGCGCTGGCGGGAGAAGGACACGAACGAACCGGGCTGGGCCATCACCATCGCGCCGCCGGCCAGCGCCATCGAGCACTCGCCGCGCCGCAGGGCCTGCGCGGCCAGGTGCATCGCCACCAGCGACGACGAACACCCGGTGTCGACGGTGACCGCCGGGCCCTCGAGGCCGAGGACGTAGGACACGCGGCCGGAGGCGATGCACGGTGCCGCGCCGGTACCGACGAAGCCTTCCAGTTCCGGCGCGACCACGCCGCCGCCGGCGCCGTAGCCCATGCTCGCGACCCCGGTGAACACGCCGATGTCGCTGCCCTTCAGCGAAAGCGGGTCCGTGCCGGTGCGCTCGATGGCCTCCCAGGACGTCTCCAGCAGCAGCCGCTGCTGCGGGTCCATGGCGACGGCCTCGCGCGGCGAGATCCCGAAGAACCCGGCGTCGAACAGATCGGCGTCGTGCAGGAACCCGCCCTGGTCGGTGTACGTCGTGCCCGGGCGGTCGGGGTCCGGGTCGACGAGCCCGTCGACGTCCCAGCCGCGGTTGCCGGGAAACCCGGTGACGGCGTCGGTCCCGTCGGCCACCAGCCGCCACAGGTCCTCGGGCGAGGACACCCCGCCCGGGTACCGGCACGCCATGGCGACGATGGCGATCGGCTCCCGCGCCTGCTCCTCGGCCTCGCGCAGCCGGGTGCGGGCGTCGCGGGCGTCGGCGATGGCCCGCTTGAGGTAATCGCGGAGCTGTCCCTCGTCAGCCACTGAACTCAACTCCCAGAAGTCTCACGTGTGCTTGCTTTTCAGTCGAGCCCGTCGACGAGGGCGAACAGCTCCTCGTCGCTGGCCGTGTCGAGATCGTCGGTGCTCGGACGGGCCTCGGCGGCCTTGAGCAGTTCGCGCAGCCGGACGGCGATCCGGTCGCCGTCCGAGGCGCCGGCGGCCGCGATGGCCGCCTCCAGCCCGGCGAGCCCGGCCAGCACCGCGTCGGCCGGTGACGCTTCCTCGACGGCGAGTTCCGTCCGCAGGTGCCGGGCCAGCACCAGCGGGTTCGGGTGGTCGAAGACGAGCGTCGCGGGCAGTTTCAGGCCGGTCGCCTCGCGCAGCCGGTTGCGCAGTTCCACCGACGTCAGCGAGTCGAACCCGGCGTCCTTGAAGGCGGCGTCGGCGCGGACGCCGGAGCTGTCGGCGTGCCCGAGCACGACCGCGACCTGGCCGCGGACGAGGTCGAGCAGCAGTGCTTCCTGTTCGGCCACCGTCAGCCCGGCCAGCTTGGCGGCCAGGCCGCCGTGCTCGCCGGACGCCGTGCGGGCCGCCTGCCGGGCCACGCGGACCAGGCCGCGCAGCAAGTGCGGCACGGTGCCGCCGCCGGCCGCGTCGGCCCGCACCTCGCGCAGGTCGAGCTCGATCGGCACCAGCAGCGCCTGCCCGGCGGACAGGGCGGCGTCGAACAGCTCCATGCCCTCGGCCGACCCGAGCGCCCGGACACCGCCGCGGCCCTCGCGCCGGCTCATCCGGGACAGCGTGAGGTCGTCGATGGTGTCCGCCATGCCGGTGAGCTGCTCCCACGGACCCCAGGCCAGGGACAGCCCGGGCCGGCCCGCCGCGCGGCGGGCGGTCATCAGGCCGTCGAGGAAGGCGTTCGCCGCCGCGTACCCGCCGCTGCCCGCGCCCATGAAGATCGAGGAGGCGGACGAGTAGGCGATGAACGCGTCGAGGTCCAGCTCGCGGGTCAGCTCGTCGAGGTGCCGAACGGCATCGACCTTGGGGGCGAAGACCTTGGCCAGCCGCTCCCGGGTCAGTGCCCCGGTGACACCGGCGTCGAACACGCCCGCCGTGTGCACGACCGCGGTGATCGGGTGCGCCTCGAGCAGCGCCGCCACCTGGTCCCGGTCGGAAACGTCACAGGCCACCACGGAAACCGACGCGCCCTGCCCGGTCAGCTCGGTGACGAGGTCTTCGACGCCCTCGGCGTCCCGCCCGCGCCGGCTGGCCAGGACCAGGCGCCGGACGCCGTGCCGGGTGACCAGAGCGCGGGCGGCCAGCGCACCCAGCGTCCCGCCGCCGGAGACGAGGACCGTCCCTTCCGGACGGAACGTCAGGGGCGCTTCGGCCGCTTCGGTGGCACGGGCGAGCCGGGGCACCGAGAAGGTGTTGCCGCGCAACGCGAGCTGCGGCTCGCCGGTCGCCAGCACCGCGTCCAGCGGCACCTCGCCGTCGGTGTCGAGCAGGACGATCCGGTCCGGGTTCTCCGACTGGGCGGCGCGGACCAGGCCCCACACCGCGGCCCCGGCGGGATCGGTCACCTCGCGCACGGCGCCGCGGGTCACCACGACCAGCCGGGCTTCTTCCGCCGCGTCGGTGAGGAACGCCTGCACGGCTTCCAGCACCCGCGCGGTCAGGTCCAGGGGTTCCCCGCCGGAGGCTTCGAGCACCTCGGCCGGGCCCGACGGCCCCGCACCGTCCACAGTGGCCAGTTCGGTCCAGTCGACCCGGTACAGCGAGCTGGTGCGGGTCGTGTCGAGCTGGTCGAGCGCGACCTCGCGCAGGATCAGCGAGTCCATGGTCAGGACCGGGGCGCCGGTCTCGTCGGCGGCCTCGACGGTCAGCGCGTCCGGCCCGCCGGGCGCGACCCGGACCCGCAGGCCCGCGGCGCCCACAGCGTGCAGCGCCAGCCGGTTCCACGAGAACGGCATGACGGACTTGCCGGGCCGGCCGGACGCGGCCGCGGCGATCGTGCCGGTCTGCAGGGCGGCGTCGAGCAACGCCGGGTGCAGGCCGAACCGGGCGGCGTCCTCCCGCCGGTCCGCGGGCAGGGCGATCTCGGCGAACACCTCGTCCCCGCGCTGCCAGACGGCCTGCACGCCCTGGAACAGCGGCCCGTACGCGTACCCGCGCTCGGCGAGGTCGTCGTAGAAGCCGCCGATTTCGACGCGCTGCGCGCCCGCCGGCGGCCACGCGCTGAAGTCGAACCCGTCGGTGCGACCCGGCGTCGCCGAGACGACGCCGGTCGCGTGCCGCGTCCACTCTTCGTCGCGCCGGGAATGGACTTCCACCGTGCGCGAGCCGTTCTGGTCCGGGCCGCTCACCGTGACCTGGACGTTCACCCCGCCCTGCGGGGGCACGACGAGCGGCGCCTCCGTGACGAGTTCGTCCAGCACCGGGCAGCCGGCTTCGTCACCGGCCCGCACGGCCAGCTCGACCAGCCCGGTACCGGGGAAGAGCACCACCCCGCCGATCGTGTGGTCGGCCAGCCAGGGGTGCGTCCGCAGCGACAGCCGCGAGGTGAACACCAGGCCGCCGGTCCGCGGCACCTCGACGAGCGCGCCGAGCAGCGGGTGCCCGGCCGGGGCCTGGCCGAGCGAGACGGCGTCGGCCTGCTCGGCCGGCCGGAGCCAGAAGTGCCGGTGGTCGAAGGCGTACGTCGGGAGGGCGGCGCGGGCGGGCGGCACCAGTGCGGCCCAGTCGACCGGCACACCGCGCACGAACAGCTCGGCCACCGACGTCAGGAGCCGCCGCGAACCGCCGTCGTCGCGCCGCAGGGTCCCGGTGACGACGACGTCCGCGAGTTCGCTGATCGGTTGCACGAGCACCGGGTGGGCACTGACCTCGACGAACACGCCGTGGCCCTGCCCGATCAGCGCGGCCACGGCCGGGCCGAACCCGACCTGGTTGCGCAGGTTCCGGTACCAGTACCCGCCGTCCAGGACTCCGGCTTCGGCGATCCACTCGCCGGTGACGGTCGAGAAGAACGGCACGACCGGCGCCTGCGCGGTGATCCCGGCCAGTGCCTCGGCGAGGGTGTCGCGGATGTCTTCGACGTGCCGGGTGTGCGACGCGTAGTCCACGGCGACCTGCCGGACGCGGACGCCGTCCCCGGCCAGCACTTCCAGAGCTTCGTTCAGGGCCTGGGCGTCCCCGGCGATCACGACCGACGCAGGTCCGTTGACCGCGGCCACCTCGATGCGTCCGTCCCACAGCGCCAGCCGCGCGTTCGCCTCGGCTTCGCCCAGCGCGACCGAGGCCATCCCGCCGCGGCCGGACAGCTTCGCCGCGATCGCCTGGCTGCGCAGGGCCACCACCTTCGCGGCGTCGTCCAGCGTCAAGGCGCCCGACACGCACGCGGCCGCGATCTCGCCCTGCGAGTGCCCGACCACGGCGTCCGGCCGGACCCCGACGGACTCCCACACCGCGGCCAGGCCCACCATCACCGCGAAGCACGCGGGCTGCAGCACGTCGACCCGGTCGAGGTCGCCCTCGCCGTGCAGGACGTCGAGCAGCGACCAGCCGGTCCAGGGATCCAGCGCGGCCGCGCACTCCTTGATCCGCCCGGCGAACACCGGCGAGGATTCGAGCAGCTCACGGCCCATCCCGGCCCACTGCGTCCCCTGGCCGGGGAACACCCACACGACCTTGCCCGGCTTGCCCGCGCTGCCGGTCACGACACCGGGCGCGGCCTCGCCGCGGGCCAGCGCGCCCAGCCCCGCGCGGGCTTCCCCGGCCGAACCGGCCACGACGACCGCGCGCTCTTCGAGCAGCGCCCGACCGGACACCAGGGCACCGGCGAGCGTCCCGAGCGGCAGGTCCACGCCGGTCAGCCGGGCGGCCTGCCCGGCCAGGGAAGCCGTGCTGCGCGCGGAAACCACCAGCGGCACGACGTCCGCGGCCACCGGCTCCGGGGCCGCGGGTTCTTCGGGTGCTTCCTCGATGATCAGGTGCACGTTCGTGCCGCTGACGCCGAAGGACGACACCCCGGCCCGGCGCGGCCGGTCGCCGCGCGGCCAGTCCCGGCCCTCCGTCAGCAGCTCGACCGCGCCTTCGGTCCAGTCCACCTGCGCGGTCGGCTCGTCGACGTGCAGGGTCGGCGGCATGACGCCGTGCCGCAGCGCCTGCACGACCTTGAGCACGCTCGCCACGCCCGCGGCCGCCTGCGTGTGCCCGATGTTCGACTTCAGCGACCCGAGCCACAACGGCGTCTCACGGTCCTGGCCGTAGGTGGCCAGCAGCGCCTGCGCCTCGATGGGGTCTCCCAGGCTCGTCGCGGTCCCGTGGGCCTCGACGAGGTCCACATCGGACGGTCCGAGCCCGGCGTTCGCCAGCGCGGCCCGGATCACGCGCTGCTGCGAAGGGCCGTTCGGCGCGGTCAGGCCGTTGGACGCGCCGTCCTGGTTGACCGCGCTGCCGCGCAGCACGGCCAGGACGTGGTGCCCGCGCTCGCGGGCCACCGACAGCCGTTCGAGGACGACGACGCTGATGCCCTCGGCGAGCACCATGCCGTCGGCGCCCGAGGCGAACGCCTTGCAGCGGCCGTCGGAGGCCAGGCCGCGCTGCCGGGAGAACACGACGAAGGAGTCGGGGCCGGACATCACCATCGCGCCACTGGCCAGTGCCATCGAGCAGTCGCCCTGGCGCAGCGCCTGCGCGGCGAGGTGCATGGCGACCAGCGACGACGAGCACGCCGTGTCGATCGTGACCGCCGGGCCCTCGAACCCGAAGACGTAGGACACCCGGCCCGACGCCACGCTCGAGGCCAGCCCGGTGCCCGCGAAGCTTTCCATCTCCGGCGCGGTCAGGCCGCCGCCGTAGCCCGAGCCGCCGGCGCCGGTGAACACGCCGACGTCGGTGCCCTGCAACGACGTCGGGTCGAGGCCGACGCTTTCGAGGGCTTCCCAGGACGCTTCCAGCAGCAGCCGCTGCTGGGGGTCCATGGCCAGGGCCTCGCGCGGCGAGATGCCGAAGAAGGCCGGGTCGAACAGGGCCGCGTCGTGCAGGAAGCCGCCCCGGTCGGTGTACGACGTCCCCGCGTGTTCGGGGTCCGGGTCGAACAGGTTCTCCAGGTCCCAGCCGCGGTCGTCGGGGAACCCGGACACGGCGTCGCGGCCTTCGGCCACCAGCCGCCAGAGCTCGTCCGGGCCGGTGATGCCACCGGGCAGCCGGCAGGCCATGCCGACGATCGCGATCGGCTCACGGGCGGCGTCGACCTGCTTCTTCAGCGTGCCGACCTCGCCGAGGGACTTCCGCAGCGCCTCGACGACCTTTTCATACGACGCACTCACCACTTGCTCCCCATCACTCGTCGCCGAAAGCCAGTTGGACGAGGTCGTCGACGCCGAGCTCGGCGATCGACGGTTCCTCGGTCGTGGCGGACGCCAGTACGTGCCGCAGCCGGTCGTCGTCGTGCCCGTTCCCGTGCCCGTTGTGCCCGTTGCTTTCCGGGACCAGCCGCGCGCTGAGGTAGCGGGCGACGGCCAAGGGGTTCGGGTAGTCGAAGACCAGCGTCGCGGGCAGTTTCAGCCCGGTCGCCTCGCGCAGCCGGTTGCGCAGTTCCACCGACGTCAGCGAGTCGAACCCGGTGTCCTTGAACGCCGTGTCCGCGCGGACCGCGTCCGGCCCGTCGTACCCGAGCACGACCGCGACCTGCCCGCGCACCAGGTCGACGAGCCGCGCCTCCCGCTCGGCCGGGGCGAGCCCGGCCAGCCCGGGGTCCACAGTGGACGTCGTACGGGCCTGGGTCCGGCTCGGCCGCACCAGGCCGCGGAACAGCACCGGCACCGTGCCCGCCCGCATCGCGGCGAGGTCGAGCTTGATCGGCACGAGCAGCGGCTCGGCCGTCCGCAGGCCGAGGTCGAACAGCGCCAGGCCCTCGGCCCGGGTCAGTTCCAGGACGCCGTTGCGGCTCGCCCGTGCGTGGTCGACGTCGCTGAGGTGGGCGGCCATGCCGCCACTGCGTTCCCAGAGGCCCCACGCGAGGGACAGGCCGGGCCGGCCCGCCGCCCGGCGACGGACCATCGCCGCGTCCAGGTAGGCGTTCGCCGCCGCGTACGGGCCCTGGCCACCGCCGCCCATGACACCGGCGACGGAGGAGAACACGACGAACGCGCCGAGGTCCCGGTCGCGGGTCAGCTCGTCGAGGTGCGTCACCGCATCGACCTTCGCCGCGTAGACGTTCGCCAGCTGCTCGGGGGTCAGCGCCTCGATCACGCCGTCCTCGAAGACGCCGGCGGTGTGCACCACCCCGGTCAGCTCCGGCAGGTCCGCCAGCAGGGCGGCCACCTGGTCACGATCCGAAACGTCGCAGGCCACGAAGGACACGTCCGCGTCGGGCAGGTCGCTGATCAGGTCCTTCGCGCCGTCGGCGTCCAGGCCCTGCCGGCTCGCCAGGACGAGTTTCCGCACGCCGTGCCGGGTCACCAGGTGCCGGGCGACCAGCGTGCCCAGCGATCCGGCGCCCGAGACCAGCACCGTCCCGTCCGGGTCGAACGCGGCGGGCGTGTCCGCGATCCGGGTGGCGCGGGCCAGCCGGGGCACCAGGAGGGTCGTGCCGCGGACCGCGAGCTGCGGCTCGCCCGAGGCCAGGACGGCGGCCAAGGGGAGTTCGCCGTCGGTGTCCAGCAGGACGATCCGGTCCGGGTGTTCCGCCTGGGCGGAGCGGACCAGGCCCCACACCGCCGCCGCGGCGGGGTCGGTCAGCGTGTGGTCGCCCCCGGCGGGCACGGCCCCGCGCGTGACGACGACCAGGCGTTCCGCTTCGGGTCCGGCCAGCCACGCCTGGAGCTTCTCCAGCACGCGGGTGGTCGCCGCCAATGCGGACTCGCCCCCGGCGACCTCCAGGACTTCGGCGTCCTCTGTGGTGGTCGACCGGCCCACGGGGAGCTCGGTCCAGTCGACGCGGAACAGCGCGTCGTGGCCCGCGTCGGCCGCGGCGCCCAGCTGCGCGGCCGAAACCGGCCGGGACACCAGCGACTCCATGGTCAGGACCAGGCCGCCGGTTTCGTCGGCGGCCGCGACCGACAGCGCGTCCGGGCCACTCGGCGAAAGCCGAACGCGCAGGGCCGACGCACCGGCGGCGTGCAGGACCAGGCCGTTCCACGCGAAGGCGAGCACCGGCTCGCCGGGCTCGTCCGAGCCGCCGACCGTCGCGGCCTGCAGGGCCGCGTCGAGCAGTGCCGGGTGGACGCCGAAGCGGCCCGCGTCCTTGCGCAGGTCTTCGGGCAGGGCGACCTCGGCGAAGACATCGCCGTCGCGCCGCCACACCGCCCGCAGGCCCTGGAACGCCGGCCCATAGCCGTACCCGCGCTCGGCGAGGTCGGTGTAGAAGGTCTCGACGTCGACGCGCTCGGCGTCCGCGGGCGGCCAGACCCCGAAGTCGAACCCCGGGTCCTGGGCGGGAGCCGACGACAACGCACCGGTGGCGTGCCGCGTCCAGCTCCCGGTGCCGCCGTCGCGCCGGGAGTAGATGTCGACCGTGCGTGCGCCGGTCTCGTCCGGGCCGCTCAGCGCGACCTGGACGCGGACCGCGCCCTCGGCGGGCACGACCAGCGGCGCCTCGATGATCAACTCGTCGAGGGCGGTGCACCCGGCCTCGTCACCGGCCCGCACGGCCAGCTCGGCCAGCCCGGAGCCCGGCAGGATCACCACGCCGCCGACCGCGTGGCCGGCCAGCCACGGGTGCGTCCGCACCGACAGCCGCGAGGTGAACACCAGCCCGTCGGACTGCGGCAGCTCGACGACCGCGCCCAGCAGCGGGTGGTCGGCGGCCGCCTGGCCCAGCGAGGCCGCGTCGGTCGCGGACTCGGCGGGCCGCAGCCAGTAGTGCCGGTGGTCGAAGGCGTACTTGGGCAGGTCGACGCGCGCGGCCGTGCTCGGCAGGACCGCGGTCCAGTCGAGCGCGACTCCCCGCACGAACAGCTCGGCCATCGACGTCAGCAGCCTCCGCAGACCGCCGTCCTCGCGCCGCAGCGATCCGGTGACCACGGCGTCGTCGCTGAGTTCGCTGAGCGGCTGGACCAGCACCGGGTGCGCGCTGACTTCGACGAACACGCCGTGGCCCTGGCGCACGAGCTCGGCCACTGCCGGGCCGAACCCGACCTGGTTGCGCAGGTTCCGGTACCAGTAGCCGCCGTCGACGACCCCGGCCTCGGTGATCCAGGCACCGGTGAGCGTGGAGAAGAACGGCACCTTCGGGGCCTGCGCCGCGATCCCGGCCAGTGCCTCGGCGAGGAGGTCCTCGATGGCTTCGACCTGGTTGGTGTGCGAGCCGTAGTCCACGGCCACCCGCCGGACGCGGACGTCCCGAGCGGACAACGCTTCGACGACCTCGTCGAGGGCCCCGGCTTCGCCCGCGATCACCACGGACGTGGGGCTGTTGACCGCGGCCACCTGGACCCGGTCGGCCCACGGCGCCAGCCACGCGGTCGCGTCTTCTTCGCTCAGCGCGACCGAGGCCATGCCGCCGCGGCCGGCCAGCCGGGTGGCGATCGCCTGGCTGCGCAGGGCCACGACCTTGGCTGCGTCCGGCAGCGACAGCGCCCCGGACACGCAGGCCGCGGCGATCTCGCCCTGCGAGTGCCCGACCACGGCGTCCGGCCGGACGCCCACGGACTCCCACACCGCGGCGAGGCCGACCATCATCGCGAAGCTCGCGGGCTGCACGACGTCGACGCGGTCCAGCAGGTCGGCGTCGCCGCGCAGGACGTCGAGCAGCGACCAGTCGATCCACGGCTCCAGCGCGGCCGCGCACTCGGCGACCCGCTCGGCGAACACCGGCGAGGAGTCCAGCAGCTCCCGGCCCATCCCGGCCCACTGCGAACCCTGGCCCGGGAACACCCACACCAGCTTGCCCGGCGAACCGGCCCGCCCGGTGACCACCGCGGCGGTGTCCTCCCCGCGGGCCAGCGCCTCCAAGCCCGTCACGGCTTCTTCGCGGGAACCCGCGACGACGACCGCTCGCTCGGTCAGCACGGCCCGGTTCGTCACCAGCGCCCGGGCCACGCCCGCCGTCGGCACGTCACCGTCGAGGAGCGAAGCGAGCCGTCCGGCCTGCCCGGCCAGCGAAGGAGTGCTGCGGGCGGAAACCACGACCGGCACCACGGGCACCTCGGGCAGCTTGGACACCTCGGGCACCGGCTCTTCCGCGGGCGCCTCCTCCAGGATCAGGTGCGCGTTCGTGCCGCTGACGCCGAACGCGGACACCCCGGCCCGGCGCGGGCGGCCGTTGCGCGGCCACTCGCGAGCCTCGGTAAGCAGCTCGACCGCCCCGGCCGACCAGTCCACCTCGGGGGTCGGCTCGTCGACGTGCAGCGTCGGCGGCAGGACCTCGTGCCGCAGCGCCTGGACCATCTTGATCACGCCCGCGACCCCGGCGGCCGCCTGCGCGTGCCCGATGTTCGACTTCAGCGACCCGAGCCACAACGGCGTCTCACGGTTCTGGCCGTAGGTGGCCAGCAGGGCCTGCGCCTCGATCGGGTCACCCAGGGTGGTCCCGGTGCCGTGCGCCTCGACGACGTCCACATCGGACGGTGCCAGCCCGGCGCTCACCAGCGCCCGGCGGATCACCCGCTGCTGCGAGGGACCGTTCGGCGCGGTCAGGCCGTTCGACGCACCGTCCTGGTTGACGGCGCTGCCGCTCAGCACGGCCAGGATCCGGTGACCGCGTTCCCGCGCCACCGACAGCCGTTCCAGCACGACGACGCCGACACCTTCGGCCCAGCCAGTGCCGTCGGCCGCGGCGGCGAACGCCTTGCAGCGCCCGTCGACGGCCAGGCCGCGCTGGCGGGAGAACTCCACGAACGCGCCGGGGTTCGCCATCACCGTCGCCCCGCCGGCCAGTGCCATCGAGCACTCGCCCTGGCGCAGCGACTGGGCGGCGAGGTGCATCGCGACCAGCGAAGAGGAGCACGCCGAGTCGATCGTCACCGCCGGGCCTTCGAACCCGAACACGTACGACACGCGGCCCGAAGCCACGCTCGACGACCCGCCGGTGCCCGCGAAGCCCTCCAGCTCCGGGGTGACGACGCTGTCCCCCGGGGCGACGTAACCCTGGCCGAACATGCCGGTGAACACGCCGACGTCGTTGCCCGTCAGAGACAGCGGGTCGACCCCGGCGTCTTCCATGGCCTCCCAGGACGTCTCCAGCAGCAGCCGCTGCTGCGGGTCCATGGCGACGGCCTCGCGCGGCGAGATCCCGAAGAAGCCCGCGTCGAAGAGGCCGGCTTCGTGCAGGAAGCCGCCGTTCCGGGTGTAGGTCTTGCCCGGGCGGGCCGGGTCCGGGTCGTAGAGGCCGTCGGTGTCCCAGCCGCGGTCGGTGGGGAACTCCGAGACCGCGTCCCGGCCCTCGGCGACCAGCCGCCAGAGGTCTTCGGGCCCGGCGACCCCGCCCGGCAGGCGGCACGCCATCCCGACGATGGCGATCGGCTCGTCGAGGTCGGCCTTCGCGGCCGCCGTGACGACCGGCGTCTCCGCCGCGCCACCGAGTTCCTCGCGCAGGTGACGGGCGAGCGCCTGGGGGTTCGGGTAGTCGAAGACCAGCGTGGCGGGCAGCTTGAGCCCGGTGGCGGTCCGCATCCGGTTGCGCAGCTCGACCGCGGTCAGCGAGTCGAACCCGGCGTCCTTGAACGCCGTGTCGACGCGGACGGCGCTCGCGTCGGCGTGCCCGAGCACGGCCGCCACCTGCGCCCGGACCACGTCCAGGAGCAGGGTGAGCTGGTCGGCCGGGGTGAGCCCGGCCAGCCGGCCGGCCAGTCCGCCGTCCACAGTGGACGCGGTGCGGGCCTGCTGACGGCCCGCGCGGACCAGGCCGCGCAGCATGTGGGGCACGGCACCGCCCGCGGCGGCGTCGGCACGCACCCCGCGCAGGTCCAGCTTGGCCGGCACCAGCAGCGGCTCGGCCGAGCCGAGGGCGGCGTCGAACAGGTCCATGCCTTCGGCCTGCGTCATGATCTGCAGGCCGCCGCGGCGGCTCATCCGGGCGCGGGTGGCCTCGTCGGTGTTCGCCGCCATGCCGGTGCTCTGGTCCCACAGGCCCCACGCCAGCGACAGCCCGGGCAGGCCCGCCGCCCGGCGGTTCGCCATCAGGCCGTCCAGGAAGGCGTTGGCGGCGGCGTAGCTGCCGCTGCCCGCGCCCATGAACACCGCGGAAACCGAGGAGTAGACGACGAAGGCGTCGAGGTCGCGGTCGCGAGTCAGCTCGTCGAGGTGCCGGACGGCGTCGACCTTGGGCGCGAACACCCGGGCCAGCCGCTCGCGGTCGAGGGTCTCGATGACGCCGGCGTCGAGGACACCGGCGGTGTGCACCACGGCGGTCGGGCGGTGCTCGTCGAGCAGCGCGGCCACCTGGGCGCGGTCGGAGACATCGCAGGCGACCACGGAGACGTCCGCGGCCAGCTCGGCGACCAGCTCCGCCACGCCGTCAGCGTCCGGGCCGCGCCGGGACGCCAGCACCAGCTTCCGCACGCCGTGCCGTTCGACCAGGCGCCGGGCCACCAGGGCACCGAGCGCACCGGCACCCGAGATCAGGACCGTCCCGTCCGGACGGAACACCGCGTCCTCGCTCTGGTCCGCGCGGGCGATGCGGGGCACGAAGTACTTCCCGCCACGCAGGGCGAGCTGGGGCTCGCCGGAGGCGAGGACCGCGCCGAGCGGCACCTCGCCGTCGGTGTCGAGCAGCACGATCCGGTCCGGGTTCTCCGCCTGCGCGGCCCGCACCAGGCCCCACACGGCGGCACCGGCGGGATCGGTCACGTCGCGGACCGCACCGCGGGTCACCACGACCAGCCGGGCTTCCTCCGCCGCGTCGGCGAGGAACGCCTGCACGGCTTCCAGCACGCGGCTGGTCAGTTCGAGGGGCTCCTCACCGAAGGCTTCGACCACCTCGACCCCGTCGGGCACCGCACTGTCCGCAATGGACACTTCGGTCCAGTCGACCCGGTACAGCGATCCGGCGCGGGTTTTCCCGGCCGAGAGGTCCCGGCCTGTCACCGCATCCGCGGTGAGGACCAGGCCGCCGGTCTCGTCCGCCGCCTGGAGGGCACCGCCGGGCACGAGCCGCACCCGCAGGGCCGAGGCGCCCGCGGCGTGCAGGACCAAGCCGTGCCACTCCGCCGGTTGCTCCTCGTCCGCGAGGAGCGGACGCACGGCCGCGTCCAGCAGCATCGGGTGGATACCGAACGCGCCGGTGTCCTCCGGCACGGTGACCTCGGCGAAGATCTCCTCGCCGCGCCGCCAGCCGCCGTCGACCTGCTGGGCGCCGGCCGGGGGCCAGGCGGTGAAGTCGAACGGCTCGTGCGCCGGAGCCGTGGCGGACAGGTGCCCGGTGGCGTTCCGGGTCCAGTCCTCGTCCCCTTCGCGCTGCGAATACACCTCGACCGTGCGCTCGCCGCTCACCACGACCTGCACACGCAAGCCACCGCTTTCGGGCAGCTCCAACGGCTTTTCGACGATCAGGTCGTCGAGGACCGGGCACCCGGCTTCGTCACCGGCTCGCACGGCCAGCTCGACCAGGGCAGTGCTCGGGACGCCGTCGGCCAGCCACGGGTGCGACCGCACCGAAAGGCGCGCGGTGAAGACCAGGCCGTCGGACTGCGGGAGCGGGAGCACCGCGCCCAGCAGCGGGTGCTCGGCCCCGGCCAGGCCCAGTGCGGGCGCATCGGCCGCGGCGGGCGGGTTGAGCCAGAAGTGCTGGTGGTCGAAGGCGTACGTCGGCAGCTCGACGCGCGCGGGCGGCGCCGTCGTGGCCCAGTCGACCGGGACACCGCGGACGAACAGCTCGGCCATCGAGGTCAGGAGCCGCCGCAGGCCACCGTCCTGGCGCCGGAGCGTCCCGGTGACCACGGCCTCGTCGCTGATGCCGCTGATCGGCTGGACCAGCACCGGGTGGGCACTGACCTCGACGAAGACGCCGTGGCCCTGCTCGATCAGCGCGGCGACGGCCGGGCCGAAGCCGACCTGGTTGCGCAGGTTCCGGTACCAGTAGCCGCCGTCGACGACGCCGGATTCGGTGATCCACTCGCCGGTGACGGTCGAGTAGAACGGCACGACCGGCGCCTGCGCGGTGATCCCGGCCAGTGCCTCGGCGAGGGTGTCGCGGATGTCCTCGACGTGCCGGGTGTGGGACGCGTAGTCCACCGCCACCCGCCGTCCGCCGAGGGCCTCGACGGCCTCGGTGAGCGCTTCGGCGTCCCCGGCGATGACCACCGAGGCCGGGCCGTTGACCGCGGCGATCTCGACGCGGCCCTCCCACGGCGCCAGCCGGGCGGCCACCTCGTCGTGGCCCAGCTGGACCGACGCCATGCCCCCGCGGCCGGACAGCTCCGCCGCGATCGCCTGGCTGCGCAGGGCGACCACCTTCGCGGCGTCCTCAAGGGACAGTGCACCCGAAACGCAGGCCGCGGCGATCTCGCCCTGGGAGTGCCCCAGCACGGCGTCGGGCACGACACCCACCGACGCCCACACGGCAGCCAGCCCCACCATCACCGCGAAACACGCGGGCTGCAGCACATCGACCCGATCCAGGTCGCCTTCGCCGCGCAGGACGTCCAGCAGGGACCAGTCGGTCCACGGCTCCAGCGCAGCCGCGCACTCCTCGATCCGCTCGGCGAAGACCGGGGACACTTCCAGGAGCTCCCGGCCCATCCCGGCCCACTGCGTCCCCTGGCCGGGGAACACCCAGACGGTCCGGCCGGGCATCCCGGCGGTGCCGGTCACCAGGTTCGCCGTGCTCTCGCCGCGGGCGAGCGCGGTCAGGCCCGTCCGGGCCTCCTCGGCCGAGCCCGCCACGACGACGGCCCGGTCGGTCAGCGTCGCGCGGGTCGCCAGCAGCGCACCGGCCACGCGGGTCAGCGAGACGTCCCCGTCGAGGAATTCCGCCAGCCGCGCGGCCTGGCCCGCCAGGGATCCGGTGCTGCGCGCCGAAACGACCACGGGTACCACGCCGTCGGGCGCGTCCGCCTCGGCGGTGTCCTCGGCGGGGGCCTCTTCGAGGATGAGGTGCGCATTGGTGCCGCTGATGCCGAACGACGAGACGCCGGCCCGGCGCGGGTGGCCGTTGCGGGCCCACTCGCGGCCCTCGGTCAGCAGCTCGACCGCGCCCGCGGACCAGTCCACCTGCTTGGTGGGCTCCTGCACGTGCAGGGTCGGCGGCAGCGCGTCGTGCCGCAGCGCCTGGACCATCTTGATGACGGCGGCGACGCCCGCGGCGGCCTGGGTGTGGCCGATGTTCGACTTCAGCGACCCGAGCCACAACGGCGTCTCGCGGTTCTTGCCGTAGGTGGCCAGCAGGGCCTGCGCCTCGATCGGGTCACCGAGCGCGGTGCCGGTGCCGTGCGCCTCGACGACGTCCACTTCGGACGGTTGCAGGCCGGCCGTGGCCAGCGCGCTGCGGATCACCCGCTGCTGCGACGGCCCGTTCGGGGCGGTCAGGCCGTTCGAAGCGCCGTCCTGGTTGACCGCGCTGCCGCGCAGGACCGCCAGCACGCGGTGGCCGCGCTCGCGGGCCACCGAAAGCCGTTCGAGGACGACGATGCCGACACCTTCGGAGAGCACCGTGCCGTCGGCGCCGTCGGCGAACGCCTTGACCCGGCCGTCCTCGGCCATGCCGCGCTGCCGCGACATGCCGATGACGCCGATCGGCGAACCCATCACGGCGACGCCGCCGGCCAGGGCCATCGAGCACTCCCCCGCCCGCAGCGCCTGCGCGGCGAGGTGGATCGCGACCAGCGACGACGAGCACGCGGTGTCGACCGTGACCGCCGGGCCCTCGAACCCGAAGGTGTAGGAGACGCGGCCCGAGGCGACGCTGCCCGCGGTGGCCGTGGTGACGAACCCTTCGAGTTCGGCGGGCATGTTGCTCAGGGACTCGAGGTAGTCGTGGATGGAGACGCCGGAGAAGACGCCGACGGCGTCGCCGCGGGCCTTCGTCGGGTCGATGCCCGCGCGTTCCAGGGCTTCCCAGGACGCCTCCAACAGCAGCCGCTGCTGGGGGTCCATGGCGAGCGCCTCACGCGGCGAAATCCCGAAGAAGCCCGGGTCGAAGTGCGCGGCCTCGTGCAGGAAGCCGCCCTGGCGGATGTACGCCGTGCCGGGGCGCTCCGGGTCGGAGTCGAACAGGCCTTCCAGGTCCCAGCCGCGGTCTTCGGGGAAGGCCGACATGCCGTCGCGGCCTTCGGCGACCATCCGCCAGAGGTCGTCGGGGCTCATGACCCCACCCGGCAGGCGACAGGCCATGCCGACGATGGCGATCGGCTCTCCCGCGTCCGCGGTGGTCGTCACCGGCGTGGCCGGGGCGCCCGCGACCGTCTCGCCCAGTTCTTCGCGCAGGTGCCGGGCGAGCGCCACCGGCGTCGGGTAGTCGAAGACGAGCGTGGCGGGCAGCTTGACGCTCGTCGCCGCGCTCAGCCGGTTGCGCAGCTCGACCGCGGTCAGCGAGTCGAAGCCGAGGTCGCTGAAACCCTTGGTGCCTTGGGCCAGTTCGGGCGCAGCGAAGCCGAGCACCGCGGCCGCCTCGGCCTGGACGATGCCCAGCAGCACCGCTTCCTGCTCCTCGGCGGGGCGTCCGGCGAGCTTCTGGACCAGCCCGCCACCGCCGCTCGCGGCGGCCGTCCGCGTCACCCGGCGGCTCGCGCGGACCAGGCCGCGCAGCAGGTGCGGGACCTCCCCGCCGTTGCGCAGGGTCTTCAGGTCGAGCTTGATCGGCACCAGCAGCGCCTGCTCGGCGGCCAGGCCGATGTCGAAGATGTCCAGGGCCTCGGCGGGGGTCATGGCCAGCACGCCGCCGCGGCTCATCCGGGCCTGGTCGGTCGCGCTGAGGTGGGCGGTCAGGCCGTCGGCCTGCTCCCACAGGCCCCACGCCAGCGAGACGCCCGGCAGGCCCGCCGCGCGGCGCCCGGCCATCAGGCCGTCGAGGAAGGCGTTGGCCGCCGCGTAGTTGCCCTGGCCGGCCGAGCCCATGAGCGCGGCCGCGGAGGAGAACACGACGAAGGCGTCGAGGTCGGTGTCGCGGGTCAGTTCGTCGAGGTGCTGGACGGCGTCGACCTTGGGCGCGAACACCCCGGCCAGCCGCTCCCGGTTCAGGGCCGCGATGACGCCGTCGTCGAGCAGACCGGCCAGGTGCACGACGGCGGTCGGGCGGTGCTCGGCCAGCAGCGCGGCCACCTGGTCGCAGTCGGCGACGTCGCACGCGACCACGGCCACTTCCGCGCCCTGCTCGGTCAGCTCGGTGAGGAGGTCTTCCGCGGCCACGCCCCGGCGACTGGCGAGCACGAGCCGCCGGACGCCGTGCCGCTCGACCAGGTGCTTGGCCACGAGCGCACCCAGCGAGCCGGTGCCGCCGGTGAGCAGCACCGTCCCGTCCGGACGGAACACCGCGGGCGCCTCCGGCACCTCACCGGCGGCCCGGGACAGCCGCGGGACGGAGAAAGTGCCACCGCGCACCGCGATCTGCGGCTCACCGGTGGCCAGCACCGCACCGAGCGGCACCTCGCCGTCGGTGTCCACCAGGATGATCCGGCCGGGGTTTTCGGCCTGGGCAGCCCGGACCAGACCCCACACGGCGGCACCGGCGGGGTCGGTCACCTCGCGGACGGCACCGCGGGTCACCACGACCAGCCGCGCGTCGTCCGCCGCGCCTTCGAGCCACGTCTGCACGGCCGCCAGCACCCGGCTGGTCAGGTCCAGGGGCTCGCCGCCGGCGGCTTCGAGCACCTCGACGTGGTCCGTGGCCACGCTTTCGGCCGCGGGCACGTCGACCCAGTCGAGCTGGAACAACGTGTCGCGCTCTTCGCCCGCCGCCGTCTCCAGCTGCGCGGCCGACACCTCGCGGGACACCAGCGAATCCATGGTGACGACCAGGCCACCGGTCTCGTCGGCGGCCTGGAACGTCAGCGCGTCCGGCCCGCCCGGCGCGACCCGCACCCGCAGGGCCGACGCCCCGACGGCGTGCAGGACCAGGCCGTTCCACGCGAACGGCAGGACGCTGCGGTCGTCATCCGGGTTGGCGAAGGCGTTCGTGTGCAGGGCGGCGTCGAGCAGCGCGGGGTGCAGGCCGAACTTGCCGGCGTCCTCGCGGTGGTCCTCGGGCAGCGCGACCTCGGCGAAGACCTCGCCACCGCGGCGCCAGACCGCCCGCATGCCCTGGAACGCGCCGCTGTAGGCGTACCCGCGTTCGACCAGATCGGAGTAGAAGTTCTCGACGTCGACCGGTTCCGCGCCGGCGGGCGGCCAGGCGGCGAAGTCGAAGCGCTCCGGTTCCCGGGCCGTGGACGCGCCGAGGAGGCCGGTCGCGTGCCGGGTCCAGTCGTCACCGTCTTCCCGCACGGAGAAGACGTCCACCGCGCGCGAGCCGGTCTCGTTCGGGCCGCTCACCGCGACCTGCACGCGGACCCCGCCGCGCTCGGCCAGCACCAGCGGCGCCTCGATGACCAGCTCTTCCAGGACGCCGAAGCCGAGTTCGTCACCGGCGCGCAGCGCGAGGTCGACGTAGACCGTGCCGGGGATCAGCACGACCCCGCCGATCGCGTGCCCGGCGAGCCACGGGTGCGACTGCAGCGACAGCCGCGAGGTGAAGACCAGCCCGTCGGACTGCGGCAGCGGCACGACCGCGCCCAGCAGCGGGTGGTCGGCGCCGGCCAGGCCGAGCGACACCGCGTCGGTCGCCGAATCGCCCATCCGCAGCCAGTAGTGCTGGTGGTCGAAGGCGTACGTCGGCAGGTCGGCGCGCCGGAACGGCGGCAGGACGCCGGCCCAGTCCACGGTCACGCCCCGCACGAAGAGCTCGGCCGCCGAGGCCAGCAGGCGCCGGAGGCCGCCGTCCTCGCGCCGCAGCGTCCCGGTGACCACGGCTTCGCCGTCGTCGACGAGTTCGTTGATCGGCTGGACCAGCACGGGGTGCGCGCTGACCTCGACGAACACCCGGTGGCCCTGCTCGACCAGCTCGGCCACCGCCGGGCCGAACCGCACCTGGCGGCGGAGGTTGCGGTACCAGTAACCGCCGTCGAGCACGTCGGCGTCTTCGACCCAGCCGCCGGTGACGGTCGAGTAGAACGGCACCTGCGGGGCCTGCGCGCGGATCCCGCCGAGCATCTCGGCCAAGGCGTCACGCGCGGCTTCGACGTGCCGGGTGTGGGAGGCGTAGTCCACCGCGACCCGCCGGATCCGGACGCCCTGGTCGTCGAGCGCGTCGAGGGCTTCGTCGAGGGCCTCGGCGTCGCCGGCGATCACCACGGACCGGGGCCCGTTGACCGCCGCGACCTCGACGCGGCCCGCCCACGGCTCGATCCGCGCGGCCGCGTCTTCTTCGCTCAGCGCCACCGAAGCCATGCCGCCGCGGCCGGCCAGCTGGGCGGCGATCGCCTGGCTGCGCAGGGCGACCACCTTCGCGGCGTCGTCCAGCGACAGCGCGCCGGACACGCACGCGGCCGCGATCTCGCCCTGCGAGTGACCGACGACGGCCTCGGGCTCGACGCCGAGCGAAGCCCACACCGCCGCGAGCCCGACCATCACGGCGAAGCTCGCCGGCTGCACGACGTCGACCCGGTCCAGCAGGTCGGCGTCGCCGCGCAGGACGTCGGTCAGCGACCAGTCGACCCACCGGCCGAGCGCGGTCTCGCACTCGGCGATCCGGGCGGCGAACACCGGCGAGGCGTCGAGCAACTCGCGGCCCATCCCGGCCCACTGCGTCCCCTGGCCGGGGAACACCCAGACGACCTTGCCCGGCGCACCCGAGCCGCGGCCGGCGAGCACGCCGGGCGCGCTTTCGCCGCGGGACAGCGCCTGCAGCCCGGTGACGGCCTCTTCGGCCGACCCGGCCACGACGACCGCGCGCTCGCTCAGCACCGCGCGGCCGGACACCAGCGTCCCGGCCACATCGGCCAGCGGCACCTCGTCGGAGACGAACTCCGCCAGCCGACCGGCCTGCGCGGCCAGCGAAGCGGCGGTCGCGGCCGACACGACCAGCGGCACCACTCCCGCCGCCGGCTCGTGCGTCACCGGCTCTTCCTCGGGCGCCTCTTCCAGGATCAGGTGCGCGTTGGTGCCGCTGGCGCCGAACGACGAGATGCCGCCGCGGCGCGGGTGGTCCCCGCGCGGCCATTCCCGGGTCTCGGTCAGCAGCTCGATGGCCCCGGCCGACCAGTCGACCTGCGGGGTCGGCGCGTCCACGTGCAGGGTCGCCGGCAGCTTCCCGTGCCGCAGCGACTGCACCATCTTGATCACGCCGGCCACGCCGGACGCGCCCTGCGTGTGCCCGACGATCGACTTCACCGAGCCGAGCAGGAGCGGCTGCCGCGGGTCGCGGCCCTGGCCGTAGGTGGCCAGCAGCGCCTGGACTTCGATCGGGTCGCCGAGGACCGTGCCGGTGCCGTGGCCCTCGACGGTGTCCACATCGGACGGTGACAGCCCGGCGCTGGCCAGTGCCTTGCGGATGACCCGCTGCTGAGCGGGACCGTTCGGGGCGGTCAGGCCGTTGGACGCGCCGTCCTGGTTGACCGCGCTGCCGCGGATGACGGCGAGGACCTGGTGCCCGCGCTCGCGCGCCACCGACAGCCGTTCCAGCAGGACAACGCCGACACCTTCGGCCCAGCCGGAGCCGTCGGCGGCCGCGGCGTAGGACTTGCAGCGCCCGTCGAAGGCCAGCGCCCGCTGGCGCGCGAAGCCGACGAACCCGCCCGGCGTCGCCATCACGGTCGAGCCACCCGCGAGGGCCATCGAGCATTCGCCACGGCGAAGTGCTTGTGAAGCAAGGTGAATCGCCACCAGCGACGACGAGCACATCGTGTCGACGGTGACGGCGGGGCCTTCGAGGCCGAGCGTGTAGGCGACCCGGCCGGACGCGACGCCGCCCGCGGTGCCCAGCGCGCGCTCCAGGCTCATGAAGCCCTCGAACCCGCTGAGGTCGGGGGCGTAGTCCTGGTGCACGACCCCGGCGTAGACGCCGATGTCGCTGCCCCGCACCGAATGCGGGTCGATGCCCGCGCGTTCGAGGGTCTCCCAGGACACTTCCAGGAGCTGCCGCTGCTGCGGGTCCATGGCCAGCGCCTCGCGCGGCGAGATGCCGAAGAAGCCCGCGTCGAACTGGGCGGCGTCGTGCAGGAAGGCGCCTTCCCGCACGTACGTCGTGCCGGGGTTGTCGGGGTCCGGGTGGTAGAGGCCCTCGACGTCCCAGCCGCGGTCGGCCGGGAAGCCGGTGTAGACGTCGGCGCCTTCGGACACGACCTTCCAGAAGTCCTCCGGGCCGCGGATCCCGCCGGCGTAGCGGCAGGCCATGGAGACGATCGCGATGGGCTCCGCCGCGGCCGCGGCGAGCGCGGCGTTCTCCTGCTGGAGGCGGACGTTCTCCTTCAGCGAGGCGCGCAGTGCGTCAACGATCTGCTCGTTCGGCGCGGACATGTTCTTCCTCCACGATTCGTTCGCCATCGGCGGTCAGCTCGTCTGCCCGAGGGCCCGTTGCACGAGACCGGAGATGTCCAGTGCGTCGATCAGTTCTGCGTCGCCGGCGGCCGGTTCGGGGGTCTCCGCCGCCGTGTCGGTGCCGGTGCCGGTGTCGGCCAGGCCGAGCAGGGTGTCGAGCACGCCCGCCTCCTTGAACCGGGCGAGCGGCACGGAGGCGAGGACCCGCCGCAGGTCGTCTTCCCGGCCCGCCAGGCCGTCGTCGGCCTCGCGGAGGAGCTCGACCCGCAGGTAGCCGACCAGTGCCTCCGGGGTCGGGTAGTCGAAGATCAGCGTCGCGGGCAGCTTGAGCCCGGTGGCCGCGTGCAGGCTGTTGCGGAGGTTGACCGCGGCCAGCGAGTCGAAGCCGACCTCCTGGAACGCCTGCCGCGGGCCGATGCCTTCGGCGCCGCTGTGGCCGAGCACGGTCGAGGCGTGCCCGCGGACCAGCTTCAGCAGGATCCGGTTCTGCTCGGCGTCCGGGACCGCCCGCAGGGAGTCCGCGAGCGACGACGCCGTGTCGCCGTCTTCGCCGTCGTCCTGCGTGGCCTGGAGGATCGCCTTCGCTTCCGGCAGGTCCGCGAACAGCGGGCTGGGCCGGACCGAGGTGAACGCCGGGATGAACGCGGCCCAGTCCATGTCGGCCACGGCCACGGCCTTCTCGTTGCCGGCGACCGCCTGCACCATCGCGGTGACCGCCAGCGGCGGCGGCATCGGGAGGACACCGCGGCGGCGCAGCTGGGCGAGGGCGGCCTCGTCCATGCCGATGCCGATCTGGTCCAGGGCACCCCAGGCGATCGACGTCGCCTTGAGGCCGCGGGCCCGGCGCCACTCGACCAGCGCGTCGAGGACGGCGTTCGCCGCACCCGCCGGGCCCTGGCCACCGCCGCCCCAGATGCCGGCGATGGAGGAGAACACGACGAAGGCGTCGAGCGGGGTGTCCTCGAAGAGCTGGTCCAGCCACACCGCGGTGGTCACCTTGGCGGTGAAGACCTCGTCGAGGTCGGCGCGCCCGGTGTCGTCGACGGAGCTGGTCTGCGCGATGTCGGCCGCGTGCACCACGGCGGTGACCTCCGACTCCGCCACGAGCCGCGCGATCGCGTCCCGGTCGGTGTCGGCGCAGAAGTCGACCGCGGTGCCGAACCCGGCCAGCTCGGCCTTCAGTTCTTCGCCGCCGTCCCGGCCGGTGACGATGAGCCGGTCGGCGCCGGACTGCGCGAGCCAGACCGACGCGTGCCTGCCGAGCCCTTCGGCGCCGCCGGTCACCAGGACCGTGCCCCGGGGGGCCCACTTGCTCGCCGCGGACTCCGGCACGGGCTTGCGGACCAGCCGCCTGCGGTAGACGCCGGAGCGCCGGACCGCGAGCTGGTCTTCCCCGCCGGCGCCGTTGAGGACACCGAGCAGGGCCTGCGCCGTGCGCGCGTCGATCGCGGCGGGCAGGTCGACGAGACCGCCCCACCGGTCGAGGCGCTCCAGCGCGACCGCGCGGCCGAGGCCCCACACGGCCGCCTGAGCCGGTGCCGTCACGGCGTCCTGGATGCCGATGTTCACCGCGCCGGAAGTCAGGCACCACAGCGGCGCGGACGTGTTCGTGTCGCCCAGGGCCTGGACCAGGGCGAGCGTCGAGGCGGTGACCTCGGTGGCGTCCGCGGGGCCGCCGTCGAGCGCGAGCAGCGACAGCACGCCGGTGAGGTCGTTGTCCGCCAGAACCGCCCGCAGCCGCTCGGCGAGCCGCTCCCGCGAAGCTTCCTCGACCTCCAGCCGGACGAGGTCGAGGCCCTGGCCGGTCAGCTCGGTCAGCAGCGCGTCGGGCGTGCCCGCCGGGACGACGGCCAGCCAGCGCCCGCCCGGGACGCCGGTGGCTTCGCGCTCCAGCGGCTGCCAGGTGACCTGGTACCGCAGCTTCTCCGCGGTCGAGCGCTCGCGACGCCGGTCGCGCCACTCCGCGAGCACGGGCACCACGGTGGACAGCGCCCCGCGCTGCTCGGGCACCAGGTCGAGCAGCTCGGCCAGGCTGTCCATATCGGACTGTTCGATCGCGGTCCAGAACTCGCCGTCCGCGCCCTCGGCGGCCTCCGCTGCTTCGGCTTCGTGCAGCCAGAAGTGCCGCCGGTCGAAGGCGTACGTCGGCAGGTCGACCCAGCCGGCCGCGGGCAGCGCCGCGGTCCAGTCCACGGCCACGCCGCGGACGAAGAGCTCGGCCGCCGACGCCAGCAGGCGGCGCAGGCCACCGTCGTCGCGGCGCAGCGTCCCGGTCACGACGGTGTCGTCGCTCAGCTCGCTCAGCGGCTGGACGAGCACCGGGTGGGCGCTGATCTCCAGGAACGTCGTGTGCCCGCGCCCGGCGAGGTCCGCGGCCGACGGCCCGAACCGCACCTGCTGCCGCAGGTTCCGGTACCAGTAGCCGCCGTCGACGACCGCGTCTTCGATCCACTCGCCCAGGGCGGTGGAGTAGAACGGGATTTCCGGCGCCTGCGCGGTGATCCCGGCCAGGGCCTGGTCCAGGGTTTCTTCGATGGCCTCGACGTGCCGGGTGTGGCTGGCGTAGTCCACCGCGACCCGCCGCACGCGGACGCCGTCGCCCGCCAGCGCGTCCAGTGCCTCGTCGAGCGCCTGCGCGTCCCCCGCGACGACGACCGAGGACGGGCTGTTGACCGCGGCCACCTCGACCCGGTCGACCCACGGCGCCAGCCGCGCGACCGCGTCTTCCTCGCTCAGCGCGACCGAGGCCATCCCGCCGCGGCCGGCCAGTTCCGCGGCGATCGCCTGGCTGCGCAACGCGACCACCTTCGCCGCGTCGTCCAGCGACAGCGCCCCGGACACGCAGGCGGCGGCGATCTCGCCCTGCGAGTGGCCCAGCACGGCGTCCGGAACGACCCCGAGCGACGACCACACCGCGGCGAGGCCGACCATCATCGCGAAGCTGGCGGGCTGCACGACGTCGACGCGGTCCAGCAGGTCCGCGTCGCCGCGCAGGACGTCCAGCAGCGACCAGTCGATCCACGGCTCGAGAGCGGCCGCGCACTCGCCGATCCGCTCGGCGAACACCGGCGAGGAGTCCAGCAGCTCCCGGCCCATGCCCGTCCACTGCGACCCCTGGCCGGGGAAGACCCAGACGAGCTTGCCGGGCTTGCCCGCGGTCCCGGTCACGACACCGGGCGCGTTCTCCCCGCGGGCCAGTGCCTGCAAGCCGTCCTGCGCCTCGCTCGCCGAGCCCGCGATGACGACCGCGCGCTCGTTCAGCGTCGCCCGGCCCGAGACCAGGGCACGGGAGACGGCCGCCGGCGAGACGTCACCTTCGAGGAACGTCGCCAGCCGGGCGGCCTGGCCCGCCAGGGAACCGGTGCTGCGCGCGGACACCACGAGCGGCACCACGGACGCCGCCGCTTCCGCGGCAGGTTCCTCGGCGGGGCCTTCCTCGATGATCAGGTGCGCGTTCGTGCCGCTGGCGCCGAAGGAGGAGACGCCCGCGCGGCGCGGGCGGCCGTTCCGCGGCCACTCCCGGGCCTCGCTGAGAACCTCGAGCGCGCCCGCGGACCAGTCGACCTGGCTCGTGCGCTCGTCGGCGTGCAGGGTGGCCGGCATGACACCGTTCCGCATGGCCATGACCATCTTGATCACCCCGACGACCCCCGCGGCCGCCTGCGTGTGCCCGATGTTGGACTTCAGCGAGCCCAGCCACAGCGGCGTCTCCCGCTCCTGCCCGTAGGTCGCCAGCAGCGCCTGGACCTCGATGGGGTCACCCAGCGCGGTCCCGGTCCCGTGCCCTTCGACGACGTCCACTTCGGACGGTGCCAGCCCGGCGCTGGCCAGCGCGCCGCGGATCACCCGCTGCTGCGACGGCCCGTTGGGCGCGGTCAGGCCGTTGGAAGCACCGTCCTGGTTGACCGCGCTGCCGCGCAGCACGGCCAGGACGCGGTGGCCGCGTTCCCGGGCCACCGAAAGCCGTTCGAGGACGACCACGCCGACGCCCTCGGCCCAGCCCGTGCCGTCCGCACCTTCGGCGTACGCCTTGCAGCGGCCGTCGGCGGACAGGCCACGCTGGCGCGAGAACTCCAGGAAGGCGTCCGGGCTGGCCATCACGGTCGCGCCGCCGGCCAGCGCCATCGAGCACTCGCCCTGCCGCAGCGCCTGGGCCGCCAGGTGGATGGCCACCAGCGACGACGAGCACGCCGTGTCGACGGTGACCGCCGGGCCCTCGAAGCCGAAGACGTAAGCCACCCGGCCGGACGCGACGCTCGAAGCCGTGCCGGTCATCGTGTAGCCCTGGACGTCTTCGGGCACTTCGCGCAGCCGCGTCACGTAGTCGTGGTGGACGATCCCGATGAAGACGCCGACGTCGCTGCCGCGCGCCGAAAGCGGGTCGACACCAGCGCGTTCGAGGGCCTCCCAGGACGTCTCCAGCAGCAGCCGCTGCTGCGGGTCCATGGCCAGGGCTTCCCGCGGCGAGATGCCGAAGAGCCCGGCGTCGAACTGGGCCGCGTCGTGCAGAAAGCCGCCCGAACGGGTGTAGCTCGTGCCGGCGTGGGCGGGGTCCGGGTGGTAGAGGCCGTCAAGGTCCCAGCCGCGGTCGACCGGGAAGCCGGAGATCGCGTCCCGGCCTTCCGCGACGAGCTTCCACAGCTCTTCGGGGCTGTCCGCGCCACCCGGCAGCCGGGTGCTCATGCCGACGATCGCGATCGGCTCGTCGGAGACGTCCCGCGTCACGACGACCGGTGCCGCCGGGCGCTCACCGCGGAGCTCGGCCTGCAGGTGCTCGGCCAGGACGGCCGCGTTCGGGTAGTCGAAGATCAGTGTGCTGGGCAGCTCGACGCCGGTGAAGTCGCGCAGGCGGTTGCGCAGCTTGATCGCGCTGAGGGAGTCGAAGCCCAGGTCCTTGAAGGACCGGTCGACGTCGAACGCGCTCGTGTCCCGGTGCCCGAGCACCACCGCGGCGCTCTCCCGGACCAGGTCGAGCACGTCCGCCACCGGCCGGGCGGCGATCGGCTCGGCGGCCGGGGCAACTTCCCGGGTCTCGTCGGTGCCGACCCAATACCGCTCGTGCTGGAAGGCGTAGGTGGGCAGCACGGTCCCGACCGCCGTCCCCGGCCGGTCGATGACCTCGGTCCAGTTCACGGCCACCCCGCGGACGTGCAGTTCCGCGAGCGCGGTGAGGACGTCGGGCACCTCGGCGCCGTTCTTGCGCAGCGTCGCGACGCAGCTCTGCTCCGGGCCGCCGAGCGTGCCGAGCGCCATCGCGGCCAAGGCCCCACCGGGACCGAGCTCGAGGTACGTCGTCGCGCCTTCGGCGTTCAGCTTGGTGACGGCGTCGCTGAAGCGCACCGCGTTGCGCACCTGGCCGACCCAGTACTCCGGGGTGTCGAGCGCGGCGACTTCGCCGGTCAGCGTCGAGACGACGGGGATCGAACCCGCCCGGTAGGTCAGGCTTTCGGCGACCGCGCGGAACTCCTCGAGCATCGGGTCCATCAGCGGCGAGTGGAAGGCGTGGCTGACCGTCAGCCGCCGGGTCTTGCGGCCACGGCCCGCCAGTTCGGCCGCGGCGGCGAGCACAGCGTCCTCGGCGCCGGAGAGCACCACCGAGTCCGGGCCGTTGACCGCGGCGACGCAGACGGCGGCACCGAGCAGCGGCGCGACCTCGTCCTCGGTCGCCTGGACGGCGACCATCGCGCCGCCCGCGGGCAGGGCCTGCATCAGCCGGCCGCGCGCGGCGACCAGTTTCCCCGCCTCGGCGAGGTCCAGCACCCCGGACACGTGCGCGGCGGCGAGCTCGCCGATCGAGTGACCCGCCAGCAGGTCCGGCCGCACGCCCCAGGACTCGAAGAGCCGGAACAACGCGGTTTCGACGGCGAACAGCGCGCCCTGGGTGTACATCGTCCGGTCGAGCAGGGCGCTGTCGGCGAACACGACCTCGCGCAGCGGACGCTCGTTCAGGTGCGCGTCCACGGCTTCGCACGCGGCCTCGAAGGCCTCGCGGAAGACCGGGAAAGCTTCGGACAGCTCACGGCCCATCCCGGCCCACTGGCTGCCCTGACCGGTGAACAGGACAGCCAGCTTGCCGTCGACCGGCGTCCCGGTCACGACGCCGGGCCCGAAGGCGGCGAGGTCGCTGCGGAGCTGGTCCCGGTCGGAGGCCAGGACGACGGCCCGGTGGTCGAGCTGGGCCCGGGTCGTGGCCAGGGCGTGGGCGACGTCGGGGACGCGCACGTCAGCGCCGAGGAACCCGGCGAGCCGCGCGGCCTGCCCGCGTAGCCCGGCGGCCGAACGCGCGGAAAGGAGCACCGGCACCAGGAACTCGGCGGGCGCCGGTTCCGGCGTCACGACCGGCTGCGGGACTTCTTCGATGACGACGTGCGCGTTCGTCCCGCCGATCCCGAAGGACGACACGCCCGCCCGGCGCGGGTGGCCGGTGCTCGGCCAGTCCCGGGCTTCGGTCAGCAGTTCCACCGCACCCGCCGACCAGTCCACGTGGGACGACGGGCGGTCGACGTGCAGCGTCTTCGGCAGGACGCCGTGGCGCATGGCCATGACCATCTTGATCACGCCCGCGACCCCGGCGGCGGCCTGCGTGTGCCCGAGGTTCGACTTCACCGACCCGAGCCACAGCGGCTGCGCGCGGTCCTGGCCGTAGGTGGCGAGCAGCGCCTCGGCCTCGATCGGATCGCCGAGCGTGGTGCCGGTGCCGTGCGCCTCCACCGCATCGACGTCCGAAGTGGACAGACCGGCAGCCGCCAGCGCCTTGCGGATCACGCGCTGCTGGGACGGGCCGTTCGGCGCGGTCAAGCCGTTCGACGCGCCGTCGGAGTTGACCGCCGAACCGCGGACCACGGCCAGGACCTGGTGGCCCTTGCGCCGCGCCTCGGACAGCCGCTCCACCAGGAGCAGCCCGACACCTTCGGACCAGCCGGTGCCGTCCGCGGCGTCGGCGAACGCCTTGCAGCGGCCGTCCGGCGCCAGCCCGCGCTGCCGCGAGAACTCGACGAAGGTCTCGACCGTGCCCATCACCATCACGCCGCCGGCCAGCGCCATCGAGCACTCGCCGCGCTGCAGCGCCTGGACCGCCAGGTGCAGGGCCACCAGCGAAGACGAGCAAGCGGTGTCGACGGTGACGGCCGGGCCTTCGACGCCGTAGTGGTAGGCGACGCGGCCGGACAGGACGCTCGCCGAGCCGCCGGTGAGCCGGAAGCCCTCGACGCCGGTGGCCTGGTGCAGCCGCACGCTGTAATCGTGGCTGTTGACGCCGGCGAAGACGCCGATGTCCTGCCCGGCCAGGGTGGTCGGGTCGATCGCGGCCCGTTCGAACAGCTCCCAGGACGTCTCGAGCAGCAGCCGCTGCTGCGGGTCCATGGCGAGGGCCTCGTTGGGCGAGATGCCGAAGAAGGCGGCGTCGAACCCGGCGGCGTCGTCGAGGAAGGCGCCGTGCCGGACGTACGTGGTGCCTTCGTGGTCGGGGTCTTCGTGGTAGCGCCGCTCGGTGTCCCAGCCGCGGTCGGCGGGGAACTCGGTGACGGCGTCGCCGCCGTCGGCGACCAGCCGCCAGAGGTCCTCCGGGCTGTGGACGCCGCCGGGGAAGCGGCAGGCCATCGCGACGATCGCGATCGGCTCCTCGGTCGCCGCGGTCCCGATCTCGGCCGGCCGGGCGGTGGCCGTCCCGAACAGCTTGCCGCGCAGGTGGTCCGCGAGCGCCGGGGGCTTCGGGTAGTCGAAGATCATCGCCGGGGACAGGGTGAGCCCGGTCGCGGCGGCGAGCCGGTTCCGCAGCTCCACCGCGGTCAGCGAGTCGAACCCGGCGTCCTTGAACGTCCGTCCGATGTGGACGGCGTCGGTACCGGGGTGGCCGAGCACCTCGGCGGCGTGCCGCCGCACCAGGTCGAGCAGGGCCGCGGTCCGCCCGGCCTCGTCCAGCCCGGCGAGCCGTTCGGTCAGCGACGCCGTCTTGGCCGCCGTCCGGCGCGGCAGCGGGGCCAGGCCGCGCAGCAGCGGCGGCACCGCGCCACCGGACTTCGCCGTCGCCCGCAAGGCGGCGACGTCGAACTTGGCCGCCACGAGCGCGCCGCCGGTGCCGATGGCCGCGTCCAGCAGGGCCATGCCTTCGCCGTCGGGGAGGCCGGACATCCCGATCCGCTGGTTGCGCCGCAGGTCGGCGGCGCCGAGGTGCTCGGTCATCCCGCTGACCGCCGCCCAGTAACCCCAGGCGATGGAGACCGCGGGCCGGCCTTCGCTGTTCCGCTTGCGCGCCAACGCGTCCAGCTCGGCGTTGGCCGCCGCGTAGCCGGCCTGGCCGGGGTTGCCCAGCACGCCCGCCGCGGAGGAGAACAGCACGAACGCGGCGAGGTCGGCGTCCCGGGTCAGCTCGTCCAGGAGCCGGGCGGCGGCCGCCTTCGGCCGCTGCGCGGTCTCCAGCTGCTCCGGGGTGAGCTCGGAGACGACGCCGTCGGCCAGGACGCCGGCGGTGTGGATCACGGCGGTGAGCGGGTGCTCGGCCGGAATCGCCGCCAGCACGGCTTCGAGCTGCGCGCGATCGGCCGCGTCGCAGGCGGCGATGGTGACGGTCGCGCCGAGCGCGGTGAGTTCGTCGCGGAGTCCGGGCGCCTCGCCGCGGCGGCTGACCAGCACGAGGTGCCGGACGCCGTGGGCGGTGACGAGGTGCCGGGCGGTCAGCGCGCCGAGCGTGCCGGTGCCGCCGGTGATCAGGACGGTGCCGTCCGGGTCGAGCGGGCGCGCGTCCTGACCAAGCGAAACCCGGGCCAGCCGCGGCACCGAAGCGACGCCGCCGCGCACCCGCACCTGCGGTTCGCCGCTCGCCACGACGGCGGGCAGGACGGCGTGGTCGTCGAGGTCGGCCAGGATGATCCGGCCCGGGTGCTCGGACTGCGCCGAGCGCACCAGGCCCCAGATCGCGGCGGCCCCGGGCTCGGCGCAGTCGCCGGTGAGCACGGCCAGCGGGGTCTCCGCGGGGTCCGCCAACCAGGTCTGGAGCGCGGAAAGCGTCTCCTCGACCGAGGTGGCTTCGAGGGTGACGACGTCGGCTTCGGCCGCGGCGGGCAGCGGGATCTCCGGCCACTCGACGCGGAAGAGCGAGTCGGTGCTCTGCTGCGCGGCGGCGAACGGCGTGCCGCGCACGGATTCGACGGTCAGGACCGGCTGTCCGGCCGGGTCGGTCAGCCGCAGGCCGGTCGCCGTCGGCGTCACGGTCGCCGTCGTGGCCCCGGCGGCCAGCAGCGACACGCCGGTCCAGGCGGACGGGAGCAGGTCGTCGCCGACGACCGTGCGGACGGCGGCGTCGAACAGCGCGGGGTGGATGCCGTAGCGGTCGGCGTCTCGGAGTCCTTCGACGGTGACGTCGGTGGCGTCTCCCGCCGTCGCCGGGTCCGTCACCTCGGCGACGGCGGGAGCAAGCGTGCCGTGGGCGTGCCGCGTCCACGGTTCGTCCGCCTCGCGGGAGAAGACCTCGATCGGCCGGCGTCCCTGCTCGCCGGGCTCGCCGACGAGCAGCTGGACGTCCCGGCCACCGCGCGGCGGCAGCACCACCGGCACGTCGACGGTCAGGTCGGCGAGGAAGGGGGTGGCGGCCAGGTCGCCGAGCCGGATGGCCGCCTCGACCAGCGCCGCGTTCGGCACCAGGCCGTCCGCCGCCCACGGGAGCGCGCGGCGCGTCCACCGCGCCACGGCGGTGCGGCAGTCGGAGCCGGGCGTGCCGACGATCGTGCCCAGGAGCGGGTCCCCGGCCGCCGTCGGTTCGGCCGGTTCGAGCCAGTAGTGCCGGTGGTCGAAGGCGTAGGTCGGCAGCTCGACCCACCCGGCGGCGGGCACCACCGCCGTCCAGTCCACGTCGATGCCGCGGACGAACAGCTCGCCCATCGAGGTCAGGAGCCGGCGCAGGCCACCGTCGGCACGCCGGAGCGTCCCGACGACCGCGTCGGTGAGTTCGCTGATCGGCTGCACCAGCACCGGGTGCGCACTGACCTCGACGAACACCTGGTGGCCCTGCTCGAGCAAAGCCGTCGCGGCCGCCCCGAACCGGACCTGGTTGCGCAGGTTCCGGTACCAGTAGCCGCCGTCCAGGACCCCGGCTTCGCGCACCCACTCGCCGGTGACGGTGGAGTAGAACGGCACGGCCGGCGCCTGCGCGCCGATCCCGGCCAAGGTCTCCGCGAGGGTGTCCTCGATGTCTTCGACGTGCCGGGTGTGGGACGCGTAGTCCACCGCCACCCGCCGAACCCGGATGCCTTCTGCGGACAGGGTTTCGAGGGTCGTGTCGAGGGCCTGAGCGTCCCCGGCGATCACCACCGACGACGGGCCGTTGACGGCGGCGACCTCGACCCCGTCCGCCAGCCGCGGGACGACGTCGTCCTCGCCCATGGCGACCGACGCCATCCCGCCCCGGCCGGAGAGTTCCGCCGCGATGGCCTGGCTGCGCAGGGCCACCACCTTCGCCGCGTCTTCCAGCGACAGCGCGCCCGACACGCAGGCCGCGGCGATCTCGCCCTGCGAGTGCCCGACGACGGCGTCCGGCCGCACACCCACGGACTCCCAGACGGCAGCCAGCCCGACCATCACCGCGAAACACGCGGGCTGCAGCACGTCCACGCGGTCCAGCTCGCCCTCGCCCCGCAGGACGTCGACCAGCGACCAGTCGATCCACGGCTCCAACGCCGTCGCGCACTCGGCGATCCGCGCGGCGAACACCGGGGACTCTTCCAGCAGCTCACGGCCCATCCCGGCCCACTGCGTCCCCTGACCCGGGAAGACCCACACGACCTTGCCCGGCGCCGGTGAACCGGCCGGGTTCAGCGCCCGCAGCCCGGCCACGGCTTCTTCGCGCGAACCGGCCACGACGACCGCGCGTTCGTCCAGCACCGCACGCCGCGACACCAGCGCGGCGGCCACCTCGGTCAGCGAGACGTCCCCTTCGAGGAACGCCGCCAGCCGCTCGGCCTGCCCGGACAGCGCCGCCGTGCTGCGCGCCGACACCACCAGCGGCACCACGGGCGCTTCCGGGGTCGGCACCGGCTCTTCGGCGGGTGCTTCCTCGATGATCAGGTGCGCATTCGTCCCGCTGACGCCGAAGGACGAGACTCCGGCCCGGCGCGGCCGTCCGGTGCGCGGCCACTCCTGCGCTTCCGTCAGCAACGAGACCGCACCGGCCGACCAATCCACCTCGGCAGTCGGCTTGTCGACGTGCAGCGTCGGCGGCAGGACCTCGTGCCGCAGGGCCTGGATCATCTTGATCACGCCCGCGACCCCCGCGGCCGCCTGCGCGTGCCCGATGTTCGACTTGAGCGAGCCGAGCCACAGCGGCTGCTCCCGCTCCTGGCCGTAGGTCGCCAGCAGGGCCTGCGCCTCGATCGGGTCACCCAGGGTCGTGCCGGTTCCGTGCGCCTCGACGACGTCCACCTCGGACGGGACCAGCCCGGCCGCGGCCAGCGCGCGGCGGATGACCCGCTGCTGCGAGAGGCCGTTCGGCGCGGTCAGGCCGTTGGAAGCGCCGTCCTGGTTGACCGCGCTGCCGCGCAGCACGGCCAGCACGCGGTGCCCGCGCTCCCGGGCCACCGACAGCCGCTCCAGCACGACCACGCCGACGCCCTCGGCCCAGCCGGTGCCGTCGGCGGCCGCCGCGAAGGGCTTGCACCGGCCGTCGGGCGCCAGCGCGCGCTGGCGGGAGAACTCCACGAACGAACCCGGCGTCGCCATCACCGTGACCCCGCCGGCGAGGGCCATCGAGCACTCGCCCTGCCGCAGGGCCTGCGCGGCCAGGTGCATCGCGACCAGCGACGACGAACACGCCGTGTCGACGGTGACCGCCGGGCCTTCCAGGCCCAGCACGTACGACACCCGCCCGGACGCCACGCTCGACGCGACACCGGTGGTGACGAAGCCTTCGAGTTCGGGCGCCACCGCGCCCCCGGTCCCGTACCCCTGGCCCATCAGGCCGGAGAACACGCCGGTGTCGGTGCCCTTCAGGGCGATCGGGTCGACCCCGGCGTTTTCCAGGGCCTCCCACGACGTCTCCAGCAGCAGCCGCTGCTGCGGGTCCATCGCCAGGGCTTCCCGCGGCGAGATCCCGAAGAAGCCGGCGTCGAAGTCCCCCGCGTCGTGCAGGAACCCGCCCTGGCCGACGTACGACGTCCCGGCGCGTTCGCGGGCCGGGTCGAGCAGGCTGTCCAGGTCCCAGCCCCGGTCGCCGGGGAACTCCGAGACGGCGTCGACGCGCTCGGCCACCAGCCGCCACAGGTCCTCGGGCGAAGCCACGCCGCCCGGCAGCCGGCAGGCCATGCCGACGACGGCGATCGGCTCGCCGGGGTCGGCCGCCACCACGGGCTCGGGGACGGCTCGGGTGATCCCGAGCAGCTCGTCCCGGACGCGGGCGGCGAGCGCCGACGGCGTCGGGTGGTCGAAGACGGCGCTGGCGGGCAGCCACATCCCCGTGGCTTCCGTCAGCCGATTGCGCAGCTCGACGATGGCCAGCGAGGTGAAGCCGAGGTCGCGGAACGCGCGTCCGGCCGGGACGGGCTGTCCCAGCACCTCGGCGGCCTGGGTGCGGACGAGCTCTTCCAGCAGCCCGGCCTGGGCGCGCTCGTCCAAAGCAGACAGTCGCGTCCGCAGCGCCGCCGCGACGGCCGCGTCGGCCTGCCGGGACTCCTCCGCGTGTTCGGCCGCGGTGTACCGCAGCTCGCCCGGCTCGTCGGCCAGCAGGCCGCGCCGGATCTTGCCCGACGCCGTCCGCGGGATGCGGGCGACTTCGACGATCCGCTCGGGCACCTTGTAGGCGGACAGCTGCTCGCGGCACTTGCCGATCAGGGCGGCGGGGTCGAACCCCGACGGCCCGGGGATCACGTAGGCGACCGGCACCTCGCCGAGCGTGTCGTGCGGTGCCCCGCCGACCGCCGCGTCGGCGACGCCGTCGGCCGTGCGCAGGACCGCCTCGACTTCGCCGGGGTGGATGTTCGCCCCGCCCCGGATGACGAGCTCCTTGATCCGGCCGCGGATGGTGAAGTAGCCGTCGTCGTCGCGGCGGGCCAGGTCACCGGTCCGGAACCAGCCGTCCCGCATCGCCGCGGCGGTCGCTTCCGGGCTGTTGTGGTAGCCGAGCATGACGTTGGGCCCCTTGACCCAGACCTCGCCCTCCTGGCCGGCCGGGACGTCGAGCCCGGTTTCGGGGTCGACGAGCCGCACGCCGACGCCCGGCACGGGCCGGCCGCACGAGCCCTCGACGCGGGCGCCGTCCGGCGGGTTCATGGTGATGGCCCCGCACGTCTCGGTGCTGCCGTAGGCGTCGATCAGCGGGACGCCGAAGGTCTCTTCGAACTCGCGGCGGAGCCCGGCGCCGAGGACCGCGCCCCCGGCCAGGCCGATCCGCAGGCTCGGCGCGGAGAACCCGCGCTGCCGGGCGGCCCGCACCAGGTGGTGGTAGGTCGTGGGCACGCCGGCCAGGAACGTCGAGTCCTCCACCTGCAGCAGCCGCATCACGTCGTCGGCGGAGCTGCCGTCCGCGATCCGGACGGTCGCGCCGACCACGGTGGCCGAGAGCACGCAGGCGATGTGGGACAGGCTGTGGAACAGCGGCAGCGGCCAGAGCACCCGGTCCCGGTCGCTCAGCCCGGGGAACGGCACGTAGCAGGACGCGACCGACCACAGGCCGTTGCGCTGCGTCGACACCACGCCCTTGGGGCGCCCGGTCGTCCCCGACGTGTAGAACATCCAGGCCGGCTCGTCGAGCTCGAGGTCGTCCGGCGCGGGCCGGCCGGGTTCGCGGCGGGCGAGTTCGTCGTAGGAGTGCGCGCCCGCCGGGACGTCGTCGCCGGTCACCAGCAGCCGCACGGCCGGCGCGACCGGCAGCCGGGCCGCCTGCGCGGTGTCGGTGATGACCACCGTGGCGCCGCTGTCGGTCAGCGGGTGCGCCAGCTCGGCCGTCGCCGAGCCGGGGTTGAGCGGCACGCCGACCGCACCCGCGCGCAGGACCGCGTAGTAGCTCTCCACAGTGGACACGCGGTTGCCGAGGCAGATCGCCACCCGGTCCCCGTGCCGGACGCCGAGGGCGGCCAGGTGGCCGGCCAGCCGGCGCGTCCGCGCCTCGAGGTCGTCGTAGGTGAGCGCCCGGTGGTCGTCGGCGAAGGCGACCTTGCCGGGGAACCGGGTCGCGTTCTCCAGGAGTGCGACGTGAAGTGGCTTGATGAGATCGGTGCGCACTGTGCCGCAGATCCTTTCGGTGAATCGGGGGGAAGGGCCGCTCACCAGGAGACGGGGAGCTGCTTCACCGAGAAGACGGAACCCTTCAGCCGCAACGGCACCTCGTCGGCGCCGACGGCCAGCCGCAGCTCGGGGAACGCCCGCAGCAGCGCCGTGAACCCGGCCCGCAGCTCGATGCGCGCCAGGTTCTGGCCCAGGCACTGGTGGATGCCGAAGCCGAAGGCGACGTGGCCGGAGGTGTCGCGCTCGATGTCCAGCTCGGCCGGGCAGCCGAACTTGGCCGGGTCGCGGTTGGCCGCGGGCAGCGACACCGTGATCGTGTCGCCCTTCTTGACCAGCTCGCCGTCCAGCTTCACGTCCTCCAGCGCGGTGCGGTAGGTGTGGTACTGGTTGACGGTCAGGTAGCGCAGCAGCTCCTCGATCGCGGCGTCGAGCTTCTCCGGCTCGGCCCGCAGCTTCGCGAGCTGGTCGGTGTGGTGCAGCAGCGCGAAGACGCCGGTGGCCAGCGCGCCTTCCGTGGTCTCGTACCCGGCGAACAGCAGCAGGGTGACGATGTTGCGCAGTTCTTCCTGGGTCAGGTCCTCGCCGACCAGCGAGCTGATGAGGTCGTCGGCGGGCTGCTCGCGCCGCCGCTGGATGACCTCGTCGAAGAACTTCCCGGCCACCTCGTAGGCGGCCGCGGCCTCGGCCGGATCCGCCTCCGCGTCGTGCAGGAGCGTCACCGCCGGCACGTACCGGTCGCGTTCTTCGTACGGCAGTCCGACGAGCTCGCCCAGCATCCGCAGGACGAGCGGCTTGGCGAAGTCCGTGACGATGTCGGCCGGGGCACCCTTGGCCCGCATGACCTCGATCTGCTCGGCGGCCACGGCCTCGACGCGCGGGATCAGCCTGCTGGTGCGGCGGACGGTGAACTCACCGGTCAGCAGTTTGCGGTACCGCGTGTGCTCGGGCGGGTCCATGTGGATGAACATGCCGGGGATGAGCGGGTGGGTCGGGATGACCTGGCCCTGGTGCGTCACCGGGAAGTGGCCGATTTCGCAGCTGTGGCTGAACCGCGGGTCGCTGAGGACTTCGCGGACCAGTTCGTAGCTGGAAACGATCCAGCCGATGTGCCCGTCCGGGTAGACCATCTTCGCGAGCGGACGCTCTTCGCGCAGCGAGTCGAACACCGCGGGCGGGTCGAACTTGTCGGTCCGCGCCCACGGAACCTCGAACGAAATTGCGTCGGTCATGGAAACCTTTCCCGGGGGAGATCCGCTGGTGCTTATTCGGCGATCTTCGTGCGGTGCGACCACCGGAAGACCGCGATCTCGCAGCCGTCGACGGCCTGGAACTCCCCGCCGTGCACGAAGTGCTCGTAACCGGCGCCGTGGCGGATCTTGAGCGTGTTCTCCAGTGCGGCGGCGTCGACGCTGCGGTGCGCCAGTGCCAGTTCGGCCGGTCCACCGCTCAACGCGATTTTCACCTGCGTAACACTCATCGCGGCCTCCACCTGTTTCGCCGAATCTCCCGGCACAGAGCAGTCTTTTCGTTCTCGATTCAGGCTAGGCGAGCCGCCGGAAGGCGACATCCCTCACTCTGGTAGAGCCATCCGGTGCCCCGCCGCGGCCGCACGAAAACGGGGCTTTCCCCTGCCACGCAGGAGAAAGCCCCGTCGAAAAGAAGCCGTGTCAGCCGCCGGGAGGCAGGTCCACGGGCTGCCCGGTGTGCGCCGATTCGTAGGCCGCCTGGATGATCCGGAACGTCCTCAGTGCGGCCTGGCCGTCCGGTCCTGGCCATTCTCCAGAGCCGACGAAGTCCTTGAGCAGCAACGCATTCAGGTCTTCGCCGCCGAGTTCCGGGCGCTCGCCGTCGAGCAGCCGCGGACCGGCGTCGTACTGCACGCTCGCCTTGTCCCCGATGAAGGTGACGGCGGGCCGTCCCGTCCCCGACGCGCTGCGGCGGCAGTCGAACGAGGCCACTTTCCCGCTGCGGTACCGGACGGTCAGCACCGCCGCGCTTTCCGCGTTCCGTCCATTGAGGATGGTGTTGGTCTGGGCGTACACCTGCTGCGCGGGCTCGCCGCCGAGGACGGCGTCCGCCAGGTCCAGCAGGTACGGCGCGGCGGCACCCAGCACCGCGTCCGCTCTCGTCGTCACCGAGCCGAGGACGGTCGTGAGCTCGCCGATGCCGCCGCCGGCGATTCCCCGGCGCACCACGGCGAACGCCTCGCCGTGGCAGGCCGGGGACGCGAAGGCGAGCCGGTCGCCCCCGGCGTCCACGACGGCCTTGAGGTCCGCTTCCTTGGCCGCGGACGGGTATTCGCACAGCACGCGCGCGCCGGCTTCGGCCGCCCGCCGGACCGGCTCGACCGCGTCCCACGTTTCCGCGGCGACGACTTCGACGTCCGGCAGGCCGCGAACCGCCTTGGCGTGGTGCCCGGGCGTGGACGACAGGATGGCGACCTTCACGCTGCTCCCCTCACCGGAAGTTCGACGGCCCGCCCGGTCCACGCGGACTCGGCGGCGGCGTGGATGATCCGCACGGCGGCCAGCGCGTCCGCCGCCCCGATGCGCGGCTCGGGACCGCCGGCGAAGGCCGTGGCGAACTCCCGCATTTCGGTGGCGAACACCGATGGCCCGCCGTAGGCGAAGTTCTCGGCCACGCCGTCGACCACCCGGACCTCCTGCGGCCACTCGGAGTCGTAGCTCACCGTCCCACCGGTGCCGGATACGTGGAAGGCGACCCGCACCGGCGGGCGCGGGGTGGCGGTCCACCGGCTCACGACCTGGCTGATGGCGCCACTGGCGTGGGTCAGCACGGCGGTTCCGGTCGCGACGGCCCCCTCGGGCGCCGGGGTGGCGATGTCGCCCTGGTAGCAGGCGTGCACGCGGACGACGTCCCCGAAGACCCAGTGGGCGAGGTCGGCGCCGTGCAGCAGCTGGTCGGTCAGGATGCCGCCCGACCGCGCGGACGCGGTCCCGGTCCAGGGCCGCGGGTGGTAGGCGGAGAAGGAGAACCGGCCGATCGCGCCTTCGCCGAGCTTCCCGCTCGCGACGAGTTCGTGCAGCCGGGCGTACGGCGCGGCGAACCGCACGTCGTGGGCGGCGTAGAGCCGCACTCCCGCTTCCTCGGCGGCGGCCACGATCTCTTCGGCCTCTTCGGCGCTGGCCGCGAGCGGCTTCTCGCACACGACGCCGACGCCGGCGGCGATGGCGGTCAGGGCGATCTCGCGGTGGCTCGCCGTCGGCGTGCAGATGTCGACCGCGTCGGCGCCGTCCAGCGCCTCGGGCAAGGACCCCACGGCCGTCGCGCCGAACTCCGCCGCGAGCTCGCCGCCCCGGCCGTCGTCGGAGTACACCCGCACGGCGGCCCCCGCGCCGAGCCACGCTTCCAGGTGCAGGCGGGCGATCAGCCCCGCACCGATCAGAGCCACCTCGGGCTGCCGCAACGTCGTCACGTACCGAGACTCGCCCACGCGTGCGGCAGGAGCCATTACCAACGTGGGTAGTTCGGGAACCGCCCTGGTCGGAGCTACTTCGAGGGCGACGGGGACGCCGGCGCCGACGAGGGTGCCGTCGACGCCGACGGGACCTTCGGGGCGTTGTAGGTGTCCATGTCGGTGATCTTCCACTTGTCGCCCTGCAGCTGGGCGTTCAGGTGGAGCTGGGCCGTGCCCGCCGTCGTCTTCTTCGTGTCCGTGCGGGTGGAGGTCTGGTCGACGAAGACCATCACCTTCGCCAGGTCGCCGTTGAGCATGATCACCGCCGCGCGCGTCACCTTGCACGTCACGATCATCTTCTGCTGCGGCGCCAGCCGTTTCACCTCGCCCATCAGCGAGTTGTACTTGGCCTTGACGTCGTCGTTGGCCAGCAGGTCGTTCGCCGCGTCCTCGGTCTTCTTGATGTTGTTGAAGTCGTAGGAGAACAGCGACTCGGCCGCCTTCGACACCGCGTCCTTGACCTGGGCCGTCTTGGCGACGTCCAGCAGCGCCGTGTTGCTCGTCGCCGAGGTGATCTCCTGGGCCTTGCTGTGGAACCAGAACGCCAGGCCGCCGAGGACCAGCGCGACCAGCACCAGCGCACCCGCCACCAGGTACGGCTTCGGCACCTTCGCACCCGCGGGCTTCTCCGCCGCCGCGTCGGCGACCGGGACTTCGGACTCCTCCGTCGGCTTCGCGATCCCGCTGTCCCGCTTCTTGCGCCGCGGGGCCGGCCGCGCCGGGGCTTCCTCGGCCGCCGGCTCGCCCGTGAGGGCGTCGACCTGCGGCTCGGCTTCGGCACCGGCGTCTGCTTCGACACCGGCGTCGGACTCGACCGCCGCGAACACCTGCGTGTCCTCGGCCGGTGCCGAGTCGAGCCGCCCGGAGTCGGCTTCGTACGGCTCGGGCTCGGCGGCCGGCCGGGGCACCGGACGCGGGGCCGGCCGGGGCCGCGGCTTCCGCGGCTCGGCGGGCGGGACGGCGGGCAGCTGGCCGGTCCGCTCGGCGGCGGACTCGTCCACCGAAGGCTTGCGCAGCCCGGCCACGCGGGGACGCCGCGACGGCGTCGGGGTGGTGCGCGGCGGCTGGCGGCGGGAGGGGGGCACTACGAGGCTCCTTCTGTACTACTGGCCGGCCGCGACGAGCGGGACGCTGTCGATGCCGGACAGCTTCCACTCTTCGCCCACCCGGGTCATCGAGACTTCGAGGCGCAGCGGCTTCGCGCTGCTCTTGTCCCCCTGGGTAACGGTCGTGGCGATGGCGGCGAGGAAGCTGGCCTTGCCTTCGTGGTCGTCCAACTCCTCGACGGCGATGTCCTGGACGTCCGTGGTGACCTTCGTCTTGGCGTCCGACAGCGCCTTGCGGAACGTCGGCGCGGACTGGTCGATCTGCTGGGCCATCTTGTCGTCCGACACGGCCTTCTGCCGGGCGAAGAAGCCGTCGAGGTCGGTGTAGTCGACCTCGGTGTAGGCCTTCAGCGCGTTCGTGCCCGCCTTGACGACGGCCTCGCGCGAAGCCGCCAGCCCGGCGTTGTCGTCGGCCGCCGCCGCCCACCACTGGATGCCGAAGAACGCCGCGGCGATCAGGGCGGCCAGCGCCAGCGCCCCGGCACCGAGGACCAGGGTCCGCGAGGGGTCCTTCGGCGGCGTCGGCGAGGACTGCTCGTCCTCCACCGCCGTGGCGGCCGGCTCGTCCGTGCTCATGACACTCCAGAGTAGGTAACGGTCATCAAATCCCCGTCAGGACAGGCCGAGCAGCGAGCCCAGGCTGTTCAGGCTGACGCCGGGGCTGCCGACGATGCCCGGAACGCCCCGGGTGTTCCGCTCCTCGGCCAGCTCTTCGGCGGGCCGGTTCGCGTTGGCCGCGACGTCGCTGTCCGACGGCGCGACCGGCACCCCGCCGTACGGCGCGTTCTGCGCCCCGCGGACGTTGATCGGGCTGCCCTTCGGTTCGGCACAGTACGCGTTCTCGGCCGCGGGCCGCGGCGTGAGGTCGTTCCCGGTGCGGAACTGCGAGTACGGGATGTACCCCTTCGTGCAGGCCGGCGGGTTGAACAGGTTCAGCACCAGGCCGAGGTGGGCGGTGCCGTCGCCGGGGGCGACGCTGCTCGCCGCCCCGGCCAGCGCCGGGTAGGTGACCAGGCCCTGCTCGATCCCGTCGAGGCGGGTCACGGTCAGGTTGGCCGTGGTCAGCAGGTTCGCCGTCAGCGCGCCCAGGCCCGGGCCCGACTCGGCCAGCACCTGGCTGATCTGCGACGCCACCTGCGGGGTGATCCCGATGAGCTTGCGCAGATCGCCGTCGGAGTTCTTCAGCGTGCCGGTGAGCTCGTTGAGGTTCTTGCTGAACGAGGCGAAGTTCGCCGCCTCGGCGTTCTGCGTGTCGAGCACCTGGCCGCCGGCGTCGAGCAGCTGAATCGTCTGCGGCAGGTACTGCTGCGCGGTCGTGGTGAAGCTGCGGGCGGTGTCCAGCAGCTTCTGCAGGTCGCCGCCGGTGCCGCGGAAGGCGTCGTAGGACTCGTCGACGACCGTGCGCAGCGAGTCGACCGGGACCGACGCGGCGAGCGAGTCGAGGTCGCCGACCAGCCGGTCGGTGCTGACCGGCGTGGTCGTCCGGTTCGCCGGGATGACCGAGCCGGCCGCCAGGTACGGGCCCTGGTCGGCCTTCGGCTTGAGGTCGACGTACTGCTCGCCGACCGCCGACCGGTTGGCGACCACGGCGTCGAGGTCCGCGGGCACCTTCGGCGCCGACGGGTCGATGTTCAGGTCGGCCTCGAGCCCGGTCTGGGTGAGCCGCATCTCCCCGACCCGGCCGATGTTGTAGCCGCGGTAGGTGACTTCGGCGTTGGTGAAGATGCCGCCCGATTCGTTGAGCTGCAGCTTCACCGTGTAGCCGCTGTTCCCGAACACCGTGCCGAGCCCGGCGAACCGGACCAGGGCGTAGACGATCGCGACGACCGAGATCACCACGAAGGCGATCAGCTGGATCTTCGTCCGGCGGATCAGCATCAGCCCGCACCTCCCGGCAGGAGCCCGAAGAGGTTGCCCAGGCCCGGTTTCGACTGCGCGGGCTGCTGCCCGGCGCCGGGGATCGGCAGCGGCGGCGGCTGGTTGGCCGGCGTGCCCTGGACCCCGCCGGTCAGGCCGGCCAGCGGCAGCTGCCCGGACAGCGCGTTCTGCCTGCTGTTGCCCAGGTTCTCGACGATGGTCTTCAGGTTCAGGTCCACCTTCGCGAACAGGTTGAAGTAGTCGCCCTTGACGCCGTTGACCGCCTGGTCGGTGAACGGGAACGTCAGCAGCAGCTCCAGGGCCTTCGGCAGGTCGTTGCCCGCCTCGCCGAGCTTCTGCAGCGTCGGCGTCAGCGCCTTCAGGTCGGCGACGAGGTCCTTCTGCGACTTGTTCACCGTGTCGGTGGCGACGCCGGAGAGGTTGTCGAGCGCCTGCAGCATGGTCACCAGCTGGCCGCGCTGCTGCTCCAGCACGCCGAGCCCGGGCCCGAGGTGGTCGACCGCGCCGACCAGCTTGTCCTTCTGGTCGTTGAGGGTCGAGGAGAGCCGGTTCAGCCCGTCGATGGCCCGGGTGATGTTCTGCGACTGCCGGTCGAGGTTCGTGACCAGCAGGTTCGCGTTGTCCAGCAGCGCCTTGATGTCCGGTTCGCGGCCGGAGGTGGCCTTGTTGAGCTCCTTGGTGATCGTGTTGAGCTGGTCGACCCCACCGCCGTTGAGCAGCAGGGACAGCGCCCCGAGCAGTTCCTCGACCTCGACGCTGCGGTTGGTCCGGGCCAGCGGGATGGTCGCGTTGTCGGTGAGCTTGCCGTGCGCCTGGTCGGCACCGGGCGAGGCCAGCTCGACGTACTTCTCGCCGAGCAGGCTGGACTGCTTGACGTTGGCGAGCGCGTTGGCCGGCAGCTTGATGTCGCCGTTGACCTTCAGCGTCACCAGCGCGTGCCAGCCGTCCTTGGTCAGCCCGACGTTCTCGACCCGGCCGACCGGTACCTCGTCGACCTTCACCCCGGCCTGCGGGGTCAGGTCGGTCACGTCCTTGAACTCGACGTTCACCGTGTACGGGTGGTCGCCGAGGTCGGCGCCACCGGGCAGCGGCAGGTCGTAGATGCCCTTGAAGGAGCAGCCGGACACCGCGAGCGCGGACGCCGTCACCAGCACCCCGACGGTCAGGAGCTTCTTCACTGGCCACCTCCGTAGAGCTGCCCGGCGATGGGCAGCGGCAGCGGCGGCAGCTGACCGGACTGCAGGGCCTGCACGGTCTGCGCCACGGACGGCAGCGGGATCACCTTGTCGACGACGCCGGCGATGCTCTCGCAGGCGTTGCCGAGCACGTCCGGGATGCCCTTGGTGCCGACCTGCTTGAGGAGGCGGCAGATCATCACCAGCGGCGGCTGGGTCAGCTCGTTGAGGTTCGGCCGGGCGTCGAGCGTGCCTGCCGCGCCGTTGTAGGTGTTGACCAGGTTGCTCAGGCCGACCGGGGCGACGTCGAGGATCTCGGCGAGCGAGCTGCGCTGGTCGACGAGGACCTTCGTGATGCCGGCCAGCTTGTCCACATTGGACTTGAGCCGGTCGTGGTTCTGGTCGATGAACGACTGCACCGCCGTGAGCGTCGTGCCCAGCTGCTGCACGGTCGCGGCCAGGTTGTCCTTTTCGGACGCCAGGTAGCCGCTGACGTCGGCGAGCTGGCTCTCGAAGCTGCGGACCTGCTTGTCGGAGTCGGCCAGCGTCTGCGAGAACCGGCCGAGGTTCTGGACGGTGGTGAACAGGTCGTCCTTGTTGCCGGCCAGCGTCCCGGCCGCCTGGCCGAGCTTGGTGATCGTGTCGTGCAGGGCCTGGCCGTTGCCGTCGACGTTGGCGGCCGCGGTGTTGAGCAGGTTCGACAGCGACCCGGTCTTGTTGGCGCCGTTCGGGCCGAGGGTCTCGCTGACCCGGGCCAGGCTCGAGGCGAGCTGGTCGACTTCGAGGGGCACCTCGGTGCGGTCGAGGCCGATGACCGCGCCGTCGGAGATGCGCGGGCCGCCGGTGTAGGCCGGAGCGAGCTGCACGTACCGGTCCGACACCAGCGACGGCGCCACGATGAGCGCCTTGGCGTCGGCCGGGACGGCGACCGAGCGGTCGTACTCGAAGTCGACCTTCACCTGGTTGCCCATCGGCGTGATCTTGGTGACCGTGCCCATGTCGACGCCGAGCATCCGCACGCTGTTGCCCTCGTACAGGCCGACGGCGCCGGCGAAGTACGCGGTCAGGTGGTTGCGGCCGGCGTCCTTGAGGGTCCACCAGATCCCGCCGGCGACGACGAGCGCGAGCACGACGGCGATGGTGAAGCCCCTGGTCAGGGCTTGCCCGAAGGGACTGGCACTGGAGCGGGTGTCACTCATTTCGTGTAGCACCCCTCTTCGTTGATCGGGCCCATCGACGGCAGGAGCAGGCCGCAGATGTAGTTGTCGAACCAGCGGCCGTTGCCGATGGTGTTGGTGAAGACGCGGATGAAGGGCGCGAACTTCTGGAGCCCCTCGGCCAGCGAGTCCTGGTTGCGCTGCAGCATCGACGTCAGCTGGTCGAGCTGGGTCAGCACCGGGTCGAGCTGCTTGCCGTTGTCGTCGATCAAGCCCTGCAGCTGGGTGGCCAGCTCGCGGGAGCCGTTGAGCAGCGCGGTGATCGCGTCCTCGCGCCGGGACAGCTCGTCGAGCAGCTTGTTGCCGTCGGTGAGCAGCTTCTGCACCTCGGCGTCGCGGTCGACCAGCGTCTGCGACACCTCGCGGGTGTTGGCCAGCAGGTTCGACAGCTGCTGGTCGCGCGAGGCGATCGTGTCCGACAGCTTCGACAGCCCCGACAGCGCGCCCCGCACGTCCTGCGGGGTGTTGGCGAAGGTCTGCGAGATCGTGTCGAAGCTCTGGGCCAGCTGCTTGGTGTCGATGTTGTCGACCGTCTGGGACAGCCCGCGGAAGGCGTCGAGCACGTCGTAGGGCGCCATCGTGCGGTCCCGCGGGATGCCGGTGCCCGGGTTCAGCGCGTTCTCGCCCTGCGGGTCCAGCGACAGGTACTTCTGCCCGAGCAGCGTCTTGATCTTGATCGCGGCGCTGGTCCGGTCGCCCAGCCAGGCGTCCTTGACCTTGAACGACACCTTCACCGACGCGCCGTCGAGCTCGATGTCGCTGACCTTGCCGACCTTGACGCCGGCGATCCGGACGTCGTTGTCCTTCTGCAGCCCGGAGGCCTCGCTGAACTCGGCGCTGTAGGTGGTGCCGCCGCCGATCACCGGCAGGTCGTCGGAGTTGAGCGCGGCGGTGAACGCCAGCGCCAGCACGACGATCCCGACCAGCGCGATCGGCACGGGGTTGCGCTTCTGGAACGACTTCATCCCGAGCACCTCGCCCGGTTCGCCGGGATCAGGGGCAGGGCGACGTCGTTGATCAGTGGCGGCAAGCTCACGCTCCCGGAGAACTCACAGGCGTAGAAGTTGAACCAGGAGCCGTAGTCCGCGGTGCGGGTCAGCGTGCTCACCTTGGTCGGCAGGAACTGGATGAAGTGCTCCAGCTCCGGCTCGTTCTTGTTGAGTTGCTGGGTGAGGTTGCCGAGCGCGCTGATGTCGTTCTTCAGCGGCTCCCGCACCTCGCCGAGCAGCCCGGACGTCGTCTGGGCCAGGTTGCCGAGGCTCTCGATCGCGTCGCCGATCGGCTTGCGGTCGGCGGCCAGCCCGGACACCAGCTGCTGCAGCTTCACGATCAGGTCGTTGAGCTGCGGGGTGTGCGCGTTGACCGTGTCGAGCACCGAGTTGAGGTTGTCGATGACCTCGCCGATCACCTGGTCCTTGTCGGCGATCGTGGTGGCCAGCGACGCCGTGTGCGACAGCAGGCTCTCGACGGTGCCGCCCTCGCCCTGCAGGACCTGGATGACCTCGTAGGACAGCTTGTTGACGTCCTCGGGGTTGAGCGCGGTGAACAGCGGCTTGAAGCCGTTGAACAGCTCGGTCAGGTCCAGCGCCGGCGTGGTCCGTTCCAGCGGGATGGTGCCGCCCGGCTGCAGGGTCTTGCCGGAGGTGTCGGCGCCCTCGCCGAGCGAGACGTACCGCTGGCCGACCAGGTTGCGGAACTTGATCTGCGCGGTGACCCCGGCCGGCAGCGTCCGCCCGGCGTCGACCTCGAACTCGACCTCGGCCTGCCGCTTGTCGACGATGTGCACGTCCTTGACCTGCCCGACCCGGACGCCGGCGATGCGGACGTCGTCGTTGGGCAGCAGCAGCGTCGCGTCGGTGAAGCGCGCCTTGTAGGCGTTGGTGCTGGTGGTGTTGATGTTGGCGATGCTGATGCCGAGGATCGTGGTGAACAGCACGGTGACGACCACGAAGATGCCGAGCTTGATCAGCGGTGCGAGCAGGCCCCTCACTTGACCGTCACCTCCGCACCCCGGTACAGCGGGCCGACGAGCAGCGCGCTCCAGCTGGGGACGTCGGCCGCGGTCATGCCCAGCTGCGGGCCGAGCAGGTCGGCCAGGAAGCCCTGCTCCGCCGTCGAATACGCCAGATCACCACCGGACCCGCCGTTGCCGGCCGCGTCGGCCTTGAACTTGGCCGGGTTGAGGCCGTCGCCGGCGCTCTTCGGCGCGGCCTGGTGGATGGTGCCGTCCTTGAACGCGCCGTCCGGCGGCTCGGACGGGAACGGCTTCGGGATGTCCTTGATGTCGTAGCAGCGCGGGCCGCGCTTGTCGTCGAACCGCGGCTCTTCCTTGCCGGCTTGGTAGGGCGCGCGCGGCACGATGATCTCGATCGTCGCGTGCAGGCCGGGCTGGTTGGTGCCCTTGCCGAGCGCCTGGTCGATCAGCGGCACGTTCTTCGCCATCTGGGAGATCACGCACGGGTACTCCGGCGCGTACTTCGCCAGCAGTTCGGCCGTCGGCCGGGCGGTGTCGACGAGCGAGATGATGTTGTCCTTGTTGTTCTGCAGGAACGTCTGCAGGTCCACCGAGGCCTGGGTGAGGCTGCCGTAGAGGGTGCTCAGGTTCTGCCGCTCGTCGACCACGGTCCGGGTCGTCGTGCTCAGGTTGTCCAGGCTCTGCACCAGGTCCGGGGCCGCGTCCTTGAGGTGGTCGGAGAACTCCGCGAGCGCCTTGAGGTTGTGCTGCAGCTCCGGCTCGTGCGGGTTCAGCTCGCCGATGTAGGTGCCCAGCTGGGAAAGCGTGTCGCCGAGCTGGTCGCCGCGGCCGGACAGCGCCGTCGAGATCGCGGTGAGCGTCGCCGACAGCTTCTGCGGCTGGACCGCCTGCAGCACCGGCATCAGGTGGGAGAACGCCTGCTCCAGCTCGACCGCGCTCGACGTGCGGTCCTGCGGGATGACGTCGCCGTTGCTCAACGTCTTCGCCGAGGGGTCCTTCGGGAGCTCCAGCGAGACGAACCGCTCGCCGAAGAGCGTCTTGGGCAGGAACCGCGCCGAGACGTTCTCCGGGATCAGCTTCGCCGAGTCCGGCTGGAGCGCCAGGGTGAGCTCGGCGCCGTGGTCGGTGGCGACGATGTCCTGCACCGAGCCGACGATCAGCCCGCGCACCTTGACGTCGGACTGCTTGATCAGCTGGTTGCCGATCTTGTCGGCCTCCAGCTTGACCGTGACGACCGGCGTGAACGCCTTGTCGTAGAGCGCGATGGACAGCGCCACCCCGCCGACCATCACGGCGACGAGCAGCAGGCCGAGCAGCCTGCGTCGGAGCGTCCTCATCCCGCGATCCTTACCGTGACGTCGGTTCCCCAGATGGCGAACCCGATGAAGAAGTTCATGATCGACACCGTGACGATGGACAGCCGCACGGCCTTGCCGACCGCGACGCCGACACCGGCCGGGCCACCGGTGGCCCGGTACCCGAAGTAGCAGTGCGACAGGATGATCAGGACGCTGAACAGCAGCACCTTGATGAACGAATAGAGCACGTCCTGCGGTGGCAGGAAGAGGTCGAAGTAGTGGTCGTACGTGCCCGCGGATTGGCCGTAGATGTAGATGACGACCAGTCGTGACGCGAGGTAGGAGCTCAGCAGGCCGATGATGTAGAGCGGGATGACCGCGACGAACCCGGCGATGATCCGGGTGGTGACCAGGTACGGCAGGCTCGGCACGCCCATGACTTCAAGGGCGTCGATCTCCTCGGAAATGCGCATCGCGCCCAGCTGGGCGGTGAAGCCGGCCCCGACGGTCGCGGACAGCGCGAGCCCGGCGACCAGCGGCGCGATCTCGCGCGTGTTGAAGAACGCGGTCAGGAAGCCGGTGAAGGCCGACGTCCCGATCGAGTTCAGCGCTGAGTAGCCCTGCAGGCCGACGAGGACACCGGTGAAGAGCGTCAGGCCGACCATCACACCGACCGTGCCGCCGATGACCGCCAGCGAGCCGGAACCGAAGCTCACCTCGGCCAGCAGCCGGAGGACTTCCTTGGTGTAGCGGCGGATGGTCCGCGGCGTCCACAGCAGTGCCCGGCCGTAGAACGACATCTGGTCACCGAGGGTGTCCAGCGTCTGCAGAGGACGGTTGGCGACGCGCTTGGCGCCCTGGAGGAACGTCATGGCGCTAGTCCAGCTTTCCGGGCACGATCTGCAGGTAGATCAGGGTGATCACGAAGTTCACGACGAACAGCAGCAGGAACGTGATGACCACCGACTGGTTCACCGCGTCCCCGACGCCCTTCGGGCCGCCGGAGGGGTTCAGACCCCGGTAGGACGCGACGACGGCGGCGATGAACCCGAAGATCAGCGCCTTGATCTCGCCGACCCAGAGGTCGGGCAGCTGCGCGAGGGCGGAGAAGCTCGCCAGGTACGCACCCGGCGTCCCGCCCTGCAGCACGACGTTGAAGAAGTAGCCGCCGAGCACGCCGATCACGCTGACCATGCCGTTGAGCAGCAGCGCGACCAGCATCATGGCGAGGGTCCGCGGCACGATCAGCCGCTGGACCGCGGAGACGCCGAGCACCTCCATCGCGGCGATCTCTTCGCGGATGGTCCGCGCGCCGATGTCGGCACAGACGGCGGAGCCGCCCGCGCCCGCCACCAGCAGCGCGGTGACCAGCGGGCTGGCCTGCTGCACGGTGGCGAGCACGGAGCCCGCGCCGGTGTAGGACTGCGCGCCCAGCTGGCGGGCGAGCGAACCGAACTGCAGCGAGATGACCGCGCCGAACGGGATGGCCACCAGGGCCGTCGGCAGGATGGTCACGCTCGCGATGAACCACGACTGCTGGATGAACTCCCGCAGCTGGAACGGGCGCTGGAACAGGCCGCGGACGATGTCCAGGCCGAGAGCGAACAGGTTCCCGGTCTCTCGGAGCATCCCGATCCCGGGGATCTTCGCCTGTGTTGCGGGAGAGCTCACCGGCCACCTGGCCCGTTGTTCGGTGGCATCCGGTGCGTGCCGGTTCTCGGCGGCTGGCCGCCCGGGATGCGCGCGACCTGGTCGGCGGGCAGCTGGCCGTGGTGCTGGTTCGGGACGCCGTCACCCTGCGGGCGCGCCCCGACCTGCTGCGGCTGCCCGCGGTGCGGCCGCACGCCGTAGTGGCGCTGCTCCTCGGGGCTCAGCGACTCGATGATGCTCTCCTGCGCGGCCGGCGGGAGCCGGTGCAGGACCTCCATGACGCGGTCCTTCCGGCGGACGGCCCCCATCCGGGCCGGCACGCCCGGCGTCGGCTGCATCTGCGGCGGGACGCCGCTGATGTCCTCGACCCCGCCGGCGTGGTGGCCGGCTTCGAACATCGCCTGCTCGGCGGCCATCTGGGCGCTGTCCTTCTCCTCGGACATGCCGATCGGGCCCTGCATCTTGCCGTTGAGGAACTGCTTGACGACCGGCTCTTCGCTGGTCAGCAGCACTTCGCGCGGGCCGAACATGACCAGTTCCTTGCGGAAGAGCATGCCGAGGTTGTCCGGCACCGTGCGGGCCAGGTTGATGTTGTGCGTGACGATCAGGAAGGTCGCGTCGATCTGCGCGTTGACGTCGAGGAACAGCTGCGAGATGTAGGTGGTGCGGACCGGGTCGAGGCCCGAGTCCGGCTCGTCGACCAGGATGATCTCGGGGTCGAGCACCAGCGCGCGGGCCAGGCCGGCGCGCTTGCGCATCCCGCCGGAGATCTCGCCCGGAAGCTTCTTGTCGGCGCCGTTCAACCCGGTCATGTCGAGCTTTTCGAGGACGATCCGGCGGATTTCCGTCTCGGACTTCTTCGTGTGCTCGCGCAGCGGGAACGCGACGTTGTCGTAGAGGTTCATCGAGCCGAACAACGCGCCGTCCTGGAACAGGACGCCGAAGAGCTTCCGGATTTCGTAGAGCTTGTGCTCGGAACAGGTGACGATGTCGACGCCGTTGATCACGCAGCGGCCGCGGTCGGGCTTCAGCAGCCCGATCATCGACTTGAGGAAGACCGACTTGCCGGTCCCCGACGGGCCGAGCATGGCCGACACTTCGCCCGGGGGGAGCGTCAACGTGACGTCCCGCCAGATGGCCTGCTTACCGAAGGACTTCGTCAGACCTTCGATGACCACCTCGGCACCCATCGCACCTCCAGGAGCTGTTCCGCGTCATTGCGCCCGCTGCCACACCCTGCCACCCACGCCGGCGGCGGATGCGGGCCGGTGGCGCCCACGAACCCGCGTCAACCAGGTGCAACGAGCCGAGTGCGAACAGGTTACTCACCAGTTTTCTTTTCTGGCCAGCCCCAGGTCCATCGTCATCCCGCCGTGATCGCCAATGGCCAGCACGGTAGCCCATTCGGGCCAACAACGCAGGTCCGAGCAGCCCCGGAGCCACGATTTAGGGACCCTGGGGAGATCCGGACACCGCTCCTAGGGGGTGCGGCCCGGGCGCAGCTCAGGAAGTCGTAGACACGGAAAGGGCGGGCATCCGCAGTGGATGCCCGCCCTTTCTCGAGGTGGTGCTGTGATGCTGTGGCGCTTGCGCGCCGGAGATCACTTGATGGAGATCTTGGCGCCCGCAGCCTCGAGCTTCTCCTTGGCGGCCTCGGCGGCCTCCTTGTCGACCTTCTCCAGGAGGGCCTTGGGAGCGGCCTCGACCAGCTCCTTGGCCTCCTTCAGGCCCAGGCCCGAGACGACCTCGCGGACGACCTTGATGACCTGGATCTTCTTGTCGCCGGCGCCCTCGAGGATGACGTCGAACTCATCCTGCTCCTCGGCGGCGGCGGCCGGGGCGGCACCCGGAGCGGCAGCGGCGACGGCGACCGGCGCGGCGGCGGTCACGTCGAAGACCTCTTCGAACTCCTTGACGAACTCGGACAGCTCGAGGAGGGTCAGCTCCTTGAAGGCGTCGATCAGCTCGGCGGTGCTCAGCTTCGCCATGATGGCTTCCTCTCAGAAAAACGAACGAGACGTTCGGGGTGGGGGGTGGTTCAGCTCTCGGCGGGTGCTTCGGCTGCTTCGGTACCGGCGGCTTCGCGCTGCTTCTCCTCCAGCGCCGCAGCCAGGCGGGCGACCTGGGACGCCGGCGCCTGGAAGAGCGCGGCGGCCTGGGACAGCTTCGCCTTGAACGCGCCCGCCGCCTTGGCGAGCAGGACCTCACGGCTGTCGAGATCGGCGATCCGGTTGATCTCGTCCACGGACAGCGCACGGCCGTCCATGTAGCCGCCCTTGATCACAAGCGCGTTGTTGTCCTTCGCGAAGTCGCGAAGCGCCTTGGCGGCGTCGACAGCTTCACCCTCGACGAAGGCGATGGCGGTCGCGCCGACGAACAGGTTCTCGAGACCCTGGATGCCGGCGTCCTCGGCCGCCCGCTTGACCAGGGTGTTCTTCGCGACCCGGTACTTGGCACTGGTGCCGAGAGCGCGGCGCAGCTGGGACAGCTGGGACACGGAGAGGCCGGTGTACTGGGTAACGACGGTGGCCGAGCTGGTGCGGAAGCTCTCCGCGATCTCGGCGACGGCCGCCACCTTGTCGGGCTTCGCCATGGTCGCCTCCTCTCTTGGCTAGTGTTTCCACTGGCGTTCGAGGGGCCCTGCGAAACGACAAAACGCCCACGCGCAGACAGGCGCGGGGCGTCATCGGGCACCTGGGTGCCCGGCCTCGTTCCTCCTGCGCGGGCCGCCCGGCGTGATGCGGGACCTTCGTTCCCCGGGTTGACGGGGAAAACCAGCGGTCTTCGGTAGAACTGTCGTCAACTATACCCCTTCGGTTGTCAAGGCTTTCTCGGGGTCCGGTCCTGACCTGCGTTTAGGGCGTCCGGGGGTTCGTTCCCGTGCTCCGGAGGGCATCATGGTGACGTGGCGGAGCAGCGCGATGACGGAAAGCCGGGCTCGGAACTCGAACCGGCGGGCCCGAACCCGCCCGCCGCCGCGCCTCCTCCTCAGCCCCCGGTGGACCCGGCGCAGGTGGAGCAGTTCCGCCAGTTCCAGCAGTTCCAGGACTACCTGCGCTTCACCCAGGCCCAGCAGGGCAACCAGCCGGCCCCGGCACCCGACGCGGGCGTCGTCCAGGCTCCGCCATCGCAGCCGGTCCCGCAGCAAGGTGGCCGGCCGCCGATGATCCCCGAGGGCTACCAGCTGGTCCCGGTCGAGCGCCGTCGGGCGCCCCGGTGGCTGGCGTGGCTGGGCAAGAAGGTCATCGCCTGGGCGCTCGCCCTGGTGATCCTCGGCCTCGCGGGTACCTGGCTGTACAACCACTTCTTCCCCAGCGACTCCGGCAAGAGCTCCGCGCAGCTCGCCCAGGAGGGCGGCGGGACCTACCACACGAACCACATCCTCTCGACCAGCCCGTACGAGGCGGTCCGCGAGGTCTACGACGCCGTCGCGCAGAACCTCGTCCCGCAGGCGTGCGGGCGGATGCGCGAAGACGTCCAGCAGAAGTTCGCCCAGGACCTCGGTTATGCGGATTGCCAGGTGGCGGTCCACGAGCTCAACCGGCAGGTCAAGAACAAGAACGACTACGCCGAATCGATGCCGTCGTACGTCTCGGAGCCGATCCCGGGCGACACCTTCACGATCAGCTCGTGCCGGTTCGGCATCCACGGCGGCCCCGCGCTCGGCGCCTTCACCGTGCAGAAGGTCGAGAAGAGCCAGTGGCTCATCACGGCGCACACCAACGAGCCGACCCCCTGCCCGCCGCCGACGCCGACCAGCCGCTAACGCGGGTGCGGCGCCGACAGGAACGACACCAGGGCCTCCGCGAACGCCGGTGACACCACCGCCGTCATGTGGTCGCCCGGGATCCGCACCAACCGCGCCCCCGCGATCGCCGCCGCCAGCCTCTCCGGCTCCGCCGCCAGCTGGTCCTGCTCCCCCGCCAGCACCAGCGTCGGCACGCCGATCGACGACAGGTTCAAGCGGCCTTCCCGCGAAGCCAGCGCCACCGCCGCCAGGGCCTTGCGGTCGCCGCCCACCGCGTCCGCCAGCAGGCGGAACGGGACTCCCGACGGCGGGACCGTCGATGGGTCCTCCGCCAGCAGGGCCGAAGCGATGTCCGCCGGCTTCACCACGCGCAGGTCGACGCCGCCGAAGTCGACGATGCCCGAGCCCACGCCGCCGGTGGCCAGGCAGCGGATGCGCTTGTCCGCCGCCGTCGCCGTCAGGGCGATGATCGCGCCCATCGAGTAGCCGACCATCGACACCTCGTCCAGGCCGAGCTCGTCCAGCAGGGCCGACACATCCTGCGCCATGGTGTCCGACGTGTAGCGGGACTCGTCGTGCGGCTTCTCGGACCGGCCGTGGCCGCGCGCGTCCAGCGAAATCACCGTGAAGCCGGCCGACCGCAACGCCGCGACGACGCCGGTGGCGATCCAGTTCGCGTTCGTGTCCGCGGCGAACCCGTGCTGCAGCAGCACCGGGCGGTGGGCGCCGTCGCCCTCCCACACCGTGTAGTTCAACCGGAGCCCGTCGAACGACGCGAAAGTCGGCATGCCGTCCATGAGACACGAAGAAAGGGCGCCCCCGCAGCACGCGGGGACGCCCTTTCTGGTGATCTCTAACTCAGACCGCAGCTTCCTCGGAGAGGAGGTTGCGGGTCCGCAGCGGGTCGACCGGGATGCCCGGGCCCATCGTGGTGGTGAAGGTGACCTTCTTCAGGTAGCGGCCCTTCGCCGACGACGGCTTGGCGCGGAGGATCTCGTCCAGCGCCGCCGCGTAGTTCTCGACCAGCTTCTCGGTGTCGAAGGAAGCCTTGCCGATCACCAGGTGCAGGTTGGCCTGCTTGTCGACGCGGAAGTTGATCTTACCGCCCTTGATGTCCTGCACGGCCTTCGCGACCGCGGGGGTCACCGTGCCGGTCTTCGGGTTCGGCATCAGGCCGCGCGGGCCGAGGATGCGGGCGATGCGGCCCACCTTGGCCATCTGGTCCGGCGTCGCGATCGCGGCGTCGAAGTCGAGCCAGCCACCCTGGATGCGCTCGATCAGTTCGTCGGTGCCGACCGCGTCCGCGCCGGCGGCTTCGGCCTCGGCGGCCTTGTCGCCGACAGCGAAGACGATGACGCGGGCGGTCTTACCGGTGCCGTGCGGCAGGTTCACGGTGCCGCGGACCATCTGGTCGGCCTTGCGGGGGTCCACACCGAGACGCATCGCGACCTCGACGGTCGCGTCCATCTTGGTCTTGGAGGTCTCCTTCGCCAGCTTCGCGGCCTCGAGCGGCGCGTACAGGCGCGCCTTGTCGATGAGCTCCGCAGCCTGGCGGTAAGCCTTGCTGTGCTTGGTCATGCTTCTGTCCCTAACTTCGAAAACGGATCAGTGTGGTGACGAGCCAGCACGCGGCTCTCCCACGGGTGGAGCTGCAGACGTCAGGCGTCGACGACCGTGATGCCCATCGACCGAGCAGTACCGGCGATGATCTTCGCGGCCTGGTCGATGTCGTGCGCGTTGAGGTCGGTCTCCTTGGTCTTGGCGATCTCGCGGACCTGGTCCCAGGTGACCTTGGCGACCTTGGTCTTGTGCGGCTCGCCCGAGCCCTTCTCGACACCAGCGGCCTTGAGCAGCAGGCGCGCGGCCGGCGGCGTCTTCAGCTTGAAGTCGAACGACCGGTCCTCGTACACGGAGATCTCGACCGGGACGACGTCCCCGCGCTGCGACTCGGTCGCGGCATTGTAGGCCTTGCAGAACTCCATGATGTTGACGCCGTGCTGACCCAGCGCGGGGCCGACCGGCGGCGCGGGGTTGGCCGCACCCGCCTTGATCTGCAGCTTGATGATCGCCGCAAGCTTCTTCTTCTTGGGTGGCATTTCTTTTCCTGTCCTGTACTACGTTCCCCGCGTACCTGCCGTGGACGCGGGGACTGCGGCCGGAAAGGCCGGCCTCAGATCTTGGAGACCTGGTTGAACGACAGCTCGACCGGGGTCTCCCGGCCGAAGATCGACACCAGGACCTTCAGCTTCTGCCCGTCGACGTTGACCTCGGAGATCGTCGCCGGCAGCGTCGCGAACGGGCCGTCCATGACCGTGACCGACTCGCCGACCTCGAAGTCGACCTCGACCGTCGGTCCGCCGAGCTGCGACGACGCCGAAGTGGACTCGCCCTTGGCCGCCTTCGCCGGGGCTTCGCTCTCGACCTTCGGGGCGAGGAACTTCAGCACCTCGTCCACGGTCAGCGGCGACGGCCGCGAGGTCGCGCCGACGAACCCGGTGACACCCGGCGTGTTGCGCACCGCGCTCCACGAGGCGTCGTTCAGGTCCATCCGGACCAGGATGTAGCCGGGCAGCACCTTGCGCTGCACCTGCTTGCGCTGGCCGTTCTTGATCTCGGTGACCTCTTCGGTCGGGACCTCGATCTGGAAGATGTAGTCCTCGACGTCCAGGGTCTGCGTCCGGGTCTCGAGGTTGGTCTTCACCTTGTTCTCGTACCCGGCGTAGGAGTGCACGACGTACCACTCGCCGGGCGCGGCGAGCAGCTCGGCGCGCAGCTTGGCGACCGGGTCCTCGTCGTCGGCGGCGGGCTCGGCCTCGCCGGTCTCGTCGGCCACGTCGCCGTCGGCCACGTCCTCGTCGGAATCGACGGAAGCGGAGTCGGCGTCGGCGTCATCGTCGGAAGCGGCGTCGTCGACCTCGGAGTCCGGCACGTCGACGGGCTCGAGGTGCGCGGACTCCTCGTCACCGAGTGCCGCGTGCACCTGCTCGTCGGAAAGCTCGGTCAGGTCGTGACCGGCTGCTGTGCCGTTGTCGGAGGTCACGTTCCGTCCTCTCAGTTGATCATTACGGGTCGGTCCGGGCCGGCCCGGGCGGCACGGCGGCGGGTCAGCCGAAGATCGCGCCGATGCCCTTCTTGAACGCGAAGTCCAAGACGCTCACCAGTGCCACCATGAACACCACGAAGACCAGCACGACCGCGGTGTAGGTGACCATCTGCTTCCGGTTGGGCCAGATGACCTTGCGCAGTTCCGCCCAGACCTCGCGGATGAAGCGCACCAGCCGCGCGAACACGGAGGCCTTCTTCGGCTTCTGGTCCCGCTTCGGAGTCGGAGCGCCCTTGGCGTCGGGGGCGGTCTTCTCCCCCGCCTTCCCGGCCGGGCGGGTCTTGTCGTCCGCACGTGCCGCGGACTTCCCCGCCGGGCGAGCGGTCGCACGGCGCTCACGCCGGGCGGCAGCTGTGACGGGACGGGACGGGCTCTCGGGCTTCTGCCCGGTGCCGTCCTGCTCCTGCTCGCCGCCGCTGGCGTCGCTGTCGCTCACGACCACTCCTCCGCTCCACCAGTTCCGTTACGCAGGGGTGACAGGACTTGAACCTGCAACCTGCGGTTTTGGAGACCGCTGCTCTGCCAATTGAGCTACACCCCTGTGAGGTCCGATCTCTCGGAGCCCCGGAGGACGCATTCCAGCATCCCCACCATCCAGGCGGGGATGACCGTAGTGCGTTCCAAGTCCCGAAGTCTACGGCAAGCCTCGCGGGAGCCCGCAACCGCGCCCCCCGATCGACCACCGCACCCCGGCCGGCCTGCGGAAAACTCCCCGCCGACCTCCTGATCATGCCAGGATGTCCGCCATGACGACCACCCCCCGGTCGGCGGGTGCGCGCCGGTGAGCGGGACACAGCTCGGGCTCGCCCTCCCCCAGTACGGCCCCCTCGCCGAGCCCGCCGCCGTGCCGCGCTTCGCGACGGCGGCCGAGGACCTCGGCTTCACCTCGCTGTGGGTCGGCGACCGGATCCTGACGCCCCTGGCCCCGTCGGACCTCTACCCGGGCGGCGGGACGCCGGAACACCCGTACCCCCGGGAGTTCGAGACCTTCACCGACCCGTTCACGACCCTGGCCGCCGCGGCCGCGGTGACGCGCACGGCCCGCCTCGGGACGAGCGCGCTGACCGGCCCGGTCTATTCCCCGGTGCTGCTCGCCCGGGCCCTGACCTCGCTCGACCTGGCCAGCGCGGGACGCCTGGACGTCGGTTTCGGGCTCGGCTGGCTGCGCGAGGAGTACTTCGCCGCCGGGGTGCCGTGGGAAGGCCGCGGCCGGCGGCTCGAAGACCTGCTCGACGCGCTCGAGGCGCTGTGGACGGGCGACCCGGCGGAACACGAGGGCCCGCAGTGGCGGATCGCGCCGTCGACGGTGGGCCTGCGCCCCGCGCAGGAGCCGCGCCCGCCGGTGCTGCTCGGCGGGTTCTCCCCGCCCGCGCTGGCCCGGGTCGGGCGCCGCGCGGACGGCTGGCTGGCGGGCTGGATGCCGCCGCAGTACCTGACCGGCCTCTGGTCGGTCGCGCGGGAAGCGGCCGGGCAGGCCGGCCGCGATCCGGACGCCCTGCGCCGGGTGCTGCGGATCAACCCGCGGCCGGGCACCGCGGTCGAGACCGTCGCCGACGTCCTGCCCTGCCTCGACGTGGCCCGAGAGCTGGGCATCACCGAGGTCCTCGTCGACCTGCACTACGTCGCGAAGGACGTCGACCACGCCCTCGAACTCGCCGGTGAACTGATCGGGAACTGACACCGCACTCGTGTGACGCACCTCTCGCGCAGCGCCTCATTGTTCTATTATAGTTAGAACTATGCTCGTTCAAATCGATCCGAGCTCCACCGTCCCGCTCTTCGAACAGGTGGCCGCGTCGCTGCGCCGGTCCCTGGCCGACGGCCGCCCGCCCGCCGGGCAGCAGCTGCCGCCCGCCCGGGAACTGGCGGCGGCACTGGAGATCAACGTCCACACCGTGTTGCGGGCGTACGCGCTGCTGCGCGACGAAGGCCTCATCGACCTGCGGCGCCGCCGGGGGGCCGTCGTCATCGGCGGCGCGCCGTCGCGGGCGCGGCTGGCCGAACTGGCCGAGGACCTGGTCCGCGAGGCCAAGCGCGCGGGTGTCGGCCTCGAGGAGCTCACCGGGGTGTTGAAGGAGAAGTACTCATGACCAAGCTGATCCGGGTCCTGATCGCCACGGCCGTGCTGCCGGGCGCCGCGCTCGCCGTCGCGGGCCTGCTGGAGAACGCGTGGGCGCCCCGGCTGCCCGACCCCGTCGCGACGCACTGGAGCAGCGCCCCGAACGGGCACACCCCGCTCGGGGCGTTCACCGGCGTGAGCCTGGGCCTCGGCGTCGTGGCGGTGCTGCTGCTGACCACGACGGCGCTGACCGCGCTGCGCCGCGGGCGGCCGCTGCCGCGCCCGACCGTCGGGGTGGGCGCCGCGTTCGCCGCCATGCCCGCCGCCGTCCTGCTGGCGGTGCTCGTGGCGAACCTCGACGTCCCGGACTGGCACGCGGCCCGCGGCGGCCTCGCCGTGGTGCCGTTCCTGCTGGGCACGGCGGTCATCGGCGTCGTCGCGGCGCTCGTCGGCGGCCTGCCGTCGCCGCCGGTCCCGGCGACCACGGGACAGCGGCCGTCCGTCGGCCTGCGGCCCGGGGAGCGCGCGTTCTGGTCGGGCCGGGCGGTGAACCCGGGGATGCTCTGGGCGCTGGCGCTGATCCCGGTCGCGATCGCGCTCGTGCCCACCGGGCTCCCGTGGGTGACGGCCGGCTGGATCGCCGTGGTCGGCTTGATCGTGACGGCGCTGACCTACCGGCTGTCGGCGTCCGTGGACGCCAAGGGCGTGACGATCCGCTTCGGCCTCCTGGGCGTCCCGTGGCGGCACCTGGAGCTGGCCCGCATCCGGGAAGCGACCACGCGCGAGCTGTCGACGTTCGGCGACGGCGGCCTGGGCCTGCGCTTCAACCCGGTCACCGGCACGACGGCGTACAAGGTCCGCGGCGGCCCGGCGCTGGCGCTCGTGCTGGAGAACGGCCGGACGGTGCTGGTCAGCGTGGACGACCCGGAGACGGGCGCCGGACTGGTCAACGACCTGCTCGCGCAGCGGATCACCCGGATTGACTAGGCCGTCGCCGCGGTGGCTTCGGTAGAAACGAAGAAGTGGCGAAGAAGAGCGGTGGCGGCGGCTGCCTGGTGGTCGTGCTCGTGGTGGGGCTCTTGGTCTACGGGTACTACAAGTGGCAGCACGGCACGTCGTCGGCGCCACCGGGCGGCGCGGACACCGGCGGCGGCTCCGGCCGCTACGTCGCACTCGGCGACTCGTACACGTCGGCGCCGCGCACCGGACGGCAGGCGGGCACCCCGCCGGGCTGCGACCGCTCGGACGACAACTACCCGCACCTGGTCTCGGCGAAGCTGAAGCCGGCCCAGCTCGCCGACGTCAGCTGCAGCGGCGCGACGACGGCGAACCTGACCGGGGCGCAGAAGACGGGCAACGGCACGAACCCGCCGCAGCTCGACGCGGTGACGGCGGAGACGACGCTGGTGACGGTCGGCATCGGCGGCAACGACGTCGGCTTCTTCTCGTACGCGTCGGGGTGTGCGACGACGCACCAGGACGCGTCACCGTGCCGGGACCGCCTGACGGCGGGCGGCCACGACCAGCTGGCGGAGCGCATCGACGCCACCGCCCCCAAGATCGGCGCAGTCCTCGACCGGATCCACAAGCAGGCCCCGAAGGCGAAGGTCGTGGTGGTCGGCTACCCGACGGTTCTGCCCGACGGCGACGGCTGCTGGCCATCGCTCCCGTTCGGGGCGGGCGACATCGAGTACTTCCGCGGCGCGCTCGGCAAGCTGAACAAGATGCTCGAGGACCAGGCGGACGCCCACCGCGCGGGCTACGCGGACACGGCCACCCCGGGCAAGGGCCACGACGTGTGCTCGGCGTCGGACAAGCGCTGGGTGGAGGGCCTGCTCCCGGCGTCGCCGGCCGCCCCGCTCCACCCGAACGCCCGGGGAGAGCAGGGCATGGCCGACGCGGTGCTCACGGTGCTGAAGCTCCCGTAGCACCAAACGCACCGAAGGCGGCCTTGGTTGCTCCATCCATGCCCCCGCCGCCACCCTCAACGGAGGCGCTTCGCGCCGCAGTGTTGATTCAACGCACCGAAGGCCGCCTTGGGGCGCACGGGTCGGGGGGTCAGTAGCGGACCAGGGCCTGCGGCTTCCCCAGCACGGTCTTCCCGTCGAACTTCACCACGAGGTCGATCCGCGCGATCCCGTCGTCCTTGACGTCCGCCACCTTGCCCGTGATCTCCACGAGCGCGCCCTCCGGCGTGTTCGGCACCACGACCGGGCGGGTGAAGCGGGCGCTGAAGTCGACGAGCCGGGCCGGGTCGCCCAGCCAGTCGGTAACCACCCGGCCGGCCACCGCCATCGTCAGCATCCCGTGCGCGATCACGTCCGGGAGGCCGACGTCCTTCGCGAACGCCTCGTTCCAGTGGATCGGGTTGAAGTCCAGCGCCGCGCCAGCGTAGCGAACCAGCTGTTCACGGGTGATCCGGACCTCGAGGACGGGCAGCTCGTCGCCGGTGTTCACGCCGTCTCCCCTCGGACCACCAGCTGCGCGCGGGTGGAGCAGACCTTCTGGCCCGCCGCGTCGGTGATGTCGGCGCGCAGGTTGATGAAGTCGTTGCCGGCGCGGGCCATGATCGCGTCGATGTGGGTCGTCACCTCGAGCACGTCGCCGGCGTACACCGGGCGCGTGTAGGTGAAGCCCTGGTCGCCGTGGACCATCCGCGAATAGTCGAGCCCCAGCTCGGGGTCGGCGACGATCGCGTTGATCGAGGCGAGGTTGATGATCGTGAGGAAGGTCGGCGGGGCGATCACGTCGGGGTGACCCGCTTCGCGGGCCGCCTCCGGGTCGCGGTAGACCGGGTTGGCGTCGCCGATCGCGTCGGCGAACTCCCGGATCTTCTCCCGGCTCACTTCGTAACTGGTCTCCGGCGGATAGCTCCGCCCGGTGAACGACTGGTCCAAGGGCACGCCGACGAGGCTACCAACAGCGAGAAGCCGCCCGGGGCAATCCCGGGCGGCTTCTTCGAGCTGGTGAGAACGCGCTACTCAGCGGGTCTCTTTGTGAGTCCGGTGCGTACCGCAGTTCGGGCAGAACTTCTTCATCTCCAGGCGATCCGGGTTGTTGCGCCGGTTCTTCTTGGTGATGTAGTTGCGGTGCTTGCACTCTTCGCACGCCAGCGTGATCTTGGGTCGCACGTCGGTGGCAGCCACAGCGTTTCCTTCTCTCTCAGGTCCCGGGGGCCAGCCCCGTCTTACCGCGTAGCGGTGGCCGGACTTGAACCGGCGACACAGCGATTATGAGCCGCTTGCTCTGCCAACTGAGCTACACCGCCCTATCGTGCCCACCCCGGGGGTCCGAGGGCTTGCCCCCGGCGGGGCTTTGGGGGCTGGGCCCCCAAAGGACACCGCGAAGCGAGCTAGGCTCGGGTTTTTCCCGAGCATAGCTCGCCCACTCGCGGAGCCCCTTTACGGAATCGAACCGTAGACCTTCTCCTTACCATGGAGACGCTCTGCCGACTGAGCTAAAGGGGCCTGGCCTCTCGCGAGGACTTGGAAAGATTAGCAAGCGCCGTCACCCGGCCGTGCAACCGGGGTCCCCAAACCGCAAAACCTCAGGTCAGCAGGGTCAGGACGGTCTCCGAGTGCCGTCCGGGCGAGCGCGCGGTGCGGGCCTGCAGCCACGCCTCCAGGCGGTCCTCCGGCAGCGGCCGCGAGATCAGGTAGCCCTGGGCGACGTCACAGCCCATCGCCTCGAGCTGGTCGCGCGCCACGTCCTCCTCGACGCCCTCGGCCACCACCGTCAGGCCGAGCGAGTGCCCCAGCTCGACGATCGAGCGGACCACCGCGAGGTCGCCGAGGTCGGTGCCCATGCCGAGGACGAAGCTCTTGTCGATCTTCACCTGGTCCACCGGCAGCTGCCGCAGGTACGCCAGCGAGGAATACCCGGTCCCGAAGTCGTCGACCGCGAGCGTGATGCCGAGCGAGTGCAGCTCGCGCAGGATCGGCAGCGCCTTCTGCGGGTCGGACATCACGCCGGACTCGGTCAGCTCGAACGTCAGCAGCTCCGGCGGGATGCCGTGGTGCTCCAGCTCGCGGGCCACCTTGTTCGGGAAGTCCTCGTCGGCCAGGTTGCGCACCGACAGGTTGACCGCCACGGAGATCCGCAGGCCCTCGTCGAGCCACTTGCGGCAGCGCTTGAGCGCCTCGCCGAGCACGAACCCGGTCAGGACGCCGATCAGGCCGGCCGCCTCGATGGCCGGGACGAACTCGTCCGGCCCGAGCCTGCCGAACTCCGGGTGCACCCAGCGGACGAGCGCCTCGACGCCCTGCACCTGCCGGTTCGGCAGGGTGATCTTCGGCTGGTAGTGCACGCTGACCTGGCCGTCTTCGAGCGACTGCCGGAACTGCGTGACCATCTGGAAGCGGCGCAGGAAGATCTGTCCCATGCTCGGGACGTACCCGCGGACCTCCTCGCCGCCCTTCGTCGCGCGGACGGCGACGTCGGCGCGCTGCAGCAGGCCTTCGATGTCGACGACGTCGCCCGGCTCGTCCGCGGACGTCGTCGCGTAGCCGATCATCGCGTTCGCCTCGACCGAGAGCCGGTCGACCGGGTACGGCGCCGAGAGCTCTTGGCGCAGCCGTTCCGCCGCCTGGTGGGCCTCCTCCGGCGGACAGCCGACCAGCAGCGCCGCGAAGGACGCGCCTTCGAGCCGGGCGAGCGGGACGTCGGGGCCGAGCGCGTCGCGGATGCGGCGCCCCGCGGCGACCACCATCCGGTCGGCCCAGGCGTAGCCGAGCGCGTCGCTGACCGTCGAGAAGACGTCGAGGTCGATCCGCAGCACCACGGCGTTGGCGAAGTCCCGCAACGGTTCCTTCGCCACCTGCCGGAAGCCCGGCCGGTTGAGGTGCCCGGTGAGCGGGTCGTGGTAGGCGTCGTGGCGCAGGGTCGCGAGCAGGCGCCGGTTGTCCAGCGACGTCGCGAGGTGGCTGGCCATCGTGCCGAGCAGCTGGACGTCGTACTTGCCGAAACCGCGCCAGCGGGACAGCCGGTCGTGGGCTTCGACCACGCCGAGCAGCCGGTTCGCGCTGCGCAGCGGGACGACGAGCGCCTCCTGCGCGCCCCGGTCCAGCAGCGCGGCACGGACGTCGGGGTTGGCCTCGGTGATCCGGAAGTGCCGGACGTGCGCGCCGGGCAGCCGCAGCAGCGGGTCGTCGGCCTCGGGGTCCGCGACCGGCAGGTCGTCGCCGGCCACCACGACCCGCATGGTGTCCTTCGGCTCCAGCCGCAGCCTCAGCACGACGCGGCCGGCGGCGAGCTGGTCCTTGATGCGCTCGGCGATCGTCGCCCATTCGCGGACGTCGACGCCGCCGACGAGCTCGTCGGCGCGGCTGGCCGGGCGGGCCGCGGCCTGCTGGCCCGAGCGGGCCACCATCAGGCTGACGTCCGAGAGCGCCTCCATGTCCCGCTGCTCGCGCAGCAGGTCGGAGTACGCCCAGTACAGCGCGGTCAGGCCGAGGAAGACGGCGAGCACCAGCGGCCACGCCTTGGGCGTGCTGGAGATGACGAGGTAGCCGGAGAGGCCGACGGACGCGTTGACGAAGCCGACGACCAGGATCCGTCCGGTCAGCCGGACGGCGGTGCTGACCCGCATGCGGCGGCGCAGCACGCGGACGGCGGCCAGCGCGAGCAGCGTGCTCACCAGCGGCGCGGTCAGGGTGCCCGCCAGCGCCGCGACCCACGGGATCTTGTCGCCGGTCCCGACGAGGTGCTTCACCAGCCCGGCGACCGCGAAGGCGCCGGTGATCTCGAGCAGGAACGCGCCCGCGTTGTAGAGGACGCGGCCGGCGACCTTGCGCGCGAGCAGCGTGCCGATGCCGGCGACCAGGTGCGCGGCCAGCACGACCTCGAACGGCGCGATGAAGAACCCGATGACGAGCGGGATCTCGGTGAAGGAGATCGTCCACGAGATGCCGCTGCGGACGTCGACGTTGATGCCGAGCTGTTCGGCGAGCAGGAAGGCCACCGCGAGCACGGGCCCGATCCACAGCAGCCGGTCGTTCCACTCGAACGGCAGCCACGAGCCGACCGCGAACGCGGCGACGAGCCCGAGGCTCAGGACGGCGAAGGTGTAGACGCGGAACCGGCGTTCGTCGGTGCGGGCTTCGGCGGAGACGGGCGGTGTCCCGGAAGCGGCTCCCGGCCCGGGCTGCGCCTGCGCGACGGCGTCACCGTGGGCGTTGGTGTCCGGCATCCGACCTTCCCTCCCGGCTTGTCCACCGGTGCTGATCCGTGACTTCGGGTGTGGACAGGGGCCATACCGTACCCCGTAGGGCGTACCCGCGTCCCTTTCGAGACAGTAGGAGATCACCCCAGGGTTAACAATGCCTCGAACGCGCTGACCTGCGTGGACCAAGGGGTGAAACGGCAGGTGTCGTAACTCCACCGGTTCCCTACGCACAGCGGCTCGGGTAGCGCTTCAATAAGGCCCATGCACAGCGACGTGATTGCCACCGAACACGCGGCACGGCTCGCGGCGGTGGATCCCCTGCTCCCCGGTTCGACTCCCTTCGAGGCGGCGGAAAACGCCGTGGTCCTGGAGGTGGCGACGGGCGGCTCGGCCGCGTCCGGGCTCGCGTCCCGCGTCCAGGTCGACCGCGACGCCCCCAACGCGCCGTGGCGCGCGCTGACCGAGCACCGGCTCGACCTCCAGCTGGCCGGCCCCCAGCCGGCGGCCGTCCTGGACGCCCTCCTCACCCGATGGGATGAACATCTGCGCGCGGTCGCCGAACGGGGTGACACGGAGACGGCGGCGATCGTGCCGCGCGCGAGCCGCGACGCGGCCGGCGCGCGCGAAATGCTCCACCACGGCTTCGCGCCGCTGCGGGTGATCGCGGTCCGGCCCGCCCAGCGCCTGGTCCCGGCGACCCCGCTCGGCACCCCGGGCGTCAAGATCCGCCGCGCCGAGCCCGGCGACCTGGAGACGGCGGTGGCGCTCGGCATGGAGCTGCACTCCTACGACGCCCAGTACGGCACGGTGAACTGGCGCACCGGCGTCGAGGACATCCTGGCCAAGGACCTCGCCGAGCAGCTGAAGCGGCCGGAGCCGCCGTTGTGGATCGCCGAGCTGTACGGCCGCCCGCTCGGCATGGTGAGCGTCCAGCACCCGGGCGAGACCGGCTGGATCAGCAGCCGCGTCGCCGCTTCGCGCGTCGGGTACCTGTCGTCGCTGGCCGTCGCCGAGGCCGCCCGGTCGTCCGGCGTCGGCACCGCGCTCGCGACGCACGCCCACCAGGTCCTCGACGAGGAAGGCGCCGACGTCGTCCTGCTGCACCACGCGGCGGCGAACCCGCTGTCGACGCCGTTCTGGTACGCGCAGGGCTACCGGCCGCTGTGGACGTACTGGCAGCGTCGACCGGCTGTTCGGTGACCACTGGAGGATTACCGCGGGTGCGCTGTGCTTATAGGCTGACCTCGCCGCCAGCGAGGGGAGCCTTGAAGTGACCGACCAGCGGGATTCCGCGCCGAGAGCGCCCGAGGGTGTCGACACCGAGAAGCCGTCCGCGGCCCGGATCTACGACTGGTACCTGGGCGGTACCCAGAACTGGGCCGTGGACCGCGAGTTCGGCCGGCGCATGGAACAGCAGTGGCCGCTGGTGCGCCCGGGGTCCAAGCAGAACCGCGAGTTCATGAACCGCGCGGTCCGGGCGGCGCTGCGGGCCGGCATCCGGCAGTTCATCGACCTCGGCTCCGGCGTGCCGACGGCGGGCAACGTGCACGAGGTCGTCGAGGCGGAGCTGCCCGAGGACCACGACGCGAAGGTCGTCTACGTCGACTACGAGCCGGTCGCCGTCGCCCACGCGACGCTCATCCTCGAAGAGAGCGTGGCGACCGACTGGGCCGGCATCGTCCAGGCCGACATGCGGGACGCGAAGTCCGTGCTGCGCGCCGAAGAGACCCGGCGGCTGATCGACTTCTCGCAGCCGGTCTGCCTGATCATGGCGGCGGTGCTGCACTTCGTCGGCCCGGACGACGACCCGGACGGGCTGCTGGCGGCGTACCGCGACGCGCTCGCGCCGGGCAGCTGGCTGGCGATCTCGCAGATGAGCGAGGGCGACGGCGACGGCCCGTACCTGGAGGGGCTGCGCTGGTTCGTCGAGCAGTACCGGAAGACGAGCAACCCGGTCTGGCTCCGCAACCGCGAGGAGATCGAGCCGCTCTTCGGGGACTGGCGGCTCCTCGAACCGGGGATCGTGCACCTGCCGGACTGGCGGCCGGACCGGAAAATCAACGCCCTCGAAGCGGAGGCGCGGCCCTTCGCGTGGTGCGCCGTCGCGGAGAAACCCGCCTGACCTGCACTTTCCCCGATCGCTCTGGGCGAACGCACCATCGGAAACAAACGCACCCATCGGAGAGTTGAGCTAGGCAGACTCAACTATCCGAGGAGTGCACATGTCCGACACCCGCCTCCTGCCCGTGCTCCCGCTCGATGACGACGTCGTGCTGCCGGGCATGGTCGTCCCGCTCGACCTGACCGACACCGAGACGCGGGCCGCGGTGGAGTCCGCCCAGGCCAAGACGCCGACCCAGGCGTCCTTCCCCGGCATCCGGTCCTCCGCGGCCACCAAGGCCGAGGTGCTGATCGTCCCGCGCGTCCACGGCGAGTACGCCGAGTTCGGCACCGTCGCCACGGTCGAGCGCATCGGCCGCGTGCCCGGCGGCAAGGCCGCCGCCCTGCTGCGCGGCACCGCCCGCGCGGTCGTCGGCCGGATCGCCGACGGTCCCGGCGCCGCCCGCTGGGTGCACGCCGAAGACGCCCCCGAGACCACCAACGACCAGACCGCGAAGCTGGCGGCCGAGTACAAGGCCGTCGTCATCTCGATCCTCCAGCAGCGCGGCGGCTGGCAGCTGATCGACGCCGTCCAGCAGGTCGAGGAGCCCTCCGCGGTCGCCGACCTGTCCGGCAACGCGCCGTACCTGTCCACCGAGCAGAAGCTCGAGCTGCTGTCCACTTTGGACGTCACCGCGCGGCTGGAGAAGGCGCTCGAGTGGAGCAAGGAGTACCTGGCCGAGCTCGAGGTGACCGACACGATCCGCAAGGACGTCGCCGAGGGCATGGAGAAGCAGCAGAAGGAGTTCCTGCTGCGCCGCCAGCTCGAAGCCATCCGCAAGGAGCTCGGCGAGCTCGACGGCACCGCCGACGAGACGGACTACCGCGCCCGCGTCGAGGCCGCCGAACTGCCCGACGCCGTCAAGAAGGCCGCGCTGGCCGAAGTGGACAAGCTGGACCGCACGTCCGAGCAGTCCCCCGAGGGCGGCTGGATCCGCACCTGGCTGGACACCGTCCTGGAGCTGCCCTGGAACGAGCGCACCGAGGACGTCTACGACATCGCGGCCGCGCGGGCGGTGCTCGACGCCGACCACGCGGGCCTCGACGACGTCAAGGAACGCATCATCGAGTACTTGGCCGTCCGGAAGCGCCGTGCGGAGTCGGGCCTCGGCCCGGTCGGCGGCCGTCGTTCGGGCGCGGTGCTCGCCCTCGCGGGCCCTCCCGGGGTCGGCAAGACGTCGCTGGGTGAGTCCGTCGCGAAGGCCATGGGCCGCAAGTTCGTCCGGGTCGCCCTCGGCGGCATCCGCGACGAGGCCGAGATCCGCGGCCACCGCCGCACCTACGTCGGCGCGCTGCCCGGCCGGATCGTCCGCGCCATCAAGGAAGCCGGCTCGATGAACCCGGTCGTGCTGCTCGACGAGATCGACAAGGTCGGCGCGGACTACCGCGGCGACCCGACCGCCGCGCTGCTCGAAGTGCTGGACCCGGAGCAGAACCACACGTTCCGCGACCACTACCTCGAGGTAGAGCTGGACCTGTCCGACGTCGTGTTCCTGGCGACGGCCAACGCGCTGGAGACCATCCCCGGCCCGCTGCTGGACCGCATGGAGCTCGTCACGCTGGACGGCTACACCGAGCACGAGAAGGTCACCATCGCCCGCGACCACCTGCTCCCCCGTGAGCTGGAGCGCGCCGGGCTGGGCGCTTCGGACGTCGTCCTGACGGACGCCGCGTTCAGCCGGATCGCCGCCGAGTACACCCGCGAGGCGGGCGTGCGCGACGCGAACCGGACGATCGCGAAGGTGCTGCGGAAGGTCGCGACCAAGGTGGCGCTGGACGAGGTGGCGCTGCCGCTGTCGATCGACGCGGGTGATCTGGAGACCTACCTCGGCCGCCCGCGGCACATCCCGGAGTCGTCGCTGCCGGCGTCGACGCAGCGCACGGCGACCCCGGGCGTGGCCACCGGCCTGGCAGTGACCGGCACGGGCGGTGACGTCCTCTACATCGAGGCGTCGCTGGCCGACGAGGAGTCCGGCGCGTCCGGGCTGCAGCTGACCGGCCAGCTCGGCGACGTGATGAAGGAGTCGGTGCAGATCGCGCTGTCCTACCTGCGCTCGCACGGCGCGGAGCTGGAGCTGCCGGTGGGCGACCTGCGCAAGCGCGGCATCCACGTGCACGTCCCGGCGGGCGCGGTCCCGAAGGACGGCCCGTCGGCCGGCGTCACGATGACGACGGCGCTGGCGTCGCTGCTCTCCGGCCGCGTGGTTCGCGCCGACGTCGCGATGACCGGCGAGGTGTCCCTGACCGGACGCGTCCTGCCGATCGGCGGCGTCAAGCAGAAGCTGCTGGCCGCGCACCGGGCGGGGATGAAGACGGTGATCATCCCGCAGCGCAACGAGCCGGACCTCGACGACGTCCCGGCCGAGGTGCTGGCCCAGCTGGACGTGCACGCGGTGGCGAACGTCCGCGAGGTCCTCGACCTCGCACTGACCCCGGCTTCGACGCCGGTTTCCCAGGCGGCGTAACCCTCCAGGGCCGCCGCCGGACGGCCGGTTTCCCCCTCCCGCGGGGGAAACCGGCCGTTCCCCTACGCGCCGACCCGCCGGGCGGCGACGAGGTAGCCGGTGCCGAGCCACCGCTTCGCCCCGCGCGCGATCGTCGATTCCGGACGCTCGCGCCACGAGCGGTCCCGGCGCCGGACCAGCCGGTCGACCGGCGGCACGGACGCGGTGACGTCGTAGGCGATGACCTCGCCCGGCTGCAGGCCGGCGCGCCACAGCAGTTCCCGCAGGCGCCGCGGGGTCAGCGCGACGATCCCGGTGCGGCGGGCGCCGTGCCGTCTGGACGGCGGGACGCCGACGAGCCGTTCCAACGCGCCGAGGGTGCGGCGCGCGGGCCAGAAGACACCCCATTCGAAGAGCCGGTACGGGCTGCGCGGGTTGAGCATCGTCGTCACGACGAGCCCGCCGGGCCGCGTGACGCGGGCGACTTCCTGCAGGGCCTGCGCGGCGTCGGTGTATTCGAGAACGCCCATGGCGAGGACGACGTCGAACCGCCGGTCGCCGAAGGGCATCTCCTGGATGTCGCCCACGGCCAGCTCGACGCCGTCGCCGGCCCGCGCGGCCACGGCGTCGATCATGGCAGGCGACTGGTCGCACGCGGTGATGCGGAAGTCGCCGGGCCGGGTGTCGAGCAGGTGCCGCACCATCATCCCGGGCCCGCAGCCGACGTCGAGCAGGTCGCCACCGGAGCAGCCGGCCAGCACCTGGTCGATCGCGTAGCGCCGCGAATGGTGGTAGCGCGCGGTGGGTCCCCATCCGGCGTGGTCGTCCGCGTAGCCGGCAACGAGCGCGGGCTCGGCGTACTGCACCCGCACCAGCTCCTCGCGGACGGGCCGCGTCGTCACGGGAATGGACATGGTTGTGCCTCCAACGACTCGGTGGAACCCCCGGCAGCCCTGCATCCCGAGACTGGGGTCGAGTCGCTCAAGAAATGCGTTACGAGTGATTCCGGAAACCGATCGAAAGGCCCAGCGTTCGTTGCCCCGATCCGGCGAGCAGAGTCCTCCGACGTGCGGGTTTGCCGGGACGAGTAGTCGAAATCGCCCATCCGGCGCATAGGTGACCAGCGGGTCCTATACGGCCGTCCAGAATTCGGAAATCAATTCTCTCCGGCCAGAAATACGGAGCGCGATGGGCTGCAGAATTGACCACACCGAATCGGCTAAGCGGTTGGGCCGTCCGCGCGCGACCCGCATACGCAAAGCAGCCCCCCGGCTTGCGCCGGAGGGCTGCTTCACTGCGGTGGCGGGTGAGGGATTCGAACCCCCGTAGGCAATGCCAACTGGTTTACAGCCAGTCCCCTTTGGCCACTCGGGTAACCCGCCAGGGCCGGTCGTCCCGGCCGGGGGAAAGCTTACCCGGCGCCCCCGAGCAGGGGTCAACCGGGATACCCGTCCCCCGGCAGGGGCTAGGCTGGGAGGCCACTGACAAGCGAGTACGAGGTGTGAGGACACGTGGCGGATCCCTCTTTCGACGTCGTGAGCAAGGTCGACCGCCAGGAGGTGGACAACGCGCTCAACCAGGCGAGCAAGGAGCTGGGCACGCGGTTCGACTTCCGCGGCACCGGCACGACGATCAACTGGGCCGGCGAGGAAGCGCTCACGATCGAGTCCGAGACCGAAGAGCGCGCGCTCGCGGCGGTCGAGGTGTTCAAGGAGAAGCTGATCAAGCGCAGCATCTCCCTGAAGGCGTTCGAAGCGGGCGAGCCGGCGCTGTCGGGCAAGATCTACAAGATCTCCGGCAAGATCCTCCAGGGCATCGCTTCGGACAAGGCGAAGCAGATCGCGAAGTTCATCCGCGACGAAGGCCCCAAGGGCGTCCAGGCCCAGATCCAGGGCGACCAGCTGCGGGTGTCGGGCAAGAAGAAGGACCAGTTGCAGGAGGTCATCGCCCTGCTGAAGGGCAAGGACTTCGAGATCGCGCTGCAGTTCACCAACTACCGGTGACGCCGCCGCGGGCACCCGACAACCGGGTGCCCGCTCACGACGGGGTCAGCCTCCAGCTCGCCTCGTACCCCTCCACCTGCAGCAACGCCGGCCCGCGGACCTCCCGCTCCACCGCCGCGTCGCCGATCTGGTTGAGGATCAGGTCGCGGTTCTCCGGCGACAGCACCCACAGCCCCACGTTGCCGCGCGTCTCGGCCGTGAACCTGACCCGCGTCACCCCCGCCGGGAGCTGCAGGACCGCGTCGCCGCGGCCCGATGCCTCCACGCCACTCGACGCCGCCGGGATGCTGCGGTGGTCCGCGATCGTCGCCGTCCAGGGGGCGTTCGCGTGGACCGTCACCCGCCTCACCGGGCGACGCGGGTCCGTGTTGAACCACTTCGTGCCCCGGTACGCGCCGATCGCGTTCACCAGGCCGTGGTCGCCGCCGTCGGTGTCGATGATCACGTTGGACGTGCACTTCGGGCACTCGAACGTGAAGAAGCCCAGCTGGTCCGCCGGCCACGTGGTCTCGAACTCGCCGCTCTCCGTGCCCGTGTGCGTCTCCGGCGGCACGTCCCGCGGGGCCGCGGGCGCCGTCGGAGGCGCCGCCGCCGAAGACGGCGGATCCGCGACGATCGTCCCGTAGCCGGTCGGCGGCGCGCACGCCGACGCCCACACCAGGACCACCAGCAACCCCAGCCGCATCTTCACTGTTCCCCCTCGGGTGCTCTTTCGGCCCCGGCAGCGCCGGCGTTACCCGAACGCGTGAATGCGTCCCGTGAGCGGCGCCCGGCCGTGTTGTAATCGCGCGGTCACCGCGTGGAGGGGGTCGGGTTGCGCCGCTGGCTGGTCTTCGTGCTGACGCTCACCGCCGTCGCCTCGCTGCTGACGCCGGCGCGCGCCGCCGAACGCCGTCAGCTCATCCCCGGCTTCGGTGCGTACCCGCGCCTGATCCGCCTCGACCACGGCCGCGGCCGCATCATCGCCACCCTGACCAGCGAAGACGCCGAAGGCAAGTTCACACCCGTCCTGGAGAGCACCGACGAGGGCGAGTCGTTCCACCGGATCGGCGCGATCCGCGACCCCGAGGGCCGGTCCGGCATGTGCTGCGGCACCGTCTACGAACTGCCGCAGCGCATCGGCAGGCTCCGCGCGGGCACACTGCTGTGGGCCGCCTCCTACCGGCAGGACGCCGGGCCGCAGCGCCGCATCGGGATCCGCGTCTGGGCCAGCAAGGACGGCGGCCGCTCCTGGAGCTTCCTGTCCGAGGCGGCGCGGTCGCACAACTTCGACGGCATGTGGGAACCCGAGTTCACCGTGGACGCCGGCGGCACCCTCTGGCTCCACTTCGCCGACGAGACGCAGGCGCCGAAGTACGCGCAGGTGCTCAACCGGGTCGCTTCGACCGACGGCGTGACGTGGGGCACCAAGCAGCTCACCGTGGCGATCCCGCCGGACCGCGTCCGCCCCGGCATGCCGGTCATCCGGCGGCTGCCGGACGGCCGGTACTACTTCGCCTACGAGATCTGCAACTTCCGCGACCGCTACTGCGACCCGTACTTCAAGATCTCCGGCGACGGCGCCAACTGGGGCGACCCCGCCGACCCCGGCACCCGCGTCGACACCGCCACCGGCAACTACTTCCAGCACGCACAGACGATCACCCTGTTCCCCGGCGGCCCGAACGGCGTGCGGATCGTCATGGTCGGGCAGATCTACACCGACGCCAACGGCGTGCCGCAGCCGGGGAACGGCCAGGTGCTGCTGGCCAACGATGACTTCGGCCGCGGCCACTGGTACGAACTGCCCGCGCCCGTCCACATCAACGGCGTCGCCAACTACTTCTGCCCCAACTACTCCTCGACGCTGCTGCCGGTCGACGACGGCCGGAACGTGCTCGAGATCGCCACCGAGGACGACGCCGGGTGCAAGGCCTACTTCGGTAAGGGATCCGCCGGCGACGGGCGGCCCGTAGGGTGAGGAGGTCTCGAGCCACGTCGTGAGGGAGGCCGTCCATGAAGGGCATCGTGCTGGCCGGAGGCAGCGGGACACGCCTGCACCCGATCACCCAGGCGGTGTCCAAGCAGCTGCTGCCGGTCTACGACAAGCCGATGGTGTACTACCCGATCTCGGTGCTGATGCTGGCCGGGATCCGCGAGATCCTCGTCATCTCCACCCCCACCGACCTGCCGATGTTCCGCAGGCTGCTGGGCAACGGCGACCAGTTCGGCGTCTCGTTCTCCTACGCCGAGCAGCCGAGCCCGAACGGGCTGGCCGAGGCCTTCGTGATCGGCGCGGACTTCATCGGCGACGACGACGTGGCGCTCGTCCTCGGCGACAACATCTTCTACGGCCAGGGCTTCTCCAGCCGCCTGCAACAGGCCGTGCGCGAGCTCGACGGCTGCGTCCTGTTCGGCTACCCGGTCAAGGACCCCGAGCGCTACGGCGTCGGCGAGGTCGACGCGGCGGGCAAGCTGCTCACCATCGAGGAGAAGCCGCTCAAGCCGCGCTCGAACAAGGCGATCACCGGCCTGTACTTCTACGACAACGAGGTCGTCGACATCGCCCGCGCGCTGAAGCCGTCGACGCGGGGTGAGCTCGAGATCACCGACGTCAACCTGACCTACCTGCGCCGGGACCGCGCGACGCTGGTCGAGCTCAGCCGCGGGTTCGCCTGGCTCGACACCGGCACGCACGACTCGCTGCTCGAAGCCGGCCAGTTCGTGCAGGTGCTGGAGCACCGCACCGGCGTGCGCATCGCCTGCCTCGAGGAGATCGCGCTGCGGATGAACTTCATCGACGCCGACGAGTGCTACGCGCTGGGCGAGAAGCTGGCGAAGTCCGGCTACGGCGACTACGTGAAGGCCGTCGCCGTGGCGGCGGGAGCGTCGGCCTAGAACGGGCGCCGGGCCATCTCCTCGAGCCGCGCGATGCGGTCGGAGATCGGCGGGTGGGTCGAGAACAGCCTGCTCAGCCCCTCGCCGGGGCGAAACGGGTTCGCGATCATCAGGTGCGACTGCGACACCAGCTGCGGCTCGGCGACCAGCGGCCGCGCCCGCGTCCCGGCGTCCAGCTTCCGCAACGCCGAGGCCAGGCCCAGCGGGTCGCCGGTCAGCTCCGCGCCGGACGCGTCGGCCTGGTACTCCCGCGACCGGCTCACGCCCATCCGGATGACGGCCGCCGCGATCGGCCCGACGAACACCAGCAGCAGGCTGAGCAGCGGGTTCCCGTCGCGGTTGTTGCCGCCGAAGAACAGCGCGATGTTCGCGAGCACGCTGATCAGGCTGGCCAGCGCGCCGGCCACGCACGAGATCAGGATGTCGCGGTTGTAGACGTGCGACAGCTCGTGGCCCAGCACGGCCCGCAGCTCCCGCTCGTCGAGCAGGTCGAGGATGCCGGTGGTGCAGCACACCGCCGCGTGCCGGGGGCTGCGGCCGGTCGCGAACGCGTTGGGGGCGACGGTCGGGCTGATGTACAGCTGCGGCATCGGCTGCCGTGCGACCTGCGCGAGCTCGCGCACGATCCGGTACATCGCGGGCTGCTCCACCTCCGACACCGGCCGCGCCCGCATGGCCCGCAGCGCCAGCTTGTCGGAGTTGAAGTAGGCGAACGCGTTCATCCCGAGGGCGACGACCAGCCCGATGACCAGTGCGCCGCGGCCGAACAGCCCGCTGATCGCGACGATGATCGCCGACAGCAGGCCGAGCAGCAATGCCGTCTTGAGTCCGTTCTGGTGCCCGTGCACGTGCGCTCGCCTCCGTCCGCTGTCCCGAGTGGGTTTACCCAGTGGAAACAACGCGATCGGGCGACGCGAAGTTCCTTCACGTGAGGATGGCGGGAGTTACGCTCGACCGGGGAAAGATCACGAGCGGAGGCGCCGATGGGAGCTCGCCAGCTACGTCGGCGAACCCTGTTCGCGCTGGTCACGGCGGGTGCCGGCGCCCTCGTCCTCCCCCGCGCGGCGCGCGCCGAGGGCGTCCGCTCGGTCGACGTCGGCGGCAGCCCGGCCGCGGTCGCCGTGAACCCGGTCACCGGCCTCGGGTACGTCACCGACGCCCAGGCCGGGACGGTCACCGCGGTGGACCCGCGCGGCGCTTCGGTCGCCGACGTGATCGACATCGGTGGCGAACCCGGCGACGTCGCGATCGACCCGGAGGCGGGCCGGATCTACGTCGCCAACCCGCCGGCGGGCACGGTGGTGGTCCTCGACACGCGCACCCACGACCTGGTCAGCGTGGTCGGCGCCGGGGCGGGCGCCTCGGCGCTGGCGGTCGACGAGCCGGCCGGCCGCGTCTACGCGGCCAGCGGCACCACCGGGACGCTCGCCGTGCTCGACGGCGCGAGTTGCACCTTGGCGGCGCTCGTCCCGGGCCCGAAGCCGGGGTTCGCCGGGATCGGCGTCGACCCCGGCCGCAAGCTGGCCTACTGCGCGAGCGCCGCCACCGATTCGGTCGAGGTGTTCTCGATCGACAGCGGGAAGTTCGTCGCTTCCGTGAAGGTCGGGCGCAACCCGACGGACGTGGCCGTGCACCACGCGAGCGGAACGGTGTACGTGGCGAACTCCGGCATCCACCACATGTCCATTGTGGACGCCGCCACGCGCACCGAGCGCAAGACCGTGCTGCTGCGCAGCGAATCCTCCGCGCTGGCGGTGCACCAGGGCACGAACACGGTCTACACCAACGGCGGGCAGAACGGGCTCACCCGCGTCGACGGGACGGCGGGCACGCTGAGCGGCGAGCTGTCGCTGGGCGTGAACCCCGGCGACGTCGCCGTCGACCAGCGGACGCGCACGGTGTGGGTGACCGACCCGCTCCACGGCCGGGTCTTCTTCGTCCGCGACTTCTGACCCGGTGCCACTCCAGGTATACGGTCGGGAAGCATGAAACTCGGACTGCAAATCCCGGACTTCACCTGGCCGAACGGTGCATCCGCGCTCGGCGCCGACCTCGCCGCCGTCGTCCGCGCGGGCGACCAGGCGGGCTTCGACTCCATCGCCGTGATGGACCACTTCTTCCAGATCGGCGCCGTCGGCCCGACCGAAAACGACATGCTCGAGGCGTACACCACCCTCGGCTTCATCGCCGCGCACACCGAGCGCGCCAAGCTGCTCACCGTCGTCACCGCGTCCTCTACCGCCACCCCGGCCTGCTGGCCAAGGCGATCACGACGCTGGACGTGCTCTCGGGCGGCCGCGCGATCCTCGGCATCGGCGCGGGCTGGAACGAAGAGGAGTCCCGCGGGCTCGGCTTCCCGTTCCCGTCCGTGAGCGAGCGGTTCGAACTGCTGGAGGAGAACCTCCAGTACGTGCTGCAGATGTGGGCTGAGGGCGACGCGCCGTTCAAGAGCAAGCACTTCGACGCCGAACGGCTGCTGAACGTGCCCCAGGCGCTGCAGCGGCCGCGTCCGCTCATCATGATCGGGGGCGGCGGCGAGAAGAAGACGCTGAAGCTCGTCGCGAAGTACGCCGACGCGTGCAACCTCTTCAACGGGCCGGATCTGGAGCGCAAGCTCGACGTGCTGCGGCAGCACTGCGAGAACGAGGGCCGCGACTACGACTCGATCGTCAAGACCGTCTACCACATCCTGGACGTCGGCGAGCACGGCGAAAAGGCCGGCGAGCTGGTGGCCGAGCTGGAGCGGCTGAACGGGCTCGGCATCCAGGTCGCGCTCGGGGTCGTGCCGCACGTGCACCGGCCCGAGGTGCTGGAGAAGTTCGCCACCGACGTCATCCCGGCCGCCGAGAAGATCGGCTGACCCGCTCTTCGCCGGAGCCCTCTCCGCCGGACGGCGGGGAGGGCTCGCCCGCGTTCAGCCGTCCTTTGCGACCACCCGGGTCAAGGCGGCTACGCCGATTCCCACGACGGCGAGCGCGATGCCCGCGACCAACCAGCCCACCAGCGCCAGCACCGCCCCGGCCCCCGCGAAGAGCGCGAATTCCAGCAGGAAACGGGCCGGTTCCGGCAGGCGGCGGCGGGCTCGGGGCGCGACGAACAGGCCCCAGAGCGCGGCGGCCGCCGCCGGCAGCAGCACCGCGTCCACCACCGCCAGCGCGACGCCGCTGCCGAGCGGGGTGCCCGCCAGGGCCAGGCCGCCGAGCAGCGCCAGCTCGGTGAGGAAGCGGACGGTCAGCACCACGCCCGAGAGGCCGCTCAGGCGGGGAGCCGGATCCGAAGTCATCTCGCCAGCCTAAGAGCAGGTCCACTGTGGACGTTACGGGTTCGGACGGGTACGGTAGGTGATCCCCGCCACAGTTGCTCCGTTCAGGTTGCGGTTCCGAATCGGTCCACCACCGGCTCCCGCGTCGCTGTAACGACCTCCCGGCGCCGGTCGACGTGTCAGGTGCACATCGCGACCGCGAGCCAAGGAGCCTGGTAGATGACCACATGTCGACTCTGCGGTTCGACAAACACGGCCGGCGTCGTCGACCTCGGTGCGACTCCCCCGTGTGAGCGATTTTTGACGGCGGAGCAACTCGACGAACCGGAAGCCACCTTCCCGCTCCACCTGAAGGTGTGCACCGACTGCTGGCTCGCCCAGATCCCGCCGCTGATCGACCCCGACGACACCTTCACCGAGTACGCGTACTTCTCGTCCTTCTCGACGTCGTGGGTCGAGCACGCGAAGCGCTTCGTCGACGGCGCGGTCGAGCGGCTCGGGCTGGGCGAGAAGTCGTTCGTCGTCGAGGTCGCGAGCAACGACGGGTACCTGCTCAAGCACGTCGTCGGGCACGGCATCCGGTGTCTGGGCGTGGAACCTTCGGTGAACGTCGGGCAGGCGGCGCGCGACGCCGGCGTGCCCACCCTGACGGCCTTCCTTTCCGAGGAGACCGGACGGCAGGTGCGCGAGGAGCACGGGCCGGCCGACCTCGTGGCCGCGAACAACGTCTACGCGCACATCCCGGACGTCCTCGGCTTCACCAAGGGCCTGCGCGCCTTGGTGGCCGACGACGGCTGGGTCTCCATCGAGGTCCAGCACCTGCTCACGCTGATCGAGAAGAACCAGTACGACACGATCTACCACGAGCACTTCCAGTACTACACGGTCGAATCCGCCCGCCGGGCGCTGGCGACCGGCGGCCTCACCGTGGTCGACGTCGAACTCGTCCCGACGCACGGCGGGTCGATCCGGCTCTGGGCGCGTCCCGACGAGGTGGCGGGCGAGCCCAGCGAGCGGATGACCGACGTGCTGGAGCGCGAGAAGGCCGCCGGGCTGCACGAGCTGTCCGGGTACACCGAGTTCGCCGAGCGCGTCACCCGCGTGCGGCTGGACCTGCTGAAGTTCCTCATCGAGGCGCGGGGCGAAGGCAAGACCGTCGTCGGCTACGGCGCCCCGGGCAAGGGCAACACCCTGCTGAACCACTGCGGCATCCGGACGGACCTGCTGCAGTACACGGTCGACCGCAACCCGTACAAGCACGGCCGGTTCACCCCGGGCACGCGCATCCCGGTGCTGCCGCCGGAACGGATCGAAGCGGACCGGCCCGACTACGTGCTCGTCCTCCCGTGGAACCTCCGGGAGGAACTGACCGGACAGCTCTCCTACATCGGGTCGTGGGGCGGCAAGCTCGTGTTCCCGATTCCCCACTTGGAAATCGTCGAGGTGCAGTGACGTGAAGGTCGTTCTGTTCTGCGGTGGCTACGGGATGCGGATGCGCAACGGCGCGGCCGACGACGTCCCGAAGCCGATGGCGATGGTCGGTCCGAGACCGCTCATCTGGCACGTGATGCGGTACTACGCGCATTTCGGCCACACCGAATTCATCCTGTGCCTCGGCTACGGCGCGGCGCACATCAAGAACTTCTTCCTGGACTACCAGGAAACCATCTCCAACGACTTCGTCCTCCGCAACGGGCAGGCGGAACTGCTGTCCACCGACATCGCGGACTGGACGATCACCTTCGTGCAGACCGGCATCGAGTCGCCGATCGGCGAGCGGCTGCGCCGGGTGCGCTCGTACCTCGACGGCGACGAGATGTTCCTCGCGAACTACGCCGACGTCCTTTCCGACGTCCCGCTGCCCGACATGATCGAGCGGTTCTCGAACTCCGACTCGGGCGCGTCGATGATGGTCGTGCCGCCGCAGTCCTCGTTCCACTGCGTCGAAATGGACGAAGGCGGCAAGGTCGGCTCGATCACCGCGGTGAGCGAAATGCCGCTGTGGGAAAACGGCGGCTACTTCGTGCTGCGGCAGGAAGTGTTCGACCACATCCCCGAGAACGGTGATCTGGTCGCCGACGGCTGCGGCGAGCTGGCCAAGCGCGGCCGCTTGCTCGCCTACCCGTACCGCGGGTTCTGGAAGCCGACCGACACGGTCAAGGAGCGGGCGGCGCTGGACTACGCCTACAGCCACGGCGACCGGCCCTGGGCGCTGTGGGAGCGCGCAGCCGTGAGCACCGCGTGATCGGGCTCCGGCCGGACCGGCTCACCGGCGTCGTCGCACTCGGCGCGCACTGCGACGACATCGCGATCGGCGCCGGCGGCACGCTGCTGACGCTGTGCGAGTCGCGGCCGGGCCTGCGGGTCGACGCCCTGGTCCTCTCCGGCGGCGGCACGCCCCGCGAGGACGAGGAGCGGGCGGCGCTGGCGGCGTTCTGCCCGGGCGCGCACGTCGACGTCACGGTGCTGAAGCTGCCGGACGGCCGCTTCCCGGCCCACTGGGAAGAGGCCAAGAACGCGCTGGAGGACCTGCGGCGGCGGACCGACCCGGACGTCATCCTGGCCCCGCGCACCGACGACGCCCACCAGGACCACCGCGGTCTCGCGAAGCTGGTCCCGACGGCGTTCCGCGACCACCTGGCGCTCGGCTACGAGATCGTCAAGTGGGACGGCGACCTCGGCCGCCCGTCGGTGTACCAGCCGCTGTCCGACGAGATCGCCGAAGCGAAGGTCCGGCTGTTGCAGGAGCACTACGCGTCGCAGCGGCACCGGCCCTGGTACGACCGCGAGGCCTTCCTGGGGCTGGCCCGGATCCGCGGGATCGAAGCCGCCGCGAGGTACGCCGAAGCGTTTTTCGTCAAGAAACTCACTCTCGATCTGAAGGGCTGAATCCGATGCGGGTGTTGCTGACGGGGCACAAGGGCTACCTGGGGACGGTGATGGCCCCGGTGCTCGCCGCCGCCGGCCACGAAGTCACCGGCCTGGACTCCGGGCTGTTCGAGGACTGCCTGCTCGGGCCCGCTCCCGCCGACCCGGCCGGGCACGTCGTCGACCTGCGGGACGTCACCGCTGAGCACGTCTCCGGGTTCGACGCGGTGATCCACCTGGCCGCGCTGTCGAACGACCCGCTGGGCTCGCTCGCGCCGGAGCTGACGTACGACATCAACCACCACGCGTCGGTGAAGCTCGCGAAGCTGGCGAAGGACGCCGGCGTGCAGCGGTACCTCTACGCGTCGACCTGCTCGGTGTACGGCGCCGGCGGTGACAACCTCGTCGATGAGGACGCCCCGCTGCGGCCGGTGACGCCGTACGCGGAGTCGAAGGTGCGCGTCGAGGCCGACGTCCACGAGCTCGCCGACGACGACTTCACGCCGGTGTACATGCGCAACGCGACGGCGTTCGGCTACTCGCCGCGCCTGCGTGGCGACATCGTGCTGAACAACCTGACCGCGCACGCGCACCTGTCCGGCGAGGTGCTGGTGCTGTCGGACGGCACGCCGTGGCGGCCGCTGGTGCACGCCCAGGACATCGCGCGCGCGTTCACGGCCGCCTTGACGGCGCCGAAGGAGGCCGTGCACAACAAGGCGTTCAACATCGGCACCGAGGACAACAACGTCACCGTCGCCGAGATCGCCCAGGAGGTCGTCGAGGCCGTGCCGGGCTCGACGCTGAACATCACCGGCGAAGCGGGCGCCGACCCGCGCTCCTACCGCGTCGACTTCTCGCGCTTCCGGTCGGCGATCCCCGGCTTCGCCTGCGAGTGGTCGGTCAAGGACGGCGCGGTCGAGCTCATCGAGGCCTACCGCAAGTTCGGGCTCACCCGGGAGTCGTTCCAGCAGCTGTTCACCCGGCTGGCCTGGCTGAAGAGCGAGGGCGAAGCCGGCCGCGTCGACGACACCCTGCGGCGGCGGTAGTGGCGGCCCCGCAGCTGCGGACCGGGGCGGAACTGCACGCACTGGTCGAGCGGCTGTACCCGATCTGCCGCAGCATCACCGGCGACGGCGTGCGGCAGACCCTGGACATCATCGGCGAGCACATCTCTCTGGAACGCCACGAGGTCCCGACCGGCACCGCGGTGCTGGACTGGACGATCCCGCAGGAGTGGAACATCCGGGACGCGTACGTCGCTGCTCCTGACGGCTCGCGCGTGATCGACTTCCAGGAGCTGAACCTGCACGTCGTCGGGTACAGCGTCCCGGTGCGGCAGCGGATGCCGCTGAGCGAGCTGCGGGAGCACCTGCACACGCTGCCCGACCAGCCGTCGTGGGTGCCCTACCGGACCAGCTACTACGCCCCGGCCTGGGGTTTCTGCCTCGCGCAGGAGAAGCTCGACGCGCTCCCGGACGGCGACTACGACGTCGTCATCGACTCGACGTTGGCCGACGGTTCGCTGACCTACGGCGAGCACGTCGTCCCGGGCCGCGTCACCGACGAGGTCATCGTGTCCTGCCACGTGTGCCACCCGTCGCTGGCGAACGACAACCTCGCCGGCATCGCGGTGGCTGTCTCGCTGGCCCAGCAGCTCGTCGACCCTCATTACACCTACCGCTTCCTGTTCATGCCGGGCACGATCGGCTCGATCACCTGGCTGGCCCGCAACGCCTCCCGGATCGAGAAGGTGAAGCACGGGCTGGTGCTGGCGTGCGCGGGCGACCCGGGCGCGTTGACGTACAAGAAGTCCCGCCGCGACGACGCCGAGATCGACCGCGTGATGCAGCACGTGCTGCGCTCGCGCGAGCATCGCGTCGTCGACTTCTCGCCGTACGGCTACGACGAGCGCCAGTTCTGCTCGCCGGGCTTCAACCTCGGCGTCGGGTCCCTGACGCGGACGCCGTACGCCGGCTACCCCGAGTACCACACCTCCGCCGACAACCCGGGTTTCGTCTCACCCGCGGCCATGGAGGACACGCTCGGCGCGCTTCGCGACGCCTTCGGCGTCCTGGACCGCAACCGCCGGTACGTCAACCTCAGCCCGTACGGCGAGCCGCAGCTCGGCAAGCGCGGGCTGTACGACTCGCTCGGCGGCCGCAGCGACGCCAAGCAGGCCCAGATGGCGATGCTGTGGGTGCTCAACCTCTCCGACGGCTCCCACAGCCTGCTCGACATCGCCGAGCGCGCCGGGCTGCCGTTCGACATCGTCGACGTCGCGGCCCGGGCGCTCCTCGACGCCGGTCTGGTCAAGGAGTGAACGACGTGGCCAACCACCGCCGTGCACCGCGCTCGATCTTCCGGTCGGGCGCGGTTCGCGCGATGGCCGGACGGCTGAGCTGGGGCCTCGGCGACCAGGCCGTGTCCAGCCTGACCAACTTCGCCGTCGGCCTGTACGTGGCCCGCTCGCTCGGCACGTTCGCGTTCGGCATCTTCAGCCTCGCCTGGGTCACCTACGGCGTGGTGCTCAACATCTCGCGCGGCCTCGCCACCGACCCCCTGATGGTCCGGTTCAGCGCCGTGCCGGAGGACCGCTGGCGGGCGGGCGTGGCGAGCGCGTCCGGCACCGCGATCGGCGTCGGCTGCGTGACCGGGCTGATCAGCCTCGTGGCCGGGCTGGCCGCGGGCGGCCCGCTCGGCAACGCCTTCGTCGCGCTCGCCGTCGTCCTGCCGGGCCTGCTGCTGCAGGACGCCTGGCGCTTCGCGTTCTTCGCGCGCGGCGAGGGCAAGAGGGCGTTCCTCAACGACCTCGTCTGCGGCATCGCACTGGTCCCGGCCCTGTTCGTCGCCGGCCGGGTCGGCACGGTCGTCGCGTTCGTGCTGGCCTGGGGCATCGCGGCCGCGCTCGCCGCGGTCTACGGCTGGTTCCAGACCGGGATCCTCCCGCACCCGCGCGAACTGGCCGGCTGGCTCCGCTCCCAGCGCGACCTGAGCGTCCGGTACCTCGTCGAGAACGTCAGCAACAGCGGCGCGTCGCAGCTGCGGGCGTACGGCCTCGGCGCCATCGCCGGGATCACCGCCGTCGGCGCGGTCCGCGGGGCCGAGCAGCTCCTCGGCCCGTTCCTGGCCCTGCTCATGGGGCTGTCCCTGGTCACCGTCGCCGAGGGCGCGCGGGTGCTCCAGCGGGCGCCGCACCGGCTGAAGCACTTCTGCATGATCCTCGGCGGCGGTCAGGCGGGCGCCGCCCTGTGCTGGGGCCTCGGCCTGCTGCTCCTGGTGCCCGACCGCGCCGGCCGCTGGGTGATGGGTTCGGTGTGGGACTCGGCGTCCCCGCTGATCCTGCCGGTGACCCTCGCCGTGGTCGGCGCGAGCTTCGCCACGGGGGCGGCGGCCGGCCTCCGGGCGCTCGGTGCCGCACCCCGCAGCCTGCGTTCGCAGCTGATCGCCTCCCTGTTCTACGTCACCTTCGGCATCGCCGGCGCCTTCCTCGGCGGCGCGGCGGGGTCCGCGTGGGGCGTCGCGACGGCCACCCTCAGCGGTTCCGTCGTCTGGTGGTTCCAGTTGCGGCTCGGGCTGCGCGAGTACGTGCCGCCGGGGGCCGACGAGCCCACCGTGGTGTTCGAGCCGATCAAAGAGCCGATCAAGGAATGAGGACTCCATGACCACCGTCCCGCGGCTGAGCCTCGGCCTCCCGGTGTACAACGGCGAGGAGTACCTCGCCGAGTCGCTGGACGCCCTGCTCGGCCAGACCTTCGAGGACTTCGAGCTCATCATCTCGGACAACGCCTCGACCGACGGCACCGACGAGATCTGCCGCCGCTACGCCGACAAGGACTCGCGGATCCGCTACGTCCGCCAGCCCAAGAACATCGGCGCGACACCGAACCACAACTTCGTGTTCGACGTCTCCCGCACCGAGCTGTTCAAGTGGGTCTCCCACGACGACCTCTACGCCCGCGACCTGCTCAAGCGGTGCGTCGAAGCCCTCGACGAGCGCCCGGACGTCATCCTCGCCCACTGCGACCAGGCGATCATCGACGGCGACGGCCGCATCGTCCAGCCGCTCGAGTACACGTTGGACACCGGCTCCCGGCACGCGCCGGACCGGTTCCGCAGCATCCTCTTCGAGCCCGGCGGCGACGACTTCTACGGCGTCATCCGCGCCGACGTCCTCCGCCGCGTCAAGCCGCTCGACAGCTACCACCACGCCGACCGGACGTACTCGGCCGAGATGGCCCTGCACGGCCCGTTCTACCAGGTGCCCGAGCTGCTCTACTTCCGCCGCGACCACCCGGGCCGCGCGGAACGGGCCAACCCGACCATCCGGAGCCGGTGCGCGAATCTGGACCCGCGGCGCGCGAACCGGCTCCGGAATCCCACCGTCCGCCTGCTCGGCGAGTACGTCTACGGGTTCGCGGACCTGATCCGCCGCGCGCCGATCTCGGCCGCCGACAAGCGCGAGTGCTTCGGCCACCTCGGCGCGTGGCTGACCAACCGGGCCCGCTCCGGCCACGGCGAGCGCGTCGAGGACCGCGCGCCGACCGCCTCGGACGTCGCCACGGTCAACGAGATCGTGGCCGGCCGGGAAGGCAGGCTCGCGTGAAGCGTGCGCCACGCGTCGGCGTGTTCGGGCTGCTCGGCTCGGGGAACCTCGGCAACGACGGTTCCCTCGAAGCCGTGCTCGGCTACCTGCGCGCCGAGTACCCGGACGCGAAGCTGAGCGCCCTGGTCGGCGGCCCGGAGATCGTCCGCGAGCGGTACGGCCTCGACGCGACGCCGCTGCACTGGAACCAGTCCGAGTACGAGACGGCGTCCGGCCTGCGTTCGGTCGCCCTCAAGGGCTTCGGCAAGCTGGTGGACATCGCCCGCACCGCGGCCTGGGTCCGCGAGCAGGACGTCGTCATCGTGCCCGGCATGGGCGTGCTCGAAGCGACGCTGCCGCTGCGTCCCTGGGGGTTTCCGTATTCGCTCTTCCTCCTCTCCGCCACCGGTCGCCTCTTCGGCACCAAAGTGGCGCTCGTCTGCGTCGGCGCGAACCACATCAGCGCCCGGGCCACGCGGACGCTGGTCCGCTGGTCCGGCCGGCTCGCCGCCTACCGCTCCTACCGCGACGACATCTCGCGTGACGCCATGCGCGCCATGGGCGTCGACACGAGTGCCGACCACGTCTACCCCGACCTCGCGTTCTCCCTTCCCACCCCGGCCGCCGACGGCACACCGGGCACCGTCGGCGTCGGCGTGATGGCCTACTACGGCGGCAACGACGACCGGGCCGACGCCGACCGCATCTACCGCCACTACGTGGACACGATGAACCGTTTCGTCGCGTGGCTCGTTGACCAGGACAGACCCGTCCGGCTGTTCATCGGCGACCGGATCGACCGGCAGGTCGTCGACGAAATCATCGAGAAGACCGCTTCCCCGCTGGTGACGGCGGCTTCGGCGGAGACCCTGGACGAGCTGATGCACGAGATGGCCGCGGTGGACAGCGTGGTGGCCACGCGCTACCACAACGTGCTCTGCGCCCTGAAGGTCGCGAAACCGACCGTGGCGATCGGCTACGCGCCGAAGAACGACGTCCTCATGGCGGAGATGGGCCTCGACGGCTTCACCCAGCGCGCGAAGACCGTCAGCTTCGACCGGCTCGTCGAACAATTCACCGAACTCGAGAACCGTTCGGCAGAACTTCGCCAGACGCTCCTGGAACGGAACGAGATGAACGCGCAGCGCCTCAAGGACCAGTTCGCCGCCCTTTCGGCGGCCCTCTTCGGGGGTGCGCGATGAAGGCCGTTCCGGTGCCCGAGATCGACGGCGCGTACTTGTTCGAACCCACTCCGCACGCGGACCGGCGCGGCTTCTTCAGCCGGACGTTCGACCGCGACGTCGTCGCGTCGGTGGGCATCGACCCGGACGGCTTCGCCCAGGACAGCCTTTCCCGGTCCCGCAAGGGAGTCCTGCGCGGCATGCACCTGCGCGGCGGGGCCGGCGAGGCGAAGCTGGTGCGGTGTTCCCACGGTGCGATCTTCGACGTCGTCGTGGATCTCCGACCGGATTCGCCGACGTACCGGAATGTGAAAACCTTCGAACTGTCCGGTGATACCCAGGTTTCCGTGTACATCCCCGCGGGGTGCGCGCACGGCTTCCAGTCACTCACGGATCCCTCGGACGTTTCGTACCGTATCGATCGGCCACACGATCCTGAAGAAGACATTACGATTTCGTACAAAGACCCTGAATTGGACATTCCCTGGCCGTTGCCGGTCACAATGGTCAGTGACCGGGACGAACGGGCGCCCTCTCTCCGAGAGGCGTTGAAACCAACGAGGTGAGCCAGGACATGGGAACGAACCTGCCCCGCTCCACGCAGGCGGACGAGCGGCTGCACCGGGTGATCCCCGGCGGTGCGCACACCTACGCCAAAGGCTCTGACCAGTATCCCGAAGGGATGGCCCCGGTCATCTCCCACGGCCGCGGCGGGCACGTCTGGGACGTGGACGGCAACGAGTACGTCGAGTACGGCGCCGGGCTGAGAGCGGTGAGCCTCGGCCACGCCCACCCGCGCGTCATCGAAGCGGTGCGCGGCGAGCTGGAGAAGGGCAGCAACTTCATCCGCCCGTCGATCATCGAGGCCGAGGCCGCCGAGCGGTTCCTCGAGAACGTGCCGACGGCCGACATGGTGAAGTTCACCAAGAACGGCTCGGACGCGACGACGGCCGCGGTGCGGCTGGCCCGCGCCGCCACCGGCCGCAAGCTCGTCGCCAAGTGCGCCGACCACGCCTTCTTCTCGACCGACGACTGGTTCATCGGCACCACGCCGATGAACGCGGGCATCCCGGACGAGACGACGGAAGCGACGGTGTCCTTCCCGTACGGCGACCTGCAGGCCGCGGAGGAGCTGCTGCAGCGCCACGAGGGTGAGATCGCGTGCATGATCCTGGAGGCGGCCGCGGCGGTGGAACCGCCGCCGGGGTACCTGCAGGGCCTGCGCGAGCTCACCACCCGGCACGGCGTGGTCCTGATCTTCGACGAAATGATCACCGGCTTCCGCTGGTCCGCCCACGGCGCGCAAGGCCTCTACGGCGTCACGCCGGACCTTTCGACGTTCGGCAAGGCGCTCGGCAACGGCTTCGCGGTGTCGGCACTGGCGGGCAAGCGGGAGCTGATGGAGATCGGCGGCCTGCGCACCGGCCGCGAGCGGGTGTTCCTGCTCTCCACCACGCACGGCGCGGAGACCCACTCGCTGGCCGCCGCGATGGCGGTCATGGACGTCTACCACGAAGAGGACGTCATCGGCCGCCTGCACGCCCTCGGTGACCGGCTCGCCGCCGGCGTCCGCGAAGTGGCGGCCGGGATCGGCGTCGAGGACCACGTGGTCGTCCGCGGCCGCGCCAGCAACCTGGTCTTCGGCACGCTGGACGAGCACCGCCGCCCGTCGCAGCCGTACCGGACGCTGTTCCTGCGCGAGCTGATCAGCGGCGGGGTGCTCGGACCGTCCTTCGTGGTCAGCGCGGCGCTCACCGAAGCGGACATCGACAAGACCATCGACGTCGTCGCCCAGGCCTGCACGGTGTACCGGAAGGCGCTCGACGCCAACGACCCGACGCCGTGGATGGGCGGCCGCCCGGTGCAGCCCGTGTTCCGCAAATACGCCTGATCCCCCCGCGATCGGGCCGGATTCACCCGTTGGGTCCGATGAGGACACTTGAGGGTGACTGTTTTCCGGCCCGTTCGTGCGTAACTTCCTGCCATGGGCAGATCTCGTGTGGTAATGGTCGCTGCTTGCTCGCTCCTCTTCGCCGTGGCGTGCCCCGGGCTCGCGCGCGGTGCGGACGGGCCGGGGCCGGTGTGCGACCACCAACCCGCGGAGTACGCGTCCCCGCCGCCCGGAGCCGTCGCCGTCGATCCGGGCGTCGACGGCGACCTCTCGGCCAAGACGGCCGCGAGCCCGGCCGGCACGACGTTCTGGCTCCGGCCCGGCACCCACACGCTCGGCAAGGACGAGTACGGCCAGGTCGCCCCCAAGGACGGCGACGTCTACCTCGGCGCGCCGGGCGCGGTCGTCGACGGCCGCGGCGTCAACCGCGCGGCCTTCACCCAGCAGGCGAGCAAGGTCCAGATCCGCGGCCTCACCATCCGCGGGTTCGCCGCCTTGCAGGACCAGGGTGTGGTCAACCACGACTCGGGCAACGGCTGGCTGATCGAGAACACCACCATCGAGGACAACGCCGGCGCGGGGCTGATGGCCGGCGCCGGCCAGGTCGTGCGGCACAGCTGCCTGCGCGACAACGGCCAGTACGGGCTCAACGCCTACCAAGCGGGCGACGGGATCACCGGGCTCGTGCTGGAGGGCAACGAGATCACCGGCAACAACACCGGCGACTGGGAAACCAAGGTGCCGGGCTGCGGGTGCAGCGGCGGCGCCAAGTTCTGGGCCGTCAACGGCGCCGACATCCACGGCAACTGGGTCCACGGCAACCACGGCGCCGGGCTGTGGGCCGACACGGACAACAACGACTTCCTGGTCGAGGACAACCTGTTCGAGGCCAACGACGCCGAGGCGCTGTTCTACGAGACCAGCTACAACCTCGTGCTGCGCGGCAACGCGTTCCGCGGCAACACGCTGGTGCAGGGCCGCGCGTTCGCGACGCGCGGCGACAACTTCCCGGTGGCGACGGTGTACCTGTCGGAGTCGGGCGGCGATCCGCGCGTACCGGCCCGGACGTCGGCCGTCGACATCAGCGAAAACACGTTCGAGGACAACTGGGCCGGGATCACGTTGTGGGAGAACGCGGACCGCTTCTGCAACAGCCCGGCGAACACCTCGACGGGCTACTGCACCAAGGCGGCGGCCAAGTCTTCGTGCGCCGCGGGCACGATCGAGAAGGCCCCGGCGTACGACGACTGCCGCTGGAAGACGCAGCGGGTGGAGATCCACGGGAACACCTTCCGGTTCGACGCCGGCCGCGTCGGCTGCCAGACCTCGTGCGGGCGGATGGCCCTGCTGTCCAACTTCGGGACGTTCCCGGACTGGTCGCCCTACAAGGGAACGGTGATCGAAGAAGCCATCACCTTCCACCAGGCGAACCGGTGGCACGACAACTCCTACTCCGGGCCGTGGACTTTCGTGGTGCATGACACCTCCATGACGGTCGACGCTGCGGGCTGGCGGGCAAAGCCGTACTCGCAGGACGAGTGCTCTTCGTTCGGCGGTGGGCCCGCCGGCTGCTGATCACGAGCTTGCCGACGGGGTCCGACAGTTTTTGAGGCAGGCCGGACCGATCACCACGATTTCTCCTGGCACACAAAGGAAAAATTGCGAACGGAGAATTTCGGACAGCAACCGGATCACCCGGTTCAGCGATGGCGTTCGCACGCATGTTCGGTACCGTCGGAGACATGACCGCTTCGACGCACTCCACCGTCCACATCGGACGAGCCGTTCAGACCATGGTGAACCGCGTGCTCGGCTCACCCCGAAGACGCCCGGCGGGCAACCGCCGATTGCAGAGCACGAGGAGAAGGTCCTGGGCCGCCCCGGTGAGCGGCGTACCGGTGCCGTACGACCAGTCGAGATCATCGGCGCGCAGGGCGACCCCGCTCAGGTCGGTGCCGAAGTACTTGACCTGCTTCGGTTTCATGGCGGCGAAGATGACTTCCAGGCGTTCGAGCGGCACCCGGCGGTCCAGCTGCAGGGCGGTCGTGATGTCGAGACCGTGGATCACGTCGTGGCTCAGCGCACCCTCGGCACCGCCGCCCGGCGGCCGCCACGGGTGGTCGGCGTTGTCGCGCAGCGAGGCGATGAGCGCCGCGCGGGAGAACTCGGCAGCCTCCCGCCGGGCGACGCGGTCGGCCATGGCGTTGAAGCGCCCGCCCGACTTCACCAGCTCTCGCACGAACCGCCCGGTGGAGAACCGGAACGGCATGGTCATGTGGGCCACCACGTCGGCCACCCGCCAGCCGGCGCAGAGGGTCGCCGCTGTCCACGCGGACGGCGGCAGCTCATCGAGCAACGCGGCCAGCTCCCGCCGCTCGGCGGCGATCAGATCCTGGACCATGGGGGTCTCCTTCACAGGTAGGTCCCCCACCGACGAACGGATCCGGCCCGGACCGACACCGCCCGGGATTCGATTCCCCAGCCGGTTCAGCAGCGAGCCAGGTCTCCGAGCGGTCGGCGAGCCCGGGTCCGAACCGGCTCAGCGGCGAGTTCAGGCCTCCGAGCCGCCGGCGATTTCCGGTGCGGACGGGCTCAGCAACAAGCCCGGGTCTCCGAGCCGCCGGCGACTCCCGCCCGGCCCGACCCAGCCCAGCGACAAGCCCGGGTCTTCGGGCCGTCGACGATCCCCGGTACGGACCGGCTCATCAACGAGCCCAGGCCTCCGAGCCGCCAGCGATACCCGGCCCGAACCAGCCCAGCAGCGAGCCAGGTCAGCTGCCCCGACCACCCCCGGCGCCCGCGCGGCCGGGTCGGCGCCCCGGCCACCGTGGCGAGCAACTCCTCCGGCAGGGAACTGACCACCCGCCCGCTCAGAGCCGGTCGGCCACCCTGTCCAACGCCCAAGCAGTCGCCGGAACCGCAGCCAGCGCCGCGCAAAACCCACCCACAGCATCCGTCGGGTAGTGCGCGCCCAACGCGACCTCCGCCCACCCCATCGCCACACCGGCCACCAACGCCAACCCCAGCGTGAGCGAAACCGCGGCCGCGCGCCCCAGCGCGAGCCGTTCGATGAGCAGGAAGGCGATGACCAGCGCGAGCGCCGTCGCCATGGCGGTGTGACCGCTCGGGTACGACAGGAACTCGCCGTGGATGGTGCGGCCGGCCAGCGGCTTCAACCCCGTCGTCACCGCCACCGTCACGACGACGCCCAGCACCGTCAGCACGGCCGTCCGGACGCGGTGCAGCAACCAGCACACCACCGAAAGGAGAGCGATCAGGATCACCGACCCCACCGGCTCACCGCCGAAGTCGAAGACCAGGGCGACGTACCGCCACGGCGGCCGGACCCCGTCGATCGAAGGGAGGAGTGCCGCGTCGATGCCGGTCAGGCTCGAGTCGCGGAAGTGCAGGATGCCGAGCGCGACCAGCACCGCCGTCGCCAGCGCAGCCGTCATCGCCAGTGGCGGGCGCACCACGGCCGGCAGGGCCGGGGGCGCCATCCGGACCAGCTGCCTCACGCCCCGATCGCCGCCTCGTACCCGGCGATCAACCGGTCGAGGCCGACCGCCGGGGTGAAGTCCTTTTCGTACCGGACGCGGGCGGCGTCGCCCATGTCGCGGTTGCGGTCGCCGACGACCGCGCGGAGGCGGTCGGCGAGCGAAGCCTCGTCGTTCGGCACGTGCAGGAGGCCGGTGACACCGTCGTCGACCAGCTCGGGGAACGCTCCGTGCGCGGCCGCGACCGTCGGCACCCCGGCGGCCATCGCCTCGACCACCACCAGGCCGAAGGCCTCAAGCCACGTCGACGGCGCGACCACCGCGACCGCGTCGGCCGTCAGCGCGCGGCACTCCGCCTTGTTCTGGAGACCCACGTACGAGACGTCGGGGCGGCCCGCGGCCCAGGCCGCGACCTCGTCCTGCATCGGACCCGTACCCGCGATGACCAGCGGGAGACCGAGGGCGCCGTCCAGACGCTCCCACGCCCGCATCAGCAGGCCGACACCCTTTTCCTCGGTGACGCGGCCGAGGAACAGCACGTGCTTGCCCTCGCCGGTGCGGCGGACGCCGGGGTCGGTGACGAAGTTGTGCTTCACCGCCATCCGCTCGCCGGGCATGCCGGCCGACACCAGGAGGTCACGTTGAGCCGCCGAAATGCAGAAGAACCGGGAAACGCCCGTCCACCACCGGCGCCGGTTGGCGACCATGCTCGCCGCCATCGGGAGCGTGGCCGCGCTCGAACCGCGGTAGCAGCCGTGCTGCACCGCCGGCAGCGGTGCACCGCCGACGCACTCGGTGCAGATGCGGCCGTCGCGGTGGAGCGTGCCGGGTGGGCAGACCATCGTGTAGTTGTGCAGCGTCGCGACCGCGGGCACGCCCGCGTCCGCGCACGCGGCGACCACCGACGGCGACAGCAGCGGGAACGTGTTGTGGATGTGCACGACGTCCGGGCGCCACGCTCGCAGCCGGCCGGCGAGTTCTTTCCGGACCGCCGAGTTCCACGGCACCATCAGCGGCACCGCGGCCTTGCGGGGCAGCGGCATCGCGGCGATGTCGTCGCTGCGGCGTTCGAACAACGACACCTGGTGACCGCCCTCGGCGAGCAGCGTCACCTCGGCGTCGACGACGTTGTTCTCGCCGCTCGGCTGCTCGGAGCGGTATCGGTTGTGCACCACGAGCACCTTCACGCGCCTGCACCTCGCACGTCTGCCCCCTTCGCCGGGATGAATGCTTGTTCGTCGGACTGCGGCACCCCGCGGACCAGCAGCGACGCGGCGAGCGCCAGGTGCAGCAGGTACGGCGACGCGTCGCCGAGCCCCGCTTCGGTGTAGGAGGCCGAAACGCAGTAGGTGATCAAGAAGATCGCGCACGCGCGAGCCAATGACGGTGGCCGCAGCACGGCCACCACCGCCAACGTCAGGAGGAACCCCGCCACCAGCGCGATCCCGACGAAACCCTGCTCGTGGTAGATCGCGAGCCAGCTGTTGTCGATCGGGAGGCCGTCGTAAGACTTGTCGGTGAGCCCGACCCCGAAGATGTACTCCGCCGTCGAGCGCGGGGCCTCCAGCAGGGCGTCCCACACCTTCGCGCGGCCGGTCAGGCTGGAGAAGTTGTCCGCGCTCTGGCCGCGGAGGAACCACGTCTGCAGCGCCCCCGCGAGCACCACGCCGGCGAGCCCGCCGACACCGACCGTCCACGCGAACACCTTCCGGGCGCGGGCGCTGGTCAGCACCATCGACAGGAAGGCCACCGCGAGGCCGGCGATGAGACCCAGCGTCGCCGTCCGGGTGTGCGTGAGCATCAACAGCCCCAGCACCGGCACCACGATCACCAGCGCGCTGCGCCAGGTGGTGCGGCGCCCGAACCAGAGGAGGAGCGTGAGCCCGGAGATGACGGCCGCGTACTGGCCGATCTGCGGCGGGGTCAGTGGCCAGATCGCGCCCGAGAGCCGGCCGCCGTACTCCTCCGGCATCGCGTTGCCGGGCGAGATCACCAGGCCGACCGCCACCGACGCGAGCACGACCGCGTACGTGCGGATGTGGTACCGGACGAAGCTGAACCCGCCGTCCCACCAGCGGGTCAGCAGCCAGAGCGTGGAGACGAACACCGTGAGCCGGAAGCACCGGAACAACGCGCCGGCGCCCTCCTTCAGGTCGGCGCTGGAGAGGATGCTCGTCGCCAGCAGCGCCGTCAGCAGCAGCAGGTACGCGCTCGGGCGGATCCGCAGGTGCTTGTTGAGCGCCAGCGCGATCACGAACGCCGTCATCAGCGAGCCCATGGTGACCAGCTGGCTGACCGACCGCGGCAGCGGCAGGACCGTCTTCGCGCCGGTCGAGCCGAGCGTGTTGAGGATCAGCAGGGCCCACGCCACGCCCGCCCACTTCGGGGTCGAGGACGCGGGTTCGGGCGCGGCGTCGCCGCGGATGCCTGCCGTTCCGGGGTGTGCCGCCATGTCAGCCCCCGCCCTGCGCGGTGAACGTGCTGCCGCTGTCCTGCGAGTACGGCGCGCCTTCCCACTCGCCGATCTCGAGGACGCGGTCGGCGGAGTGGGCGATGAAGGTCCACGGACCCGAGTAGCTGTTGTCGTGCCAGCGATTGTCCTGCTTGAACGTGATCGCTTCCTGGACCACGTCGCCGCGGTAGGGCGACCAGTCCGGGTAGCTGCCGAAGTTCGACAGCAGGCCCATCCGGCCGCACGAGGCCTGGCAGCCCACGACCGCCGGGTCGAGGACGAACTTGTTGTCGTGGATGTCGACGTGCTGGGTCTTCCAGCGGCAGTCGGCCAGGAGCGGGCCGCTGGTGATCGCCGGGGCCGAGCACTGCTTGACGCCCGGGACCAGCCGGGTGCAGTCGCCCGAGGAGGTGTTGGCGGGGCTGTTGCAGAACCGGTCGGCGTTCTCCCAGAGCGTGATCCCGGACCAGTTGTTCTCCAGGTAGTTGCGGGAGATGTCGATCTTCGCGGTGCGGGCCTTGATCCGGGGCTCGCCACCGGACTCGGAGATGTAGACCGCCGACGTCGGGAAGTTGTCGCTCTTGTCGGCGTACCGGCGGCCGTCGACCCAGTTGTTCTTGCGGATCGTGTTGTCGCGGATGACGGCGTTGTAGCTGATCTCGTAGATCAGCGCGGCGCTGTCGTTGTTCTCGATGAGGTTGCCCTCGATGAGGAAGTCGTTGTTGTTCGTGTCGGCCCACAGCCCGGTGCCGTGGTTGTCGTGCACCCAGTTGCCGCGGATGTCGGCGCCGTTCACGGCCCAGAACTTGACGCCGCCGCTGCAGCCGCAGCCCTCGATCTTCGCTTCCCAGTTGCCGGTGTTGTTGCCGGCGATCTCGTTGCCCTCGACGACGAGCGCGGTGATCGGCGTGGCGCCGGAGTAGGCGTTCATCCCGTACTGGCCGTTGCGGCGCAGGCAGTTGCCGCGCACCTGCTGGCGCGCGCCCGCCATGAGCCCGGCGCCGTCGTTGTCCTGGATGGTCGAGTGCTCGATCACCCAGCCGTCGCCGGAGTCGTGGTTGACCACGCCTTCGTCGTGCGGGGCCGCGAAGCCCTGGACGGTCAGGTAGGTGATCTTGACGTTCGCCGCGTGCCCGGTGAAGGCGTACTGGTTGATCTTCCGGCCGTCGACGACCGCGCCGGGTGCGCCGATGTAGACGTCGCCGTCCTTGGGCGAGACCTGGTCGTACTTGTCGTCGCCGAGGACGTGCTTGCCGGGCTTGAGCCAGAACGTCGTCCCGGAGCCCGCCGAACGCGTCTTCGACGCCAGGTCCCCCGGCACGGCCGGGTCGACGACGACGGCACCCGCCGGCGCGGCGGCGGGCCCGGCAGGCTGCTTGTCGCAGACGGCGGCGACCGACCCGCTGGCGGCCGCGGTCGCCTGGGCGGCCCCGCCCCCGGTGTCCGGCCCGGTCGAGCACGCCGCGACCGTGAGCAGGACGCCGAGCAGCGGAACGGAACGGCGAAGTCGGAAGCGGCGGGCTGTCACGGGCGGGTCCTAACTGAAGCGGAGCAGGGTGGTGAGGTGTCCGGGCGTCCCGGAGCCGACAAGGGTGGTGGCGGGTTCTTTGCGCCCGAAGCCCGCGGAGTACCAGCCGAGCGGCGGTTCGGTATCACCGCGGTGCACGCTCCACGAAAGCCCGGTGGGCAACTCCATGACGGCGGTGCGCACAGCACCGGCGAGCGAACCGGAAACCCGCCCGACAAGCGGATCGGCGACAGAAGCCGCACGCCCGCCCCCGGCCGCACGGCCCGGGTGGCCTGCCCCCGTGGCAACTGGGGCACCGGCCGCGGGACTGAGCCGCCCCGCGCTCCCGGTGGCAGGGAAGTCGGCCGCACGGCTGGAGCCACCCGCCACCTCGGCGACGGAACCAGCGGCACCGCGACCGTCGGTCGCGAGACCCGAGCGGTCCGCCCCTTCGACAGGGGCACCGGCCGCGGCGGGGTCGCCGTCGGTGGCCGGCGGCTCGAGCGCGGCCGGCCAGCGGAGGCGGGCCGTGGTGCCGTCGAGCATCACCGTCACCGATGGGCCGAAGTGGAACGCCAAGCGGGCCTCGCCCGACGTCTCCTCGCCCAGGACCTCGTCCACGATCTTCAGCACCGCTCCGTCCAGCTCGACCGTGCGGCGGTGGACCGCCGGGGCGTAGCCGTCGTGGGCGGCCGACCAGCGGGCCGGGCCGTTGTCCGGGGTGTGCACCTCCAGGACCTTCGTCACCGCGTGGCGGGTCCACAGGAACGGGCCACCCGACACCGACTGGTCGCGGCCGGCCAGCTCGAGCGTGTTATGCCCCAGGGTCGACCGGAAGTACGACCGCCACTGCGGCTCGCCGTGGTAGCAGAACGTACCCGGGTCGGCCAGCACGTCGACGCCGTCGTGGCGTACCTCCAGCGAAAGCGCGTCCGCGTGCGCGTGCGCCGCGATCGACAGGAACCCGTGCGGCCCTCCGTCGCAGCGGACCCACACCGGGCCCGAACGCAGGATCGTCATGCCCGCGTCACGCAGGTGCGCCGGGCGGCGGCCGGGGCGGACGCCCGAAGCGCGCGGGGTGCGCGACACCAAGGACGCCAGCAGCGGGGTCCGCACGTCGTCGCCGGGGACCGGTGGCCACCAGTCCGGGCGGCCGAACAGCGCCTCGCCCGACGCCAGCAGGGACGCCCAGCGGTCGGTCGAAGTCCCGTCGACGATCAGGCCGAAGCCGTCGTCGGCGTCGCCCTGGCGAGGCGGGCGCAGCCTATTGTCCACAATGGACGCCAGGGCGTCGGTCATGCGGAGCAGGACGTCCCAGGTCGAATCCGGTACCGGCGTGCCGGCCGCGTCGGCCTCGATCGCCGCCGCCAGGCCGAGTTCCAGCACCAGGCCGTGGTACTCGGACGCCAGTTCGGCGTTGAGGCCGCTCGCGAACGTGTTGCACCCCAGCTGGACGTCCAGCGAACGCATCGCCGCGGCTCGCCAGGCCGCCGACTCCGGGAACCAGCCGAACGCGCACGCCGCGGCCAGCAGCCCGGCGTCCTCCGCGATCACGTGGTTGTTCGCCGACGAACCGTGGCTGCGCAGCGTCGCCAGCCAGTTCTGGTGGTGCCACAGCTGGAGCTGGAAGTCCGGGTTCTGCTCGAACAGCTCGGCCGCGCCCGGCCAGCCGTCGAGCAGCCGGCGCGTCCAGACCCACGACAGGAGCCGGATGCCCAGCTCGATGCCGCTCACCCAGTGCGGCCCGCGCAACGGCGGGTTCGCCGCCCACCACGACCGCAGGTGCTCGGCGACGCGCTCGGCGTAGGCCGGCGAGCCGGTCACCGCGTAAGCCGCCGCCAGCACGGTCAGGTGCTGGTGGCGCGACGGCTCCCAGATCTGCTTGATGTCGCCGACCGTGTCCTCCGACCGGTACGGGACGTCGAACGCGTACACGTCCGAGGGCGCCCGGCGCCCGGTCTTCGGGTCGAGGAACCAGTCGGGCGCCGCGAAATCCGTGCGCTCGACGCCGAAGAACTCCGCGCGGCCGGCCATCAGCTCGTCGGCCGTGGCCAGGAGCCGCGAAACCGCCTCGCCGGACACCTTTCCCACCACGCCGGCGGGCAGCGTCGCGGTGAAGCGCGGGTGCGCAGGCCAGTCGGGCGGCGTCGGTAGCGCGGACCGCCACTGCCGCTGCACGACGGCGTGCCGAGCACGGCCGACGACCTCCGCCGGCCCCATCCGGGACAGCCGGCGCAGGTACCAGCCGGGCCCCATCACGGCCAGCCTCCCGCCGACGACGGCAGCTCCGGCCGGCTCCAGGCGGCGCCCGGCACCGCCGAACAACGCCGGCCCGCAACCGAGGCGGCGCTCGACATGCCCAAACCCGCCGCCCGCAGCGCCGGGGCAGCGCCGCGCGAACCTCGGTGCGGCGCGGCCGACCGGAGCGGCACCATCCCCGTCATGCCGGGGCACCCGCCTTCTGCGGCAGCTCGATCCGCACCGGGCCCGCGTTCGCGACACTCGCCTGGGCGGCCAGGGTCGCCAGCGTCGTCGCGGCCAGCGAGGCGATCGAGATCGGCATCGGGCCGCCCGTGCGGACCGCGTCCAGGAACGCGTTGACCTCCGCCGCCTGGCCCTTGTCGCGGCCCTTCGGGATGCGCGAACTCGCCCACTTCTTGCGGGCGTACACCGAGGCTCGGACGAAGTCGTCGAACTTCAGGACCTTGCCGTCGGCCACCAGGTCCAGGGTCTCCTTCGGGAAGCCGGACGAGCCGGTCTCGGCGTAGGTGATCACCGCAGTCGAGCCGTCCGCGTAGCCGAGGGTCACCTGGAGGTCCCCCGTCGCGAACACCGAGACCGGGTCGGCGTCGAGCAGCCAGCTCACCGTGTCGATGAAGTGGCCGCCCTCGCCGACGAACCGGGATCCCTCGGAGGCCGTCTGGTTGTACCAGCTGCCGTGGTCGAGGCGGCCGGCGTTGACCAGGTAGCGGACGCTCGCCGGGCCGACGCGCGGGCCGAACTGCTCGCGGGCCTCGTGCAGCAGCGGGGCGAACCGGCGGTTGAAGCCGACCTGCAGCCGGTCGTTGCCGGACTCCTCGATCGCGTCCAGGACCTTCTGCAGCTCCGCAGGGGACAGCGCCAGCGGCTTCTCCACGAACACCGTCTTGCCCGCCAGCAGCGCCTGGCGGGTCAGCTCCGCGTGCGAGCTGTGCCGCGTCACCACGAACACCGCGTCGATCGCCGAGTCGCCGAGGACGTTGTCGATGTCGGTCGACGCTTCCGCGAAACCGAACTTGCGCTTGGCGTTCGCACCGGACAGCGCCGACGTCGTCGCGACGTGCTCGAGCTGCACGTCCGCGCGCTCCACCAGGTGCGGCAGCAGCATCGACGACGCGTAGTTGCCCGCCCCGATGAAGCCCAGGCGCACCGGCTGTCCCGCGGGCAGCGCGGCGGCCGGCGAAGACGCCACCGCGACCCGCGCCGACGTCACGACCGGCTCCGTCCGGGCGACCGCGTCCGGGTAGCGGAACAGCACCGCCACGGCCTTCAAAGCGCCGTCGTTCAAGGACTGGTACGTCGAAACCGCGTCCGAGAAGTCCGAGACGTGCGTGATCAGCGGCTCGACGTCCAGGCGGTCGCGCGCGATCAGGTCGAGGACGCACTCGAGGTTGCGGCGCTCGGTCCAGCGGACCTGGCCGATCGGGTAGTCACGCCCTTCGAGCTCGTACGACGGGTCGTAGCGGCCCGGCCCGTACGACCGGGAGAACCGGACGTCCAGTTCCTTCTCGTAGTAGGCGTTCCACGGCAGGTCGAGCTTGCACTTGCCGATGTCGATCACGCGGCCGCGGTCGCGTGAGAGCTTCGCGGCCAGCTCCACCGGGTCGTTCGTGTTGCCGCCGGCGGCGAGGTACGTCTGGTCGACGCCCGCGCCGTGGGTCAGCTCGTCCACCGCCGTGTCGACGATGCCGGACGCCGGGTGCGCGCAGGTCAGCGCGCCGAGGCTCTCGGCGAGCTTGCAGCGCTCCGGGTCGGGGTCGACGCCGACGACGCGCACGCCGGACGACGTCAGCAGCTGCACGACGAGCTGGCCGATCAGGCCGAGGCCGATGACCAGGGCGACGTCGCCGATCTGCGGCTCGCCGCGGCGGACGCCCTGCATCGCGATGGACCCGACGGTGCCGAACGCCGCGTGCCGTGGGTCGACGCCGGCGGGCACCGGCGAGTAGAGGTTCTTCGGCACCCAGTTCAGCTCGGCGTGCAGCGCGTGCTCGTTGCCCGCGCAGGCCACCAGGTCGCCCACCGCGACGTCGGTGATGCCCTCGCCGACCTGCTCGACGACGCCGCACAGCGAGTAGCCGAGCGGGGTGTAGGAGTCCAGTTTGGACGTCACCTTGCGGTAGGTGGCCGACAGGCCGTTCGTGGCCACGCTCTGCATGACCTTCGCGACCTGGTCGGGCCGGGCCTTCGCCTTGCCCACCAGCGACATGCTGGCCTCGGACACCTTCATCATCTCGGTGCCGGTCGAGATCAGCGAGTACACCGTCCGCACCAGCACGCCACCCGGCTTGCAGGCGGGCTCGGGGACCTCGAGGAGCGCCAGTTCCCCGCTCTTGTAGTTCTGGACTACCTGCTTCACTTCGCTCCCGCTCCAGACATCGCGTTCCGGTACCAATACTCGAGGGTCAAGACGTGCCAGAGGTGCTTGCCGCGGTCTTCCTGGCCGGCGGCGTCCTCGGCGACCATGCGCTGCAGCGCCTCGCGCTGCAGGAAGCCCGACGAAACCAGCACGCCTTCGTTGACGACTTCGCGCACCAGCGGCGCCAGGTCGCGGCTCATCCAGGCCCGCAGCGGCGCGCTGAACAGGCCCTTCGGCCGGTGCACGATCTCGCTGGGCAAGATGTTCAGCGCCGCGTTCTTCAGCGCGACCTTCCCCACGCGGCCGACGATCTTCTTGTTGCCGGGGATCTTGAACGCCGCGCGCACGACCTCGACGTCGACGAAGGGCGTCCGCACCTCGGTGGACGCCGCCATCGTCGAGCGGTCCGTGTAGGTCAGGTTGAGCCCCGGCAGGAACATCCGCGAATCGGCCAGGCACATGCGGTTGACGAAGTCGTCCAGTGCCTGATCGTTATAGGTGTCCGCGTGCTCGGTCAGGACGTCGTCCACGGAAGAAGCCAAGTCCGGGTTGACCAGCGAGAGCAGCTCCGCGCGGTCGTACATCGTGTAGCTGCGCCGGAACGCCGTCTCCTCGGGCAGGCCGGCGAAGGACAGGAACCGCTTGGCGAACCGCACCGACCGGTACCCGCGCTTGGCCGACGCCACCGGCAGCCGGTCCACAACGGACTCGACCGGACGCCGGACCGCGCCCGGCACCTTGTGGTAGCGCAGGGCGATCAGGTTCGCCAGGTGCTTGCGGTACCCGGCGAACAGCTCGTCGGCGCCCATCCCGGACAGCATCACCTTGACGCCGGCCTCGCGCGCGGCCGAGCAGATGAGGAACGAGTTGATCGCCGCCGGGTCGCCGATCGGCTCGTCGAGGTGGTAGGTCATCTTCGGCAGCAGGTCGAGCACCTGCGGCGCGATCTCGATCTCGTGCAGGTCGACGCCGAACTGCCGGGCGACGATCCGGGCGTACTTGAGGTCGTCCGGCATGGCCTCGAACTTGGCGTCCTCGGCCCGGAACCCGATGGTGTAGGCGGAGATCCCGGGCTGCGACCGCGCGGCCAGCGCCGTCAGGTAGCTGGAGTCCAGGCCGCCCGAAAGGAACGTCGCCACCGGGACGTCCGAGAGCAGGTGCTTGGCCGTCGACTCCGCGATGACGGAGTGCAGGTCGACCTCGCCGTCGAAGGCCGCGCCCTCCTCGGCGACCTCCCGCAGCGACCAGAAGCGGCCGCGGTCGACCTGGCCGTCCGGGCGGCAGCGCAGCCACGTACCCGGCTGCAGCTTCTCCGCGCCCTGGTAGGCGCACCGGCTGTCCGGCACCCAGTAGTAGAGCAGCGACGCGATCAGGGCCGCGTTGTCGACCTGCAGCGATCCGCCCAGCTCGCCGGCGAGTGCCTTGAGCTCGGAAGCGAACGCCACCCCGCCGTTCCGCTGCACGAAGAACAGCGGCTTGATGCCCAGCTGGTCGCGGACCAGGAACAGCTCGCCGGTGCCCTCCTCGAAGAGCGCGAAGGCGAACATCCCGCGCAGCTTGGGCAGGCAGTCGGTGCCCCAGCGCCGCCAGGCCTGCAGCAGCACTTCGGTGTCGGACGTCCCGCGGAAGCGCACGCCCGCGGATTCGAGCTCGGCCCGCAGTTCGGGTGCGTTGTAGAGCTCGCCGTTGTAGCTCAGCGCGAGCCCGTCGAGGACCATCGGCTGCGCGCCGGTCTCGGACAGGTCGATGATCGAGAGCCGCCGGTGTCCCAGGTGGACTTCACCGGGGCCGGCGCGGTGCTCGTACCGGCCGGAACCGTCCGGGCCGCGGTGGGCCAGCGTCTTGGTCAGCCGGTCGGTGAGCGGCCCGCCGTCCGGCCAGAGGTAGGTGCCTGCGATGCCGCACATCTCGGGTGCGTTCCCCTTCGGTCGCGGCGCGGGTCAGGAGACTCACGCACTCTTTTCGGGGGTCTGGGTGGCGGAGCCCCCGGTTCGGGGCGAAGCCCCGGTTGGCACAGTGCTCTTTTCGGGTCCGAGGCCGGCGTCGAGTTCGCCCTTGTGGCTCGGTTCGGCGTGGTCGCGCTTGAACGGCGTCGGCCGCTTCGGCGGCTTGACCGGGGCGAACTTCTTCGTCGGCGCGTTCAGGTGGTCCGGGACGCTCACGCCGCCGGGTGGCGGGAGGGGCGAAGCCGGAGGCCTCGGGGTCGTGAGCGCGGGCGGGAGCACCGGCCGGACCGGGGTGAACCGGCGCGTCGGCTGCTCGGTGGCGACGCGCTCGGCGACGCGGGCGACCAGCTCGTCCAGGTGGTCTTCGCGCTCGGCCGGGGCCGGCGGCGCCGGGCGGCCGCGCAAGGCCGTGTGCAGGCCGTCCCACAGCGTGCCGTCGGACTTGTCCCGCGGGTCCGGGTCGACCAGCACGATGCCGATGACCGGGATCTCCTGGTCGGCCAGCTGCCGCGCGACCGTGTGCAGCCACAGCGTGTTCGCGTGCCCGGCCTTCACGACCAGCACGGTCTCCTGGCCGAGGTGCTCCAGATCGGTCCACGCCGTGCCCGGCGACACCGTGCCGGCACCGACGCGGTGTTCTCCGGGCTTCGCCGGCGGGTCACCGGCGCCGACCACGGGGACGTCGCTCCCGGTTTCCTGCGCCAGCTTGCGGACGTTCTCGCCCGGCAGGTCGTCGACGACGCTCGCGGCGCCCTCGGCGGCCAGCTCTTCGGCGATGTCCAGGACGAGGGCGGCGGCGACGTCCGCGGCGCCGAGCTCCAGCAGCGAAACCTCGCGCGGGTCCTGCTTGACGAGGCGGACCAGCGTCGTGGCGACGCGCTTGCGTTCGGAGACCGCGCGCGAGCGCCGCCACAGCCGCGCCGGGCCGCGCAGCTTCGACGGCAGCTGGGCGATGACGGACGCGCCGAGGTGGGTCGAGATCTCGCGGCGCAGCACCGGCCGGTCCCGCGAGACCGCGCCGACGGCGACGAACGCGAGCCCGAGGGCCAGGCCGAGCGCGAACCCGATGCCGGCGTTGGTCGCGGTGGTCTTGAGGACGGCCCTGGGCAGCACGCGGGCCGCGTCGACGACCTGGGTCCCCGCGGCGACCTGCGGGCTGCCGATGCCGGCCTGCTGGGCGCGCGAGGTGAAGTCGGAGATCTGCGCGGTGAGCGCGGCCCGGCGGCTGTAGAGGTTCTCCAGCGTGGGCTGGCTGGCCTCGCGGCCCTTGCCCTCCTCCTCGACGATCTGCTGTTCGACCTTGCCCAGTTCGTCCTGGGCGTTCTTGCGCTGGTCGAGGATGGCCTGCGACTGGGCGGCCGCGGCCGCCTGGCTGCGCTTGACGTGGTCGGCGATGAACGTCTCGGCCAGCGCCTGGGCCCGCGCCACGGCGTCCTGGTCGGTCTTGGCCTTGACGGTGATCTGCAGGACGTTGTTGGTCAGCCCGAGACCCGCGTAGTTCTTCATGAAGTCTTCGGGCGAGTCGGTGCTGCGCACCTTCTTCAGCGCGGCTTCGGCGATCTGCGTCGTCTGCAGCACGGCGACGTCGGTGCGCATCAGCGTGCCGCTGTCGGTCGGCGAGTCGTCCTGGTGGACCACGATGACCTTGGCGACGGCGGTCGGCGGGGCCGGCAGCACGAACGCGAGCGCCGCACCCACGATGAGCCCGAGCAGCCCGGTGGCCAGCCAGATCCGCTTGCGGCGGCGGATCGCGACGAACAGCCGCTGGAGGTCGACGAGCGGCGCGGCCGGGGTTTCGGGAGAAGTCGTCACGCCGAACCTGCCAGGGCTTTCTCGGGGGCTTCCGCCGCGGGTCCGGGTCTCTCCGGCGCGGGCCGGACGGGGTGGGTGAGGACCGCGCCGACGATCTCCTGCTTGCCGTCGGCGCAGGCTTCGGCGAGCCGGACGAGCTGCCACGCGGTGCGCGTGCCGGCGCCGAGCACGACCAGGACGCCGGAGCTCGACGTGGCGTCCGGCACCGTCGGCCGGTCAGCCGAGAACTCGAAGATCCGCAGCGGCACGGACAGCCGGTCGGCCAGCGCGGCGAGCTGCGCGGCGGCCAGGCGGCCGGTCTCGTCGTCGTCGGCCACCAGCAGCAGGACGTCGGCCGGGCCGGTGGCCAGCCGGGCCAGCACCCGGCGGTAGCGGATGTCGCGGTTGACCTCGTCGGCCGAGGTCGCGACCGGTGGCAGCACCCACGGCCGGTCGCCGCCGAGCAGGTGCCGCACCTTGCCGAGGAAACCGGTCGCCGGGACGCGGTCGCCCTGCGGGGTGGTGACGTCGACGCCGGCGAGGATCGGCGCCCCGAGCGCCGAGGCGATCTCCGGCTCGCCCCGCAGCCGCCGGTCGGTGCGGGCGCTGAACAGGTGGCCGAACACGCCGGCGAGGAAGAACAGCACCGCGCCCCCGGCGACGAAGTGCGTCATCGTCGGCGCGGCCGGCGACGTCGGCCGCTGGGACGGCCCGAGCACCACGGTGTTGCCGACGCCGGTGGCTAGGTCGGCCTGGTTCAGGTCGTTGATCGCCTGCTCCAGCGACGTCTTCAGGCCTTCGAGCTGGGTCCGGACCTGCACGCTCTCCACGGTCAGGCCGCCGCCGACGTTCTTGGCGAGGTCGCTGATCTTGTCCGTGGTCAGCTTGACCTGCTGGCGCAGCGACTCGCGCTGCTCCTGCGCGAGCTGGACGGAGGCGTCGGCGGAGTTGGTCGCCAGCTGCACGGAGTACTTGACGTACTGCTGCGCGACCTGGTCGGCGAGCTGCTGGGCGTGTTCGGCGGTGTCGGCGGAGACGGTGATCGTCACGACGTTGCTCTGCGCCACCGTCGCGCTGACCTGCTTCTTCAGGTCGGCGCCGCTGGGGTGCCACGGCAGCACGGCCGCGGCGCGGTCGAGGACGACCGACGAGGTCGCGATCTCGGCCTGGGTCAGCAGCTCGTCGGCCTGGCGCGGACCCTGGAGCAGGACACCCGAGGTCGTCTTGTAGCCGGGCGAGAACAGGATCGACGCTCCGGCGCCGACCAGCGCGCCCAGGACGGCGAGGGCGGCCAGCAGCCGCCACCGCCGTCGCAGGACCTGCCCGACCAGGGCCAGGCGCACCGTGTCGTCACTCAACGGCAGGTCTCCATTCCTGAGCCGGGTACGCCGAACGGGTTCAGTTGATCGGCCGGTTACCCCAACCGTCGCAAGACCGGGAGCATTGGTTACACGTTCGGTGGGTTCTTGACCGAACGGCGATCATGACTTCACAGCGTGCTCATACGCAGCGAGCAGCGCCTTCGCCGAGTTCTCCCACGAGAGCGGTCCGGCGACCCGGGCCTGGCCGAGCTTGCCCATCCGGATCCGCTCCTCCGGGTCGTCGAGCAGCTGCGCGACGAGCTTCGCGAACGCCGATTCGTCGTTCGCCGGGGCGTAGACGGCCGCCTCCCCGGCGGAGACCCGCGCCTCCCGCAGCTCGAACGAGACGATCGGCTTGCTCATCGCCATGTACTCCATGACCTTGTTCATCGTGGAGACGTCGTTGAGCGGGTTGAGCGGGTCCGGCGACAGGCAGACGTCGGCGGTGGACAGGTAGCGGACCAGGTCCTCGTCGGAGATCCGGCCGGTGAACTCGACCTGGTTGGCCAACCCGAGCTTCGCCGACAGCGCCACCATGTCGTCGAACGCGTCGCCGGAGCCGACGAACACCGCGTGCCAGTCGGTGCGGCCGACCTCGTCACGCAGCTTCGCCAGCGCGCGCAGGGCGTAGTCGACGCCGTCCTGCGGGCCCATCACGCCGAGGTAGGCGAGCAGGTACGGCTTGCCCTTCTTCAGCTCCGGCTCGGCCGGAACCTCGTGGAACCGCTCGACGACCGGGGCGCTGCGCACCACGAAGACGTCCTCGGGCCGCTTGCCGCCGCGGATCCGCGCGACCTGCTTGTAGCTCTCGTTCGTCGAGATCACGACGTCGGCGGCGCGGTAGGTGGCGCGTTCCAGCGCGCAGACGCCGCGGTAGAGCAGGTCCTGCCCGCGGTCGAACCGCGAGAGGTACAGCTCCGGGCACAGGTCGTGCTGGTCGAAGATGAACTTCGCGCCCGAGCGCTTCAGGTACTTCGCGACCAGGTACAGCAGGTCCGGCGGGTTGCAGGCGTGCACGACGTCGACCGGCCCGACCTTGCGGGCCAGCCGCAGCGTGTGCCACAGCGCGCTGCCGTACTCCTGCAGGTAGCCGGCGGGACCGCCGGTCGCCGCCTGGAGCGGGTAGCGGTGGATGTGGACGCCGTCGACGACGGCTTCGGCCTCGGTGTCGCGTTTCGTACCCTGCGGGCAGATCACGTGGACTTCCCACCCGGCGTCGCGCAGGGTCGTGGACTCCTGCCAGACCCGGCGGTCGAAGGGGACGGAGAGGTTCTCGACGAGGATGAGCGCTTTACCAGGCAAGGCCGGCGTATCCCTCTTCAAGGCGACGCTCGGCGGCGTCGGGCAGGCGGACGAGGTCGACGATCGCCCGGTCGCCACCGTGCGGCAGGGCCGCCAGCACGTCCGGGTCTTTGGTGCCCACGAGCAGGACGTCGGCGTGGTTCACGACTTCTTCGACGGACCCGGCGAGCAGCTGGCCGAGGTGCGGCAGCCGGCTCTCGATGTACTCGCGGTTGGCGCCCATCAGCCGCGAGAGGCTGACGTTGGCGTCGTAGATCTTCAGGTCGTAGCCCTTGCCGAGCAGCTTCTCGGCCAGCTCGACCAGCGGGGACTCGCGCAGGTCGTCGGTGCCCGGCTTGAAGGACAGCCCGAACAGCCCGACCTTGCGCTTGCCGGTGCGCGCGACCAGGTCGAACGCCCGCTGCAGGTGGTCGGCGTTCGACGTGAGCACGTGCGACAGGATCGGCACGCTGACGTCGTTGCGGTGCGCGGCGTAGACCAGCCCGCGCAGGTCCTTCGGCAGGCACGACCCGCCGAAGGCGAACCCGGGCTTGAGGTAGGCCGGGCTGATGTTGAGCTTGGTGTCGGCGAGGAAGACGTCGATCACCTGGTGCGAGTCGAGGCCGAGCGCCCGGCAGATCGCGCCGAGCTCGTTCGCGAACCCGATCTTCAGGCCGTGGAAGGAGTTGTCGGCGTACTTCGTCATCTCCGCGACCGGGATCGGCACGCGGAACACCGGGCCGGGCAGCCCCTCGTACAGCCCGGCGACGGCGTCCCCGCTGGCGGTGTCGATCTCGCCGATCACCGTCTTCGGCGGGTCGAAGAAGTCACGGACGCTGGTGCCCTCGCGCAGGAACTCGGGGTTCACCGCGACGCCGAAGTCGACCCCGGCGGTGCGGCCGGAGGACTTCTCCAGGATCGGGACCAGCAGGTCGAGGCAGGTGCCGGGCAGCATGGTGCTGCGGAAGACGACGGTGTGCCGCTCGCTCTTCTTCGCGAGCGCCTCACCGATCTCCTCGGCCACGCGCTCGAGGTAGACCGTGGAGAGGCTGCCGTTCGGCGCCGACGGCGTCCCGACGCACACGAGCGAGATCTCGCTGTCGGCGACGGCTTCGGCGACGTCGGTGGTGGCTCTCAGCGCGCCGCTCGCGACGACGTCGGCGGTCAGCTCGCCGATCCGCTCCTCGACCACCGGGGCCTTGCCCTGGGTGATCAGGTCGATCTTCACCGGGTTGACGTCCACGCCGACCACCCGGTGTCCCTGCCCCGCCAGGCACGCGGCGGAGACACAGCCGACGTAACCGAGCCCGAAGACACTGATCTTCACGCCAAAACCTCCGCTATTCCGCGCGACCCTCAAGTTGGTCGGCGGGCGACCTTGGATCGTTACCGCGGGCCTGGCGAACGGGGGACGGCGTGAAACGGCCGTGAGACGCAAGGGATCGAGGTGAAAATCGGGTCTCGATCCGGCGGCGGGCCGTGGCCGAGAACCACGGTCCGCCGCCGAACCGAAAATCGGTGTCAGTTGTTGTTCACGAAGGTGGTGGCGAGGCTTTGCCCCTTGCTCACCGCGTTGGAGTGGTTCTCGATGGGCGAAACGGTCGAGTTCTTGAAGCAGATGTACGTGACACCCGAGTCGGTGCCGCCGTTGGACGGGTCGGGGTTGATCCCGAGGTCCTTCGCCGTCGCGTAGGAGGCTTCGCCGATGATCTGCGACGGCCCGGTGTCCCCGATGACCGCGTACTCGACCTTGCCGTTGTAGATCACCGCGCAGGAGCCGCCGCCCTTGAGGCCGGACGAGGAGTACTTCCAGATGCTGCTGGAGCTCGGCACGACGATGTAGGGCAGCTTCGCGGCGTTGAGCGGCTTGCCGTCGGACTGGTGGAACGCGGTGTCGTCCTGGTAGCAGCAGTCGGTGTTCTCGTTGCACTGCGTGCTGCGCTGGCCGTCGCAGTCGATGTCCATGTCGGCTTTCCAGAACACCGCGCCGTTGGCGTCGCAGATCGCGACCGTTTTGCTCGAAACGTCTTCGTCGGTCTTGTACTTGCCGTTCGAGATCTGGTTGCAGCTGGTGGTCTTCGCGAGCAGCTCGGCCGCGGTGGGGGCGGCTTCGACGGCGGCCGGGGCGGTGGCCGACGCGCTGGCCGGGGCGGGCGAAGCCGACGCGAGGGCCGACGGCGTCACGGCCGCGGCCAGCGCGAGCGTCGCGAGCAGGATCAGTTTCCGCATTCCTGGTGCTCCCTTTAGTTAGGAAACTTTCCTTACGGGCGGCGGGGCACCAGGATGCACCGGCGCACGGGCGCGTTCAAGACCTCCGGGTCCGGGAATTTCCCATCAGGTGGCCGGAGTTGACGAAAACGCTGCTCACCGCGGCGGCGGGGCCGGAACCGGTTCGGGCGGTGTCCCGCTCGCCGGGACGCTCACTGCTCCGGGGTCGGCGGCCGCTCCAGCAACCGCGAGAGCACCACGGTCGACACCGTCCGGTCCACGATCTCCAGCCCGCGCAGCCGCTCCAGCGCCGTCTCCAGGTGGTGGATGTCCGCGGCCCGGAGGTGGACGATCGCGTCCGCCGCGCCCGAGACCGTGTACGCGGCCACCACCTCCGGCAGGGGCTCGAGCCGGGCCCGGATGCGGGCCGGCGTGATGTTGCCCTGGCACGTGACCTCGACGAACGCCTCCGTGCCCCAGCCGAGGGCCTCCGGGTCGACCACCGCCGTGAAGCCGCGGAGGATGCCCGTTTCGAGCAGCCGGTCGACCCGCCGCTTCACCGCCGGCGCGGACAGGCCGACGACCTTGCCGATCTCCGCGTAGCTCGATCGTGCGTTCGCCACGAGACACGAAACGATTCGCTGGTCGATGGTGTTCACACGCAACATCTAGCACAGATACGCGCAGCGAACAGCGATTGATTGCGGAATTAGGCGCCCCTTACCCTGCACTCATGCAGGCGATGCGCGTACCGACCACCCGTCGATACCTCATGTGCCCGCCGCGCTTCTTCGCGGTGGACTACGTGATCAACCCCTGGATGGACCCGACCCAGCCGGTCAGCGCGGACGTCGCCGTCGCGCAGTGGACCGAGCTGCGCGACACCTACCGCCGCCTCGGCCACACCGTCGAGGAGATCGAGCCCCAGCCCGGCCTGCCCGACATGGTCTTCGCCGCCAACTCCGGCACCGTCGTCGACGGCCGCGTGCTCGGCTCGCGGTTCCGCGCCCCGCAGCGCGCCGCCGAGGCCGAGCACTTCCGCCGTTGGTTCGTCGAGCACGGCTACCGCGACATCACCATGCCGGAGAAGATCAACGAAGCCGAGGGCGACTTCGCCTGGACCGGCTCCCTGCTGCTGGCCGGCACCGGCTTCCGCACGGACCCGGCCGCGCACGCCGAGGCGCAGGAGGTCCTCGGCGTCCCGGTCGTCTCGCTGCAGCTGGTCGACCCGCGCTACTACCACCTCGACACGGCCCTGTTCGTCCTCGCCGAGGCGACGGACTCGACGCGGGCGCAGATCGTCTACTACCCCGAGGCCTTCTCGGCCGGCTCGCGCCGCGTGCTGGAGCGGGTGTTCCCGGACGCGGTGCTCGCGACGAAGGAAGACGCCGAGTGTTTCGGCCTCAACGGCGTCTCCGACGGCCGCAACGTCGTGCTGCCCGTCGAGGCCACTCGACTGGGTGAACTTCTCGAGGCCCGCGGTTACGAGCCGGTCTACGTCGACATCTCTGAGCTGCGGAAAGCCGGCGGCGGCCCCAAGTGCTGCACGCTGGAGATCCGCAAAGGCTAAATAACGGCAAAATCGTGTAACTCACCCGTTTGCCACCGCGATTAATCGAAGTAACAAATCGACTACTCGCGGTGGCAGGCGGTGGGAGTGGTGACGGTGATCCTCGCGATGCACGGGGTCGGCCGGCCGGCGCGCCAGCTCGACCCCGGTGAGGACGAACGCTGGCTGACCGTCGAGCAGTTCGAGCGCGTCCTCGACGTGGCCGCGGAGCACGAAGACGTCCGCCTCACCTTCGACGACGGCAACGACTCCGACGTCGAGATCGTGCTGCCCCGGCTGGCCGACCGCGGCTTGACCGCGGAGTTCTTCCCGCTGGCCGGCCGGCTCGGCCAGCGCGGCTACCTCGACCGCGACGGGCTGCGCGAACTCGTGCGCGCCGGCATGGAGATCGGCTCCCACGGCTGGGAGCCGCGCGACTGGCGCCGGCTCGACGACCTGCACGCCGGCCGCGAGCTGCGCGACGCACCGCAGCTGCTCGGCGACCTGTGCGGGCGGCCGGTCCGGCGGTACTCCCTGCCGTTCGGCGCGTACGACCGGCGGGTGCTGGCGCGGCTGCGGCAGGCCGGCGCCACCAGGGTGTACTCCAGCGACGGCGGAGCGGCCCGCCGCGACGGCTGGCTGCAGGCCCGCACGGAGCTCCCCCACGACGTCGACGGCGACCGGCTCGACAGCGTCCTGGCCGGGTCCCGCCGGGCCGCGCACTGGGCGAACCGGCTGTTCCGCCGCGCGGCGCGGTAGCCGGGCCGCCCGCATCCCGGCCCATCACCCGCGCGTGCCAGGCTGAGCCGCATGACCGACAGCATCGTCAGCGAGCACGACGGCGGCGTCGCCCTCCTCACCGTCGACGCGCCCGGCAGCCGGAACGCGCTGACCCTCGACCTCTCCGCGCAGCTCGCCGCCGCTGTCGAGGCCGCCGAACGGGACGAGTCCGTGCACGCCGTCGTCGTCACCGGGACGCCGCCCGCTTTCTGCGCCGGGGCCGACCTCTCCGCGCTCGCCGCGGCAGACGAAGCCGGCTTGCGGGCCATCTACGAAGGCTTCCTCGCGGTGGCGCGGTGCGCGTTGCCGACGATCGCCGCCGTCGGCGGGGCGGCCGTCGGGGCCGGGCTGAACCTCGCGCTCGCCGCCGACGTCCGGCTGGCCGGTCCGCGGGCGAAGTTCATCGCGCGGTTCCTCGAACTCGGGCTGCACCCGGGCGGCGGGATGACGTGGATGACGCAGCGGCTGGCCGGCCCGCAGCAGGCCGCCGCGATGACGTTGTTCGGGCAGCCGCTCGACGCCGAGGCGGCCGTGCGCGCCGGGCTCGCGCTGCGCGTGGTCGACGGCGGCCATGACGAGCTGCTGACCGCCGCGCGTGAGCTGGCTCACCCCGCTGTCGCCGCGCCGCGCGAGGCGTTGATCGCCACCAAACGCAGCCTCCGCACCACCGCGGGGCTGGCCGAGCACCGTGCCGCCGTCGACGTCGAGATCACCCCGCAGCTGGCCTCGCTGGCGTCTCCGGAGTTCGCCGAGCGGCTTTCCCTGGTGCGGGACCGAATCCGTTCTCGGCCGTGACTCAAGCGGGAGGCTCTAACCTGCCGGGAGACACGCATCACAACGCAGTCCGGCGAGTACCCGTTACCATCGGTTACAGGTATCCGGCGTACCTGCGGAGAGGGATTGAAGAGCACCGATGAGGTCGTCCAGTACCCGGAACACTACCAACATCGGTGTTGAGGGCGAGCTAACCTCGGGAGTAGACCTGGTGAGCGCAGCCGCGGCACCGGCAGGCGAACGGAAGCCGTACCGTCGGGAGAGAGGGAATCCCTGACCCATGAGCACGAGTGCGAACGGCAACGGCGCTGGCCACGGCTCGCTCGCCGCAACCAGGCCGACCGAGATCAGCAAGCTGGACCGGGTGGTCATCCGGTTCGCGGGCGACTCGGGTGACGGCATGCAGCTGACCGGCGATCGGTTCACGTCCGAAGCCGCCGCGTTCGGCAACGACCTGTCGACGATGCCGAACTTCCCCGCCGAGATCCGGGCGCCGCAGGGCACCATCCCCGGCGTCTCGAGCTTCCAGGTGCACTTCGCGGACTACGACATCCTCACCCCCGGCGACCGGCCGGACGTGCTGGTGGCGATGAACCCGGCGGCGTTGAAGGCGAACCTCGGTGATGTCCCGCACGGCGGGACGATCATTCTGAACACCGATGA